>JAUNPU010000020.1 GCA_030536555.1 Eubacteriales bacterium | reverse complement strand
GATATTTTCATATCTACTTTTTCTTGTAATACCCAAAATTCAGAAAGAACCCTGATTCCAGGCGCCGCAGCGGGAATTTTTATTTATCATGTATCACTTAATACAGCTGTTCAAATGTCTCATAATGATCTTCCGTATAAAAGATTAACCCGTCACTGGAATACACCAGCCGCTTTTCTCCCCGGTAGCCACCCTCATAGTCCAGATCGCATTCAAAGTACTTCCGTCCTTTCTTCACCGGAAGCTGCTCCTCATAGTTGCCGAAATGACTTCCGCCGATACTCATCCCCGGAGCCACATCCCAGAGATTGCCCTTCTTGCTGTCCCATCCCAAATCCTGCGCGTCCTTCTTGGTCATGTAATTATCCGGCAGGTGCCCGTATGTATGCAGATAGAGCGCAACCTCATCCTTTGATGTGTAGCTGCCGTGCTCATCCAGAACATCGTCTGCCGACTCCCCGGGCTGCGATTCCTCCTGAGTCTGCGATTCTGTCTGTGACTGTGGTACCACCTGTGACTGTGGTTCTATCGCTGCCTGTGATTTACTCTCTGCCTGTGTTTCAGTCTCTGTCTGTGGCTCAGTCTCAACCTGCGCCTCCGACGTCTCTGCTGTAACTCCGAACGCACCGATTCCGGTATCAGAAGCAGTTCCTCCTGTCACACTGCAGCCCGTCAGCAAGGTCAGAGTCATAACCAGCATCAGCAGTCCGGCAAGTCCTTTTCTCAATCTATCATACATCTTTCAGTAACCTCCAATGAGTTGATACAAACCATTATACTGAATTTCAAAAAAATTTGTATCATTTCTGCTATTTCTGATAATACTTAATCAGCGCCTGGGTCCCCAGCTCGCCCAGTCCGTCCTCCTCCAGCTTCTCATACATCCCCAGCACATACTCCAGTGTGCCCAGCTTCACATCAGCGTCCACAGCCTCTCCGTCTGCCAGCTTCATATCCTTGATAAAGTGCTTGATAAAGAATCCCGGGTTGAAATCGTCTTTCAGGATTCGCGGAATCACATTGCTCATCTGCGCACTTCCAGCCGCGCCGGTGGAAATGGAATCCAGCATGGTCTGCACATCCAGTCCCACGCCCTTTGCGTAAGCCAGCGCCTCGCAGGCACCTGCGATTGCTCCTGCAATGGCAATCTGGTTGCACATCTTGGTGTGCTGACCATTGCCCGCCTCGCCCTCATAGTTGATATTCTTTCCCATAGCCTCAAAGACCGGCAGGCAGGCATCAAAGGCTTCCTTATCGCCGCCTGCCAGAATCGTCAGGGTACCGGCCTTCGCACCGCTGTCGCCGCCGGTCACCGGTGCGTCGATGGCATAAAGCCCTGCCTCCTTCGCCGCCTCGTAAATCCGCACTGCCAGCTTCGGGCTGCTGGTGGTCATGTCGATCACATAAGCACCCTTCGGCGCATTGGCAAGGATGCCGTTCTCACCGAAATACACTTCCTCTACATCCTTCGGATAACCTACAATGGAAATCACCGCATCGCGGTCTGCCACACAATCCTTCACCGTATCGCGCCAGATGGCGCCCTCTGCGATGACATCCTCCACCTTGGCTCTGGTTCTGGTGTAGATTGCCACCTCAAAACCTGCCTTCATCAGATTTCTTACCATGGACTTTCCCATGATTCCGACGCCGATAAAACCGATTTTTTTCATTGTTCCGTACCTCTTTCTCTTGTAATATCTGTTATTGTAGCATAAAAACTTCCATCCGAAAATTCTTTTCTTCCATTCCCATCATGGTACTATCTCACCAATTCTTTAGGCATATCAATACGTATCATTCATTGACCCAATGCGCATTAATGCGTATAATAGTAGGGGAATCATTATGAATCAAAAAGATCTCAGGAGGATCCCTACTATGAAACGCATTTATCCCGTTATTTTTACCCAGACCAACGATGGTATATTAATTGAAGTTCCCGACATGGATATCGTAACAGAAGCCAAAGATATGACGGACGCAATCGATATGGCAAGAGATGCCATCGGTTTAAAAGGCATCACCTTGGAAAACAGCGGACAGGATATCCCACAAACATCTGCTATCAGCCAGATCAGACCAGAAAATGGTGCATTTTTCGGCGAAGGTGAGTCTTACACTTCCCTGGTAGATATTGATTATTCCGCTTACCGCAAAATGGTAGACAACCGGGTAATCAAAAAAAGTATCTCCCTTCCTTCCTGGCTCAACAAAAAAGCAGAATCAGCCGGTATCAATTTTTCAAAGACTCTTCAGGATGCCCTGATAGAGCTGCTGGATATTAAAAGTCTCCGGCCATGACCATCTCCTGATTCAGACTTTGAGAGAATGGCTTTTTCACCCCCAAACGCCAAAGCCGTGCTATACTGAACCCATATTACACTGACAAGAACTGATTTGAGGTGATGTTTACTATGGAAAACTACCGCTCTGTCTGGGACATTCTTGAATTGGAACCGACTACGGATAAAAAGAAAATCAAGCAGGCTTATGCCCGCCTCAGCCGTACATGCCACCCCGAGGAGCATCCGGAGGAATTTCAACAGCTTCATGATGCCTATGAAGCTGCGCTTCGCATGACCAATCTGCCGGAACAACGCGAGCACACCTCTGATACCGACCACACCGGTCACACCTCTGACACAAGCCGCACCACCGACAGCAACATGACCACTGACACCAACCAATCTTCCGACTCTCCCCCCGCCCAGGATACCGAATTATCCATTCTGATTGCGCAGGGCATAGAAAAGGACGCTTCCTCCCGCCCACAGCGGCTGATAACCCACATTCAGCATCTTCACTGGCAGACTCCGGATGTCATGACCATCAGCGATTCCGGGCTGCTCGATGATATCAGGCTCTGGCAGGAGCTGCTTGACTCTCCGGAATTTGAAGCCTGTGCTTACGATCCGGCATTTTTATCCATGCTGGTGCAGTGGTTTCGGGATACCGGATTCGATATCACACGGGCTGAGACCATTGCCTTTTACCTGTTTTATGGGGTTCCTGCAAACTGGCGCAGTCTCCCTGCATCCCCTTTAAAAGACCTCTATGACCAGATTATTGCCCACGGCATCCGGTTTGAGCCATATATGTACCACTATACCGGCATTTCCCCCACGACCCTGCGAGGTCCAAAGGTCATGAAAAAGCAGGAACATCAACTCAACTTCATTTTAATTGGACTGGGTTTGCTTCTGCTCCTGCTGGCTATGCTTTTTCTGGATTTTTCCTCCCAGAATGAATCCAATGACAGCAAGGATACCCGGAAGGCAGAAAGCAGCATGTCAGAACAATGGAACACCGATTCCGAAGTCATATTCCACCGGGAATCCGACCACAACATCAGCGATTTCCAGCAGTGGCTATCCCACTACGGTTTTACACTGGCATTCCCGACCAGCAGCGGTTCCTCGACCAGCAGCGGTTCTTCGACCGACAGAGGGACCTCGACCAACACCAAATCCTTCACAGCCCATACCCCGGAGGAGCTTGAGCTGGAGGTCGGTCGTCTGCTGCGCATGGACAATCAGTCCTTAACATCCATCCGCTGCATCCAGAACGCCACGGAATCGGAGCCTGCCATCTACGAGGCCGTCACCCGGTTCGATATTTTCGGTGCAGACAGCACTGCTGCCTTATACCGCTCCTCCGGCACGGAGCCTGTTACCGTCACATTCCGGCTTTACTTGGACTACACGCCTTCCGATGACAGCTACCGGGTTCTTGCCGACACCTACCTTCCGGAATGCTTTCTGACTGCGGCGCGGCAGAACCTCCTTCCGGGGAAGATCTGGGTCGATGATACCTGCCAGATACACATTCTGCTGGCGGGGCAGGCTGTTGAGGACATTCCCATGCTGGCTATGCGGCTGTGCATGTCGGCTGATACCTATTTCCGTTACACCCGGGAAAATCAGTTCCGGGGCACCATGCCGGAGCTAAACCTGACCATCCTGCATGGCGCTGATACGTTTCAGCTTATGCGCCATGGCTTTGACGCGGACTCCACAGCAAAGGCATTGATGGAAGGCACCTGTCAGCCACAGCCGGATGCACCACATGCCGGTTATAAGCTGACACACAATCCCGAGACCGGTGAATGGCAGTTCCTCCCGGATGCCGGATTTGACGGCAATCGCTTCGTCAGCCACATTGTCTGCGGTCCGGACCCACACAGCACGGACTGGCTTTCTCCACAGGAACCCCAGGATCTGACTGCTGCCATCCGGTATCTGACAGACACCTTAGAGTCCCTGGACTGGCTGCTTGCCAGTCAAAAGCATTAACCACCCGCTGCTTTTCTACAATCAAACTGTTCATAAATAGGAGGATCTTCTCATGGCTATTATCGGTATCGATCTCGGCACCACCAACAGTCTTGCCGCTGTGTGGAAGGACGGCAGACCCGTCCTGATTCCCAATACCCTTGGCACATACCTTACCCCCAGCGTGGTCTACGTTGACACAGAAAAGAATGTCTGGACCGGCGCGGCTGCAAAGGAGAAGCGGTATCTGGACCCGCATCAGGGTGCCGCCTCCTTCAAGCGCGCCATGGGAACCAGCCAGCGCTATCGGCTTTTCCACCAGACCTTCACCCCGCAGGAGCTGTCCGCTCTGATTCTAAAGCAGCTGAAAGCAGACACGGAAGCATTTCTGGGCGAGCCGGTGGAGGAGGCGGTCATCAGTGTTCCCGCCTATTTTAATGATGAGCAGCGCTACGCTACCCGTGAAGCAGGGGCCCTTGCAGGACTGCGGGTGGAACGTCTGGTCAATGAGCCCTCCGCAGCCGCCCTTGCCTGCCGCATGGAGACCGGCGAGGAAAACTGTGAATTTCTGGTAATCGACTTTGGCGGCGGCACGCTGGATGTGTCTGTGGTAGAATGTTTTGAACAGATCATCGAGATTCAGGCAGTTGCCGGGGACAATCATCTGGGCGGCGATGACTTTGACCGCCGCATCGCGGAGCACTTCTGTGAGCAGCACAATCTGGTCTTTGACATGCTGTCCGAGCAGATGCAGACCCGGCTGCTGAAGCAATGCGAGCAGTGCAAGCGGACCCTGACCACCGAACCGGCTGCTATGCTGGAATACCCGATTCAGGGAGAAACCCTCGGACTGATTCTGACCCCGGCCCTGCTCATTGAAATCTGTGCGCCTCTGCTGGTGCGCATCGAGCAGGCGGCCCGCAAAGCCCTGTCCGATGCCAGGAAGGATATCTCCGACATTGATCAGATTGTACTGGTGGGCGGTTCCTGCAAAATGCCGGTTGTCCGCCGTTTTCTCACGCAGGCGCTGGGAAAAGAACCCTTTCTTGCAGGGCAGCCAGATGAGATTGTTGCCCTCGGTGCCGGTATCTACGCCGGAATCAAGGAGCGGAAATCCGACATCCGGGATGTCCTGCTGACCGACATCTGCCCCTTTACTCTGGGAGTCGCCATCGTCAATCACGACGATTCCTCAAATCCGCTGATGTCTCCACTCATCGAGCGCAACAGCACCCTTCCCGTCAGCCGCTCCGGCGTCTACTTCACCGCCGGGGAGCAGCAGACTAAAATTAAAGTAGAAATCTTTCAGGGAGAATCCCGCTACTGCCACAACAACCTGCGGCTGGGTTCTTTGGAAATCAACGTCCCGCCTGCTCCTGTCGGACAGGAAACTGTCGTTGTCCGCTTCGCCTATGATATCAACGGAATCCTTCAGGTGGATGTGCAGAACCGGCTCGGTCAGAAAGTGGAGACAACCATCATCAAGGAGCAGATTCGCTTAAGCCCCGAGGAACTGGAAGCACGCATGCAGGAGCTGTCGGCGTTAAAATGTCCGCCCCGGGAACAGGCAGAAAACCTGCTTCTGATGTCCCGGGGAGAACGGCTGTATGAAGAGACGCTGGGCGAGGACCGCGAGCTGGTGAACCAGCTGCTGAACTGGTTCTCTCAGGTACTGCGGACTGGCGGCCCCGCCTCCATCGCAGCTGCGCATAAAACCATGGCAGAGCGTCTGGACTGGATTGAGCAGAAGTTGACATCTCCTCTATGATTTTTCTCCATTTGTGGTATACTAGCCGTAGCGCGGCACGCATCACCTGCAGCCGCGATGTATTTCGACATTTACACAAGAGGAGCCTGTACTTATGAGCACAAATACATCCAAACACTCCGACTCCGGCAACTTTCTGGTCCAGGGAAGCATCCTGGCGGCTGCCGGAATCGTGGTCCGGTTCATCGGACTGCTTTACAAGATACCTCTGACCCGGACGCTGGGGGATGACGGTATCGGCTATTTCAACATCGCCCACGAGATTTACAATGTGGGGCTGATCCTGTCCTCCTACAGCCTGCCGCTGGCAGTCTCCAAGCTGATTGCCGCCAGACGGGTACAGGGGAGAAATCAGGACACCCGGCGCATCTTCCGCAGCGGACTGCTGTTCGGGCTGATTGCCGGCGGTCTGATGACCCTTCTTCTGCTGCTGGAGGCGGACTGGATCACCACCAACATTTTCAACAGTCCCAGCAGTGCGCTGCCGCTGAAGGTCATGGCGCCGACCATTCTGGTATTTTCCGTTATGGGCGTGATTCGGGGATATTTTCAGGGACAGGGCAATATGGTGCCCACCTCCATTTCCCAGATCATTGAGCAGATTGTCAACGCTGCGGTCAGCATCACCGCTGCCTGCCTGTGCATGACATGGTTTGCAGGTCGGGAAAATCCTGCCTCCTACGGCGCAGCCGGCGCCACACTGGGAACTCTGGTGGGAGCCATCGCTGCCTTCCTGTTCCTGGCACTTCAGATGATACGGCACCGGAAGCAGCGGGCAGAGCTGTTCCTGACACCTCAGAGCACTCCGGTGGAGTCCTGGTCCAACGTATACACGGCGCTGATTCTGACTCTGACTCCGATTATCCTCAGTCAGTTTGTGTACCAGCTCAGCGGAACCGTGGACAACTCCATGTTCGGACTGATCATGGGCGGCAAGGGACTGACCGAGAAGGAGCGGCTGTCCCTGATCGGCATCTACAGCGGCAAATACCGTCTGCTGTCCAATGTGCCGGTCGCCATCGCATCGTCCCTTGGAACCTCCATGATTCCAAGCATTGTCCGCTCCAGAACCCGGCAGAACCATGCTGAGGTCCAGCACAAGATCGGTCTGACCATCAAGTTCAACATGTTGATTGCCATTCCCTGCGCGGTCGGTATGGGTGTTCTCGCCTCCCCGATCATGCGACTGATTTTCCGGGACAGCCGCGCGCTCACCGCCAGCCTGATGCAGATCGGTGCCTTTGCCGTGGTATTTTTCTCCCTGTCCACCGTCACCAACGCGGTGCTGCAGGGCATTGACCTGATGCGCAAATCCGTCACCCACTCCGCCATCTCACTGGCGATCCATGCGGTGCTGGTCTACGTGATGCTGCAATATCTGAACATGGGCATCTACGGTCTGGTCATCGGCAATGTGACCTTCGCCCTGGTGGTCTGTGTGCTGAACTGGATTGCCATCGGACGGGCGCTTCATTATCATCAGGAAGTAAAGACCACGTTCGTATTACCGCTGGTTGCAGCCCTGATCATGGGCGCTGCCGCACTGGCCGCCTACCACGGCATCCACGCGCTGATTCCCAGCAATATGATTGCCCTTCTTATCAGCGTACCATTTGCCATGATCGTGTACGGCATGCTGATCATCCTGTTGAAAGCAGTCACAGAAGAAGAGCTGCCGGAAATGCCGTTTGGACGGAAGCTCCTGCGGCTGTGCAAAAAAGTACACTTACTGTAATCGATCTGCCAGCAACACAACAAAGAGTCCGCTTGCGGACTCTCGCGCCGGAGCGCGGTTGCTTCAGCAACCATATTTCCTAAGCGCGGAGTGCGCATCCTCGCGGAGCGTTTTTGTATCATAGGACGAAATTTCCTATGATATAAAAAAGCCCGTCCGGTGCCTGAGTGATGGCAACTCACTCGCACCGAACGGGCTTTTCTATTTTATACCACGTTCAAAATCAATCTCAGAAATCAGATTCCGTTCCTTAGAACAGACCCGGGAATACGGTAGCCGGGATTGCCAGCCACAGATCCGGGAACAGTACCATCAGCAGCAGAACTGCCAGGGAGGACAGGAAGTAAGGAAGGGTTCCCTTAAATGCATCCTCGATGGTAATACCACTGATGGAGGATGCAATCAGCAGGCACAGACCATACGGCGGGGTTACCAGGCCCAGTGCCAGGGTAACTACGATGATCAGGCCCAGGATGATCGGGCTGATGCCCAGTGCTGTCGAGGACGGCAGAATGATCGGAACGAACAGGATCATCGCCGGTACTGCATCCATGAACGTACCTACGAACATGAAGAATGCAACTACCACCAGCAGGAATACCAGCTTACCTCCAGCCATGTTCATGAAGAACTGCTGCACGATCACGTTCAGCTGGTAGTAGCTTAACAGCTCGCCCAGCGCGTTAGCGGTTGCCAGTGCGAACAGGGACAGAGAAGACAGCTTCATGGTCTCGATCAGGATTCTCGGCAGGTTCTTCACCTTGATGGTCTTGTAGAAGAAGATACCGATCAGTAATGCGTAAATACATGCAAATGCTGCGGACTCAGTCGGTGTGAACAGACCGGATACGATACCGCCGATCAGGATGATCGGAGTCAGCAGTGCCGGAAGAGAATCCATAGTCTGCTTGATCACCTGCTTCATCGGAACACGCTCACACTTCGGGAAGTTCTTTCTCTTGGAGTAGAACTTAACCACTGCCATCATGGCAAGACCAAGCAGGATTCCCGGAACCAGACCGGACATGAACAGCGCACCCGTGCTGACATTGGCGATACCTGCGTATACAACCATGGTGATACTGGGCGGGATGATGGAGCCCAGTGTAGAGGAAGCCGCAGTAACACCTACAGAGGTTCCCTTATCATAGCCCTGCTTCTCCATAGCCGGGATAAAGATCTTACCTACACCTGCGGTATCTGCCTGAGAGGAACCGGAGATACCTGCGAAGATCATGGATACCAGTACGTTGGAATATGCCAGACCGCCGCGGAAGTGACCTACCATGGAGTTACAGCAGTCGATCAGCTTCTCGGTGATCGCACCCTCATTCATCAGGTTTGCTGCCAGAATGAACAGCGGCACTGCCAGCAGCGTAAAGCTGTTCAGACCATTGAACATCTTGGTAAATACAACGATATTCGGGATAGTTCCCATGGAGTTGATACCTACGAAAGACACCACGCCCAGCGCGAAGGAAATCGGTACGCCGATGGCTACGAAAACAACGAACATAACAACTAATAATGCACCCATTATTTGTTTCCTCCCTTCGTAATCTTGCCAACCTCTTCTATGATCAGTTCAATCAGATAAATCGCAGAGGTGACGCCGCAAATCGGCAGACACAGCCAGGTCGGTCCTCTCTTGAAGGACGGAATATTGACCCAGGTATAGTTCCAGAACTTCTTGGTGGTCTGGATGCCATAGTATGCCATCAGTACTGCAAATACCAGCATGATAAGAAAAATAACAATCGCCAGAATGCTCTTTTTCCGCTGATCCTTCATCATATCACTGATGGAGGTGAATGCGAAATGACGATTCTCATAAACCATAGCGCCTGCGCCCATAAATACAGCCCAGATGAAAGAGTACATGGATACATCTTCTGTCCACATCGCTGCGATACCCAGATAGCGGGACAGCATCTGGAATACGACTGTAAGCAGGAATACGCACAGGAAGAAGCCGCCGAGGGCAATCTGAATTCTCTGTAACATGTCAATTGCTTTCTTCATTTTCGTTCTCCTTTATATTCTTAACAGGTTCTTAGCGGCCCTTTAAACGGAACAACAGCCACCCAGTCTCCCAGGTGACTGCTGCGTCCCGTAACTATAGCCGTTTTTAGTCAAATCTTATTATTTTGCTGCCGCACGGATCATCTCAAGCTCTTCCGTCATGTTGTTGTCAGCTGCGAACTTATCCTGGATCGGAAGTGCCAGTGCCTTGAATGCTGCAATGTCAACATCCTCAAAGTTGGTAACTTCTGCGCCGTCAGCGATAACCTTCTCTTTGGACTCTTTGAACATTCTGTAAACCACTTCGCGCTCTTCCTTGGTACAAGCCTCAACTGCCTGGTCAACCCAGCCCTTCTGCTCGTCAGTCAGGCTGTCATATCTGTGACCGCTCATCAGCAGAAGACGGGTGGTGTAGTCATGATGAGTCTCGGAAATGAAGTGACCGTTGTCAGTCTTGTGATGCTCTTTCAGCATGAAGCTGGTGTAGTCGTTCTCTGCGGAATCAACAACGCCCTGCTGTAATGCCTGATATAACTCGCCCCATGCAACGGAAGTCGGGATAGCGCCGCAGGCTTTCCAGAACTCCTGCTGTACCTGAGAAGACTGTGCACGAAGGGTCATTCCCTTTAAGTCCTCCGGCTTGGTAACCTGCTTCTTGCCGTAGTAGTCACGAACGGAAGAAGTCCAGTATGCCATGATGCGGAAGTTGTTGCCGGTTTTCTCGTTGATGGTGGTCTTCATCTTTGCGCCGAAATCACCGTCTAAGCAGGCCTCCCAGTGATCAAAGCTGTCAAACAGGTAGTTCAGGGAGAAGATATCTACCTCCGGAACACCGATTGCGGTCATGAATCCCGGAGATGCAACTACCAGATCAGCTGCGCCCATCTCAAGCTTCTCAACCAGCTCGTTCTCGTTCTCACCCAGAGTTCCTTTATGTACGGTTGCGGTTGCCTTGCCGCCGGAAACCTCTTCCAGAACCTCTTTGAACTTGTCCATACCGAAGGAGTACGGGTTCTCCAAGGAAGTCTGGTTGGATGCGATGATCAGGTTCAGCTCTGCCTTAACGTCAGAAGCCGCTGCCTCGGTTGCTGCAGGTGCTGCTGCATCTGCCTTCGGTGCTGCTGTGGTCTCTGCCGGCTTGCTGCCGCCGCATCCTGCCAGAGATGCTACTACCATAGCGCCTGCCAATACCAGTGATAATTTTTTCTTCATAACTAACTTTCCCTTCTCTGAGATTATATTTTTACAGCTCTGCCACTCCGGCAGCTCCGTAAAGTTCTGATTGTTGGTTGCTTCGCGGCACTCTGAATGGGATGCCGCTCCTCTGCCTTACAGCAGTGCTACGCTGACTTTGACTACGACCTTGCGGATCTTCATCGGCTCGTCTGCTGCCACAGCCGGGCGGTGAACATCTGCCGGGAAGAAAATGCTGTAGCATCCCGGAGTCGCCTCGATGAATCCCTCGTTCTCTACGGACTTGTAGAAGATCAGGTCTCTCTCATCGATTCGCTCGTCAACCTCATACTTACCGGTATCCGGTGTGAAGCCCAGCCTCTCTCTGCCGGATGCCAGAAACTGCACATCCACGAACTTCTCGTGAACCTCCGGACGCTTCTCCTCGATGGCGCCGGTCTGAGCATCCATAACCTGTGCGTAGATCTCCTTACCCTGAATCTCGTACACACCGGTCTCCATGCCGGTAAAGTCATGGGACTTCAGATACTCCAAAGCGGTCTGAATCGCCTTCGGATATTTATTCATATCATCATTGGCATAAATAGATGAAAAAATCATGCTGTACTGCCTCCTTCTTACATCGCCAGAATGGCGTTCCACTTCTCCTCGATCGCCGGGATACCATTCTCCTTGTTGTCTCTGCGGGTGTTGATCTCAATCTCGCCCGGATAGAATACGTCGCCGCCTTCCCTGATCGGCTCGGAAGACTTGATATCTGCTACCAGCTCATTGACAATCCGGTCAGTGGTCTCTGCATCGTTGAACTTGGACGGGTCCATGGCAATCATGATCTGAGACAGCCCAACCTCATCGCCGAAGGTTCCGATCTTCTGAACGGAGTTCGCATCGGTCAATACGGTGGAAATCAGATCTAACAGGATGGAAATGCCGCTGCCCTTCCAGTAGCCCATCGGAAGCACTCTCCAGGTCTTCTCGATTGCTGCCGGATCCGTGGTCAGGTTGCCGTCCTCATCATAGCCGCCCGGTACCGGAAGCTGCTGACCTTTCAGTCTTGCCTCCTCGATCTTGCCATAGGAGAACTGAGATACCGCACAGTCAACAACCACATGATCGCCATTGCTCTTCGGCACTGCCAGAATCAGCGGATTGTTGCCGATCTTGCGGTTCTTGCCGCCCCATGCCGGCATGTTCGGCATCGTATTGGACCAGCAGATGCCGATGCATCCCTGATTTGCTGCCTGCCAGCCGTAGCTGCCGCCGCGCATCCAGTGGTTATTGTTGCCAAGTGCTACCATACCGATTCCGTACTGCTTTGCCAGCTCACAGGCACGGTCCATAGCCTGCTTTGCATTCAGCGGACCAAAGCCTCTGTGACCGTCCCATCTCTCGATGGCACCCATGGACATCTCGCAGGTTGCAACCACGTCCGGGTTGATCTCGCCTTTGTCCAGGTACTCAACCACTCTCGGGAAGCGGTTGATGCCGTGGCTGTAAATACCGTCCAGGCTGTTCTGTGCAAATACGGTAGCTGCGTCGATTGCATTCTTCTCTGTAAATCCTCTGCTGACGAGTACCCGCTTGAATTCATTGACCATGTCTTCATACTTGATTCTTAACATTGTTTTGATTTCCTTTCTTAACAACTTTGTTCGTCACTTTGATAAATCTACAAGTTTTTGCAATCGATTGTATATAGATTTTATCATAAGTCTTACTATGTTTCAATGCTTTGATTTCAAAAAACTGTACAAATTAGACATAAATTTTTTGTCTGTTTTGTATAAATATTGTGTTAAGTTTGTTCGTAATATGTGAACCCTTCTGAGTTTGTATTTATTACATACAAGCAAAATCAGCTTCAAAGCGTATCCAGTGCAATCTTAATCACAATCTTCTTCACTCTGGCGGGCGCATCCACCTGGCAGAAGGGCCGGTGTACATCCTCCGGAAAGAACACTGCATAGGTTCCCGGTGTCATCAGAAGCATCTTCTCCTCTGCATCGGGATTCTCCTTATAATAGAGGGTGTCCTTCTCCTCCAGACAGTCCTTCAGCAGCTCGTTGTCACCCCGGTCCGGATAAAAGCCCATCAGCTCGGAGCCTTCTGCCATGAACTGAAGCTCCGCATATCTGCGGTGCACCTCCGGCAGCTTCTTCTCCTTTGCCTCTGTCACCCGGTCGCAGATGAGTGCGATGAAGTCCTCTCCCTTAAGCTCGAACCGGCTCTCGCCAAGGCCGGAGACATCCGTCTCTCTGCAGTAGCGAATGGCTTCCCGGATCGGTGCCGCGTAAGCCGCCTCTGTCTCTCTTGCCTGAATGTGTCCAAAGATCATCGTCCTTCCCTCCTTATTCTTTGCAATCGATTGCGTTTGTATTTTTATAATACCACGGTTCGCCATCGATTGCAAGCATGGTTTTATTGTTTTATTTTACATTTTTCATCCCGCTTTTTTGTGCATATTGCACATTCTTCTTTAAAGCCAACCCCACTACCCCATATTTACTTCATTTTTCCAGTGCATTATTTCGTAATCGATTGCGATTTGAATTCAAAAAAAATTTGATACAACTCATGATTCCTTAAACCTCCCGCCGCACGGCTCTGGCAGGCTCTGACAGCTTCGCCAGATAAAGCTGTCAGGTTGTCTCCCGCTCAATAATCTCACAGAACAGCATCACTTTCTTATTCTGAATCTTGCCCTCCAGTCCTTCCCAGAGGATTCCCGCCGCCGCTTCACTTAATGCCTCCAGCTTATTGTCCAGAGTCGTCAGCTTCGGCATGCAGATCTCGCCGTAAATGGTATTGTCCACTCCCACCAGCGCAAGCTGCTCCGGCACCGGCACCTTCCGGTCATAGGCCGCGCGCACTCCGCCCACTGCAATCAGATCGACGGAATATATGATTCCTTCCACGTCCGGATGCTCTTCCAGAATCCGCTCCGTAATCTGATATCCCGCAGTCACAGAGCTTTCCCCTACATCATACAGCCACAGGTCTTCCTCTCCCATGCCGCAGGCTCTCATGCCCGTACAGTACCCCTGCTGCTTCAGGCTGTTGGACGGCGAATGCTGATCCAGTGCAAATGCGATCTTTCTCCGTCCCTTTCCCACCAGCAGCTCCACACAGCGCGACACGCCGGAATCTTCATCCACCAGCACGCCGGACACATTGGGAAGATCCAGATATCCGTTCACCATCACCACCGGTACTCTGGGAAGATGCTTCTGGATGCTTTCCTTCACTCTCTCGGTCATGAACATGGAACCCATCAGAATCACGCCCTCAACCCGGCGCTGCTCCAAAATCCTGATATACTCCGCCTTCTTCTCGTCCTCCGGACCGGTGCTCATGGTAATACAGCAGTAGCCTCGCTTCGTCAGCTCCTGCTCAATCACAAATGCACTGTCGATATGGTGGGTCACACGAATATCCACCACCAGAATCCCCACCATCTTCGTGGACTGCATCACCAGACCGCGGGCTGCCGCATCCGGTGTGTAGTTGTACTTCTTTAACAAAGCCTGTATCTTCTCTCGTGTCTCCGCCTTGATCCCCGGCTTGTTGTTGATCACACGGGAAACCGTGCTCGCCGCTACTCCTGCCTCTTTTGCAATATCATAAATTGTCAATCCATTCACTCTCGCTTCTCAGTATTTTTCACGCAATCGATTGTATTCTATCTCTTACTATACCCTATTTTGAAGCGTCCGGCAACAGGTTTTCGTCACAAAAGCTAAAAATCAGGCTGTTCTGCACTTGTTCCTATACAATATGCATGGTAAGGGGCATCATCAGATGCACCATCATCAGTTTATAAGCGGCATCTCCTTCTCCATCCTTTAAATAAGAGAAAAACAGCTTATGCTCCCGCAGTGTATCCTCGCTTCGCCCCGGCACCGCCAGTGCGCTGACGGTAGTCAGATGGATCAGGTACATCAGCCGCTGGAACATCTGCCGAAATTCCGCATTGTCCAGATAATCCACCAGTGCAAGGTGAAACTGGTGATCGTATTCCATGAACCGCTTTCTGGCAATCTCTTCATTCTGATTCTGAAGCGCCTTCTCCTGCTTTTCCAGAAGCTTCTCCAGATTCTTCAGAAGCTTCTGTCCCTTCTTCGTCTCGGCTTCCGCCGCAATCACCTGCACACAGAACCCTTCGATGGCGCAGCGGACCTGAATCGACTCCTGCATATCCTGCTCATTCAGCACGCGAATGCGAAATCCCTTGCTGGGGACAACAGTGATATAGCCATCCTGACTCAGACACTGAATCGCTTCCCGCATAGGAGTCCTGGACACTCCGATCTCGGCGGACATCCTGGTTTCCGAATACAGCTCGTCCGGATTCAGCTTTCCGGACAGAATCATCTCCTTCAGATAGTCATACGCCTGAATCTGCAGAGGGCTTTTGCTGCTCATGGCTCCACCTTCCCTTTCTGTTGCAACATTTATCGGTCTTTTCTTACTTCCTAATCATATCGTAAAATTCTTCTTAAGTCAATAAAAAAGTGCTTGACCGGTATACCGGTATACTGTATAATGCAGTTAGCAAGGCAATTGGCAAACAACATTCAATCAAATTATCAGGAGGAATTTCACATGAGCGCATTACAGATGGGCAACTTAAGAGTAGTAGATTTAACCAAGGTTCTGGATCCGAAAACCGAGTCAAGACGCTGCGGTCTGACCAGATTCAACACCGGCGGTCCGATTCCGGACTTCCACACCATCATGGACTTAACCAGCCATCTGGGAACCCATGTTGAGTGCCCGTATCATCACAATGACAACTGGGCTGACGTAGAGGCTCTGCCGATCACCACCTTCATGGGGCGTGCAATCTATGTTGTAATCGAAGGCTGCGAGCCGAACCACAAGATCACCGGCGCTGACCTTGAGAAGGCATGCGGCGACCGCATTCAGGAAGGCGACATCGTGATTCTGGACTCCCCGATGAAGCTGGCTCCGTTTACCCCGGATTCCAACACCGAGAAGGACAAACGTCTCTTCATCTGCCGCGAGACCGCAGAGTGGCTGCGCGAGAAGAAAGTTAAGTGCGTAGGCTTTGGCGACGGCGTTTCCATCGAGAGCAACAACACCGACGTATGTGCATTCCATGATGTACTGATGGAAGTAAACTGCGTATTCCTGGAAGTATTAAAGAATCTGGAAGAGCTGACCACCGACACCTTCTTCATGTCCTACTCTCCGCTTCCGATCAAGGGACTGGACTCCTGTCCGATCCGTGCATATGCAATCGAGGGACTGGCTGAGTTCTCCAAATAATTAAGAAAAGGACTGGTATTCGTTTATGAGAATCGCAGTAATCGGCGCCGGAGCCATGGGTTCCATTTATGGCGGCCATTTATCATTGCACAATGAAGTATATCTGGTAGATACCAACCAGGCCATCGTAGATCACATCAACCAGAACGGTCTGATTCTCCAGGAGAATGGCGAGGATGTGGTATATCATCCGACCGCTGTGACCTCCACCGAAGGACTGGAGCCCATGGATCTGATCATCCTGTTCGTAAAGGCTCTGTTCTCCCACGCCGCACTGGCAGGCAATCAGGCTCTGATCGGTCCGGACACCTACGTGATGACCCTTCAGAACGGCTCCGGACATGAGGATATCCTCTCCGAGTTCGTTGCCGAGGATCACATCATCATCGGTACCACCAACGATAACGGTGCTGTGCTCGCTCCGGGCCATGTACGTCACGGCGGCGAAGGCGAGACCAACATCGGCATGCTGGTGGAGGATACCGGGAAGTTCCTTCCAAAGCTGAAGGAGACGCTGGATGCCTGCGGCTTTTGCGGCAACATCCACGCCAACATCCAGCAGCTGATCTGGAACAAGCTGTTCACCAACGTGTCCTTAAGCGCTCTGACCGGCGTGCTGCAGGTTCCCATGGGCTTTATCGCCGGCAATGAACATGCCTGGACCATCGCAAAGCGCCTGATCCATGAGGCAGTGGAGGTTGCACATGGTCTTGGTCTGGAGGCTGACGAGGAGGTCGTCACCGCCAAGGTCCGCAGCACCTCCGAAGGCTCCCCGGAAGGAATCACTTCCATCTGCGCCGATCTGCGTGACGGACGAAAGACCGAGGTCAACACCATCAGCGGCTCCGTAGTCCGCGCATCGAAAAAGTGCGGCGTACCGGCTCCGACTCACGAGCTGATCGTGGAGATGGTTCACGCAATGGAGGACCGTAAGCGTTAATTGTGAAAAGCGTTGTGAAACGGATGAATATCATCTGTACACAGCGCTTTTTTACTGTCTGCAACAACACCCCCGCCAGAAGCAATGGTGAAAAAGTGCTAAAGAAGCACAAATAGTCCTCTTGTCCATTGTGCACTATAGATGATATCCTTACAATATGATTGATACAGCGCGCGTATTCAAATTAAGTACATTGCATCAAGAAAGGGAGTTCATTCATGAAAAAAGTGATCAGCATTTCAATGGCTGCTGTAATGGCAGCAAGTGTTGCAGGATGCTCAGGCGGACAGCAGGCAACAGAAACAGCCGCTACCACAGCGGCAGTTACAGAAGCTGCTACCACAGCAGCAGAAACAACGGAGGCAGAGACAACCGAAGCAGAAACAGAAGCGGTCGAAGGAGAACTTTCCTGGGATATGGCAGAGGAAATTTTAACCCATATCAGTGATCCGGAGTTTCCTGACTTTGAAGTCAGCATAGAGGACTTCGGTGCAGTTGCCGATGACGGCAAACTGGATACAGAAGCCATCCAGAAGGCAATCGACGATACAAGTGAAAAAGGCGGCGGAACCGTATCTGTTCCTTCCGGTGCATATGATACTGGTGCCATTACCTTAAAGAGCAATGTAAATTTGTGTCTGGAGAATGAAGATTCTGTTCTGAACTTTACTAAAGATATTACACCGGAAAATTATCCGCTGGTGTTCGCTCATTATGAAGGTTCAAAATGCTATAACTGGAGTCCATTTATCTATGCTTACCAGCAGGAAAATATCGCTGTTACCGGTAAAGGTAAGTTAGACGGTCAGGCTGACAAGGATACCTGGTGGAACTGGAGAACCTCCTACAATGCAGACGGAACAACCTCCAATCCGTCCTCCGCAGACGCAAAGGTATTAAGAAAGATGACCGATGATGGCGTTCCTGCAGAAGAAAGAGTATTTGGTGAAGGACACTTCCTTCGTCCGAACTTTGTACAGCCAATCGAATGTGAGAATGTACTCATCGAGGGCGTTACCATTGCCAACTCCCCCATGTGGGAATTAAACCCTGTTCTCTGCACCAACTTCACAGCAAGAGGCGTACATATCGATACTCACGGATATAACAATGACGGCTGCGATCCTGAGAACTGTAACTATGTACTCATTGAGGACTGCTACTTCAATACAGGTGATGACTGTATCGCTGTCAAAGCCGGTCGTAACCGGGATGGTCGTGAATTAGGCGAGACCGGTTTCCCGACTCAGAACCTGATCATCAGAAACAACGTATTTGCAGACGGTCACGGCGGTATTGCCTGCGGCAGTGAGATGAGCGGCGGTATCAAGAACCTGTTTGCAGATAACAATACCTTCGACAGCTCCAACTTAAACTATGCACTGCGCTTTAAAACCAATGCAGAGCGCGGCGGTGCAATCGAGAACGTATATCTGCGCAATTCCAAGGTTAAATCTGTAGGAAACGCAGTGGTACACGCAACCATGCTGTACGATGTAGGACGTGACGGCGATTATCTGCCGCAGTTCAAGAACATTACCATCGAAAACCTGACCAGCAACGGCGGTGAATATGGTATCTTCATGGAAGCCTTCGATGAGGTGCCGATCACAGGACTTGTACTTAAAAATGTTGAGATTACAAATGCAGGAACTGATGTACGTGCTCTGAACTGGAAGAATCCGATCCTTGACAATGTATCCATCAACGGAAAGACTTACCCGAGACCTGTTGAGACCAAGATTCTTGGCGTACCGGTAGTTGGCTCCAAGGTAGAAGGAAGCTCTGTTCTTCTGGGCGGCGACAATGCAGACTTAAGCTATAAGTGGCTGATGGCTGACGCTGCTGACGGAACCTTCGAAGAAGTCGGAACAGGCAAATCCTTCGAAGTACCTGCAGATGCAGTTGGCAAATTCATTAAGTTTACAGCAGTTGACAAGAACGGCAATGAAGAAAGCAGCATGGCTTACAAGGTATTAAAAGAGAACAAAGCGGCTGGTGTTGATGGTGACGAAGAGATTCTGAGAGCCGCAGCAAAAGGTTACATTGACGAAGCTGAAGCTCTTGACTTAACCAAGGAAGTTACAAACCGTGATTGTGCCAAAATGTTAGCAAAGCTGTGGAATCTTGAAAAGCCACAGGAAAAAATGGAGATTGCAGATATCCCCGAATCTGATCCGGACTACAATGCAATTGCCGCTGTAGTAGAAGCAGGAATGATGAACTTGAAAGATCCTAACGTAGAAGGCGCAACCGGAACTCTGTACAATGCAGGCGTATCCAACGAACAGGCTGCAAAGCGTACCTCTTTCTTACCGGATGCAACCATTGACAGAGATGAGATGGGTTATATCGCACTTCTGTCCTGCGGCGTTCCTTACAACGAGACCTTAGGAACCAATCCCAAGTTTGACGATGCACAGGAAATCGACCCGGAATACGAGGAGAACGTAGGCGCAAGCCAGTACTTTGGATTTGTGACCGCAAAAGAAGCCAACAACTTCAAACCTAAAGATAAGGCTACCATGGATGACCTGGTAAGAATTGCAATTCGAATTTCCGATTTTAACAACAAATAAAATAGTCTTAACGCAGGACCCGGAGACAGCACCTCGCTCCGGGTCCTGTTTGCACAGGAAAGACATGTATGCTATACTAACCAGAAAAGCACCAAAAGGGAGGATGAAGCATCATGAAAATAACTTGTCATAAAGTTATGTCGATCAGAATCAGAATGCTTCTGTTTGTATGCTTTATAGGAATGCTGTTTGTGTTTTCCAATGTGTATTCCATTTATCACGGAGCAAGGTGTGAGACACAATTTGACCGTGTTCTGACCAATTACTATACGATCAATCGGTTTCTTACCGTATTCTCTGACAGTCCTCTCTTCTTTGAGGCCTATATGGGAGATAAAACAGAACAAAACTGGCTTCGATTCACTGAGAATGAGGCAAAAGTAGAATCTGCCCTGAGTCAGATGATACAGGAAGCTGATGATATGTCCATGGAAAGCTTTATGCTGATACAGTCTATTAAGAATACTTATGCCAATTATCATGACATCGCCTGGACCGCAGTTCCTTCCGACCATGAGATCCGACGAATTATTTCGGTAAAGCAGTCTGCAGCTCAGATTCTGTCATATACCAACGAGCTCCTGCAGGAAAGTCTTACATTTGGCACAGATATCCACAGTGATATCCAGCAGGAAATGAGACTCGAACACAGAATTTCTCTGGCACTTATGCTCCTTGCTGCTGCTGTCTCTTTTATTTTTACAATTTATATGAAGCGGCAGGTGCTAGACCCCGTTGCAGCGCTGTCGGCTGCGGTCAATGAGATCGGTCAGGAACATTTTGACACCGAAGATCTTCCCTCTGAGCGCAATGACGAAATCGGCAATCTGAACCGGACCGTAAATCGAATGAAACGAACGATGAAGCAAATTATCGGGGAGTTAAAGGAGAAACAGATTTTAAGCCAAAAGATTCACGGGCAGGAAATTGCCCTTGAGAAAGCAAAATTTTCTCTGCTCCAGTCCCAAATCAACCCTCATTTTCTCTTTAATACCCTGAACGTGATTTCAGGGGCAGCAGTAAAGGAACAGGCTTCAACAACCTGTGAACTGATCAGAAGCTTGTCAAATCTCTTCCGGTATACACTGGAAAATAAAAATGAGACCGTATCATTATCCAAGGAACTGAATGTATTAAGGAGCTTTATCTATATTCAAAAAAAGAGATTTGGCAGCAGGCTGGATTACAAGCTGAAAGCTGGCGTCGAGGTTGAACGGTATTTCATCCCGCCCTTCACCCTGCAGCCGCTGATTGAAAACAGTATCAAGCATGGCGTTCTTGTAAAAGAACAGGGAGGCATGGTCGGCGTATGCATTATGGAACATGAGGAGCATCTGATCATTCGCATTCTGGATAACGGCGTGGGTATGAGCAAAGACATGGTCGAAAAGCTGAAAGCAGGGACTGCCATCAGCAAAACCGGCACAGGGATCGGCGTAAAAAATGTATTTGAACGCCTGGCTCTGATATACCCGGACTGTGTCATCAAAGTATTCAGCAAAGAACAGATGGGAACCTGCATTGAAATAAGACTTCCACTGGAGGATTGTATACATGGTTAAAATATTAATTGCAGATGACGAGGAAATGGCACGTTCCATGATAAGAGAAATCCTGGAAAGCTATTTTAAAGAAAAAACCATTATTTTTGAGGCCGTCAATGGCAAAGAGGCCGTGAAATATACTCTGGCAGAAAAAGCTGATATTGCATTTCTGGATATTGATATGCCACTGTTGGATGGCATACAGGCAGGAAAACTCATCAAGGAACAGCTTCATGACTGCAGCGTTATTTTCCTTACAGCCTATGCACAGTTCAGCTATGCAAAACAGGCCATCTCGCTTGGTGCAACGGAATATCTTGTGAAGCCTGTAGACAGCCACGAACTGGTCTCTATCGTCAATCGAGAGCTTCAGAAACACAGGGATTTTCACGTTCTCAAGGATACCTGCCCGCCTGAGGACAGAGGAAGCTTCAGCGAAGAACCTGCTGAGGACGAGGCTGAAAACACCGGCACCGACCGCAGTGAAAATCGGGCTAAAAAAATTGCTCTGGAAGCCAGAAAAATGGTTGATACCGAGTATATGAGAGAAATATCCATAGATGAGCTGGCAGGTCGCTTCCAGATCTCTATCAACCATTTTAATAAGATTTTCAAGCAGTTTAATGGTGTTCCCTGCAAGGAATATATCATTAACGTAAGGGTCGAAAAAGCCAGGGAATATTTAAAACGTCCCCAGCTTACCGTCCGCGAAGCAGCAGCCCTGGTCGGATATATCGATTCCAATTATTTTTCAAGGATTTTCAAGAAAAAAACCGGACTGACGCCTCTTGAATACAGGAACCAGGTATTTTTTATGCCGGAGGAAGAGTCATGAAACATAAAGAAATAGCCCGGAACAGGAAGAAGGTGCCGACATGATAAAACTGCACTGGAAAAAGTTACTGCCAGCAGCTCTTGGACTGCTCATTGTGGGAACCGGTATTGGGTTATATGCAATATCCACCTCTCTTCCGGCAAAAGAAAAAACTTCCGTCTTTGACACCAGCAACTCAGATCAGGACAATCACACCCTGCTGCAACAGCCTATGAAGCGAGATGGACAGATCTATCTACGTCTTGCCAACAACCAGAAAACAGATTTTCCCACCTCCATTGCCTGCGATTATTTTGCAGATCTGGTAGAAGAACGCACCGATGGACGAATCCACATTATAACTTATCATTCTGCTATGCTGGGAGATGAAAAATCAACCGTTGCCCAGCTTCGATACGGTGGAATCGATATGGTAAGAGCTTCCATTGCGCTTATGGCAGAATACTCCCCCCAACTGACAGCTCTCGAAATGCCCTATCTTTACAGAGATTCCGAACATATGTGGCAGGTTCTTGACAGTGATATCGGTGAGTATTTTCTGGAAAGCATGAAGGAAAGTGGTCTTGAAGGACTATGCTGGTATGATGCAGGTGCCAGAAACTTCTACACCACACAAAAACAGATCACGAAACCGGAAGATTTAAAGGGACTCAAAATCCGGGTTCAGCAGAGTGCATTTATGATCGACCTGATCAGTACCCTGGGAGCCATTCCCGTAGATCTGCCCTATGAAGCAGTTTGGGGACAGCTCCGGCTTGGCTCGATTGATGGGGCAGAAAATAACTTCCCCAGCTATATGAGCACAGGTCACAGCTCCGTAGCCCCCTACATGGTCCTTGACGCCCATACCAGAATTCCTGAAATGATCGTGGTCAACAGGAAAGTTATCGAGCAGTTGACACCGGAAGATCAGGAAATTATCCGCAAGGCCGCAAGAGATTCTTCTCTCCTCCAGCGGAAGCTCTGGAATGAGGAAGAAGAAAAAAACCGCAAGGCATTCGAGGAAGCCGGCGGAATCATCACACATGTAGAAAATAAAGCTGATTTTGTAAAGCGGGTTCAACCACTTTACAAAATCTATGCACCCAAATACGGGAAACTGATCGACAAGATACGCCAGGTTGGACTATCAGAAAAATAACTAAAAATCCAGAGACTCTATCGTCTCCCGGTTCTCCTTCAGATGCGCTTCCATGGCTCTGTAAGCGGCATCCGCATCATGCTTGCGGATTGCATCCACCACAGCCTGATGGGTAAGGTTTGCCCCACCTGCGCGTCTGTGATTGGTCAGTTCCACATAGCTTTGGATTCCCTGGGTAATGATGGGAATAATCTTGGGGATCACCAGATTGTCCGTCATTTCCGCAATCATCGTGTGGAATGCGATATCCGTCTTCGCATAGTCCTGATTCTCACGAATCTGCTGTGCCACCTCATCACAAAGCTTCTGCAAAAGTCCGACAGCTTCTTCCGTTGCCATCTGCGCTGCGATTGCTGCAATCTGAGGTTCCACCATCCGGCGCACCTGGTTCAAGTCCAATGCCAGCTTCTTCTTGTCACTGATAAAGCGAAATCCCAGGGGGTCGTCCATGACCCCCACATGATCACAGACAAAGGTGCCCGTGCCGCGACGGATCTCCAGCACATTCCGCGAAACCAGGATCTTGATGGATTCCCGAACCGTGCTTCTTCCTATCCCAAGCTGCTCGGCAAGCTCCCGCTCCGCCGGGATCTGCTCTCCCGGACGCAGTTGCTTTGCCGTGATCAGCTCCTCAATCTTATCTGCAATCCGCTCCGTCAGAGAGCGGATATCTACCTCAAATGATGCCATATTGTTCCTTTCCACTGTACGCCAGTCTGTTTCTCTGCTTCCCACAGGACTTTTCTCTAGTTTAACAAAATACACCTGTGCTTGCAACCCGGAACATTATTCAAAATTTTTTCTTCTACCCCATTGACAAGTCCTGTATTTTATTTATAATATAGACATCAGACCACCCGATGTCTTAATTTGTATAACTATAGCAAGGAAAGCACAGAACGGGTACATAACAGATATAAGTCAGGAAAGGACAGGTATTCATTTATGAAAATCGCAGTAATCGGCGCCGGAGCCATGGGTTCCATCTACGGCGGCCACTTATCGTTACACAATGAAGTCTATCTGGTCGATACCAGTCAGACCATCGTGGATCACATCAACCAGAACGGCCTGATTCTCCAGGAGCATGGCGAGGATGTGGTATATCATCCGACCGCTGTGACCTCCACCGAAGGACTCGAACCCATGGATCTGGTCATTCTGTTCGTAAAAGCCCTGTTCTCCCACGCCGCACTGTCAGGTAATCAGACCCTGATCGGTCCGGACACCTACGTGATGACCCTTCAGAACGGCTCCGGACATGAGGATATCCTCTCCGAGTTCGTTGCCGAAAATCACATGATCATCGGTACTACCAACGATAATGGCGCTGTGCTCGCTCCGGGCCATGTGCGTCACGGCGGCGAAGGCGAAACCAACATCGGTATGCTGGTGGAGGATACCGGAAGCTTCCTTCCCAAACTGAAGGCTGTACTGGATGACTGTGGCTTTTGTGGTCACATTCATGCCAACATCCAGCAGTTAATCTGGAACAAGCTGTTCACCAACGTATCCTTAAGCGCACTGACCGGTGTACTGCAGGTGCCGATGGGCTTCATCGCAGGCAACGAGCATGCCTGGACCATCGCAAAGCGTCTGATCCACGAAGCAGTGGAAGTCGCACATGGTCTTGGTCTGGAGGCGGATGAGGACGCCGTGACCGCCAAGGTCCGCAGCACCTCCGAAGGTTCCCCGGAAGGAATCACCTCCATCTGTGCCGACCTCCGTGACGGACGAAAGACCGAGGTCAACACCATCAGCGGCTCCGTAGTCCGTGCATCCAGAAAGTGCGGCGTACCGGCTCCGACTCATGAGCTGATCGTGGAGATGATTCACGCAATGGAAGACCGCAGACATTAATTACGCAAAGAAAGCAGGAAAGGAAAGAATCATGAACACAAGAAGTCAGGATATTATGACCGGTCCCGAATGGGCCAATGTACGTGCACTTTACAAGTCAGGCGGCTGCAGCGACAAGGAACTGAGGAAACCGCTGATCGGCATCGTGGATGCCTACAGTACCATGTGTCCCGGGCACACCAATCTGCGGCTGCTGGCGGACCGGGTCCGCGACGGTATCTATGCAGCCGGTGGAACTCCGGTTTCCTTCAGTACCATCGGCGCCTGCGACGGCGTCACCATGGGGCATGACGGCATGAAATATGTGCTGCCTACCAGAGAAATGATTGCCAACGACATCGAAGCCATGACCGAAGGACACCGTCTGGACGGTCTTGTGCTGATCGGTTCCTGTGACAAGATTGTGCCCGGTATGCTGATTGGCGCTCTGCGAGTCAATGTCCCGGCTATTTTCTTAAATGGCGGACCTTCTCTGCCGGGAAGAATGACAGAACATAATCCCTACGGCGGCATATACATTGATCACTCAGCAATCCAGCAGTCCGAAGGCGCCCTGAAATCGGGGAAGATCACAGAGGAAGAATTTACATGGATTGAAAATAATGCTGTACCAACCATCGGTTCCTGTGCTATGCTTGGAACAGCCAATTCCATGTGCTGTCTGGCAGAAGCCATGGGCATGTCCCTTCCGGGCAGTGCCGCGATTCCTGCCGTATACAGCCGCAGATACAGCATTGCATTTGAGACCGGTATGGCAGTCATGGACCTTGTCCGGAAGGACATCCGCCCGCGGGATATCATCACCAGAGAATCCATTTTCAACGCATACAAGGTGAACTGTGCCATCGGCGGCTCCACCAACGTGGTCCTGCATCTGCTGGCGATTGCCTACGCGGCGGAGATTGACATGAATATCTTCGAGCTGGGGGAATGCGGCGATGAGATTCCGCATCTGGTTCCCATGATTCCGGCAGGTTCCGCAACGCTTCTTGACTTCTACGAAGCAGGCGGAATCCCGGCGCTGATGCAGACCATGCGCCCGGTGCTGGATCTGACCGGAATCACCTGCACTGCCTGCACCTCCGAGGAGAATATCGCTCCGTTTCGCAATGCCAACCAGCAGGTGATCCTGCCTCTGGAGCATCCGGTTCACCGGCGGGGAGGACTGCGGATCTTAAAGGGCAGCCTTGCGCCTGACGGAGCTGTGACCAAGCCATCCGCAATTCCGGATGCCGCATTAACCTTCACCGGACCGGCAAGGATTTATGAGAGTGAGGAGGACGCTTTGAAGGGCATCCGCAATATGGAGGTTCAGGAAGGGGATGTGGTCGTGATCCGCAATGAAGGACCAAAGGGCGGTCCCGGCATGCCGGAGATGTACAAGGCCATGAAACTTCTGGTTGGAATGGGGCTGGGCGCCAAGGTGTGCCTGATCACAGACGGGCGCTTCTCCGGCTCCAATAATGGCTGTTTCGTAGGACATATCTGCCCGGAAGCCATCGACGACGGACCGATTGCCTATCTGAAGGATGGTGACATTATTTCCGTAGATGTGCCGGGCAAATCAATCGATGCACCGGAGGTTGATTTTGACGAGCGCAGAAAGACTGTGAATCCAGTGACTCACGCAGCCGCTAAAGGATGCCTGTATCAGTACCGCAGGAATGTGCAGAGTGCATCCAGAGGTGCCGTAATCCCCACAAGAGACTGATGCATTTGCAGGAGACATGAACCGACAGATATATATTTTTGTAAAAATACAGAATTTCGCAAAAGAATAAGGAGAACAGACCAATGGCAAAGTATAAAATCGTAATCAGTGACTATCAGTATGATACCATCGAGCCGCAGCGAGAGGTGATCCGTGGCTTCGAAGATGCAGAACTGCTGGACTATCAGTGCAAAACGGAGGAGGATGTGCTGAATCTGGCTTCCGATGCCGACATCATCATCAACCAGTACGCACCGATGACTGCCCGGGTGATCCAGAGCTTAACGAACTGCAAAGCCATCATCCGCTATGGCATCGGCGTGGACACCATCGATGTGAAGGCGGCATCTGAAAAGGGCATTTATGTCTGCAATGTGCCGGATTACGGTGTGGATGAGACATCCAACCACGCAATCTCCATGATTCTGGCACTGGCAAGAAAGCTGCCGGTCATCACGGCTGATGTGAAGAAGGGCAACTGGGGGCTGGAGTGCGGCAAGCCCATGCATCGCTTTGCCGGTTCCACTCTGGGACTGATCGGACTTGGCCGTATCGCCACTGCCATTGCCAGAAAAATGGTTCCCTTTGATCTGCACATGATCGCATATGACCCGTATGTGAGTCAGGAGCATGCAAAGGAGCTTGGTGTAACACTGGTGGACTTTGAAACCCTGTGTAAGACCAGCGATTACATTTCCATTCACTGCCCTGCCACGGAAGATAACCGCCACCTGATGAACCGGGATGTATTCCGGATGATGAAGCCTACCGCTTACTTAATCAATGCTGCCAGAGGTTCCATCGTGGACGAAGCTGCACTGATTGAGGTGCTGGAACAAGGCGAGATAGCCGGAGCTGCACTGGATGTGCTGGAGCAGGAGCCGATTTCCATGGATTCCCGCCTGCTGCAGATGGACAATGTGATCGTGACCTCCCATTTCGGCGGGTACAGCGAGGAAGCCATCGAGGCTTTGCAGCGAAAAGCTGCTCTGGAGGCTGTCAATATCCTGTCCGGCAACCAGCCGTTCAACGCAGTAAACAGAAACAGTATCAAAAAATAATCCCATAAAATACTTGTGCATTTCCTTCATTAATGATAGGATAGACGGCATAATATAATTTTAGCAACTGCAGGATAAGATGCAGTTACAGATTTCGGAGGCAATAGTATGGCACTGATCTTACCAGAAGGCTATGATCCGCACCTGACCGTCCGCGAGACTCAGGACGCGATCAAATATATCCGTGATACCTTTCAGAAGGAGTTCGGCAGAGAGATGCACTTAGAGCGTATTTCCGCACCGCTTTTCGTCAAGAAGAACAGCGGTCTGAACGACGACTTAAACGGCGTGGAGCGTCCGGTCAGCTTCGATATCGCTGATCTTCCCAAGGAGACCGTGGAGATCGTTCATTCCCTCGCAAAGTGGAAGCGTATGGCTCTGAAGGAATACGGCTTCCAGCCGGGCGAAGGTCTGTACACCAACATGAACGCAATCCGCCGGGATGAGGAGCTGGACAATCTTCACTCCTGCTATGTGGATCAGTGGGACTGGGAAAAGGTCATCACCAGGGAGGAGCGCACCGAGGAGACTCTGAAGGAGACCGTGCGCACCATTTTCAAGATCATCAAGCACATGCAGCATGAGGTATGGTACAAATATCCGGATGCGGCAAAGCATCTTCCCAAGGACATCACCTTCATCACCACCCAGGAGTTGGAGGACCGCTATCCTGACAAGACTCCGAAGGAGCGCGAGAACCTGATTACGAAGGAATACGGCTGCGTCTTCCTGATGAAGATCGGTGACAAGCTCAAGAGCGGCGAGCCTCACGATGGCCGTGCGCCGGACTACGATGACTGGCAGTTAAACGGTGACATTCTGTTCTGGTATGAGCAGCTTGGATGCGCCCTGGAGATCTCCAGCATGGGCATCCGCGTAGATGAGAAGTCCCTGGATGAGCAGCTGAACAAAGCCAACTGCAATCATCGCCGCGCCCTGAAGTACCACAAGATGCTGCTTAACGGCGAACTGCCGTACACCATCGGCGGCGGTATCGGACAGTCCCGCCTGTGCATGCTGCTGCTGGACCGCGCCCACGTAGGCGAGGTGCAGGCAAGCCTGTGGCCGGAGGAGATGCGCAGGACCTGCAAGGAGCATAATATTATTTTGCTGTAAGTGGTTGACATTTGGTTTAAAATTAAATAGGAGTTCATTTAGAACAATCGAAAACCCCAGAGGTTGCACCCTCTGGGGTTTTCTCACTCTTTATTTATTCTCAATCTCCATCAACAGATCCACCCGTCTCTGGTGTCTTCCGCCTTCGTACTTATTGTCCAGCCACTCGTCCACGATCATCTTCGCCATCTCCACGCCGATGACACGTGCGCCGAAGCTCAGCACGTTGGTATTGTTGTGCATGCGGGACAGTTTTGCGCTGTACGGCTCGCTGCAGGTGCAGACACGAACGCCCTTTACCTTGCCGGCTGCGATGCCGATGCCGATGCCGGTGCCGCAGATTGCGATGCCGTAGTCTGCCTCGCCTGCCGCCACAGCGCGGCCTACCTTCTCTCCGTACTCCGGATAGTCACAGCTGTCGGTGGAATTGGTGCCGAAGTCAATGACCTCGTAGCCCTTGGACTCCACGTATGCCTTGATTGCTTCCTTCATCTCCACTGCAGAGTGGTCATTTCCCATTGCAATTTTCATGTTCTGGTCTCCTTTTCTCTCCCCATAATATTGACGATTCTGCGCTCGCTGACGCTCATTCTATCATAAATCACACCTTTGCGCACCGGTTCATCAGCAGCAGATCTGCCACCGTCAGTGCCGCCATGGCTTCCACCACCACAACCGCCCGGGGTACCACCACCGGATCGTGGCGACCGTGAATGCTGATCTCCACATTCTCACCATCGCGGTTGATGGTGTGCTGCTCCTTCGCAATAGACGGTGTCGGCTTGAATGCCGCCCGCAGCAGAATATCGCTGCCGTCGCTCATGCCGCCCAGAATACCGCCGGAATGGTTGGTCTCCTTTACTACGTTGCCCGATTCATCCACCCGGAATGCATCGTTGTTCTGAGAGCCGCAGGCTCTCGCCGCCGCAAAGCCGTCTCCGATTTCAAAGCCCTTCACCGCGCCGATGGACATCACCGCCGCCGCCAGCCTTGCGTCCAGCTTGTCAAATACCGGTTCGCCCACACCGGCGGGCACGCCGTGAATCACGCACTCCACCACGCCGCCGGCAGAGTCCTGCTCCGCTATCAGCCGCTCCAGATACTCGGCGGCTTCCGCTGCCGCCACCGAATCCGGCATGTAGAGACTGTTCCGGTCCCGTTCCGCCAGATCGAACCGCTCCGGGTCCACCTCAAAGATGCCGATGCTCTTCGTATAGGCGGTCACCGCAATGCCGTAATGAGATAACAGCTTACACGCCACCGCTCCGGCTGCCACCCGGGCGATGGTCTCTCTGGCGGAGGACCTGCCGCCGCCCCGGTAGTCGCGGAAGCCGTACTTCTGGTCGAAGCAGTAGTCCGCATGACCCGGACGATACACATTCATGATGGCGCTGTAGTCCTTAGACCGCTGGTCCCGGTTCCACACCACCATGGTGATCGGTGTCCCCGTGGTCTGCCCTTCAAATACTCCGGACAGAATCTCCACCTCGTCGCCCTCCTTCCGGGCGGTGGTGAACCGGCTCTGTCCCGGCTTTCTTCTGTCCAAATACTCCTGAATATCCGCTTCACACAGCGGAAGTCCCGCGGGGCAGCCGTCGATGGTGACACCGACAGCCTTCCCGTGGGACTCTCCCCATGTGGCAATCCGGAATACACTTCCGAATGTTGACCCTGCCATAGTAATTCTCCTTTAGTCTGATACTTTCACGATTGCGCAGCTGTTCGGCTCGTTGCACCGGATCTCGTTGGCGCTCATAACCAGCAGCCCCTTCTCATAATCCACCTTGAAGAAGGTGATGGTGCCACTCTCATGGTTGATGGATGCGATATGCTTATCATCCGGGAACACCGCAATATCCTTCGGGTATTCGCCGCTGATCGGCAGGCAGCAAAGCTGCGTCAGCAGACCGGTCTCCGGATCTCTGCTGTATACAGATACGGTCTCATCACCTGCATTGCCGCAGAACATGTGCTTCTCGTCGTTGGAGAACCGCATGGAGCAGGCTGCAGACCGCTGATTCGCCTTCTTGCCCAGAGTGGAGATCGTCTGGATCTTCTCGATCACCGGTACACGGTCGCCGCTCTCATAGGTATAGACATCAATAATATTCTTCTGCTCATACATCAGATAGATGAACTTTCCGTCAGAGCTGAAGCGGAAGCACCGGGGTGCGGACTCCATCTCACAGCGGATGGCATCTACCTGTACCAGATGCTCGTCCTTCTCGCTGAACCGGTAGATCTTCACCTGGTCCAGACCGGAATCAGCCGCCATCACATACTTGTTGTCCGGGGTACGTCTGCAGCAGGTCACATGGGGGCGGAAGTTACGCTCTGCCACGCTGCCGAGACCCTTGTGGAACACGCCGTCCACGATCATGCCCACGCCGCCGTCCTTTCTCAAGTGCAGCACCGTCGCCTTGCCATCGTGAAAGCCGGATACGAAAATATAGCGGTCAGCAGCATCCGTAGAAAGGTGGCAGCCTCTCATGCCATTGATCTTGGCGCTGCTCAGTCGGGACAGACTGCCGTTGGACAGGATACGAAATGCCACAACGCCCTCATCTGCGATTGAATACAGTGTCTTGCCGTCGCTGGATGCGATCACGTAGGAAGAGTTGTCCACTTCCACCTCGCAGCGCTCAACAAAAATACCTTTTTCTACATCCACGTCAAAGACTGTGATGCCTTTGGCTTTGCCATTGTAAGAATAGGAACCTACATATGCCATATATTTACCTTTAGTCGCCATATCTCATGTCCTCCTGAAAGCCCAATCTCCGTGACTGCGCCATACCTTCGCAGCCACCTGCCATTTACGTTCATCTCTACCAACACATCTTACCACACATTCCGGAAAAAATCCATTGATAATCTCTTGACACTCTAACATTTTTCTTTATAATTATAGGCACTGTTTCTGTTAACTGCACATCAAGAGGAGGGGTTATGGTTCATTTATTAGAATCGGTTTTGCTTCATGTTGTGGACATTACCATTGTTCTGTTCGAATTTATGGGTGTCATTGTCATCATTTTGTCCGGTATCCGGGGCATTTATGATTACATAAAGCGCAACCCGGCGATTCGGCTGAATCTCGCTCAGGGCATGGCGCTCGGACTGGAGTTCAAGCTTGGAAGCGAGATCCTGCGTACTGTTGTGGTCAGACAGCTGGAAGAGGTTGCCATTGTAGCTGCCATTATTGCACTGCGGGCTGCCCTTACCTTCCTGATTCACTGGGAGATCAAGGTAGAGCAGGAATCCGAATAACAGAACATGTATACAAAAAGAGGTCATTGGATTACCACAATGGCCTCTTTTTTGTATCATCAGTTTGCGTTGCTTGCCGCGATCTTCACCTTGCTCCACAGATTGCTTAAGACTTTCCTGGTCTCCTCGTCGAAGACGAAGACCTCGTCCATGTCATTGTCCGTTCTGGGAATGTAGGCGTTGATGCCCTCATAGTCGCCGCCCGGTCCGGACAGCTCATTTAACACCTCGCGGTTGGCAGAGGTATATCCCACATAGCTGGAGTTGTCATAAGCACCCTCGTAGGAGCAGACATAGTTGATGAATTCGTGGGCCAGGTCCGGGTTCTTCGCATTTGCCGGGATGACCATGGCGTCGGACCACAGGTTGGTGCCCGTCTCCGGCATAAAGTAGCCCATGTCCTCATTTTCACTCATCACATAGCTGGCATCGCCGGAGTAGATCAGTCCCAGCGCCTTTCTGCCCTGCGCCATGTTGTCGATGATCTCGTCGGTGACGATCTCCGGCTCCATGGTCTCCACACACTGCACCAGCCAGTCATAGGCCTTCTGAAGCTCCTCCGGATCGGAGGTATTCATGGAGTAGCCCAGAGCCTTCAGCGCCATCATAAAGGAGTCGCGCTCCGAGTCGTACAGGTAAATATCTCCCTTGTACTTGGGATTCAGGAATATGTTGTAGCCTTCCCGCTCCAGATCCTCTATATCCACCTTGGTGGTATCGTACACAATGCCCGCCGTGCCCCAGAAGTAGGGAACGGAGTATTCATTTTCCGGATCAAAGGGCATTCCCTTCACATCCTCCACCAGATCTTCCATGCAGGTGATCTTGTCCGGATCCAGCTTCTGCAGGTATCCCTCCTGAATCAGACGCTCGATCATGTAGTCACTGGGCACCAGAATGTCGTAGGACTCCCCGTTGGCCACCTTGATGTACATCTGCTCGTTGGACTCAAAGTTCTCCATAATGACCTTGGCGCCCGTAAGCTCCTCAAACCGCGGGATCACATTTTCACCGGTATATTCGCCCCAGGTGTAGAGATGCAGGGTCTGTCCCTCGTAGGGAAGGGAACTGCTCTTTCCTCCGGTCATGGCAAAGAAGATTCCGCCAAGCACCACACAGGCAGCCGCCACCGGAATCAGCACCCTTCTCCGGCTGGTCTCCACCTGGCTCGCCCGCTTCGCCGCCACCATGGGAATCACATTGATGATGACCAGCAGGATCGTGATGATCACGACCACCAGGGTGGAAATGGCATTGATGCTGGGGTTCACACGCTTGCTCATGGTGTACACCATAATACTCAAGTTCTTGACGCCGCGTCCTGTCACAAAGTAGGAAATGATAAAGTCATCGATGGACATGGTAAATGCGATCAGCGCACCGGAAATGATACCCGGTGTGATCTGCGGCACGATCACCTTGATCAGTGCCTGCCACGGGGTAGCCCCCAGGTCCATGGCCGCGTCAGCCAGGTTCGGGTCCAGGGAGCGGATCTTCGGCATCACGGAAAGCATGACGTAAGGAATACAGAACGCAATGTGCGCAAGCAGCATGGTGATGTATCCTTTTTCCACCCGAAAGGTGATAAACAGCAGCATAAAGCCAATCGCCGTCACGATCTCCGGGTTCATCATGGGGAGGTCATTGACCTGATCCATGATTCTGCGGATGATCTTTTTGGATTTGCTCAGTCCGATGGCGGAAATGGTTCCCACCACCGTGGAAATCAGCGTTGCGATCACCGCCACACTGAAGGTGGTGTACAGCGCCTCCATCATGTCGCGGGATTCCAGCATATGCTGATACCACCGCATGGAAAAACCCGTAAAGCTGGTCAGGGACTTTCCTTCATTGAAGGAGAACACGATCATGTATACAATCGGTACATAGAAGAAAATGATCGCCAGGGTCATTAACACTTTTCCAAAGGTTCGTTTTTCTTTTTTCATGTACTCAGTCCTCCTTTCCGCCCTGATTGTGCCGTTCTGTCTGGCGCACTGCCATCATCAGCAGCATCATGATCACAGCCATGATCATGGAAATCGCACTTCCGAAGTTCCACTCTCCCGCCGTGATGAACTGGTTCTCGATCAGGTTACCAATCAGGAAATACTGTCCGCCGCCCAACAGCTTCGGGATGAAGAAGGAGCTGACTGCCGGCAGAAATACCAGGGTGATACCGTTGATCACACCCGGCAGGGACAGGGGAAACGTAACCCGCATAAAGGTCTGCACCCGGTTGGCTCCCAGATCCGATGCCGCCTCCAGCAGGGAGTTGTCCATCTTACAGAGGGAGGTATTGATCTGCAGGATCATAAAGGGGAGGAAGTTGTACACCATTCCCAGAAGCACCGCTCCCTCGGTGTAGAGAAGTTCCACGTCGCCCATGCCGATCAGCCCCAAAAGCCGGGAAACCAGTCCGCCTTCGCTCAGAAGTCCGATCCATGCATAGGTACGCACCAGCATGTTGATCCACATGGGGATCGTGATGCCAAGCACCAGGATATTCTGAATCCGGTCATTGCTGCGGGCAATGAAAAATGCCAGCGGATAGCCTAACAGCAGGCAGATCACAGTGGTCTTCACCGCAATCAGGATGGAGCGCCACAGCACCAGCAGAAAGTCCGGGTCTGTGAAGAACTTGTTATAGTGCTCCAGAGTAAAGGAAAAGGAAACAATGCTGTTGCCCTGGTCGGTCACGGAGTACAGGGCGATCAGCGCCATGGGAAGCAGAAGCATCATAGCCGCCCATACAATATACGGAATAGCAAGCTGCGAAAATCTCTTCATCAGAACACCACCTTTGACATAACGTGAATATCCTCCGGGAAGAAGGTCAGTCCAACCTGCTGCCCTACCTCTGCGTAGTCTGTCGTGTGGATCTTGAACTCACGGCCGGTGGTCCAGAAGGTTACCTTGTATACACCAACCTTCACCTCCTCCGGATCGAAGTCATAATCTACACTGATATCATCAATGCTCTGGTCCTCGTCGCTTAACTTCCAGCCCTGAACGTTCGCCCAGGTCTTGATATCCGTATCCAGCGCCTGAGACTCGGTGATCTCGTCCACGGTCTTGAAGAAGTTAAATGCCATGATCGCCTCATTTGCCTTCTCATTCTTCACGAACTTCTGGTTGACTACAAATATGGTCCGCTCGATGGTGGTGCCGCCTGCGGTATGGAAAATAACCGGATACTCGCCCAGCTCTTCCTTCAGATCATACTCCACCTTGGCGATGGAATTGTACTCATCGGTCTCCGTGCTCCACGCCTGGGCGTTGGAACGGGCAATGATCTCCTTGTCATCCAGCAGCTTCACATCCTCTAAATCCACGTAGAAATCGCTGGCGCTTACCTTCTCCTTGCCGTCCGCGCTGGTCACATCTGCATTGCGGGTGATGTGCATGTTCACTGTAACGCTGGTACCGGGAACGGTCTCCACGATGATCTCATAGTGAACGCCCTTAAACAGCACGCTGAGCACCTCGCCGGTCATCTTGCCTTTCTCCACTTCCACGATATCAATATCCTCCGGACGGATGACCACATCCACCGGCTCCTTCTCGTGGAATCCGAAGTCCACACAGTCAAAGTCGATATCGTCAAAGCGCACCTTATAATCCTCCAGCATCACGCCCGGAAGAATGTTGCTCTCACCGATGAAGTTGGCGACATAGCGGTTGGCAGGCTCGTTGTAGATCTCCTCCGGCGTGCCCACCTGCTGGATCTCGCCCTGCTTCATGACCACGATCTTGTCCGACATGGTCAGGGCCTCCTCTTGGTCATGGGTGACAAAGATAAAGGTGATGCCAACCTCCTGCTGAATCCGCTTCAGCTCGTACTGCATCTCCTTGCGCATCTTCAAGTCGAGGGCAGCCAGCGGCTCGTCTAAGAGCAGCACCTTCGGCTCGTTGACCAGCGCCCGGGCGATGGCAACACGCTGCTGCTGTCCGCCGGATAACTGGGTCGGATTTCTCTTCTCATAGCCTTCCAGACCGATGAGCTTTAACATCTTCATGACCTTCTGCTCGATAACGTCCTTGCTCACCTTCTTGATCTTCAGTCCGAAGGCGATATTCTCGTACACGTTCAAATGAGGAAACAGTGCATACTTCTGGAATACGGTATTCAGCTCCCGCTCATAGGGCGGTATCTTGCTGATCTCCTCCCCGTCAAACATCACGCTGCCCTCATCCGCATCCAGAAAGCCCCCCAGAATCCGAAGCAATGTGGTCTTGCCGCAGCCACTGGGACCTAAGAGTGTCACAAACTCATTCTCATTAATGTCCAGATTGATGCCCTTCAGTATCACCTGTCCGTCAAAGCTCTTGACGATGTTGCGGAATTCGATCAGTTTCTTTTGTTCCATCTTCCATATCTCCTCTCATACTCATTCCTTTTGCCGCCTGCACGGGCGCGTCTGAGTGCGCCGGTTCCCAGCTGCTCCTGCCTAAAACATGGGCGGGGTCGTGATCCACAGAATCACGGCATCGCTGCTTCCGTGATTGTACAGGTAGTGACTTGTGGTGCCGCTGATGTAGAAGGTCTCCTGTGCCTTCACCTTGTACTTCTTATTCCCCCGCACCAGCGTGACAGCACCCTTTAACACATAGCCAAATTCCTCGCCTGAGTGAGCCTGCAGCTCATGACTCCTCTTATGAGGATGGAGCGTCAGGCGGATCGGTTCCATCTCATTCTTCAGCGCATTGGGAATGACCCACTCGATGGTATAGTCTTCCTGCACATCCTCAAAAAAATCCTGCACGGAAAATACGATCTGCTCCTCCTTCTCCTCATGGAAGAACTCCGACAGATTGGTTCCCAGTGCGTTCAGGATGTCCGTCAGCGTGGAAATGCTGGGGCTGGTCAGGTTGCGCTCCACCTGAGACAAAAATCCCTTGGTCAGTTCGCTGCGGGATGCCAGATCCTCCAGAGTCAGATCGTTCTGAAGCCTCAGCTCCCGGAGCTTTTGTCCGATATCCACAAAATCGCCTCCTGTCATCTATTACTAAACTTTTAGTTCGATATAACAAACTAATTATACGGGATTCTGGCAGAATGTCAAGTCATTCTTTCTTTACATTCCGAACCGGATATTTTACATTGAGTTCCTGCGGTGTCACCTTTTATTTTCATCCGTTTTATGATAAGATACCAGATAACGAGGAGGTATTTTTATGACCATAACCTACATTCATCACAGCTGCTTTCTGATCGAGCAGGAGCAGGTTGTGCTGCTGTTTGACTACGCCGGCGGTACACTTCCGCCGCTGCCGAAGGACAAGGCTCTGGTGGTCTTTGTCAGCCACCGGCATGAGGACCACTTCAGTCCCGCGATCTTCGAGCTGGCTGCGGCTCATCCGAAGACCCGGTTCCTGCTGTCCGACGATATCTGGCAGAACCGCGTGCCGGAACACTTGAACTGCTGGACCGAATTCATGGATCCCGGAAAGGTGCGCCATCTGTCCGAGGGGGCCGGACTGCAGGTGAGAGCATTCAAGTCCACCGACGAGGGCGTCGCCTATCTGGTGGAGTCGGAGGGCTGCACCATCTACCACGCCGGGGATTTGAACGACTGGAAGTGGAACGGGGAGACCAAAGCCTGGAACAACAATATGAGCGCCAACTACAAGAGGGAGCTGGCGAAGATTCACGATGCCGGATTCCAGCCGGATATCGCCATGGTGCCCTTGGACGGCCGCCAGGAGGAGTGGTTCTGTCTGGGGCTTCAGGAGTTCATGGAGACGGTGGGCGCAAAGCAGGTATTCCCCATGCATTTCTGGGAAGACTACAGCGTGATTGATCGACTGAAAGCACTGCCCTGCTCGGAAGGCTACCGGGACCGGATAGCGGATATCCGACAGGAAGGGCAGATATTTGAGGTATAGCTATGGACCATGCACAACAGGAGCGGGAGATTCTTTTGCTGGCGCTGAAGGCGGGGAAGATTCTGCTGGAAAATGGCGCCGAGATCTTCCGCGTGGAAGAAACTGTGGACCGGATCTGCCGCCACTACGGACTGAAGTCCGCCAGCGCCTTTGTCCTGAGCAATGGTATTTTCCTCACCTCCGGGGATGAGGAGGAGACCCAGTTCGCCAAGGTCCAGCAGATTCCCGTCAACAACGCCAATTTATCCCGGGTTACCGAGGTCAACGACCTGTCGAGACGGATCGAAGCCGGAGAATGCAGCCTCGCCGAAGTACGGAGAGAGTTAGAGCGGATTCAGTCCATGCCGGACTTTCCCCCGCATCTGCAGATTCTGGCGGCAGGAGCTTCCGGCGCCTGCTTCAGCATCATGTTTCACGGAGGATTGCCGGATGCGGTCTGCTCCTTCTTCATCGGAGTGCTGCTGTATCTGTATCTGCTGAAGATCGGAAAGCCCCACTTCTCCAAGATCGTCTGCAACATCCTGGGAAGTGCCTGGGTCACCGCCATGAGCATCTTCTGCTATCGGCTGGGGCTGGGACACCATCTGGAAGCCATGATGATCGGCGGCATCATTCTGATGGTTCCGGGAGTCGCCTTCACCAACGCCATCCGGGATGTGGCAGACGGAGACTACATATCCGGCTCCGTGCGGATGCTGGATGCGGTGCTGGTATTCTTCTGCATCGCCCTGGGGGTCGGCTGCATGATGACGCTGTATCAGACCGTAACGGGAGGTGTGCTGCTATGACACAATTCACGGGAGGTACGCTGCTATGACACGATTCACAGGAGGTGTGCTGCTATGACCTTATTCTCGGTAAATCTGGGCTATCTGCTGGTCCAGACTCTCGCCGCTGCCATCGGAACCGTCGGCTTCTCCCTGCTGTTCGGTGCGCCCATGCGCTACTATGCCTACTGCGCACTGATTGGAGCTACCGGCTGGTTCTTCTACCTGATCGCCCTGCCCGCAAGCTCTTCCGCCATTGCCACCTTCATCGCCACTGTGGTGGTGATTCTGATGTCCCGGTGGTATGCGGTGCGCAAGCGGTGTCCGGTGACCATTTTTCTCATTTCCGGCATTATCCCGCTGGTACCGGGCGCCGGGATCTACTGGGCTGCCTACTACATGGTGACAGAAGAGTTCGCCATGGCATCTGCCAAGGGACTTGAGGCGTGCAAGGTGGCTGTTGCCATTGTGCTGGGCATTGTATTCGTATTTGAGCTGCCTCAGAGGCTGTTTCGAATCGGACTTAAGGAATAAATACACTCACAGGAGGATGATAACGATGTTACTGATTAAAAATGGACGTGTCGTGGACCCGAAGACGGGCAGCGACACTGTCATGGACCTGGTTCTGGACCAGGGAAAAATCTTAGATATGGGGGAGGGACTTGCTGAAACGTACAGCAGTGCATCATCCTCTGCCGCCGACACCTCTGATTCTGCTTCCGGACCGGACATGATCGACGCCGCAGGCACCTCGGTTCATGTATCCGGGCTGGATGTGATCGACGCCGCCGGTCTGGTGGTAGCACCGGGACTGATCGACGTACATGTGCACTTCCGCGATCCGGGTCTGACCTACAAGGAGGACATTCACACCGGTGCGAAGGCAGCTGCCAAGGGCGGCTTCACCACCGTCATCTGCATGGCCAATACCAAACCGCCGGTGGACAATGTGGAGACCCTGGAATATGTTCTGGCAGAGGGCAAAAAGACCGATATCAACGTATTGTCCGCAGCCAACATCACCCTGGGCATGAAGGGTGAGACCCTGACTGACATGGAGACTTTGAAGGTCCACGGCGCTGCCGGCTTCACCGATGACGGCGTACCCCTTACAGACACCGGACTGGTGAAGCGCGCCATGGAAGAAGCCGTCCGCCTGAATGTTCCCCTCAGCTTCCACGAGGAGGACCCGGCGCTGATTGTCAAAGCAGGCGTCAATCAGGGCGAGGTCTCCAGAAGCTTAAACTTCGGTGGTGCCCCCGCTGCTTCCGAGGATGTGATGGTTGCCCGGGACTGCATGCTGGCGCTGCACACCGGCGCTGTCATCGACATTCAGCACATCAGCTCCGGTCACTCTGTCCGCATGGTGGAGCTGGCAAAGCAGCTGGGCGCACATGTGATGGCTGAGGTCACCCCACACCACTTCTCTCTGGACGAAAGCGCCGTATTAAAGCATGGTACTCTGGCAAAGATGAATCCGCCGCTGCGTACCTTAGAGGACAAGCAGGAAATCCTGCGTGGTCTGAAGGAGGATATCATTGACATCATCGCCACCGACCATGCACCTCACAGCGCAGAGGAAAAGGCTCAGCCTCTGGACAAGGCCCCCAGCGGCATCATCGGTCTGGAGACTGCCCTGGCACTGGGTATCACCAATCTGGTAAAGGCTGACGTGCTTTCCATGACAAAGCTGATGGAGAAAATGAGCCTGAATCCGGCAATCCTCTACCATCTGGAAGACAAAAAGGGCTGGATCGGCAAGGGCGCAGACGCCGATCTGGTGCTGTTCGACCCGGACGAGCTGTGGACCGTGGACAAGTTCGAATCCAAGTCCTGCAACTCCCCGTTTGTAGGTGAGCAGCTGTACGGAAAGGTAAAGTACACCATCTGCGGCGGGAAGATTGCTTATGCAGAGTAGAGAGATGCGCGGAGCGCCGGGAGCTGGAGCGGCTTCAACATGCAGTGGGGCACCGGCGCCCGGAGTAACCGCACCACGCAGCGAGACTCCGGTGCCCCGCTACACTACATTACTGCTGGACGTGGACGGCACCCTGCTGGATTTCGATGAGGCTGAGCGCCGGGGCGTCATCGCCGTCATGGAACACTTCGGCGTGACTCCCACCCGGGAACTGGTGGACCGCTATCATGAGATCAACCTGTCCTACTGGAAAGCCTTTGAGCGGGGAGATATCCCCAAGTCCGGGATATTTGGCAGCCGTTATCAACAGTTTTTCTCGGAAATCGGAAAGACTGTGGACGGAATGGAGGCAGAACGGCTCTACCGGCAGTGTCTGGACACCTGCGCCGTACTGCTGGACGGTGCCCTGGAACTCTGTGCTTATCTGAAGGAGCGCTACGACCTTTACGTGGTCACCAACGGCGTCTCCCACACTCAGTACAGCCGCCTCGCCCTGTCCGGGCTGGATCAGTACTTCACAGATATCTTCGTCTCCGAGGATGCAGGAAGCCAGAAGCCCCAGAAGGAATACTTTGACTACTGCTTCGCCCGGATTCCGGAGAAGGACCCGGCAAAGATGCTTCTGATCGGCGACAGCCTGACCTCCGATATCCGCGGCGGGAAGAATGCCGGGATCGATACCTGCTGGGTGAATCCCGGCGGGATGGAGGCGGAAGGCAGCCAGCTGGCAGAAGAGCTGAAGCCGGAGTATGTGGTCCATGGGCTTTGGGAGCTGAAAGGGGTTTTGTAGTTTAGCCTTCTTTTCCATAACCGCAAGTTATATCAACAATAATTCATAGGCATTTGACGTGTTACCGATTCGAGAGTACAATGTCACTAACATTTAAGCCTGCCCCATATCCATGGCACAGTACCTGCATGGCCGCGCGGCGGACTTTTACATCCAAATTCTACGAAGAGAACAAGTAGAACCATCTCCCCTGCGTACAGAGAGCGGTCACAAGCTGAGAGACCGTCGCAGCACTGGCTCGAATATCATCTCGGAGAAGGGAGACCGAAAAATTCCGTTTGGGAGTTCTGATTAGGTTTCCACGGGCGTTTCCCGTTACAGAAGCCACGTATGCTGGTACGTTGTATTCGTACTTGTTTCAATGAAGAAACAGGGTGGTTACGGTTGAATTTTATCCGTCCCTAGTTGGGGGCGGATTTTTTTTACCCTTACGGACAACAATTCAGCTGCCAGGCATACTTAAGGTCGGTGTCCCCCACCGCCGCAATCAAACAGAGAGGAGCTATGAGTTATGAAAATGTACAAGAAACTTATGGATGCTCTGGCCATGCTGGAGAAGCTGGTGCTGGCAGTATCCACCCTGCTGATTCTGGTATTGACCGTGGGAAATGTCTTTTCCCGCAAGGTCATCCACCAGTCCTGGTCCTTCACAGAGGAGCTGGTGGTCGCCGTGTTCGTGCTGATCACGCTGCTGGCGGCTGCCCTGGCATGCCGAAAGGGCGAGCTGGTCAACTTAACGCTGCTGACCGACCGCCTGCCCCAGAGCCTGCAAAAGCCTGTGCTGCTGCTCAATACCGTGTTGTGCATGGTATTTACCGCAGTGCTGTTCAAGTTCGGTCTGGATAAGGTTCTGACCCAGATGGCCAACGGCAAGCGCACCTTCGTACTGAACTGGCCGGAATGGATCTTCTGGTCCTTCGTTCCCATCGGAGCGGTCTGCATGATCCTGCATTTTATTGAGTTTTATCTTGATTCCATGACAAATGACAAGGAGGGAAATGAACAATGATCAGTGCAGTATTATTTATTTCCTTTTTCGTATTTCTGGTTATGGGAATCCCGATCGGCATCTGTCTGGGGCTTTCCTCCGTCTGTGCCATCCTGTATTCCGGTACGTCCCTGACCATCGTTGCAACCAATATGTACTCCGGCATCAGCAAGTTTTTGCTGCTGGCGATTCCGTTCTTCGTGCTGTCCGGCAACATCATGGCAAAAGCCGGCATATCCAGACGGCTGATTAAGTTCGTCAACACCTGCGTGGGACACAGAAGAGGCGGTCTGGCTATCGTCTGCGTCATCGTGGCGTGCTTCTTCGGAGCTATTTCCGGTTCCGGTCCTGCTACAGTAGCTGCTCTGGGTGCCGTGCTGATTCCGGCTATGATCGAGCAGGGCGGCTTCTCTGCTCCCTTCTCCGCGGCGCTGATGGCAACGGCAAGCTCCATCGCCATCGTCATTCCGCCCAGCATCGCATTTGTGGTGTATGCCTCCATCACCGGCGTATCCATCGCTGACATGTTCACCGCCGGCATCGTGCCCGGTATCCTGATGGGCGTTGCGCTGGTGGTCGTGGTCATGATCGAAGCCAGAAAGCAGAACATCCAGTCCTCCCAGACCCCGGCAACCATGGGCGAACGGCTGGCGGCATTTAAGGATGCCTTCTGGGGACTGCTGATGCCGGTCATCATTCTGGGCGGTATCTACGGCGGTATCTTCACCCCCACCGAGGCGGCAGCCGTATCCGTCGTGTACGGACTGTTTGTGGGCATGTTTGTGTACAAAGAGGTCTCCGTAAAGGACCTGTGGGATATCCTGATTGACTCCGGCAAGACCACCGGCGGCATCATGCTGATCGTTGCCAGTGCGTCCCTGTTCTCCTTCGTATGTACCAAGTTCGGTATTGCGCAGGCGGCTTCTGATCTGCTTGGAGGCATCGCACACAATCAGTTCACCTTCCTGCTGATCGTCAATATCATTTTCCTGATCGCAGGCTGCTTCATCGACGCCAACTCTGCCATGTACATTTTCATCCCGATCATGCTGCCGGTATGCAAGGCGCTGGGCTATGACGTGGTGGCATTTGGTATCGTGGCAACCGTAAACCTGGCAATCGGACAGGTCACCCCGCCGGTGGGTGTCAACCTGTTCGTGGCGATCTCCGTAAAGCTGAAAAAGGGAATGGAGCTGGATATTCCGAAGATTTCCAGAGCCGTCATGCCGATGATTGCCGCATCCGTGGTGGTGCTTCTGGCGATCACCTACATTCCGTCCATCTCCACCTTCCTTCCGAAGGCGCTGGCAGGCAAGAACGGCTACACCGGAACTGTCATCGCATCCGCTGAATCTGCTGATCAGACGACCGGCGGCGCAGATGCATATCATGAAATCGGTGATTACAGCAATCTGAACTGGAACGAACAGACCTGGAATTTCACCTGCTCCACCACCGAGACCAGCACCTGGGCAGAGGGCGGACGGAAGTTCGGCGAGCTGATGGAAAAAGCCACCGGCGGCAAGGTCAAAGTCAACGTCTACGCTGCTGACCAGCTAACAGGCGGCAACCAGTCCGAGGGCATTCAGGCGCTGATGAACGGTGACCCGGTACAGATTTCCATGCACAGCAACCTGATCTACTCTGCATTTGATCCGCGGTTCAATGTGGTCTCCCTTCCGTATCTGTTCGACTCTGTAGAGGACGCAGATGCCAAGCTGGACGGACCTGCCGGAGAAATGCTCAAAGACATTTTAAGTGAATACGGACTTCACTGCATGGGCATTGCAGAAAATGGCTTCCGTCAGCTGACCAACAGTGTCCGCCCGGTCAAATCCGTGGACGACATGAAGAATCTGAAAATCCGTGTGGCAGGCAGCAACCTCCTGATGGAATGCTACAAGCGCTGGGGCGCTGACGCCACCAACATGAACTGGTCCGAGACCTACACCGCTCTTCAGCAGAAGACCGTAGAAGGTCAGGAGAACCCGCTTCCGGCTATCGACGCTGCAAGCGTGCAGGAGGTTCAGCCCTACTGCTCTCTGTGGAACGCCAACTATGACTGCCTGTTCTTCTGTATCAACCAGGAGCTTTACGACAGCCTGACCCCGGAGCAGCAGGCGGTGGTCGATGAGGCAGGTCAGAAGGCCGTCGCCTACGAGCGCCACATCAACCGCGCCGGCGATGAGGAGATCATGAACCGCTGGCAGGATGCCAACGGCGTGACCATTACGCCCCACGAAGATATGGATATCGACTCCTTCAAAGCTGCTGTGGAAGGTATCGACGCCTGGTATCAGAAGGAGCTGGAAAGTCAGAATTACATGGATGCAAAGGACCTGATCCAGGCATTTACCGCCAGTTCCTCCGCTGCCGACAGCGCTGCAGCCACTTCAAACGGCAGCACCGGCGTCTCCGGAACCTACGAGGTAGAAGATCACAGCGACTTAGGCTGGAAAGAGCAGACCTGGAACTTCACCTGCTCCACCACCGAGACCAGCACCTGGGCAGAAGGCGGACGGAAATTCGGTGAGCTGGTGGAGAAAGCCACCGGCGGCAAGATCAAAGTCAATGTGTACGCCGCAGACCAGCTGACAGGCGGCAACCAGTCCGAGGGCATTCAGGCGCTGATGGACGGCGACCCGGTACAGATTTCCATGCACAGCAACCTGATCTACTCCGCATTTGACCCCCGGTTCAATGTGGTTTCCCTTCCGTATCTGTTCGACTCCGTGGAGGACGCAGATGCCAGACTGGACGGCGAGGCAGGTGAGATGCTGAAAGCCATCCTGGGCGAGTACAACCTTCACTGCATGGGCATCGCGGAAAACGGCTTCCGCCAGCTGACCAACAATATCCGCCCGGTCAGATCCGTGGACGATATGAAGAATCTGAAGATCCGTGTGGCAGGCAGCAACCTCCTAATGGAATGCTACAAGCGCTGGGGCGCTGACGCCACCAACATGAACTGGTCCGAGACCTACACCGCTCTTCAGCAGAAAACCGTGGAAGGTCAGGAGAACCCGCTTCCGGCTATCGATGCCGCCAGCGTCCAGGAGGTTCAGCCCTACTGTTCTCTGTGGAACGCCAACTATGACTGCCTGTTCTTCTGCATCAACCAGGACATCTACGATGCCCTGACCCCTGAGCAGCAGGCGGTGATTGACGAGTGCGGCACTCTGGCCACCCGATATGAGCGCGAGATCAACCGCTCCGGCGACAATGACATCATGCGCCGCTGGTCCGAAAAGAACGGCGTAACCATCACCCCTTACGAGGAGTTGGATGTGGAATCCTTTAAAGCTGCGGTGGATGGAATCGACACGTGGTTCGTAGAAGAATTGAAGGCTCAGAATTATGACGACGGAGAGGCGCTAGTGGAGGCGTTTCGATAAGTGATATTTTAAAGCTCCCCCTTGCAATCGACTGACAGACGGGCGATTGCAGGGGGGAGCTTGCTTTACTTTTGGGGCGCTTGCCTTACTTTGGGCGAAAGTCCGGCATTGCCGGTTCGAGCTGGCATTGCCAGTTCGGAAAAGTTTTCTGATTGAGAGCTAACTACGGATGTATCCCTGGTTTTTATTGAATTTATCCGCAATCTCCTCACAGAATCCCCACAATCCGCAATGCACACCACACCACCAGCAACGCCATCACCCCATTCATCAACCGGTAATGCTTCTCGTAGAACCGCTTCAGCACATTCCCCGCACATGCCCAGATCAGATTCCCCAAAGCGCCCAGAATCATCAGATACACTGCGAACAACAGCAACACAGGCGGCGCCTGCACATGGGGCAGGATAAATGAGGAGAACATGGTCAGCCCATATATGATGATCTTCACATTCACCATCTGCAGAAAAAAGCCCATGCCATAGGACGGTTCCCGCTCAGCCGTCCCTTCCTGCGGCGGTCGGCGGTTCCACGTCCCCCAGGCAAGATAAAGCAGGTACAGCGCCCCCACCCACTTCATCACCGGCTGAATGCCCGGAACGACAGCAGCCAGCGTACTGCACAGCAGTCCCGACAGGATCATCAGCGTCAGGGATCCTGTCCAGATTCCTGCCATGAATCTCAGATTCTTTCGGATGCCGTATCGGCTGGCGGTAGACAGCAGCATAATATTATTGGGTCCCGGTGACCACACAGTGATGATAGCGGTAATGGTCATTTGGATGAAAAATGAAAATGGCATAGCTCCTGACTGACTCCTTCACTTACTTTTTGTCACTTATCGTTAAATGGCACCCTGCCTGTGTGCAGGGTGCCACATCATGTAATCACATATCTACATACTTAACAATTCAATGCTTTCGCACTTATACGTCCTTCTTGGCTGCAGGTTTCTTTGCCGCGGGCTTCTTAGCTGAAGCAGCCGGCTTTTTTGCAGGTTCCTTCTTAGCCGTGGCTGCCTTCTTGGCAGCTGGCTTCTCTGTTGCTGACTTCTTAGCTGCTGTTTTCCTGACAACCGTTTTTTCTTCCGGTGCCGTTTTCGCCTCAGCCTTGACCTCTGCCTTCTTCTCTACCGGTTTCTCTACTGCCTTCTCCACCGGTGCTGCTTTCCCCTCAGCCTTAACCTCAACCTTGGTCTCGGTCTTGATCTCGTTCTTCTTCTCCACCGGTTTCTCCGCCGGCACCGCTTTCGCCTCTGCCTTGACCTCTTCCTTGACCTCAGCTTTCTTCTCCACTGGCTTCTCTACCGGTGCTGCTTTTGCCTCTACCTTCGCCTCCACCTTGGTCTCTGTCTTAACCTCAGCCTTCTTCTCCACCGGCACTGCCTTCACCGCAGTCTTCTTCCCCGCATCCTTCTTCACAGCGGTCTTCTTCTCCGCAGCTTTCTTCGTGGTCTCTTTCTTCCCAGTTTCCTTCTTAGCCGCTGCCTTCTCAGCCACCGGCGTGCAGGTGAATACGGTTACGGACATCGGCGGAACGTCGATCACGATGGAATCCGGACGCTCGTTCCACTTCTCCTTGCGGCTGTTCTTGACTCTCGGGTTGCCCTTGCCGCTGCCGCCGAATGCCTTATCGTCACTGTTCAGAAACTCTTTATACTTACCTGCAAACGGCACGCCGACCCGGTAGGTCTCGTGCAGTACCGGAGCAAAGTTGCAGACGAAGAGCAGAGTCTCCTCCTTCTTGTCCGTCTTGCGCACGAAGGTTACGATATTGTCCGCGCCGGAGGTACAGTCGATCCACTCGAAGCCTTCCGGATCATAATCTCTCTCATACAGTGCCGGATGGGTCTGGTACAGCTTGTTCAGAGCCTTCACATAATCCTGTGTGCCCTTGTGTACCGGGTACTGCAGAATATCCCACGGAAGCTCCGCATTCTCATTCCACTCCGATACCTGAGCGAACTCCTGTCCCATGAACAAAAGCTTCTTGCCCGGATGTCCGTACATGAATCCGTAAGCAGCCCGCAGATTATCCGCCTTCGCCTCATAGGTATCTCCCGGCATCTTGCACAGCATGGAAGCCTTGCCGTGTACCACCTCGTCATGGGAAAATACCAGTATAAAGTTCTCGCTGTATGCATACAGCATACTGAAGGTCAGCTCTCCATAGTGATGGCAGCGGAAATACGGATCATACTGCATATAGCCGGTGAAATCATTCATCCAGCCCATGTTCCACTTATAGTCAAAGCCCAGACCGTCGTCCTTCACATCACCGGTGATCTGCGGCCATGCCGTAGACTCCTCCGCAATCAGAACAGCGCCCTTCACCTGCTTCTTAAACACACTGTTCAGGTGCTTCAAGAACTCCACAGCTTCCAGATTCTCATGACCGCCGTAGATATTGGCTACCCACTCGCCGTCATTTTTGCCGTAATCCAGATACAGCATGGAAGCCACCGCATCCATACGGATACCATCCACATGGTACTGCTTCGCCCAGAACAGCGCATTGGCAATCAAGAAGTTGGTCACCTGCGGCCGTCCGTAGTTGTAGATCAGCGTTCCCCAGTGAGGATGTGCGCCCTGACGAGGATCCTGATGCTCATATACACAGCTACCGTCAAAGCATGCCAGCCCATAGGCATCCCGCGGGAAATGAGCCGGTACCCAGTCCAGAATCACGCCCACACCCTGTTCATGCATATAGTTCATAAAATACATGAAATCATCCGGCGTACCATAACGGCTGGTCGGTGCATAGTATCCGGTTACCTGATAACCCCAGGACGCATCCAGCGGATGCTCCATCACCGGCATCAGTTCTACATGGGTGTATCCCATCTCTTTCACATATTTTGCAAGGCGCGGAGCAATCTCCCGGTAATTGTAGAACTCGGAACCCACGATCTCCTCGCCATTCTCATCCTTTGCAAGCTCCTTGCGAATCCAAGAGCCTAAGTGCATCTCATAAATGGACACCGGACGCTTCTTTGTATCTGTCTTCTCTCTGTCCTTCATCCATGCCTGATCGTTCCAGTCAAAGCCGCTGATATCCCAGACAACCGACGCATTGTTCGGGCGAAGCTCTGAGAAATTCCCATACGGGTCAGCCTTCAGCATCGGCTCACCGTGCTGGTTCTTGATCTCATACTTGTAAACCTCTCCCTGCTTCAATCCCGGAATGAACAGCTCGTACACGCCGGAATCTCCCAGCTTCTTCATCTGGTGACGTCTGCCGTCCCACAAGTTGAAGTTGCCCACAACGCTGACACGCATGGCGCATGGCGCCCACACGGAAAAATACACACCCTCCACGCCGTCAATGGTCATGGGATGAGCTCCCATCTTCTGATATACATCGTAGTAAATGCCCGCCTCAAACTTCTTCAGATCACTTTCTGTATACTGAGAAGCAAATGCATAAGGATCGTGAAGCTCTTCCGTCACGCCGTTCTCATAAGTCACCAGCAGCGTATAGGCTGCCATGGTCTTTCGTGCAATCAGTGCCGCATAATAGCCGGAATCATCCTGCTTCTCCATCTCATATTTGCGACCGCTTGCTGCCAGCTTCACCGTGATTCCCACTGCAGTCGGAATATATGCCTGAATCAGCAGACCATCCTCCGTCAGGTGCGGACCTAAAAGCCGCTCCGGATTCGCTGCTTCCGAATAAACAATTTCTTCAATCGCTGCCCAGTCCATCAAATCATACAATACTTTATCCATGTTCCTGCCCCCTTAATATTCAGAGATCAATCCTGACAAAATATGCAGTTCTATCCCTCTGTTTCAAATCTTTATTCTGAGTTTTATTATAACTGATTTTTCCGTTCTTTTCTACCTTTTCCCATGGAATTTTCCTCAAAAAACCAGGTTCTTTTTCTATTTTTTCAGACTGTTCTGCCTATTATATGCCAGCATCAGATCCACCATCCGCCCATAGCTTTTCACTCCGTCATCCTGACGGTTCATTTTCAAATAGGTGTCATTCCACTGGTTCGACACCTCCGCAACCCTTCCCTCGTATCGATCCCAGAAGGCATTATTTTCCATCAGATCCTGCTCCGCTCTGGTATCCAGCTGCTGCCTCAGTTCCAGATAGGCTTCCCGGTCTGCCTTCGCCAGCGCATTGCCCGCGTAGACCCAGCCCGTCAGATAACCACTGTATCGAAATGCCGGATGCTCCGAAGAAATGCAGGCAAGATAACCGATAAAGTTCGCCTCATCCTCCCGCATGAACCCTTTCAAATGAGACAATTCATGACAGATGGTGTGGGGAATGTTGTAGTCCGGCATGTCCCCGTTGAAATTCGCCTCAATGGTAAAGGGGGCATACACGCCACAAAGCTGCTGGACAGAGAGAATCTGTGACACAGCCACCTCCTTGGGCTGCGGATAGTAGCCGCCCAGACAGGCGAACTGACTGCCAGCCCGTCTCATGGCGCTCACACCTTCCGCCTTCCATCCGGCACGGTCATCCTTATAGTGCAGATCAGCGCCGTCCTCCACCGTCTCATTGACCTGCTCCAGCAGATACTCGCAGAGCTCCCTCAGCTCCTCCGTGGAGTACATCCCTGTCTCAATCCCCGCATATGCAGAAAATGGCATCGCGTGATAATTAATCCCGCAGTTGACCGTATAGGAAAACAGCAGCCCGCCACAGAGAAGCACTGTTCCGGCACACAGCCGCCAGGGCTTTCGAATATGTACTGCAACGTAAATCACACCGCCCACAGCCAGACCATACAATCCCAGCTCTACTACCGAAAATGAAACCAGTCCGCTGATTCTCCCGATCACACCCACCAACACCGGGTACACATGGTGGGCATACCAGGTGGCAAACTCCCCCGACTGTCTGGCTGTCACCTGCAGCGCTGCCGTCAACAGCAGCAGCACGCTGCCCGCTGTAAACATCATTTTATCACGCTTGTCCATGGCAGGGTCTCCTTCTCTCCATTCTCTTACCACCGCTGTCTTCTCTCCGTCGCTTTTTCATTTCCCACCATCATCCAGATACACCGTCCCTTACTCACCGTCATCCATATGCTCCGTCCCCCACCGACACAGTGACTGCAGCACCGGCATCAGGCTCAGTCCGCGGTCGGACAGCAGATATTCCACCTTCGGCGGAACCTGCGGATACTCCCGCCGGATAATCAACCGGTCCGCCTCCAGCTCCTTCAACTGCGAACTGAGCATCTTGTGCGTTATGGTACCCAGAGAACGCTTCAGTTCACTGTACCGCAGTACCTGCCGCTTCCAGAGCCAGAACAGAATGTGCATTTTCCACTTGCCCTCGATCAGCGACATGGCGTAAGCAAAAGGACGGACATTGACCTCCTGCTGCATCCCGTTCTCACCGCAGCAGCTCTGTATGACCTTATCTTCTTTAATCCTATCTTCTGCAACTCCGCCTTCTATAACTCTGTCTTCCACAGCTCTGCCTTCCATCATGACGCTCTCCCCCTACACTCTCTTTTAAGATAGTATCTTACTTAAAAGTGCATACTTGTATTTCAGTTAGCTTTAATTTATCATAAAAAAAGAATCGATGCAAGGCACAATGTCCCTGCCCGACCAATCCACAAAACCAGCACAACCATATAAGGAGGAAACCATCCATGAAACGGCACATAAACGTATTTGATTACACCAAAGAGATTCTGACCGCACTGCAGAGCGGCGTACTGCTCACCACCAAGGTCGGTGATAAGGTCAACACCATGACCATCTCCTGGGGAACTCTGGGAATCGAATGGGCAAAGCCGATCTTCACCGTGTTTGTCCGCGAAAATCGCTTTACCAGGCAACAGCTGGAACAGAATCCGGAATTTACCATCAACATTCCCTTCGGTGCATATGACAAAAAGATTCTGGGAGTCTGCGGCACAAAATCCGGGCGGAATGTGGATAAGATCAAGGAGCTGGGACTGACTCTGACAGAGCCCGAACAGATCTCCGTACCGGGAATCCGCCAGCTGCCGCTTACCTTAGAATGCCGTATCGTATATAAGCAGACCCAGGACCCGGCAGCAATCACCCCCGAAAATAACGCAAAGTTCTATCCGCAGGATGTGGACAGTTCCTTCCACAGCGCCAACAAAGACTATCATACGGCATATTATGGGGAGATTGTGGCAGCTTATATCGAAGAATAGCTTTAGAGATTTGCTCTTAATACAAAACAGCAGGTACTCCATCGAGGTGAACATGAGACCTGCTGTTTCTTTTTCATCTTTTGATTGACACATATGAAGGTTCACATTATACTGAATATAAGCTTCGCGGGAAATTCATTTCCGCTGAGTCTGGATATCTTATATATCTTGTTTTTATCATTTTTTTCAATTATAATGGAGGTAGTTACATGAAGAAAAGAATCAGAAACTATTTTGTTCCGGGAAGGTCAAGGTACAGACTGCGGCGCTTCTGGGTCAGGCGAAACTATAAGGACAGGCTGTTTGTGACGCTGTTTCGAAGCAGGAAGGAGCTGCTGCAGCTTTATAATGGGCTCAATGGTTCTCACTATACAAACCCGGATGACCTGATTATCACAACGATGGATGATGTGGTATATATGGGGATGAAAAATGACTGCTCCTTTATCATTGGAAGTTATCTGAACCTGTATGAGCAGCAGTCTACATTCTGTCCGAATATGCCGATCCGCGGGCTGATCTATCTGGTGGATATTTATCAGGCATATATTGAGACACATCGGCTGAATCTGTATGGTCGAACCCGGATTATGCTGCCAACGCCAAAATATATCGTATTTTATAATGGCACGGAAGAGAGACCGGACCGGGAAGAATGTTCACTGTCGGAGTCATTTACCGAAGGTGATGGATGCCTGGAATTTACAGCAACCATTTACAATATCAATAAAGGACACAATCAGGAACTGATGGAGCAGTGCAGTACGCTGGCAGGCTATTCGACACTGATTGAGATGGTGCGGAGTTATCAGAAGGATGGACTGGGGCTTGCGGAGGCAGTTGATGCGGCGTGCGTATACTGTATCGAGCACGATATCCTGCGGGAGTTCCTGCTGAAGAACAGAAACGAGGTGACGAAGGTGCTGTTGACGGAGTATGATGCGAAGAAGCAGCGAAAGATGGATATAAGGGATGCGCGAGCAGAGGGAGAGGCAAATCTGCTTGCAGTGATCGAAGCCATGACGAAAGACGGAAAGGCAGCCGAGATTCCGAGGATCAGCAGAGAGCCGGAATTTCTGAAGGCAATGAAAAACAGATATCATATTGAGTAAGGAACACACAGTAAAAACAGCAGAGTTTTCCCACCGGATGTCGCATCCATCGGAAAACTCTGCTGTTTTATTTTTCTCAAACAATCCCCGTAAACCAGTTCTTGTCTTCTCTAGTGCTTCAACTCCAACCGCGTAATCGCTCTCCGCAGTGCCAGCTCTGCACGGAGTACATCCACATCCGCACTCTGGGTTGCCAGACGCTTCTCGGCACGGGTCTTCGCCTCTTCAGCACGCTTAAAGTCGATCTCATCCGGCCACTCTACTGCCTCTGCCATGATCGTCACAGCATCCGGCATAATCGTGATGAATCCGGAAAGCAGCGCAGCTTCTTTCACTTCGCTTCCCTCGTGGATCTTCAGCACGCCCGGCGCCACAACGGCAGTCAGCGGAATATGCTGCGGATAAATACCGATATTACCTTCCGTGGTGGTCAGCTCTACCATGGTCACTTCGCCCTCGTAGAACTCCTCCTCCGGAGTGATAACCTTTAATTTCATAACATCAGCCATAGACGTACCCCCTATTTCACACGGGCAAGAACGTCGTCGATATTACCTGCATTCAGGAAATACTGCTCCGGAATGTCATCATGCTTTCCTTCCAGAATCTCCTTGAAGCCCTGAATGGTCTCGCTCAGCGGTACGTAACGTCCCTCTAAGCCGGTAAACTGTCCTGCCACGAAGAAAGGCTGAGACAGGAATCTCTGGATCTTTCTTGCACGGGATACGGTCAGCTTATCCTCCTCAGACAGCTCGTCCATACCTAACATGGCGATGATATCCTGCAGCTCTTTGTACTTCTGCAGAACCTCCTGCACGCCGCGGGCTACCTTGTAGTGCTCCTCGCCCACGATACGCGGGTCCAGAATACGGGAGGTAGAACCAAGCGGGTCTACTGCCGGGTAAATACCAAGCTCTACGATGGAACGATCCAGTACGGTGGTCGCATCCAGATGTGCGAAGGTATTTGCCGGAGCCGGGTCCGTCAGGTCATCCGCCGGCACGTATACAGCCTGTACGGAGGTGATGGAACCGTTCTTGGTGGAGGTGATACGCTCCTGCAGGGCACCCATCTCCGTCTGCAGCGTCGGCTGGTAACCTACTGCGGATGGCATACGGCCAAGCAGTGCGGATACCTCGGAACCTGCCTGGGTGAAACGGAAAATGTTATCGATGAACAGCAATACGTCCTTACCGCCCTTATCACGGAAGTACTCAGCCATGGTAAGTCCCGTCAGACCCACACGCATACGCGCTCCCGGCGGCTCGTTCATCTGACCGAATACCATGGTCGTCTTGTTGATAACGCCGGACTCGGTCATCTCATAGTAAAGGTCATTACCCTCACGGGTACGCTCACCTACGCCGGTGAATACGGAATATCCGCCGTGCTCGGTAGCGATGTTACGAATCAGCTCCTGAATCAGTACGGTCTTACCTACACCTGCACCGCCGAACAGACCAATCTTACCACCCTTCTGATACGGGCAGAGAAGGTCTACGACTTTGATACCGGTCTCCAGGATCTCAGTCGCGGTGGACTGTTCCTCGAAGGTAGGAGCTTTTCTGTGGATTGGAAGATACTCCTCCACCTGCGGCTTCTCTTTATTATCGATCGGGTCACCCAGCACGTTGAAAATACGTCCCAGCGTATTCTCACCTACCGGAACCGTGATCGGTGCACCGGTCGCAATGGCGTCCATACCACGTTTCAGACCGTCTGTGCTTCCCATTGCGATACATCTTACGGTATCGTCGCCAAGATCCTGTGCTACCTCAACGGTCAGGCTGGCTCCGCCTTCCAGCGGAATCTTGATTGCCTCGTTGATTTCCGGGATCTTGCCCTGGGAGAACTTGATGTCCATGACAGCACCGATGATCTGTGTGATTTTACCAGTATTTGTTTCTGCCATCTTGCTTCTCCTTATATTTTTCTATTTACTTGCAATCATTAACTGATCGCATTCGCACCTGCAATAATCTCCGTAAGCTCCTGGGTAATGGAACCCTGGCGGGCACGGTTGTACTGCAGCTCTAACTTTGCGAGCATCTCCTCTGCGTTGTTGGTTGCAGAGTCCATAGCGGTCATACGGGCGCCGTTTTCACTGGCAACAGCCTCTAACAGTGCACCGTAGATTAAACTGCTCATATACTTCGGAATGATCATATCCAGAACCGCCTCGGCGTTGGGCTCATAATTCATCAGTGCCTGCGCCTTCGGTGCCTCATCCTTGCCGCCCTCTTCCATGGTAAACGGAAGCAGCTTGATCAGCTTCGGAACGTGAACCACCGTATTCTTAAACGAGGTGTATGCCAGATAGATCTCACCAATCTCATTTCGTCCAAATGCCTCTAAAAGCTCCTTCGTCAGATCAGCAGCATCCTGATACTGAGGTTCATTGATGACCTCGCAGCAGTCTGCGGTGATCTCGTAGCCCTTCTTGGCAAGTCCGTCCATACCCTTTTTACCGATGGCGTACACCTTCGTGTCTGCCTTGGGCAGGTCTGCGCTTCCCATGATCAGCTTCACAATGTTATTGTTATAGCCGCCTGCAAGACCGCGGTTCGACGTAATCGCAATCACCGCTTTCTTCGGGGAATCACCTGCGCGCAGGTACTTGTGGTCGATGGTGCCGGACCGCTCCAGCATGGAAGCGATCGTCGCATACATCTGGTCAAAATAAGGCTTGGAACTTTCGGCTTTCGTCCGGGATTTCTGCAGTTTCACCGTAGAAACCAGCTTCATGGCTTTGGTAATCTGACCGGTACTCTGAATACTCGCTCTTCTACGTTTAATATCTCTCATGGATGCCATGATGATTTACCTCGTTTCTAGCGCTGTTCTTTGCACTCTTTGATTGCCTTCACCAGAAGTTGCTCGGTCTCCTCTGACAGCACCCTGGTATCGCGGATTGCTGCCGGAATCTCCGGATATTTGGTATCGATATACTTAAACAAGTCTTTCTCAAACTGCAGCACGTCAGCTACCGGAATATCCAGAAGATACTTTCTGGTTGCTGCGTAAATGATAATAACCTGGTACTCAACCGGCATCGGCTGATACTGCGGCTGCTTTAAGATCTCCTTGATGCGCTCGCCCTGTGCCAGCTGCTCGGTGGTAGCCGCATCCAGCTCGGAACCGAACTGAGCAAAACTTGCCAGCTCGCGGTACTGCGCTAACTCCACTCGAATCGGAGCCGCAATCTTCTTGATCGCCTTGATCTGTGCAGAACCACCTACACGGGATACGGACAGACCGGCGTTGATTGCCGGACGGAAACCGGAGTTGAACATCTCAGTCTCCAGATAGATCTGACCATCGGTAATGGAGATTACGTTGGTCGGAATATATGCGGATACGTCGCCAGCCTGGGTCTCGATGATCGGCAGTGCGGTCAGAGAACCGCCGCCTAAATCGTCAGACAGACGGGATGCACGCTCAAGCAGTCTGGAGTGCAGGTAGAATACGTCGCCCGGATAAGCCTCACGGCCCGGAGCACGCTTTAACAGCAGGGACAGGGTACGGTAAGCTGCTGCATGCTTGGTTAAGTCATCGTAGACAACCAGCACGTCCTCGCCGTTCTCCATCCACTCCTCACCGATTGCACAGCCGGAGTACGGAGCAATATACTGCAGAGGAGCTAAGTCGGATGCGGTGGATACCACGATGGTGGTGTAATCCATAGCGCCGAACTCCTCCAAGGTTCTAACAATGTTTGCAACGGTAGAAGCCTTCTGACCGATTGCAACGTAGATACAGTGAACGCCCTGACCCTTCTGGTTGATGATGGTATCCAGAGCGATTGCGGTCTTACCGGTCTGACGGTCACCAATGATCAGCTCACGCTGTCCACGACCGATCGGAATCATGGCATCGATTGCCTTGATACCGGTCTGCAGCGGGGTATCTACGGATTTTCTCTCGATAACGCCGTGAGCAACTCGCTCAATGCGGCGGAACTTGTCAGTCTCGATCGGTCCCTTGCCGTCGATCGGCTGGCCCAGTGCATTTACTACACGACCGGTCAGCGCATCACCTACCGGCACCTCAACCACGCGGCCGGTGGTCTTAACAATATCACCTTCGCTGATGCTGCTGGTATCACCTAACAGAACGACACCTACGTTGTCCTCCTCTAAGTTCAGCACCATGCCGTAAATCTCTCCCGGGAACTCCAGAAGCTCACCCTGCATGGCATTCTCCAGACCATGAATTCTGGCAATACCATCTGCTACTGTGATAACTGTGCCGACATCCGAGACTTCCAGTTTGGTTGAATATTTTTCAATCTGTTCTTTAATAACCGAACTGATTTCTTCTGGTCTCAAATTCATCTTGTAACATTCCCTTTCTCTCTATGCCAGCTGAAGTTTGGAAAGTTCACGTTTCAGCTCATAAAGTCTTGTCTTGATACTGCTGTCTACCACCCGGTCGCCGATCCGGACAACCATGCCGCCGATCAAATCAGCGTCGGTCTGGTAGTGCATCTCTAACTCTACATAATGAGTGGTTGCAAGCAGCTTTTCTTCCAGACGGGCCTTCTGTTCCGGCTTCAGCTCTACTGCGCTGGTGACGGATACAGAGCCAATCTTCTTGAATTCCTTCACTCTCTGAACAAAATAGTCAAAGATCGGAATCAACTCGCCTTGTCTGTCTTTTTCAACAACGATGCTCAAGAAGCCCATCAGCTCCTCCGAGATCTTCCCGGAGAATACCTGATGCATAATGGCAACCTTCTCTTCTTTGACGATCTGCGGGTTGGCAAGTAAGGATGTCAACTCCGGATTGTCCTCTAAAATGGGTACCAGGGCACACACTTCCTCATAGAAAATGTCTACCTTGTCTCTGTCTATGGCTGTCTCAAACAATGCATCGCCGTACACCTTTGAAACTAATTTTGCCATGTGCCTTCACCCATCTCTTTCAATGTCTCATCAATCAGAGCATCCTGAATCTTCACATCGATGGAGCCGCTTACAGCCTTCTGGGCCATCAGCGCAGCGATATTCACAACTTCCTGCTTCATATCGTCGAGAGCTTTCTTCTTCTCCAGTTCGATTTCGCGGTTCGCCCGCTCGATGATTCTGGCTGCTTCTGCCTTGGCTTCATCCAACATCTCTGCCTCACGGGCTTTGGCTTTTCTCCGTGCGGTCTCCAGAATGTTTTCTGCTTCTTTGTTCACGTCCTTAAGCTTTGCCTCGTACTCAGCCTTCATTGCCGCTGCGTCCGTCTGGTCGCTTGCAGCCTGTGCCAGCTCGTCAGCAATCTTCTTTCTTCTCTTCTCCAGAACTTCCCGCGCCGGATTGAAGAGCAGATAGGACAATGCAAAGAACAATATGAAGATATTGATACCGGTCAGCACCGCGTCATGCAGCAGCTGCGGATCAAATCCTATCAGTCTGTCCAAGTCTTAAGCCTCCTTTTCTCTTATTCACTACTCCCATTCATTTCGTGAACAATTAAGCACCGAAAGGCTTAACGAACATCAGGATAATAGCTACAACCAGACCGTACAGACCGGTGGTCTCTGCAACTGCCTGTCCAAGTAACATGGTAGAAGTAATGTCAGATTTTGCGCCCGGGTTACGTCCTACTGCAGATGCACCGTGACCAGCTGCGATACCCTGACCTACACCAGGTCCGATACCGGCGATCATTGCCAGACCTGCACCAATTGCGGAACAACCAAAGATAAAGTCCTGTCCTGAGATACCATTCATAGTATAATTCCTCCTAAAGATAAATGTATGAATCTATTTCTTTTTTATAAAACCGATTGGATTCCATTACTGTGTACTTTCTGCTCCGCCATGCCCACCTCCATTCCGCTTCGCTTCATGTCGGTGTCGAGCTCATGGCTATTACATCTTATCGTTGATATAAACCATCGTCAGCATACAGAACACGTAAGTCTGGATCGCGCCAGAGAATACGTCACAGTAAATATGAAGTGCTGCCGGAATACCGATGTTCGCAAAGATCGGCATCATTCCGTACCACAGTCCCATGATGATTACGCCCGAAAGCAGGTTCGCAAACAGACGCAGCGAGATGGAAAGCGGGTTTGCCAGTTCACCGATTAAGTTGATCGGGAACAGGACCGGTGTCGGCTCAAATAAGCTTGTAAAATGACCTACGCCGTGATTCTTGATACCCTGATAGTTGACAATAAAGAATGTGACCATTCCCAGCAGGAAGGTTACACCGTAGTCCGCAGTCGGGGCACGCAGTCCCAGCAGACCACTCAGGTTACAAAACAGAATGAACAGGAAAATGGTTCCGATATAGTTCACGAACCGATGTGCATTCCCGCCCAGGATTCCCTTCGCCATATTATCCAGCATATCACTTGCCAGCTCCAGAGCATTCTGAAATGTCCCCGGAACATCGGTCGCCTTTTTCAGCGTCCGATTCGCCATAAATGCAAGAATCAGGATAATAATGCTGACGATCCACATTCCAATGGTCGTAGTTGTAATCCAAAAATCCTGACCGAACATCTGATACTGTAAAACGCCGTGTATCATAAAGTCAGGCTCATTGGAAATCAGCATTGGCATACACTGTCCTCCTTTCTTTGATTTTTAAATTCATGATAAATCCGTTCGCTCCGGCGACGTTCCCGTCTCCTGACCGGAAGCCGTAAGTTCAGGTCTGCCCTCTCCAGGTTCACCATCCTCTGATTCCACCTGTTCAGACTGTTCCTCATACGGTTCTTCCTGATAACCGGACAGCTTGCGGACCAGCGGCTGCATATATGCGCCCGCCTTCATGCCCATGGCACCGATTACAGTTGCCAGCAGATCGGCCTTGATCACCCGCCAGAAGAAAAACAACCCTGCCACAAACACCAACTTACGCAGCATACTCTGCGCAATGGTCAGCTTGCTGGCATAGTCCTCATTCATACTGTCGAGCGCCCGCTCTGCCATAACTGCCATATGCACCAGCATCAGGATCGCTCCTGCTGCTCCCACCAAAAGCCCTTTCAGCACCGGAATCACCGGATACGAGGTCCTCGGAAGAAATACACAGGCAAGTATGCCCAGCAGCAGATTGTACAGGATCACCCCGACCGACATCTCGACGAGCAGCCGCTTTGTACTCTTGCTAAGCCATTCCATCTTTGTCAGCCTCCCTTTCTGTGCTATCTGCCGCCTGCCCTTCCCTGCGGATGCGGCTCGGCTGCTTCGGCTTGCTGACTCCTGCACGCGCACTCTGGCTCATTCGCTCCCGGCGGATCCTCTCATCCTCCTTCTTCTCCTGCTCCAGCGTCGCCTTCGCCAGCACCCAGGCACTCCGCCCGCCTGCCAGCACGCCAAGAATCAGCATCGGCACCAGAATCTTCGTCTCAAAGCGAGAATCAATCTGATATCCGATAAAAATACACAAGAAGACAGGCGTTATGACGCTGAGTCCCAGCTGCGTCACCATCGCAAGGCTCCGGAATACGCTTTTCTTGTACTGCATCTGACTGCCCACCTCTTTCTGCATTTTTGCATGTAACTGTTATTATACCCAATCTTTTACCGTTTGTCCATTATAGATAGAAATTTCGTTAAAAAAACGTTCATGTTTTACAAGAACTGACAAAGCTGTCATTTTTGTGTCAAACAAATGACCAATAAGTCGGATGAAAATTTAGGAAGATTTTACATTTTCCTGTTTTTTGATTCAAAAGGCTCAGCTTGACAGTTTATTTTAATTATGCAATGATTAGGGAAGAAACGAAACACTACTATATAGAATGCGTACTGTGAGGAACTATTATTATGAAATTAATCATCGTAAGACATGCAGACCCGGATTACTCCATCGACTCCCTGACCCCCACCGGCTGGAAGGAAGCCGAACTGCTCTCCGAGTATCTGTGTAAACTGGATATCACGGCCCTTTACACCTCTCCCCTGGGACGTGCAAAGGATACCGCCTCCCTGACTTTAAAGAAGATGAACCGCACCGCCACCGAGTGCGACTGGCTGCGTGAATTCTGGCCGAAGGTCGCAAGACCGGATCTGAATCGGACTGCAGAAGAGGTCGCCGAAACGACGGTTTCCGCCGAGACGACTGCTTCTGTCGAGGCTACTGCTTCCGATGGCGGCAGTGACACCTGCGACCATGGCAATACAGCCTGCGCCTGGGACTGGCTGCCCGCTGACTGGACAAAAGAACCGCGCTTCTATGACAAGGATGCCTGGTACACCGTCGATGTGATGGCTGCTGCCGGAGTCGGTGAAGCCTTCCATCAGGTAACCGACGGTCTGGACCGCCTGCTGGCAGCTCACGGCTATGTCCGCGAGCAGGGCTACTACCGCGCCGAAAAGCCAAACCGCGATACCATCGTGCTGTTCTGCCACTTTGGACTGGAAGGCGCACTCCTCGCCCACCTGCTTGGCGTGTCCCCGATGGTGCTGTGGCACGGCACCTGCGCCGCCCCCTCCTCCGTCACCACTCTGGTGACCGAAGAGCGCCGCGAAGGCATCGCATACTTCCGCATAGGGTCCTTCGGCTCCACCAGCCACCTCTATGTGGCAGGAGAAGAACCGTCCTTTGCGGCACGGTTCTGCGAGACCTTTGACTGTGCGGAGGAGCGGCACGACTAAGCCCAGCGAAATGCTTGACATTACCACCAAACTCTCTTATAATAATTGTGTCAAATTATATCTAGTAAGGTGGTGAATTCATGACACGAGTTACCGTAGATTCTAATACGATTCGCAAACGAATGATTGATAAAAACATTACAACGGTTACAGAATTAGCTCAACTTTCTGGTGTATCCCGTCCTAAGATTCATCAATATCTTAGCGGAAAGACACCGCTGGCCACAACTTTTATCCGTCTGTGTGATTTTCTGGAGCTTAATCCTGATGAACTGATTCTTTTCAAGGATATTCATCTTGATACAACAGAAGAAGAAAATAAAAAATAAAAAACTACCACCTCTGCCCTCTCGGTACCAAGCGATTTAAGCAGAATTGGTAGTTTTTTATGTTGTATCATAAAATGTTACAACCCCTTGTTCTTTACATAATACGGAATCAAACCTCCCTCTGTAACAATATCTTTCATCAAAGCAGGGAACTTCTGAAATTGATATTTGGTGGTTCCATTTACTATGATCGTACCAGCAACGATGTCAACAGAAATAACGTCTCCTTCTTTTACATCTAAATCACATTCTATCGGAAGAATCCCTTGATTAATACTGGACCGATAAAAGGTTCTGGCAAAAGATTTGGCAATTACGCAATTAATTTTTGCTTCTTTCAAAAGAAGCATCACAAACTCACGGGAAGAGCCACAACCAAAGTTATGGCCTCCCACAATAATATCACCGGGTTGAAGCGTAGCCCCCAAATCCGGACGCGGTACCTGAAACAGAAATTTCACCATTTTCTTTAACGGATAACCAGCACGGATGTACTCTTTACTTATGATATAGTCCCCGCTAATATTATCACCTAAAATCCTCGCATGTCCTTCTATCATAACATCTGCTCCTTTGCTGTAATATAGCCCGCCAGAGCAGTATATGCTGCTACTACAGGGGATGCTATATAAATCTTACCCTTCTGGCTTCCCATTCTTCCATGCATATTCCGGTTAGCCGTAGCCAATACCACTTCATTGTCGGCCACCAGCCCACCCGTAATTCCGCTGCACGGACCACAACACGGCGGAAGAATCGTAGCACCTGCATCTAACAAAATTTCATAAACTCCTGTATCAAGCATTTTTTTTGCGATTTCTGTAGAAGCTGGAGCAAGCACCAGCCGAACACTTGGAACAATTCTTTTCCCCTTTAAAATTTGTGCTGCCTGAAAAAAATCGATATATCTTCCGTTGGTGCAACCGCCAATAACAACTTCATTAACTGCTATTTTTTCCATAGAAGAAACAGGTACCACATTGTCAATATCCGGCGGAACTGCTACAACTGGAGTCAATGCTGACACATTGATTTTCAATACTCTTGCATACTGTGCATCCGAGTCCGGACTGACGCCATCGGTCTCTGACCAGCCACGTTCTTTCATCCAGTCTTTCAATACCTGATCACATGGCATGATAGCGCCCTTTGCGCCGGACTCTACGGCCATATTGCAAATGGCAGCTCTCTCATCAATCTCGAGATCAGCGATTGTATCTCCACCAAATTCCAGGCACTGATAAATTGCTCCCCCTTGGGTAAGCTCCTTTACCATAACCAATGCCAGATCCTTACCAGTCAAATTTTTCGGCATCTTACCGATAAATTCCACTCTTATGGTCTCCGGCACTTTGAACCAACATTTATCACTGGCCAATACCACCGCTTCCTCAGCAGCTCCAATTCCGGTACTGAATGCATTGAGAACACCATAGTGACAACAGTGAGAATCGGTTCCTACCACAATCCGCCCCGGCGCTACAAGCCCCATCTCAATCATAAGCTGATGACCAATTCCCTTTCCCTCTTCAACCAAATGGCTAATGTTGTGTTTTTCCACAAATTGCCGAGTGATACGGTGGTTATTTGCTGCCACAATGGACGAACTTGGAGAAAAATGATCCAGTGAAAATAGATGCTTCTCCGGGGAACATACTGTTTCAGCAAAACCTTCAAAGTTTTTGATGGTTGACGGTCCATTCATATCTTGAATCAAACTGGCATCCACATCTACCATGACCAGTTCTCCTGCTTTCACAGGGTAACCGATATGATTACTAAATATTTTTTCAACAATTGTCGACATATCCGTCTCCTATCAATCAAAGATATGTGCTGCCGGTTCTACAGAATTATAGATAGCATCTAGTGCAGTGCCGCCAACAACAGCGTCACCAAGAGCGATAACCTTCATCCCGCCAATGCCTTCTGCAACCTTCTGCAGCTCATTATATGGTCTTCTTCCGGCAGCGATTACTACCAGATCTACATTCTTAAGCTCTTTTTCTTCATCCCCATGTACTACCGTAACGGTACCAGGAGTAATCTCGGAAATCGTGCTCTCCAGCATCCAGTCAATATCATATTCATTCATTCGCTTCAGCATGAAACTGCGTCTGAACGCATTCAGAGTAGTAGCCGGCGCTTCTGTAATATCAACAATGCTGACATGATTACCATGCTCTGCCAGATAATCACCCACTTCACAGCCAATCAGCCCGGCACCCAGAATAATAACATTCTTTCCGGCAACAGTTCCGCCCTTCAGAAGTTCATCACCAGTCAGCACATTATCACCATCTGCTCCCGGAATATCTGGAACAAATGGATTACTTCCCGTTGTAACAGCCAGTATATCCGGCTTCAATTTCTTTAACAGTTCTTCCGTTACTTCCGTATTATAATGGATCGCAACGCCACGACTGCTCAGGAATTCTACTCTGCTCTTAATCAGACTCAGCATATTTTTCTTATGAGGAGGAATTGCAGCGAGATTTACCAGTCCGCCTGGAACTCCTGCCTTCTCATAAATCTCAGGTTTTAAACCTCTGCGTACCAGATTGCAGGCAAATTCCAGACCTGCCACGCCGGCTCCTGCTATCATAACCTTCTTAGCCAGCTGTTCATCCGTAAACTGTGTGAAATCCATCAGCTCTTCTCGACCAAGTAGAGGATTCTGCATACAGGTAATCTTCTTTCTTGCCTTCTTATCCTTACATCCCTGGTTACATCCGATACAGCGATACACAGGATCTTTGTTGATTCCTAGATACTTGTTGACCAGTTCCGGATCAGCCAGCTGCGCTCTCGCCATGGAAACCATATCTGCTTTTCCCTGCTCCACTACATCTACCGCATCCTTAACATCAACAATACGACCAACCGCAATAACAGGAATATTCACGTATTTTTTGATTACTGCTGCATTATCAACATTGAAGCAATCCTCTACATCCATCGTAGCAGAGATATAGCCGCCGGACTCCGGCATACCTACGGATACATGAATCGCATCTGCCCCTGCTCTTTCCAGAACTCGTGCAATCTCACCTGACTCTTCAACAGTACGTCCACCCTTTACCATTTCAGTACCACTGATTCGGAATATCACCGGGAATTCCTCGCCACATTTTCCCTTAATTGCACGAATAATCTGTGCCGGGAACAATGCGCGCGCTTCAATAGAACCGCCATACTCATCCGTTCTGTCGTTATAGAACTCAGACATAAACAGTGCAATCTCATGTGCATGAGCTCCATGGATATCAACACCGTCAACACCTGCCTTTTTACATCTCAATGCACACTCTGCGTAACTCTCGATCAGTTCCTTCAAATTTTCCTTAGTAAAATCTGAAGGTTTCTCAATCTTCTCCCCCCGTCCCGCCTGTGCCTTGGCGGGATGAAGCTGACAGAACAGTTTGGTTCCGTACCGATGTACAATTTCTGCCAGCTGCTGCCAATCTGGAATATATGCATCTTCTGAAAGTGCAGGTCTGCCCGGACTTTTTTTGCCATGCGGACTGCCTGGTATAATGAGCAATCCTGCGCCACCTGCTGCACGACGTCTTACATACTCACGAAAACAGTCATTCATATGACCATCTTTTTCACAGAAATGAACGCACATAGAAGGAAGAATCACTCTATTCTTAATCTCAACATTTCCAAGTTTAATTGATGTAAATAATTTTTCCATTTTTATTGCTCCTTCATGAACCCGTTTCACTTTTTAGTAGTTCTATGAGAACGATAAATCGTCCAAACCAGCATAACTATTGCACCAACCAGAAGGATTGCACTCAGCGGTCTGCTAAAGAACGTAGACCAACTCCCATCTGCAAGAGTCAGCGCTCTGCGCATGGATCGTTCAACAGTAGCACCAAGAACCATTCCCAGAACCAGCGGGGTAATCGGCACCTTCACGCGTCTGAAAAAGAAGCTTACAAGACCAAGTGCAAATACGACCCACAGATCAAATACATCTCTCTGCACTGCGTAAGCACCCGTTAAAACGATGGCTACAATCGCCGTATTTAAAATCTTCTGCGGAAGCAGAATAACCTTTAAGAACATCTTGGTATAAAGAAGTCCCAGCAAATACATGAACACTGTACCGGTAAATACTGCAATAAACAATCCATAAGGAACCTCAGGCTTACTGATGAACAGGTTTGGTCCAGGTACAATACCATGAATGACCATCGCACTCAGAATAATAGCTGTAGTACCTGAACCCGGGATACCAAGTCCCAGCATCGGAATCAATGCGCCACCGGTAACACCATTGTTGGCTGCCTCCGACGCCGCAACGCCTTCTACGCAGCCGGTACCGAACTTCTCAGGATTTTTGGAGATGGACTTTACCTGGTTATAAGAAATAAAGCTTGCTACGGATGCTCCCGCTCCAGGAAGCGCCCCGATAAAGGTTCCAAGCAGACCGGAAAACAGGCTGGTCGGCAGAATCTTCTTTAAGTCTTTCAATGTCAGCGGAGACAATTTAATCTCTGATTCATTCTCCGGCAATTCTTCCGGTTTATAGAAATCCTTGATCATCATCCCCATTGCAAACAATCCCATCATTGCCGGAACCAGATCAATACCCTGTGCAAGGTTGATACTTCCAAATGCAAAACGCGGTCTTCCTAGAAACTCATCTGCTCCTACCGTAGAAAGTAACAATCCAAATGAAGCTGCCAGAATCCCCTTAATTACATTTTTCTCAGTCAAACCAGCAATCAGAGTAAGTCCCAATGTAAGCGTCAAACCTCTCGCCTAGATATTTTTCAGATTTTGTGGCAAACTTGA
>JAUNPU010000003.1 GCA_030536555.1 Eubacteriales bacterium | reverse complement strand
ATGGTCAAGCGGTTAAGACGACGCCCTCTCACGGCGTAAACCCGGGTTCGATTCCCGGTGAGGTCATGAATGCTTTGGATGAACTCCAAAGCATTTTTAAACGCTTCCGTAGCGCAGTTGGTAGCGCAACGCATTCGTAATGCGTGGGTCGCCGGTTCGAGTCCGGCCGGGAGCTGATTGTTGAAAGGTCTGCAGTCTGAGGATTGCAGGCTTTTTTCTAATATACAACAGGAGAACTCAATATGATCAGAAGTTTTAAACAGTCGGATCTGGATCCGGTAATGGCAATCTGGCTGAACAGCAACATCGCTGCCCATCCTTTCGTCCCCAGGGAATACTGGGAGGCCAATGAACCGATGGTGCGGGAGATGATCCCCCAGTCGGATGTCTTTGTTGCAGAAGAGGCGGGCATGGTCAGGGGATTTATCGGGATTGCCGACGGCTATATCGCCGGAATCTTCGTTGACGGAAATTACCGCTCTCATGGGCTGGGACGGCAACTGCTGAACCGTGCCAAAGAGCAGTATGACGCACTGACGCTGCACGTGTATCAGGAGAACCGGCGTGCGGTTGCATTTTATCAGCGGGAAGGCTTTCAGGTAAGCGAAGCAGGGACGGATGAGGAAACCGGCAGAGCAGACTATGCCATGTCCTGGAAGAGATAAGAGACGATGCAGCAAAATATAAGAACATCAGAAAGGATGGAGCAGTATGGGAAAGAAATATTTAATCGTGGTTGACATGCAGCAGGATTTTGTGTACGGTGCCCTGGGAACAGCAGAGGCGCAGGCAATCGTTCCGGCGGTGACTGAGAAAGTCAAAGGATTTGACGGTACCGTGATCTATACCAGAGACACACATCAGGCAGATTATCTGCATACGCAGGAGGGAATCCATCTTCCGGTGGAACACTGCATAGAGGGAACTGCAGGCTGGGAACTGGTTGATGTACTTAAGACCATCTGCCAGGAACAGGGCAGTGCAGTTTACCAGAAGGGTACCTTCGGCTGCGTGGAGCTTGCAGCCGCACTGAAGGCTGAGAACGAGAAGGAAGTCATTGAGTCCATCGAGCTGGTCGGTGTCTGCACGGATATCTGTGTGGTGTCCAATGCACTGCTCTTGAAGGCTTATATGCCGGAGGTGCATATTCTGGTGGATGCAGGCTGCTGCGCCGGGGTGACGGCTGCGAAGCATGAGGCGGCGCTGGAGACGATGCGGAGCTGCCAGATTGAGGTGAGATGACAATCAACAAAAAACCATTCACTGAAAATCGGTGAGTGGTTTTTTGTTGAAATTTGGAGATATATGGTTAATACTTTCAAATAAATTATCCGAATTTATCTCCAACACAGCGATTTCTGGTTGACATAAAGCTATTTTGGACAATTATGATTGAAATCCAGCTCATATTATCCAAAATGCCAAGATTTTTGGACAATTTTCAGGACTTTCAGGCTGAAATTATCCAAAACGCGTGTTATGTCAATTTAAACTTCCGTTTCACGGACATGATTGGACAATTTTTTGAATATTCGCCTATAATTGTCCAAACGATACCGATGATGAGCGTAGTCGCTATGAGTGAATTGCAGCTATCCAGATTTAACTGTCAACCTTCTGTCAAGCTCTTATGTAAATTTTTCTTGCAATCAATTTTCCGTGAGAATTTGTAATCAATTTTTAAATCTATTATAATAGATGTACAGAGATGAGAAAAAATGTTCCAGAAAAGTTACAAGTTCATTGATCACGATGTGTTAAAAGCATTTCTGCTGAAGCATAGAAATGAGGTGACGAGAGTGCTGTTAACCGAATATGATCCAAAGAAACAGCGGAAACTTGATATAAGAGACGCGAGAGAGGATGGCGCAACATTAAAGCTGATTTCTTTGATCAGGAAAAAGATGCAGCGAGGTCAGACTGTCGAGAAGATTGCAGAGAATCTGCTGGAAGATGGGAGCCGGGTTGCGGAGATTTCTGCGTGTATCAGCGAAGAACCGGATGCAGAGGATGCGCGGATTCTGGAGATGCTGGAAGAGATTCGCATTGGGCAGCGAAAGCTGTGAGAAGAGATTTTGACGAAGAGAGGCTGTGGGTCTCTCTTTTTTTGAGGGCAGACTTTGCAAAATCAGAATGACTTATAATGAAACAGAAAGCTTCAGGAATATTAATGGAAAAGTAAGGTATCCAACAGCTGCCCATGGTATAATTTCTCTATAGTAACTTGCGATTCGATGTTTCGGGGAGGAAACTGTGATGAAGAGACGATGGAGTGGGATGATTCTGGCAATATGTATGTCAGTGGGACTGCTGTCCGGCTGTGTAGTCCGGCTGGACGATATGCAGGCATTGGAGATGATGGCAAGTGAGGTAATTGAGACAGAGAACAGTGCGGATAAGAACGGGGCAGATAAGAATAGTATGAGCAAAAACAGTGCAGATGCAAACAGTACAGAAGCAAACGACAGAGATGTGACTACAGTGGCAGAACCGCAGGCACTGGAGAAACCGTCACGGGAGGAGTTTGATGAGTTCCGGGCGTTTCAGGAGGAAAATCGGGTAGATGAGAATACGATTCAGGATATCCGGAAGTTTACATGCGAGACAGCCAGCAGGCTGCTTCGGGATACGAAGGAAAATGAAATCTATTCGCCGGTCAGCCTGTACTATGCGCTTTCCTTAGCGGCAGTGGGAGCAGAGGGAGAGACGTTTAATGAATTTGAGCAGGTTCTGGGAATGGAGTCTAAGGAAAAGCTGGCAGACCAGTGCGGTAAGCTGTACCGGTATTTGTATCTTGATGAGGATACCAGCAGGCTTCAGATTGCCAATTCTCTCTGGCTGAACCGGGATGGAGTGTTTGAGGATACCTATCTGAAATCAGCGCAGGATGATTTCTATTCCAGCCTGTACCTTGCTGACTTTGGAGATGCGAGAACCGGCGAGAAGATGGGCGAATGGATCAAGCAGCAGACAAAGGGACTTCTGACTCCTGAGATGAAAACCAGCGGGCAGCAGGTGATGACCATTCTCAATACAATTTATCTGTATGATGAATGGATGGACCGGTTCGACCCGGCAAAGACGGTGGAGGATACCTTTTATCTTGCAGACGGAACCACAAGGCAGATTCCGTTCATGAACCGGAATGGCAGCGGTACCTTTGCATCCGGCGAAGGCTTTCTGCGCGCCGAATGCGGGCTGAAGGAGCTTGGTTCGATGGTGTTTGTGCTGCCGCAGGATGGAACGGACGTGGATGCGCTGATGGGCGATGAGAAAAAGCTGGAGGATGCATTGTGTGGCGGTGAGGATCACTATGGAACGATTACCTTCAAGATTCCGAAGTTTTCTTATGGAAGCCAGTATGATCTCAGGGAATCTCTGAAAGCGCTTGGACTCTCGACGGCATTTGAGACGGATGCGGATTTCTCGGCTATGACTGCTCAGCCTGCATGGATTGATGTGATTCAGCAGCAGGCACATATTGGTATTGATGAGAACGGCGTGGAGGCGGCTGCATTTACGGAAATCGGTTATGCAGGAGCCGCCATGCCCACAGACCATGCGGATATGATTCTGGACCGCCCGTTCCTCTACGGGATTGTGAGCCGGGAAGGAATCCCGCTGTTTATCGGGGTGTACCGGGGGATGGATGCATCCTGAGACCGACGAAGGGGAGCTTGCTTATGAGAAAATTACTTATGGATTTGATCAGGAAGAATATATGGATGCGGAACATTTGTGTGGCTTTCGTATTTGGACTGACTGTATTTGGCTGTTTTGCTTCTGGTCAGATGGTGTCCTATGCCAACAGTCCGGCTCCGGCGGGCTCATTTACCATCTACGGGGATGAGCTGCCGCAGGAGACGGATCGTCTGGAGCTGTTGATTCCCATTTCGGAGGGGGACGCAGCTTACATGCTTTACAATGAGAAGTTTGAGGAGCTCACAGGGCTCGACCCCGACAGTGAGATTGTGACCTACCGGGATGCGGAGGGCTATGTCAGCTACTGTGCCCACATGGCAGGGGCGACCTGCAGAACATGGGAAAATGACCTTGGCGAGCGTCGGACGGAATGGGCGTTTGATTTCGGCGTCAATGGAACTGTGGAGGGGCAGTCCCACTTAAAGTATATACAGGAGCAGTTCGGTGCCATAAAAGTAGCTGTGCTGGATGATGCGGGCGCTGTGCTGCAGGTCTCCACGAAAGCTGCGATTGCGCCGAAAAGCAGGAGAGGGTATCTGACCTCGGGACTTCGCTACAATGGAACCACCGGGGAGCTGGATGCCAATATCTATGAGGGTTATTCGCTTTCCAGTATTTTGGGGGCACTGCTTTCCAGTCTGTTCTGGCTTCTGTTTGCTCCCGGCGGACTGATCTTTCATATGATGCTTACGGTCATTGTGGAGTGTGTGGCGGCTTATCTTTTTAAAATCGGTTCTATTCTTACAGTTGCAAAGGTAAACCTGTTCAGCAATCTGCTCTTTAACCTGCTGATGCAATGCATGGGCGGAAACTATGTTGCGAAGCTGGTTTTTCTGGAGCTTGTGGTGGTGATGGGGGAGTATTGGTATTATCGGAAGAAGTTTGACGAGATTGGAACCAGAAAGCTGGCTATATTTACACTGACTGCAAATATAGCCAGCCTGGTGTGCGGGCTGCTGACGGCTGCCATCAGTTAGCGTATGAGGGGAGGAATGCACGATGGAAAACACGAAAAAGAGACCGTTATCTGCTGCAAGGGTGGCTGTTGGCGTAGTCCTGGCAGTCTGTGTCGCTGCTGCTGTCTTTGCTTTGTCTGGCGGCAGAAGGCAAAGTGCCGCGATATCCTTTGCAGATACAGAATTTGGTCAGGTCAACTGCGTGAGGGTGCAGAGTATGCATTCCGGAGAGTATGTCTGGATTGAGAAGCCGGAGGAGATTGAGAAGATTCTTGCGTTTCTTGGTGGTGTGAAAGGGACGAACCGGGAAAGCGGAAAAGGATATTATGAGGGGTCCTATGAAGTGTGTTGTTTTAAAGAGCGGACGGGTGAGACATTATTTTCCATTGGATTCGGGGACAGTCCTGCATTTTACTACGGAACTCATGACAGGGATGCCGGGTATCCCAATCGTTATACGCTGGACGGCATGGGAATCGAGGAGATTACAGAATTTTTCGGAAATTATCTGCCGCTGAATCATATGGAGATGGAAGAACGGCTTCTGTATGTGAATGGAACTCTGTATCACGGGACGAAGGAAACCGGACCGATGGGAGATTCCGGCTGTGTGCGAGGGGCTATCCGGTCATCGGTGCCGGCGGGAGAGCTTCCGGATGAGGAGGGGGAGTCGAACTTCGGCTGCGTGGGAGAGTCCTATACTAATGACTACGATGCTGACGGATGGCTGATGGTCTCCATCGGAGAAGCCTGGTATGTATTCAGGAAGTGAGCGCAAAGCTGCTGTTTATTCTCTGGCGGAAGAGGAAGGTTTGCTGTTTGCTCTCATAGCGTAACATCACGGTAATATCGTAAAGGTCTCACGTTTTGGATAATAAATGGATATTATTGAAAAAATTGTCCAAAGTATTCTGGATGGGGCGATTATCAGTTGACATAAAGTAAATTTTGGACAATTTTTGCCCTTGAAAGGCTATCCATGTCCAAAATTCCGGAGATTTTGGATAATTAAGGGGCTGTTTGAAGAAAAATTGTCCAAAACGTGTTTTATGTCAACTAACTAGTCCTCATATTCCGTGATTGCCAGGGTGGATTGGACAATTTTCAGGTATTTCAGGTTGAAATTGTCCAATCTCCCTCTATAAAGCAAAGTATATTTTGTCTTGCGTGAGCCATAACAGCGCAAAGCCCTGTCTAAAAAAGTGAGTTCCTATCGAAAGTGAGTTCGATAAAAGAACTTGCTTTTTACAGGGCTTTTTGTGTATAATGAAAACGGTGTGCTTTTGGGGAGACAAAAGCATTGTGGGAGTTCGCAGGCAGAACTCCATGAAGAAACGATACGGTATGGAGGAAAACATGGCAAAGACACAATATAATGCAGACAGCATCACCGTTCTGGAAGGACTGGAGGCAGTACGGAAGCGTCCGGGTATGTATATCGGCGGCGTTGGCACCAAGGGGCTGAACCATCTGATCTACGAGATCGTGGACAACGCCGTGGACGAGCATCTGGCGGGCTTCTGCAACCAGATCTGGGTGACGCTGGAGGCAGACGGCTCCTGTACGGTCAGGGACAGCGGACGTGGTATCCCGGTGGAGATGCACAAGAAGGGAGTTTCCGCAGAGCGAGTGGTTCTGTCCACTCTTCACGCAGGCGGCAAGTTCGACAATGATGCCTACAAGACCAGCGGCGGTCTTCACGGCGTAGGCTCTTCGGTTGTAAATGCACTGTCAGCTCACATGGACGTGAAGGTATATAAGAATGGCTACATTCATCACGATTCCTACGAGCGCGGTATCCCGACGGAGAAGCTGGTGGACGGTCTGCTGCCCACTATCGGGCGGACGAAGGAGACCGGTACGGAGATCAATTTCCTGCCGGATGACGAGATTTTCGAGAAGACCCGGTTCAAGGCGGACTGGCTGAAGAGCCGCCTTCACGAGACTGCATATCTGAACCCGAATCTGTGTATTCAGTATGAGAACCGCAGACACGGGGAGGAGGAGACCATCACCTACCATGAGCCGGAGGGCATTGTTGCATATGTGAAGGAGTTAAACCGCGGCAAGACTGTGGTTCACGATCCCATTTACTTTAAGAGTGAGGTGGACAAGATCGAGGTGGAGGTTGCCATCCAGTTCGTGGATGCCTTTGAGGAGAATATCCTTGGCTTCTGCAACAACATTTTTACCCAGGAGGGCGGCACTCATCTGGTGGGCTACAAGACCCGGTTCACCCAGCTGATCAATACCTATGCCAGAGAGCTGGGAATCCTGAAGGAGAAGGACCCGAACTTTACCGGTGCCGACACCCGCAACGGCATGACCGCCATTGTGGCAGTGAAGCACCCGGACCCGATCTTCGAGGGACAGACCAAGACCAAGCTTGCCAGCGCAGATGCCACCAAGGCGGTATTTACGGTCTGCGGCGATCTGCTGCAGCACTACTTTGACCGGAATCTGGAGGTGCTGAAGGGCATTATTTCCTGTGCGGAGAAGTCCGCGAAGATCCGCAAGGCGGAGGAGAAGGCAAAGACCAATATGCTGGTCAAGTCCAAGTTCTCCTTTGACAGCAACGGAAAGCTTGCAAACTGCGAGAGCCGGGAAGCGGAGAAGTGCGAGATCTTCATTGTAGAGGGAGACTCTGCAGGCGGTTCTGCCAAGACGGCGAGGAACCGCCAGTATCAGGCAATCCTGCCGATCCGCGGCAAGATTCTCAATGTGGAGAAGGCTTCCATGGACAAGGTGCTTGCCAATGCGGAGATCAAGACCATGATCAACACCTTCGGCTGCGGATTCTCCGAGGGATACGGCAATGATTTTGATATTGCGAAGCTCCGCTACCACAAGATCATACTGATGACCGATGCGGATGTGGACGGCAGCCATATTGATACGCTGCTTTTGACGTTTCTTTACCGCTTCATGCCGGAGCTGATCACCAACGGCCATGTGTATATCGCCATGCCGCCGCTTTATAAGGTGATTCCGTCCCGGGGACAGGAGCAGTATCTTTACGACGACAAGGAGCTGGAGCGCTACCGGAAGAACCACACCGGGGACTTCCGCCTGCAGCGATACAAGGGTCTTGGTGAGATGGACCCGGAGCAGCTTTGGGAGACGACGCTGGATCCGGAGCACCGGGTACTCAAGCAGGTGGAAATCGAGGATGCCCGCATGGCGTCGGAGGTGACGGGAATGCTGATGGGAAGCGATGTGCCGCCCCGCAGACAGTTTATCTACGACCACGCGGACGAGGCGGAGATCGACGCATAGCCGGTGCAGGCGACTGACGCACAGCTTCGCAGGCGACTGACGCACAGCCGGCGCAGACTGCCAAAGGGCAGGTCTGCATAACAGGAATTCTTTACCACAGGATATAAAGGGGAATAACAGCATGGCTGAGAAGATAGTAAAAACAGAATTTTCCGAGGAAATGCAGCGCAGCTACTTAAACTACTCCATGAGTGTCATCACTGCGCGGGCAATCCCGGATGCGAGGGACGGCTTAAAGCCGGTACAGCGGCGTGTGCTGTATGACATGAGCGAGCTGAAGCTGGGGCACGACAAGCCTCACCGAAAGTCGGCGCGTATCGTGGGCGATACCATGGGTAAATACCACCCCCACGGCGACAGCTCCATCTATGAGACACTGGTGGTCATGTCCCAGCAGTTCAAGAAGGGCATGGCGCTGGTGGACGGTCACGGCAACTTCGGCTCCATCGAGGGAGACGGGGCTGCGGCGATGCGATACACCGAGGCGCGGCTGCAGAAGTTTGCCGAGGAAGTGTACTTAAAGGATCTGGACAAGACGGTCAACTTTGTGTCCAACTACGATGAGTCCGAGAAGGAGCCGGAGGTGCTTCCGGTGCGTGTGCCGAACCTGCTGATCAACGGTGCAGACGGTATCGCGGTCGGCATGAGCACCAGTATCCCGCCTCACAATCTGGGCGAGGTCATTGACCTGGTACAGGCTTATATTGACAACCCCATGCTCTCCACACAGGAGCTGATGGAGTACCTGCCGGGACCGGACTTCCCCACCGGCGGCATCATTGCCAACAAGAAGGAACTGCTGGATATCTATGAGACCGGCGTGGGCAAGATCAAGCTGCGGGGTAAGATGGAGGTGGAGCTTGGCAAGCGCCGGGCGGACAAGGACAAGCTGATCATCAGCGAGATCCCCTACACCATGATCGGCGCCAACATCAACAAGTTCCTGATGGACGTGGCGAATCTGGTGGAGACCAAGAAGCTTCCGGACGTGGTGGACATCTCCAATCAGTCCAACAAGGAAGGCATCCGCATTGTGCTGGAGCTTAAGAAGGATGCGGACATTGAGAAGATCAAAAATATCCTCTACAAGAAGACCAAGCTGGAGGACACCTTCGGCGTCAACATGCTGGCGATTGCCGGTGGACGGCCGGAGACTCTGAATCTGCGGGGAGTTCTGCAGAATTATCTGGATTTCCAGTATGAAAATAATACCCGCAAGTATCAGGCACTGCTGGAGAAGGAGTTAGAGCGCAAGGAGGTCCGGGAGGGACTGATCAAAGCCTGCGATGTCATCGACCTGATCATTGCAATTCTGCGGGGATCAAAAAATTTGAAGGATGCGAAAGCCTGTCTGATGAACGGGGATATTTCCAACATCAAATTCCGTCATCCGGGCTTTGAGGAGGACGCAAAGCAGCTGCATTTTACCGAGCGGCAGGCGGCTGCGATTCTGGAGATGCGTCTCTACAAGCTGATTGGGCTGGAGATTCTGGCGCTGGAGAAGGAGTACAAGGAGTGCCTGAAGCGGATCGCCGAGTACGAGAAGATCTTAAAGAGCCGCAAGAACATGGACAAGGTGATCAAGGCAGACTTAGAGAACATCAAGAAGGAATTTGCCGTGCCGAGAAAGACACTGATCGAGGACGGCAAGGAAGCAGTCTTTGAGGAAGCGCCCCTGGAGGTTCAGGAGGTGGTATTTGTCATGGACCGGTTCGGCTACTGCAAGCTGTTAGACCGGGCGACCTATGACCGGAATCAGGAGACGGTGGACACGGAGTATAAATATGTAGTTCCCTGCATTAATACGGACAAAATCTGCATATTCACCAATGTGGGCAATCTCCACCAGATCAAGGTGCTGGATATTCCCTACGGCAAGCTCCGTGACAAGGGAACACCGGTGGACAATATCAGCAAGTACGAGGGAAGCAAGGAGGAGATTCTGTACCTGACCTGCTTTAACAACATCCAGGGACAGATGCTTCTGTTTGCCACGAAGCAGGCGATGATCAAGCAGGTCCCGGCAGAGGAATTCGTCACCAACAACCGGATGGTGGCATCTACCAGGCTGGCAGAGGGGGATGAGCTGATCAGCATCCAGATCGTCGGACAGGAGACGGAGGTGGTGCTGCAGACGGCGGCAGATATGTTCCTGCGGTTCTCCATGGAGGAAATCTCGGAGATGAAGAAGAATGCCCGGGGCGTCCGTGGCATAAAGCTGGCAGAGGGAGACGTGCTTGAGAAGATTTACTTTGTGAACCGGGAGCCGATGATCACCTACAAGGGCAAGGAGGTCCATCTGAACCGGTTAAAGATAGCGAAGCGCGACGGGAAAGGGACGAAGGTGCGGCTGTAGAGGAGAAGATATCAAGGTTTCAGGGATTCTGGTCGCCCGTCAGCGGACGCATCCTGTTGTAAATGGCAGAGAATGTGCGCGTCACACACACAAATGTATTTTTCTGACGAATATCTCTTGATTTTTTCCGGAATATGAGATAGGATAATCGGGAAAATAAAAAATGAGGAGAATGCAATTATGGAAAAGAAGCTGAGAGTAGGCGTGCTTGGCGCGACCGGTATGGTAGGACAGAGATTCATCTCCCTTTTGGAGAATCATCCCTGGTATGAGGTAGTGACGGTGGCTGCAAGCCCGCGTTCTGCAGGCAAGACTTACGAGGAGGCTGTGGGCGGACGCTGGAAGATGACCACTCCGATGCCGGAAGCTGTGAAGAACCTGGTTGTGATGAATGTCAACGAGGTGGAGAAGGTGGCTGCCAGCGTGGATTTCGTATTCAGCGCCGTAGACATGAGCAAGGATGAGATCAAGGCAATCGAGGAAGCATACGCCAAGACCGAGACTCCGGTTGTTTCCAATAACAGTGCACACCGCTGGACCCCGGATGTTCCGATGGTAGTTCCGGAGATCAACCCGGAGCACTTCAAGGTCATCGAGTTCCAGAAGAAGCGTCTGGGCACCCAGAAGGGCTTCATCGCAGTAAAGCCAAACTGCTCCATTCAGAGCTACGCACCGGTGCTGACTGCATGGAAGGAATTTGAGCCGTATGAGGTGGTGGCTACTACATATCAGGCGATTTCCGGTGCAGGTAAGACCTTCAAGGACTGGCCGGAGATGGAAGGAAACATCATCCCGTACATCGGCGGTGAGGAAGAGAAGAGTGAGCAGGAGCCGCTTCGTATCTGGGGCGAGATCAAGGACGGCGTGATCGTGAAGGCTGCTGAGCCGGTGATCACCTGCCAGTGCATCCGCGTTCCGGTACTGAACGGACATACCGCAGCTGTATTTGTTAAGTTCAGAAAGAAACCGACCAAGGAAGAGCTGATCGACCGTCTGGTGAACTTCAGCGGACTTCCCCAGGAGCTTGAGCTTCCCAGCGCACCGAAGCAGTTCATCCAGTATCTTGAGGAGGACAATCGTCCGCAGGTTACTCAGGATGTTGACTTTGAGCATGGCATGGGCATCTCCGTTGGCCGTCTGAGAGAGGACACCGTATACGATTACAAGTTTGTCGGTCTGTCCCACAACACCGTTCGCGGCGCAGCAGGCGGTGCAGTTCTGTGTGCAGAGCTTCTGACCGCTCAGGGTTATATTCAGGCGAAATAACGTAATTATTTGAAAGAAAGCAATAAATTTTTCCCTTTATTGCTTTCTTTTTTTGTGCTAAAATAATGACAAGAATCAAATATTGAGAAGAGAAAGGATTTACGATATTATGGCATGGAAAAAAGAGTTATTTGGAACAATGGACAACGGAGCTGAGGTATACAAGTACACACTGACCAATGAAAACGGCGCATCCGCTTCCTTTACCAATCTGGGCGGAACCTGGATTGAGATGATTGTACCGGACAAGAATGGCAAGCCGGGAGATGTGCTGCTGGGCTATGATTCTGTGGAAGGACTGCTGACCAGGAGTGGCCATCTGGGGGAGATCGTGGGACGAAATGCCAACCGTATCGGCGGCGCGGCATTTACCCTCAACGGAATTACCTACGCGCTGGTGATCAACTCCGGCAGCAAGAACAACCTGCACTCCGGTCCGGACTTCTATCGTGACAGAATCTGGGATGCGGAAGTGGAGGAGACCGGTCTGGGAACCAGAATCATGTTCTCCCTGTTCAGCCCGGACGGCGACCAGAATTACCCGGGCAATGCCAACATTGCAGTCAGCTACACCCTGACGCCGGACAACAGCCTGCGTCTCGACTACCATATGGTATGTGACGAGGATACCATTGCCAACTTCACCAACCATGCCTACTTCAATCTGGCAGGCCACGATGCAGGCACCATTGCCGATCAGAAGGTATGGATCGATGCAGATACCTATACCGTACCGGATGCGGAGTCCATTCCCACCGGCGAACTGGCTTCTGTCAAGGGAACTCCGATGGATTTCACCGAGTTAAAGCCGATCGGTCGGGATATCGACGCGGACTTTGAGGCGCTGAACTTCGCTGGCGGATTCGATCACAACTGGGCACTGAACCATGCAAAGGGCGAGCTGGCGCTGTCCTGCAAGGCAGTGGATGAGGCAAGCGGACGTGTGATGGAGGTCTATACCAATCTTCCGGGCGTGCAGTTCTATACCGCCAATGGTCTTAAGAATCAGGTGGGCAAGGGCGGATTCGTGTACCAGCCCAGAAGCGGATACTGCTTCGAGACCCAGTATTTCCCGGATGCTATCAACAAGCCACAGTTTGATTCTCCGGTGCTGAAGGCAGGGGACGAGTATCAGACCACCACGATTTACAAGTTCTCTGTGGAGGCGTAAGTCCTATGTGGGAACGGGAAAAAGGGAAGATTCTTGGGATTTTGTTTCTCACCCTGTTTGTGTCCGTGGCCTGGTGGGGGACTACCTGGTGGCAGAGAAGCAGCCAGGTGATTCCAGGAATCAATGACGGGTCTGCGGACTGGTCCCGCGTGGAGACAGTCAGTTTCTACTTTGACGGCAGTGAGAATCCACCCACAACGTTCACAAAGAACAAGAGCAGGGTGAACGAGCTGGTAGAGCAGGTCACCAATGTGTCCGGGTACCGGGAAGTCAAGCCTGCGGACTATCTGGAAGGCATGAACCGGTACTGGGTAGAATTTGACAATGGGGTGTGCATCAATCTGTATGGAGACCAGAATTATGGATGCATCACCACAGAAAAAAGCGTACTGGGAGAGCCGCCATTCTATGAGTTTCCAGAGGAATTCTGGTGGAGTGTGAAGGAAGCGGCGGAGTAGGATTTTTTCCAAAATATTACATAATTGCGATTACAGATTTTACATTTCCTTCTTATGATGAGAACTGTCAGCAACACAAGTTCAAATACAATCTGAAAGAAGGAAATGAACATGAAAAAGCAAAGAGTGATGGCAGCGATTCTGGCTGCAGGTCTGATGGCAGGCGGAGTGCAGGTATGGGCGGCAACGGTTCACTACAATGACTCCAGTCTCACCGGTAAATCAGAGGACTGGAATGCATGGGTTGGAAACTGGGAGAAGACAGCCAACGATTACACCACGGTATCCCTGACTCCGGGTGCGGCAGCTACTCAGCTGAATTTTGCATGGTATAATGAAGGAACAGAGGGTTCTCCGGTTGTGTATTTTGGCACGGATGCTCAGAACCTGCAGCCGGTGAACGGTACTTCCAGCACCGTAGACTCCAGCCTGACCGGTGGAAAAGCATACTGCTACAACTATGTGACGGTTACAGGACTTCAGGAGAACACCACCTACTACTATTCTGTAAGTAAGAGCGGTCAGAACTCTCCTGTCGAGACCTATAAAACAGGAAGCTTTTCCAATGTCAATATTTTATATGTAGGCGACCCGCAGGTGGGTGCATCCAAGGGACAGCCCCAGGGAGAGGGCAAGCTGTCTGCTGCTTCCGGTGTTGAAAATACCGCTGCACGCAACGATGGCTTTGCATGGGATCGTACTCTGGACACGGCACTGGCTCAGAATCCGAATCTGAACTTCGTAATCTCTGCCGGAGACCAGGTCAACAAGACCGGTAAGGCAAAGGAAGAGGAGTATGCATCCTATCTGTCTGCAAGCGCTCTGAAGAATCTTCCGGTTGCAACCACCATCGGAAACCATGATTCTCTGAATCCGGACTATGCATATCATTTCAATAATCCGAACCCGACCAACCTGGGCAAGACGCAGGCAGGCGGAGACTACTACTACACCTATGGTGATGGCCTGTTCATCGTGCTGAACACCAACAATTACAATGTGGCAGAGCATGAGGAGTCCATCAAGAAGGCAGTTGCCAACTTCCCGAGTGCCAACTGGCGTGTGGTAACCATTCATCAGGATATTTATGGATCCGGTCTGGACCACTCCGATACGGACGGCATGATTCTCAGAACACAGCTGACTCCGGTATTTGACAAATACGATATTGATGTGGTACTGCAGGGACATGACCACACCTACAGCCGTTCCAAGATTCTGTATGGAGACGGTCAGAATCACGGAACCTATGAGTTCAAGCTGAAAGAGAGCGGCGACGACTACGACTGGGATCATGCATACAATACCATCAACGGTGCAAGCATTCCGCTGAGCCCGGCAGAGGGAGATGCAGAAGGTGCTGCTGCACTGGAGCAGTTCGCACAGGACAACCGCTGCTATACCATCGAGACTGCTAATCAGAAGACCGTTACCGACCCGAAAGGAACCCTGTACATGAGTGCCAACTCCGCTTCCGGTTCCAAATACTACGAGCTGATCAATGCACAGCAGGATTATATCGCAAACAGAAGCCAGAACTGGCTGCCAAGCTATTCTGTCATCAACATGACTGCAAATGACTTCAAGATTACTTCTTATCAGATTACCGATCAGGGTAATGTGGAGATGATTGACGATACCTTTACCATCCACAAAACTTCTGGAAGAAGATAACAACCATAAGGGACAGCATGGATATGAAGAAATTTGCAGTACATGATCTGATACCGGCTGTTATCATATTCGTGATGCTGTTTGGTGTAATCCGGCTGAATGGCATCACGAAAACACAGCTTATCAACCGCACTGGTCAAACCTTTGAGACCGGTGTGGTTGTTCAAATTTTAGAGGACAATATACAGGAGGACGGTACCCGGGTAGGGCAGCAGGTGGTTGTGGTCCATATGACAAGCGGCGAGAAGCAGGGCGAGGATCTGGAGACCACCAGCAGCGCCGGTTATCTGTTCGGAGCAGCCTGCACCGTGGGCATGAAGGTGATCGTGCTGCAGAGCCTGGCAGGAGAGACTGTGATCACCAGCATTTATTCCATGGACCGGACCGGGGTAATCATTGGATTTGCAGTGCTTTATCTGCTGGCGCTGTGCGTGATCGGAGGAAAGAAGGGAATCCGTGGAGCACTGGGACTGGTGTTCACCTTCGTCGCTATCATCTATATATATCTGCCCCTTGTGTATCTGGGGCACTCGCCTTTCTGGTCTGCGGTGCTGATCTGTGCGGTCACCACGGCGGTGACCTTTTACCTGATCAGCGGGATTACGAAGAAAACCCTGTGCGCCACGGCCGGAACTCTGGCGGGTGTGTTCAGTGCCGGTCTGACAGCCACCATCTTTTCAAAAATGTCCGGGATCACCGGATGGAATGTGTCAGATATCGAGAGCCTTCTGACCCTTCATGAGACCAATGGCATCCTGGTGGGCGGACTGCTGTTTTCCGGACTTCTGATCAGCTCCCTGGGGGCTGTCATGGATGTTGCCATGTCCATATCCAGTGCCATGCAGGAGCTGTGCGACCAGCGCCCGGATATTACGCGGATGGAGCTGATGGGGGCTGGAATGCGGGTCGGCCGTGATATGATGGGCACAGATTCCAACACGCTGATCCTTGCATTTGCCGGAAGCAGCGTATCCATGCTGCTGATGGATTATGCCTACAATCTGCCGTTTCTGCAGATCATCAATTCCAATAATATCGGCATCGCAGTGATGCAGGGATTGTCGGGAAGCTTCGGTGTGATCTTGAGTGTGCCTGCCACGGTGGTGCTGGCAGCGACCATATATAAGTACGATTAACAAAAGTTACGGATTTATGAATGGAAAGGTGCGGAGACTGGTGAAAACCGGTTCCCGCACCTTGTTTTGACGTCTGATTATAGAAGAGAAGGCACCCGCAGCGCTTTTCGCATCATCTGGAATAGCTTCTGGGCTGCAGAGCCAGAAGTGAGTGAATCTCCATGTTGCAGCGTGTGTTGTAGTATTTCAGGTATTCCTTTTTTGACTTTCGTAAGAGCTCCTGCTCATCCAGAAATAACTTCCACTTGAGACAGTTTTTGTGACAGCCGGGCTGATAATTGATACATGTAGACTGACATGGTAACATCGGCAAATCCCCCTGTTCTATAGAATACGTTCATATACTACTTATACAATAGTAATCGTGCAATTCTTGTTTTGAATTTGTAAATTCCGGATTAATTTTTAATGGGAGTGTGAGTCGGCTGCAAAAAAGCCCCCGGACAGTTTTGCTGCTGTCCGGAAGCTTCTTCGCCATGAATGCCTTGCTTTTCAGTCCGGCATATTCATGAATGCAGGTTATTTACCTGCCATCTGTCTTTCCTGAGCCTCAATCATTTTCTTCACCATATAACCGCCCACAGAACCATTCTGTGCGGAAGTCAGGTTACCGTTGTAACCGTTGGATAACGGCACTCCCAGCTCGCTTGCTACTTCCATTTTAAAACGATCCAGTGCCTCTTTTGCCTCAGGTACCTCTGCTCTGTTAGAAGATCTGCTTGCCATATGATTGGCCTCCTCTCTGAACTTGCCTGTCATGAGACAGGCTTCCTTGATTTCTTCCTGCTCACGACTGGTTTTGTTTTTTGTTACGGTGATAGTATGTGGAGGCACTGTGAAAATACACTGGCATCTTTTGTGTCGTTTGTCAGAATCTTGAAGCAAACAGTCACCTGTATCAAAATTTGTACCGGAATCCTGCATAAACTGCTTGTACATTGTAAAATTTGCCTTTATAATGGTAAAGAATAAAATTCAAAGGAGATCAGACATGCGTGTAATAGCCGGAAGTGCCAGAAGAATTGCACTGAAAACACTGGAAGGGATGGACACCAGACCGACCACAGACCGGATCAAAGAGACGCTTTTTAATATGCTGCAGTACGACCTGGCAGACAGTACCTTTCTGGATCTGTTTGCGGGAAGCGGCGCAATTGGAATTGAGGCTTTAAGCCGCGGGGCGAAGCAGGCTGTATTTGTGGAGCAGAACCCGAAGGCGGCGGAGGTCGTGCGGGAGAATCTGCGTGCGACCAGACTGGAGAGTCAGGCGGTGGTCATGAACTGTGATGCGCTGACAGCCTTAAAGCGGCTGGAAGGCAAGTACCGGTTCGACTATATTTTCATGGATCCGCCTTATGAGCAGGGGCTGGAGCAGCAGATGTTAGAATATCTGGCAAAGTCTTCCATGATCGACAAACAGAGCACCATCATCGTTGAGGCATCGCTGGAGACGGAGTTTGACTATCTGGAGAGACTTGGTTTCGTGCTGGAGAAGAATAAAACCTATAAGACCAACAAACATTTATTTATCTACCGAGGAGAATGAGATGGCAGTAGCAGTATATCCGGGCAGCTTTGATCCGGTCACATTGGGACATATGGACATCATTGAGCGCACTGCACACATGATGGACCACGTAATTATCGGAGTTTTACAGAATAATTCCAAAACTCCGTTGTTTTCTGTCGAAGAACGTGTTAATATGTTAAAGAGCGTAACTTCCCACTTAAAGAATGTGGAGGTACAGGCATTTGGTGGACTGCTGGTTGATTTTGTCCATCAGAATCATGCAGATGTTATTGTCAGAGGACTTCGCGCAATCACAGACTTCGAATATGAGCTTCAGCTGGCGCAGACCAACCGTGTCATTGCGCCGGATGTGGACACTATATTCCTGACGACAAATCTGAGATATTCTTACTTAAGTTCCAGTATTGTGAAGGAAATCGCCGGTTATGATGGGGACATCAGCGAGTTCCTGCATCCGGCTGTGGCAGAACAGGTAAGAAATAAGCTAAAGGAAAAGGCCGCGGCTAATCAAGTATAGAGTGTAAGGAGAGAGAATCATGAGTAGAATCGAACAGTTAATTGGTGAAATTGAGGAGTATATTGACAGCTGTAAGTTCCAGCCGTTATCCAATACCAAGATTCTTGTCAATAAAGAAGAGTTGGAGGAGCTGCTTGTGGAGCTGCGCCTGCGCATCCCGGATGAGATCAAGAAGTACCAGAAGATCATCAGCAATCAGGATGCCATTTTGAGCGAGGCACGCACCCAGGCAGACGCCATGCTGGCTGAGGCAACCGCGCAGACCAACGAGCTGGTCAATGAGCATGAGATCATGCAGAAGGCATATGCAAGTGCCAACCAGATCGTGGAGGAGGCACAGCAGCAGGCACAGGCAATCGTTGACAACGCTGTGATGGAGGCCAATGGCATCCGTCAGGGCTCCATCGACTATACCGATGATATGCTGAAGAGCCTGCAGACCATCATCACCCACTCCATGGAAGGTGCTCAGAACCGCTTTAACGAGTATTTTGAGTCCATGAAGTCCTGCTACGATATCGTGACCAGCAACCGCGACGAGCTGGCTGGCAGCGTGACCGGTGGAGAAGAGGAAGCAGCACCGACTGCAGAGCAGTAAGCATCAGGGGAGACTCACCCTTTGAATTTCAGTATGAGTATCAGTACGACACAGGCAAAGAGGGCGTGAACCGCCTTCCAGCCTGCATAATGCCGGATGGACAGTCCGGCATTTTTTGCGTGGGGCAAGAGTCCGGTATCCCGGGTGTCGCTGCGACGGTCAGCGGCACGGATGACGCTGGCTGTCTGGAAGATGCCGCTGCAGCCGCCAAAGGATACGGCAGTTACGGTTGGAAGGACTGCCTTGCCTGCTGGAAATACGGTGCAGATCCGGTGGACCCCGGTGGTAATCTCTGCCAGACCGGACAGTATCGCCTGAATGGGCACCGGAAGGAAGGTGAGCTGCCCGATCCATGCCGCCAGTATGGAAAACAGCATGATATAACCGCCGATGACAACCATGGTCTCGGCGGTGGAGAGCAGGATGGTGTCGAGGGAGAGGGGCGTGGTGGCAGGTGTGGTTGCGGCAGTATTCTCACGATGGCTGACGGAAACGGCTGCGGAGAGTATGCTATTTGTGTTATAGGAGTAGCTGCAGGCGGAAAGAGGTGCGCGGGCTTTTTTCTGCACATCAATCGGATGCCGGGATTTGCCAAAATAGAACCTGCGCGATTTGTCTCGATAGAGCCTGCGCGACATCCACGATACCGGAATAACAGGCAGATAAAGGGCGCACAAAAGCAGCAACGGGGACACGGACATTCCCAGCTGTGACCGCACATATCCCAGCAGGAACATGGGACTGGGATGATTGCAGATGGACAGCAGATACCGCGCTTCCTCCGCCGAGATCTCACCGCGATTGGAGAAATCCGCGCACAGCTTTGCTCCCAGCGGATAACCGCACAACAGCCCGCACAGCAGTACATAGCAGCCCTGCATGGAAAGTCCAAACAGAGCGTGTAGAAGCGGATAGAATGGTTTTGTGAGCAATTGAACCCCATCTAATGCCACCACCAACTGCGTGCAGATGAGAAAAGGGGACAAGGTGGGGAGTACGATGTTGAACCACAACAAAAGTCCATCCGCAGCACCGCGGATAGAGATAGAAGGAGCGGACAGCAAAAGTCCCAGCAGCAGCACAGGAATAAAACGCCGGATGATGTTGTTTGAGGATGGATTCACGATCGTCACGCTCCGGAAGTTTTTAACATATATATGCCTTATCTCAAATATCTATGTGCAGCAGCGGGCGATTCTGGTATAATCAGGATGAGAATTACCCGAATAGAAAACAGAAGGGTAAAAAACAGCAATTTAGAGTCATCAGGATAAAATACATCAGGAACACAGGAGACAGCAATGGGTACAATCATAAATGTAACAGCAATTCTGGCAGGAGGAATAGGCGGGTTATTATTTGGTAAACAGATGAAATCCCGCTATCAGGATACGCTGATGAGCGCCGCGGGCGTCTGCGTATTATTTCTAGGCATCGCAGGCACGATGGAGCAGATGCTGCAGATTCACGAGCAAAGGCTGCAGAGCCAGGGCACAATGATGATGATTGCCAGCCTGGCGATTGGGGCGCTGCTTGGCGAACTGCTGAATATAGAGGAAGCCATGGAACGCTTTGGCCAGTGGCTGAAGCAGAAGACAAAGAGTGACGGCGATACCCGCTTTGTGGATGCGTTCGTGACCGCATCCCTGACTGTCTGCATCGGCGCCATGGCGGTCGTCGGTTCCATCACCGACGGTCTGACCGGGGATACTTCGATTCTGGTGGCAAAAGCCGTGCTGGACCTGATTATCATTCTGATTATGACTGCCTCTCTTGGAAAAGGCTGTATGTTCTCCGCGATTCCGGTTGGAATATTTCAGGGAAGCATCACGCTGTCAGCAGGGCTGGTGGAGCCGCTGATGACGGAAACCGCACTGCAGAACCTGTCTCTGGTCGGGTCGATTCTGATTTTCTGCGTCGGGGTGAATCTGGTCTGGGGGAAGAAGGTAAAGGTAGCCAACCTGCTGCCGTCGCTGGTGATTGCGGTGGGGTGGGCGTTTCTGTGAACAATCAGAAATTATTTGATACTTTAAGAAAGTGAGCATAGACATGGTGATGAACACAAAGAACCGTGAACCGCACACAGCCCAGTTTCACCTGCCGGGTTTGTTTGAATTCTATGAGCTATACCAAATCTTCCTGCCTCTGTTTTACGAACACAGGGAATATTTTTACAGCTGGTGCAGCATCGGTTCCATATACGGAGCGCCTGCCGACTGCTTATGGGGTGGCGGACGGGTTGGATTCGGAGAAAATTCCCCGTCGGAGGTTGCCGCGCTGATGCGCGACTATGGGATTTCCGCACGGCTGACCTTCAGCAATTCTCTGCTTCGGCAGGAGCATCTTTCGGACCGAAGATGCAATGCGCTGTGTGAAAGGTTCCAGTACAATGGAGCGGCAGAAAATGGAATTATCATTCATTCAGAGCTGCTTCTGGACTATCTGAGAAAACAATATCCGGGGTTCTATTTTGTGTCTTCCACCACGAAGGTGATTACAGACTTTGATTCCTTATGTGCGGAGCTGAACCGGGAAATATTCCGTTATGTGGTGCCGGATTTCCGTCTGAACAAAGAATTTGAGAAGTGGGGTACGCTGTCGGATGCACAAAAAGCCAAGGTGGAATTGCTCTGCAATGAATGCTGTTATTTCGGATGCAGCAGCCGGAAGCAGTGCTATGAGAATGTGAGCAGAAAGGTGCTGGGGGAGGATTGTCCAGATCACCAGTGCGCTTCGCCCGATGCAGACGAGGGCTATGTCTTCTCAAAAGCCATGGAAAATCCCGGGTTTATTGGCGTGGAGGATATACAGAAGCGGTATATGCCTATGGGATTTTCGGAATTCAAGATTGAGGGACGAAGTCTTGGCAGTGCGTTGATTCTTGAATTCCTGCTTTATTATATGACAAAGCCAGAGTATCAGTTGAAGGTGAGAGAAAAGGTATATCTGAACCATTCGCTGGATTTGTTTTAGTAAAAAAAATGAAGATATTTTACAAGCCTTTTGAAACATGGAGTGCTAAAATAGAATCCGTCAAGGAGGAAGCACACATGAAAAAGGAAATAAGAACGGTGGTTTATGATGAGGAACTGCGGATAGAAGCCTACCGCTTTGAGGGGACTAGACAGCCTTTCCCCAATCATTTCCACGAGTATTATGTGATCGGTTTTATGGAGGATGGGGAACGGTGTCTGTCCTGTAAAAATCGGGAATACAGGATCAAAAAGGGCAATATCATGTTGTTCAATCCGGGCGACAATCATGGCTGTGTACAGAGCGATGGCGGCACGTTCGACTACCGGGGATTCAATATCTCCAGGACAGTGATGCTGGATCTGGCAGAGGAAGTGACTGGAAAGCGGACACTTCCCGGCTTTTCAGAGAATGTGATTTTGGATGAAGAGGTAACCTGTTATCTGCGACCGCTTCACGAAATGGTCATGGCTGGCTCCGGCGAGTTTGGGAAAGAAGAGAATCTGCTCCTTTTGATGTCTCTGCTGTTTCAGCGATATGGACAGCCCTTTGAGCGATGTATTCCAGAGTGTCGGGAAGAGATTGAGAAAGCCTGTGCTTTTATGAAACAGCACTACGCCGAGCGTATTTATTTAGACCAGATCTGCCGCTGTGCCGGGCTGAGCAAATCGACTCTGCTCCGGGCATTTGCAAAGTCAAAAGGAGTGACCCCGTACCTTTACCTGCAAAGCATCCGTATCGGGGAAGCAAAGAAACGATTGGAGCAGGGCGTGGCTCCCATTGAAGCAGCACTGGCGACGGGTTTTTCTGATCAGAGTCATTTTACGAATTATTTCAGTAGCTTTATCGGTCTTGCACCGGGCGTCTACCGGGACATTTTTAAGACAGCGACGGGAGGAAATCAGGATGGACAATAGACAGACCACCGGGCATGTATCAGCCCTGTTTACGATCATTATCTGGGGAACAACGTTTATTTCCACTAAGATTTTGCTGGTGGATTTTCAGCCGGTGGAGATTTTATTTTTCCGCTTTATCATGGGACTGCTGGCTTTGATTCTGGTCTGTCCGCGCCGCTTAAAGGGAACAACGGCGCGGCAGGAAGTTACCTTTGCTGCCGCTGGTCTGTGCGGAATCAGCATGTACTATCTGCTGGAAAATATCGCCCTGACCTATACACTGGCTTCCAATGTGGGAATCATTATCTCTGTTGCTCCCTTTTTTACGGCGATTTTGACCCATCTGTTTTTGAAAGAGGAAGATAAACTGCAGCCTGATTTTTTCATCGGTTTTGTGGTTGCTATGGCCGGAATTTTTCTGATCAGTTTTAATGGAGCAAGCATGAAATTGAACCCGGTGGGCGATCTGCTGGCTCTGCTGGCGGCGTTGGTGTGGGCCTGCTATTCGGTGCTGACCAAGAAAATCAGCCGTTATGGCTACCATACCATTCTTACCACAAGGCGGGTGTTCTTCTATGGCATTCTGTTTATGATACCGACTCTGTTCCTGTTTGATTTCAGGCTGGAACTGTCAAGATTTGCTGAACCGGTGTATCTGTTCAATATCGTCTATCTGGGACTTGGGGCGTCCGCGCTCTGTTTTGTTACCTGGAACTTTGCTGTCAAGGTGCTGGGAGCAGTTAAGACGAGCATCTATATTTATATGGTTCCGGTGATTACGGTTGTCACTTCGGTGCTGATTTTGCATGAACGAATCACGGTGCTGGCAGGCGTTGGGACGATTCTGACCTTAGTTGGGTTGTTTCTTTCGGAAAGCAGGGTGTTTCAGAAAAAAGGCTGAATTGAATCAGCTTATGGAAACAGAAAATGATTGATTTTAAAATCACGGAGGGACAGGATGCTTGGAATATATTTCAGTGGTACAGGAAATACAGAATACTGCATTAAAAAATTCATGTCACGATATTGTCCGGACGCAGTCGTACTGCCAGTCAATGATAAAACTACGTTGAGTCTGCTAAAAGAACACAAGGAAATTGTCTTTGCATATCCGGTTTACTACAGCAATCTTCCTAAGATTGTTCGGGACTTTATTATTGAAAACAGTACCTTGTGGCATGAAAAAAAAGTCTTTGTCATAGCAACCATGGGACTGTTTAGTGGAGATGGCGCAGGACTCAGTGCCAGATTGCTGAGAAAATACGGAGCAGATATTCTTGGAGGACTTCATTTAAAAATGCCTGATTGTATTTGTGATGTGAAGGCACTCAAAAGATCAGAACGTGAAAATCGGAAGATAGTAAAAGCAGCGACTGAAAAAATAGAAAAAGCTGCACAGCAGATGAAAGAAGGCTGCCCGCCCCGAGAGGGAATCAACATATGGTATCACATAGCCGGTTTATTCGGACAAAGATTATGGTTTTACAATAAGACGATTGCTTATTCTGACAAACTGCATATTGATATGAACGCCTGTAGCGGCTGCGGAACATGCGCACAGCTTTGCCCGATGAAAAATATCTCGATTGTTCACAATAAGGCGCAGGCGAATAACAAATGCACCATGTGTTATCGTTGTATCAGTCATTGCCCGCAAAAGGCCATTACATTAATTGGGAAAAAGGTAATTGAACAGCATCGTATAGAGGACTATTTATGAGAACGTTGTGTATCGCAAGATTAGATGGAGATACAGGAGATGGGATGCGGGAGATGAAGGGTTGTCCTTGAATCGTCTCAGCAATTATAGTACAATATTATATAAAACATGAGAAGGGCAAATTCCGTTGATGCGGGCATTTCTTTTAGAAGCAGGGAGGTATGCAGGGTGGGGAGATATCTGAATCCGTCTAATATAGGGTTTCAAAATGCGCTAAATTCTCAGATATATGTTGATAAAACAGCAATGATAGAAAGGTTGAATCAGATAATCGGAACAAATGAGCCAATGATCTGTGTAAGCAGACCGCGCCGATTCGGTAAATCCATGGCAGTAAATATGCTGACGGCGTATTACAGCAGAGGCTGCAGGTCAAAGGAACTGTTTCAGGGACTTGCCATCAGTCAATCGGAAAGTTTTGAAAAACATTTAAATCAGTATGATGTAATCAGAATGGATATGCAGCAGCTGTTGGGAGAAGCAGCTGAAGTTGTTGAGTATGATCATGGCAAGTCAGCTTTACGATATATCCGGCAGGAAGTTGCATCAGAACTGCAAGAATACTATCCAGAATGCAATGTGACCGGTGTCCCGCTGTCTAAGGCACTCTGGAATGTTTCAAATGCGACAGGAAGAAGATTTGTAGTTATTATCGATGAATGGGACAGCGTATTTCGGAATTATAAGGAGGACTATCTGTTTCAGAAGGAGTATATCGATTTCCTTCGAGGACTGTTTAAAGGAATTGTGGCGGAAGAATGTATTGCTTTTGCATATATAACCGGAATATTGCCCGTTAAAAAATACGGTACGCAGTCGGCATTGAATAATTTTCAGGAATTTACAATGGTAGACCCGAGATGGATGTCTGAATTTTTTGGCTTTACAGAGCGGGAAGTAACCGCCTTGTGCAGGCAATATGAGGTGGATTTCAGTGAAGTGAAAAAATGGTATGATGGTTACCATCTGAAAGACGAAGTAGACATTTATAATCCCCGTTCTGTAGTCGTGACAATGCTTGAGAGGGAATTTGGAAGCCATTGGACCAGCACAGAGACCTACGAGTCATTGAAAGGCTATATTACAATGAATTTCGACGGGCTGAAAGGAATTGTGACTCGCCTGATTGCCGGAGAATTACTCCCGGTTAATATTTCCAGGTTTAAAAATGATATGACTTCCATGAACAGCAGCGATGATGTGCTGGCTTTATTGATACACCTGGGATATCTTGGATACGATGAAACTGCATCTGCCGTGTATATTCCGAATGAAGAGGTAAGATTGGAATTTGTTAATGCTGTCGAAGATACCGGTTGGACAGAGGTAATCCGCGCCATTCAGAATTCGGAGAGGCTGTTGCTTGATACCTGGATGATGAACCAGTCAGCAGTGGCAGATGCATTGGAGCGGATTCATGAGGAAAATGTGTCCATCCTTAATTATAATGACGAGAATGCTTTGAGTTTTGTGGTCTCACTGGCTTACTACAGTGCCAGAAAAGACTATTTGATCATTCGGGAAATGCCGGGCGGAAAAGGATTTGCAGATATCGTATTTCTGCCAAGAAAGCATACAGATAAGCCGGCATTAGTAGTGGAACTTAAGTGGAACAAGTCGGCGGAGGGAGCGATTGATCAGATTAAAGATAAGCATTATTGTCAGGCATTGGAAGGCTATATTGGAAAAATACTTCTGGTTGGTATAAACTATGATAAGGAGTCCAAGAAACATCAGTGTCAGATAGAACAGTTTGAAAAGTAACTTGATAACATATGGAAATTCCGTAAAGCATCAAAAGACGAAGGGAAAACAGATATGGGACTCAAGTGGAAGAGAATGATATCAGGCGGGCTGGCAGTGTTTGCGTTGGCGTGCGTCTTTTATGCCTATTGCATTTATCACGGATATCTTTTGTTGAATAATCCGTCCAGAAAGCAGTATCCGATTGTTGGAGCAGATTTATCTCACTATCAGGGAGAGATTGACTGGGAAGTACTCGCACAGGAAAACATCGAATTCGTATTTATCAAAGCGACAGAAGGAAGCAGCCATGTGGACAGTCGCTTTGCGGAAAACTGGTCCGGGGTGGAGCGCACAGATTTAAAGTACGGCGCCTATCACTTTTTCAGCTTCGACAGTCCGGGGGAGACACAGGCAGAAAACTTTATCAGCCAGGTAACGAGACAGCCTGAAATGTTGCCGCCGGTGGTGGATGTGGAGTATTACGGAGATAAAAAGAACAATCGCCCGGACGGACAGGCAGTGAGGGAGCAGTTGCAGATTATGCTGGACATGCTGCAGAGGCATTATCAGGTAACGCCCATTCTTTATTGCACCGAAGAAATGTGGAATGACTATCTGGATGGATATTTTGAGCAGTATCCGCTTTGGATTCGTAACGTATTTACAAAGCCTCGCATTTCTGAATCATGGATGTTCTGGCAATATACGAATCGGGCGAGATTAGACGGATATGCTGGAAATGAAGAATTTATTGATTTGAATGTGTTTTGCGGAGATCAGAAAGAATGGGAAGAGTGGGTGGAGTTACAGATGCAGAAGACTGAGTCGGCTTATCCTTGAATCCCCACAACAATTATAGTACAATATCATATAAATCATGGAAAAGGGGGGTCAGCTATGGGGGTGTATTTAAACAGCAAAAGTGCATATACATTATATAAAAATGAGACCGAACAGCCCTACTTTGTAGATAAAACACTGATGTTGAAAGAACTGTTTCCATTGGTGCGAACTGGAAATAATCATATTTGTATTACCAGACCAAGACGTTTCGGCAAAACGGTTATGGCAAACATGATTGCTTCTTTTTTCTCAAAAGCCCGTGATGCTCATGATGTATTTGATGCTCTTCAGATTGCCCGGTTTCCAGAGTATGAAGAGTATCTGAATCAGTATTCTGTGATTCAGATTTCTTTTAATGAGCTTGGAGGGCAGTGCAGTTCTTATCAGCAATATATTGAACGAATTGAGAAGCGACTGGTGCGGGATCTGAGAAAAGAATATCCGGAAGCAGGAGTGTCCGATGATGAACGGGCAGTAGATGCCCTTCTTGACATTTATGCGGAGGACGAATCAGCACGTTTTATTTTCGTGCTGGATGAGTGGGATTTTATATTTCATCAGAAGTTTATTCAGGAAGAGGACAAAAAAGCGTATCTGATGTTCCTGCGGGATCTGTTGAAGGATAAGCCCTATGTGCGCCTTGCATACATGACAGGGATTCTTCCGATTGCAAAGTATTCCAGTGGCTCCGAGCTTAATATGTTTGCAGAATATACCATGGCAACGGAAGAGCGGTTTTCAGACTATTTTGGTTTTACGGAAAGTGAAGTGGATGATTTATATCAGCGTTACCAACAGGAAAATAGCGAGAGAGTAAAGCTAACAAAAGACGAATTAATGAATTGTTATGATGGTCACCAAACAAAAGCTGGGAAGATGCTTTACAATCCGTGTTCGATAGTTTTGATATTGAACTATAACATTGAGTGGAACTGGTGTGAGCATTCCTTTACGAAACAGAGCAGTTTGAATAGTTGTCGATAAGCCACTGGAGCGCCCCACAAGCCTCCAGTGGCTTTTTCCACGCCAAATTGAAACTGTAAGATTAATTTAAGGATATTTTGCATACATTCAGACAATTATCTGATATAATCAGCTTATACTATTTGAAGGAGAGACTTAAATGGAACAACAACCTTATGCAAAATGTCCCTGGCGCAGATATCTTGCCAGAGAACTGGACCTGTCACTTTACATTCTGTTGTGGAATGTTGTATTGGTATTTATATTTCGCGTGGAACCGAATCTGATCGAGGTGCAATTTGCCGAGCAGCTTCTCAATGGGGTTTTGAGCATCCTGCTGGCGTTGCTGATTGAACCGCTGCTTCTGCACTGGTTTGGCACGACGCCGGGCAAGGCGATATTTGGCATTCTGATCACGCAGGAGGATGGAACGCGGCTTACATGGAAGCAGGGGGTTGACCGTACCTGGCAGGTGATTCAAAGGGGTATGGGATTTATGATTCCCATATACAGCCTGATCTGCATGTGGAAAAGCTATCGCCAGTGCACCGATGGCGGCAGCAGGCTGCCATGGGATGAGCATATGGTGTATACGGCGAAGGAGTCTCGCTGGTATCAGTGGCTGGTCTACGGAGCGGGTTACGTGACGGCCTTTGCCGTGACATTTCTGGTGATTCTGGCGTCGCAGATTCCGCCGAACCGGGGAGACTTAACGATTGCAGAGTTCGCAGAGAATTATAATTATGTAGCAGACAGCTATGAGATTGACAACACGGCAAAGCTTGCCGCAGATGGCACCTGGGCGGAACCGGAGGACGGAGCCTTTCATATCGACATGTATGAACTGCCGGAATTTACCTATGAAGTGGAGGATGGTGTACTGAAAGGAGTGACCCTTCTGGCAGAAGGCGGGAAGAAGGACGGCTGGGTGTCCACCTACAGTACAGAGATGATTCTCAGTGCCCTGGCATTTACCGCCGGGGAACAGGGGATGGGGATTCTCCCTGCCGGAAGGCAGAACCTGCTGAATCAGATTGCCGGTTTTGATAATTTTGACTTTATGCAGGGCAATGTCCGGCTGACGGGATCCCGCCAGATGGAAGGCTATGAGTTCATTGAGAGCATCGACGGACTTGTGGCGGATCAGGATGCAAAGCAAAACTACTATAAGATTGTATTTGAGATGAAGAAATAGGAGGCGTTTGTTGTGAAAAAATGGACAGCAGTGTTGGCGGGACTGGCAGGAGCCGCCCTGGTGATTGCCGGGATTATCATGAAAATCCGGAAAATGGCTTCCATTGCAATCATTGGCGGCGCAGACGGACCGACATCCGTATTTCTGGCGGGAAAGGTCGGAGGTGGCTTCTCCATATCTGTGATTGCTGTGGGGATTGTGCTGTTGCTGATTGTCATATGGATGTGCAGGAAGAAGTAAGCGGCGGACGGAGGTGAACGTATGCTTACGTTGTTTAACAGGAGAAAACTGATCTCCACGGCAAGTCTGGAGGAGAAGGCAAGGTATCATGAGATACTGGTTCAGCATCAGATAAAGCATGAGATTATTGCGAAGGATCTGTGCGCCAGACCTGCCATGGACCAGGCAAGGTATGGAAGGTATGGAAGCTTTGGAACCATGAAGCCGGTGTGGATCTATACCATTTATGTGCATAAGAAGGATATTTCCGAGGCAGCATATCTGATTGGATATGGGGATTGACCGGGAAGAGAGGTAGTGCAATGAGAACAATATTTTATCATGGAACGATTGTGACGATGGATGAGGAGCGTCCGTCAGCCGGTGCCATGTGCATCGAGGACGGAAAAATCCGGAAGGTTGGCTCTGATGAGGAGGTACTGGCGTGGAAGGATGCGTTGACACAGAGCGGCGCAACGGAATGGAATGAATCCGAGGATACCATGGTTGATCTGAACGGCAAGACGGTTCTTCCGGGCTTCATCGATGCCCACAGCCACTTTACCGGACTGGCAAATTCGCTGATGCAGTGCGACCTGTCGGAAGCGGAAAGCTTTGATGAGATTGTGTCGCTGATGCGGAAGTTTCTGGCAGAACATCCTGTGGAAGAAGGCACTCAGGTTGTGGGCTGCAACTATGACCACAATTTCCTGAAGGAACAGCGCCATCCGGATAAGTTCGTTCTGGACCGCATTTCCACACGGCATGAAATCGTCCTTGTACACGCCTCCTCCCATATGGGGGTTGTGAATTCTCCAGCCCTGGAACATGCCGGAATCACCGCTGAAACGCCGGACCCGGAGGGCGGCAGATACGGACGCGTGGCAGGTTCACAGGAGCCAGACGGATATATGGAGGAGAACGCGTTTATTCATTTCCAGAACCGGTCTGCACAGTTTGATATGGCGAAATTGCTGGAAATGATGGAGAAAGCGCAGGACATTTATGCCAGCCATGGCGTGACGACCATTCAGGAAGGCATGGTAAATGAGGGGCTGTTCCAGCTTTTGCAGTATGCGGCGAATCAGAATATCCTGAAGCTGGATGTGGTGGGATATCTGGATGTGCAGACCTGTCGCCAGCTTATGAAAGAGCATCAGGAATATCAGAATACTTATGGGAATCACCTGAAAATCGGAGGCTATAAGGTCTTTCTGGACGGCTCACCCCAGGGAAGAACGGCGTGGATGCTGGAACCCTATGAGGACAGCAAGGACTATCATGGCTACCCGGTGCTTTCTGATGAGCGTCTGCATGAGCTGATAACAATCGCACTGGAAGATCACCAGCAGCTGTTGGCGCACTGCAACGGGGATGCTGCCGCAGAGCAGTATGTGACTCAGTTTGAAAAAGCAGCAGCGGAACATCCCGGTCTGGACACCATGCGGCCGGTCATGGTCCATGCGCAGCTGGTTCATAAAGAGCAGCTGAAACGGATGATTCCGCTGTCCATGATGCCGAGTTTTTTTGTGGCTCACACCTATTATTGGGGTGATATTCACCTGAAAAACTTTGGCCTGGAGCGCGCCAGCCGGATATCCCCGGCGAATACGGCAGGAAAGCTGGGACTTCCGTTCACCTTCCATCAAGACAGTCCGGTGCTGCAGCCGGATATGCTGAAAACCATCTGGTGTGCGGTGAACCGCAGGACGCGGGGCGGGGTGGTGCTGGGGGAGGAAGAGCGGATTTCCGTGGAAGATGCGCTGCGGGCGGTGACGATTCATGCGGCTTACCAGTATCGTGAGGAGGCGCAAAAAGGCAGTATTACGGCAGGAAAAGCAGCAGATTTTGTGATACTGGATCAAAATCCACTGGCAGTTGCTCCGGAAGAACTGGCGGACATTGCGGTGTTGGAAACCTATAAGGACGGTGTGAGATGTTGGAGGAGGAACCAGGTATGAAAAGTATAAAACCCGGCAGAGGCCCATCGATGATGGGGGGAGTCGTTGGAATCTTTATGATCGGATTCGGAGTCGTCTGGACGCTGATTGCGGCGAAAATGAGTCCTTTGTTTGCCCTGTTCGGGGTATTTTGGACCGGGCTTGCAATCACGCAGACGGTGTATAATTTTAAAAATGCAACCGGGAAACAGCGTTATTCCGCGTATGATATCACGGATGACAGAGAGGAGCCGGATCCGCTGAATGCGAGGTTTGGCGGACAGCTTATCCACGAACCGGAGGATGAAGACCGAAAAAGCGGATTCTGCCCTTACTGTGGGGCAAAGGCAGATGCAGATTACCGGTTCTGTAACAAGTGCGGGAAAGAACTGCCCTGAGTGTGGGGCGGGAAATCAGATCATTAATTTTTAGAAGGGGATTTATTATGGACGAAAGATTTAACTACATCAAACAGGAGTGCCTTCAGGCAGCCACCGATGATCCCATCGGACTGCTGATTTCACTGATGAAAAAGGATTACATCAGCATTCACGGACCGGAGCATCATGTGCTGGACGGCGCCTGCTTTATGGCTGCGCTCCATCACGCAGGGATGGAATTTGATCTGGAACAGGCTCTGGATGAGATGATTGTGCGAGGCGGGAAGATGCCGGGAGCCACCTGCGGGCAGTGGGGTGTCTGCGGATCGGCGGCATCCATCGGCGCTGCTCTGGCAATCATTCATGAGACGGGACCCTTAAGCCACAATCAGTATTATAAAGATAATCTGAGCTTTGTTTCCTAGGCATTGGGCACAATCGCAGAGATCGGAGGTCCCAGATGCTGCAAGAGAAATGCATTTCTTTCCATGCTGACAGCGATTGATTTTGTAAAACAACACTACGGGATTGAGCTGGCAAAACATCCGGTGATCTGTTCCTTTTCCCCGCGAAATCAGCAGTGTCTGGCATCGGAATGTCCGTTTTATGGAGGAAATCAGTGATGGAACATAAGTATAAAGTAGCATTTGTCTGTGTCCACAATTCCTGCAGAAGCCAGATTGCGGAAGCCCTGTGCAGGAAGCTGGCTTCTGATGTTTTTGAGAGCTATTCTGCCGGAACTGAAGTAAAATCCAGAATCAATCAGGATGCAGTCCGTCTGATGAAGCAGCTCCATGGAATTGACATGGAGCAGAGCCAGTATCCCAAATTGCTGGATGCCATTCCGGACATGGATTTTGTCATCACAATGGGATGCAATGTCCATTGTCCCTGTCTTCCCTGCAGCTATCGCACAGACTGGGGACTGGACGATCCCACCGGAAAAAGCGATGGGGAATTTGCTGCGGTCATTCGTGAAATCGAGATAAAAATACTGGATTTAAAGAGGCAGGTTCAGAAAGGAATCTGACAAAACTGGAAGAGAGAGCAGGTGCAAAAACTTGAAACTTTCATCTTTTTTATACCTTGCCGGCTTTGGCATCAAAACCATACTATTTCGCAGAAAAGCACCAATTCTCGGCACGATAATCCTGACAGACCGATGCAACCTGTCCTGCCTTCACTGTTCCGTCAACAATATTACTGCAGTCATTTACCCTTATGAGCAGATTCGGGCAGAAATGAGGCAGTTATATGACATGGGCGTAAGGATTCTGTTCTTCTGCGGCGGGGAGACATTCCTATGGCGGGATAAAGGAAAGACCCTTCGGGATCTTGTGATTGAAGCAAAGCGGATGGGATTTCTGATTGTCAATACGGTGACGAACGGCACCTTTGAGCTGAATCTTCCAGAGGCTGATCTGATTCTTCTGAGCCTGGACGGTAACCGGGAAAAACACAATGAAATTCGCGGAGATACCTATGATATCATCATGGATCACATTGCTCATGCCACCTCCGACAACATCTGCTTTTATATGGCGATTAATCAGATTAACAAGGATACAATCAGGGATGTCTGCAATACTGCGAAGGAATTGTCCCATGTGCGGGCTGTATCCTTCAACTTTCACACTCCGTATCCTGACACGAAGGAGCTTGCACTTTCCCCGGAGGAGAAGCGCAGCTGCTGTGAGGTAATTGCGGAAATGATGCGTCAGGGAGCGCCGGTGTTCAATGTGAAGAGCGCTTTCCCTTATCTGATTGCCAACCGCTTTCCCACGCCCTGTTATCAGTGCGTGGTGATGGAAAATGGGAAAATCAGCATCTGTGGACGGTGTATTGATGTACCGGATCTCTGCAAACAGTGTGGATACTTTTTTGTTGCAGAATATACACTGCTGTTTCAGGGCAATATGAAGGTGATTCTGGATATTCTTCGTACTTATCTGAAATACATATAGACAAACTACAGGATAAAGGTCTTATGAAAGTCATTACAACACTTACAAGAATGTGGCTGACGCGGTCAACTCAGCCATTTATCTTTCAAAATGAATACGACAACCAGCTTCCCTTTGCTGAGTGCGATGGTCTCGGATTGTATGTGCATATTCCTTTTTGCCGCAGACTCTGCAGCTTTTGCCCGTACTGTAAGGAGGTTTATAAGGAGGAAACCTGCAGCCGTTATATTGATGATCTGATTCAGGAAATCCACATGGTCGGAAGCCAGATTACAGGCAAAAAGCAGGTCACCAGCCTCTATTTCGGTGGCGGAACTCCGGCACTGGCGGCTAACCGGATTGGAGAGATTATAGGTGCAGTCAGGGAGCATTTTGAAATCAAAGAAGGCATCGGTCTGGAGCTGCACCCGGAAAATGTGACGGAGGAGACACTGCGAACCTTAAAGAAAGCCGGTGTCACAAAAATCAGTATCGGAATTCAGTCTTTTCAGGATAAATTCCTGTCTGTGCTGGGGCGAAATGACATCGATCCGGCTCAGATAGCTAACGTATTGAGGGCGGTTTCCTTTGAGACTGTGTCCATGGACTTTATCTTTGCATTGCCAGGTCAGACCTTTCAGGATTTGAAGTCTGACATTGATATGGCATTTCAAAACGGGGCAAATCACATTGCCATCTATCCGTTTATCGACTTTACCTTCACAGCCAGCCAGGTTCCACCTATGAAGAAGCGGGAGAAACGTGCGCTGCTGGACGCAATCACCCGGTACTGTCAGACCCAGGGCTATGTGCGGGATTCCATATGGACCTTTTCCAGCAAAAAGGGGGCAAAATACTCGTCCATGACACGGGACAATTTCCTTGGATTCGGCTGCTCCGCCACGACACTGCTAAAAGACCAGTTCAAAATCAACACCTTTTCTGTGACAGAATATGGCAGGAGACTGGGCAGTCAGGAGCTTCCGACTTCGTTGACAATCCGTTTCACCAGACGACAGCGGATGATCTACTATCTGTTCTGGACTGCTTACAGCACTCAGGTGGATCCGGCGGATTTCGAGAGATTTTTTGGTGTTCCGCTGAAGAAGATGTATGGTCTGGAGTTCTGGCTTGCGAAGAAGCTTGGACTCGCCAAAAAGGAACAGGGCGTGTACCATATGACGCTGAAAGGTGCATTTTACTATCATTATTACGAGAATTATTATACCCTTTCTTACATTGATCAGATGTGGGGACTGATGCGGAAAGAAGCATTTCCCAAGGGGATGAAGCTGTAAGATTTTGAAACAGAATCAGGAGGAACAGGCGATATGGATATCTGTGTACTGGTTGATAATCTGGTGCAGAAAAATGTGACAGAAAGTAGTTTGAAGCCGGAATGGGGGCTGTCTGTGTGGATTTCCTACAGGGGCAGGCGTATCCTTCTGGATGGGGGCACCAGCGGTGTATTTGCGGAAAATGCGCGAATTCTGGGAATTGATCTCGGTCAGGCAGACTTTGCCGTATTGTCCCATGCACACTATGATCATGCAGACGGACTGCCGGCATTTTTTGCGGAAAATGATCATGCAAAGCTTTATGTGCGGTCAGGAACCGGGGAGAATTGCTATGACTGCAGCAAGGAGGAGCTGCGGTATATCGGAATCAAACGAGGATTTCTGGAGGCATACGCAGACCGGATTCAGTATGTAGACGGGGATTATAAACTGGCGGACGGAATCGCCCTGATTCCCCACAAGACGGAGGGGCTGGATACCATTGGAAAGCGGATCGGCATGTGCGTGGAGGTGGACGGTCAGATGTGTCCGGAGTGCTATGACCACGAGCAGAGCCTTGTGTTTGAGACGGAAAAAGGACTGGTAATCTTCAACAGCTGTTCCCACGGCGGTGCTGACAACATCATTACGGAAGTGGCACGGACATACCCGAACCGGAACATCTATGCAGTATTTGGCGGATTTCATCTGTACAAGTCTACGGACGAAGAAATTCTGGCATTTGCCAATCGGGTAAAAGAAACCGGGATTGAGCAGATCTACACCGGGCACTGCACCGGGGAGCACGCCGCAGAACTTTTAAAAGAGCAGCTTGGCGATATAGTGCATCAGATTTATACGGGGATGCGAATCAGATTGTAGAACATCAGGATTGAGGACGGCAGATTTTCCAAGACAGCAGGGAGGAAAAGATTCAATGGATACGAGCTGGAAGGTATACTTTTCCGGAAATTTCTGGGGACAGCCGGAGGAAGAACAGCCGGGAACAGAGTTTCCCGTAAACAGGGAATTTATCTGGGGAGAGAGTCAGTGGAAGGTGCTTTCCGCTTACCTTTGCGAGAAAGGGCTTGTGCTTGACATCTGTAAAAAGATTGAGCCGGAAGCGATTGCCCGCTTTATAAGGCGCGTCCAGGAATGCGGCGGCGAGAGCGGAAAGGTATCCCCGGAGCTTATGGAGGCACTGGAGGAGGAGAATCCCACAACTGATTCTTTTCGCTCCGAAGTGGTATGCAATGGAACTCTGCTGTCGGGAAACGGTGGATGCGGAATGGGTTGGAATCCGCTTGTGGAGGAGGCAGCGGCTGGTGATGTGACAGCTGAACGATTTATGGAACACTACGCACTTGACCGGACAATGGGGTGGAATCTGCACCGAGAATCTTTCTTCTGGACTTCCGCTATCCCATCCGATATCCGGCAGCTTCAGATTACGCTGAAGCCGGAAATGCACAAGGTACAGGGAGTCCACCTGTCCGGACTTACAGAAGGGCAGACAGTGCCCTTTGTCAATCCGGTCACAGGTGAAGAACATCGTTTGACAGTCCTGAATCTTATGTCGGAAACAGCGCCAAAGGATTCATTTCCAGACCGCGGATTACTGTTTCCCACGCATTATACCCAGATGACTTACCGGATTACCCCCGACATTCCAGATGGAATGTTCTATCTGTGGGACTGCCGCCAGAGTGACCAGCCCCGCAGGATAGACCCCGAATGCAGCGGACGTGGAAAGTCCTCAGTCAGCATCATCGGCGGATCCTCCGGACCGACGGCAGTCTTCCTTGCCGGCAAAGGCAATAAGGTGCAGCGGGAGCGGATTGCCTGTTCGTCACTGTACTTTGAACCGCAGAAGGATGTGGAGTGGAGGACGTTGTTTATGAAGAGAAACCTGGATGAAATCAGGGTCGAAATCAAGATTGAAGATGAGAAAAAATAGAGAACCATGGTTATCGCTTTTCATGTGCCTTCCAAAAGTCCTGCGGACTCCGGAAGGCATTTTGTAATTCGTACCTGAACTCAATTACCTCCGGGACCATCCCGTCTTGGGCGGGAAGATTCCGGCAGCGGTTCAACATCCTTGTAGTAATCCCTGCTTTTTTGCGGACCGCTGTTGGAAGAAGGGGTCGTTGTATTTGCAGATTCGGAACTCTGATATGGTTCCATATCTGCCTCCGGGACATCTCCGTCGCCGTAACGGTCCGTGTCCGGATTGCGTCTATACCTGTGGCACATGTGTAATCACCTCCAGAATCAGTATGCCCTCAAATAAACGAAAAAAATCAGATATACAAAATTAATCCAAAAGTAAGATATCCTGGTAAAGGGTATGCTATAATGGAACTGTTCAAGGATGGGTGGAGGAGTACCTGACAGGCAAAACACAGATAGAAGGGAGCGGTTTTGATGATTACGAGAAAGCAACTGATTATCGGCATTTGTGGTTTTGTTATATGCTATATGGTTTTGCTTTTGGGAATCAGAGGAAAAAGAGCAGATGACCTGGAGACATATCACAGTGAATTGAAGTCATATGTGATGCAGATAGAGGCGTTCTCCGAGAAAGAAAAGACGGTTATCTGTATTGCTATCGATCATATTGTCAATCCTGACACGATTTCAGATTCTCACATGATCACTGCCCAGCAGTTATCAGAGATATTTGAGACGGGAGATCAGCTTGGAACGGTAGATGGAAAGAAGATTGAACTGAATGACTGGAACGTGACAATAGGGGATACTTCTCAGCATGCGAATTTTACTGCAATTATTGATGGGGATTCGCTGGAATTTAAGGGGCAGATTCCGATTGCGTGATGGAATGTGGTTTTGTGAAGATGCAGAATGAAATGGAATTAGGGAGTGCTTTCGTGAAAAAATATTTGAAAGTTATTTTGGCAATTATTTTTGCTTTTTTTATACAAATATTCATAAGAATATATCAAGTGCAGATACCGGAAGAGGTTGCATTTGTGACAATCGAATTTCAAGAGTATTATGGATTAAGTGCCCCCAAAATCAAGGAAACGATAGTAAGTACCAAAGAGAGTAACTATTTAGTGTTAAAGGAAATTATAGAGAATAACATATATGTTAAAAATATTGTTCAAAACCGTAGTTCTCATGACAGCCCACTAACTGCTTATGTCATATATTTTACTGAAACTGGAGAAAAACATGGAAAAATATTATATACTTTCGAAATATACAATGACGGCAGTATACGGATAAATGGCAATCAGGTTCATTGCTTATTACACACGAACAAACATATTTATCGTGCTATAGAAGAACTGTATTGATAGGCAACCAGAATATAATAAATTCTTATTAGAAAGGGAATCATATGGCATCAACCAGAGCGTATTTACAATTTATTTTAGAACAGTTATCAAACTTGGATGATATTACATATCGAGCCATGATGGGCGAATATATTCTTTACTATCGTGGCAGGATCGTAGGCGGTATTTATGATGACAGGCTGCTTGTGAAACCGACAAAATCAGCGATTGCGTATATGCCAACAGCTACGTATGAGTTACCTTATGAGGGGGCAAAAGAAATGCTGCTGGTAACTGAAGTTGATGATAAAGCGTTTCTGGCAGGGTTGTTTACTATCATGTATGAGGAATTGCCGGAACCGAAACTGAGAAAGAAGAAATGAGCTGATTGCATATGGGGGGAGGACGTATTTATGCAGAATGAAAGCAATCTTGACGTTTACCTGTTTTTTGATCAGCACCCTTATGCATTAAGCCTCTTTGAACAGTTCAGGCAAAAACTGCTTGTCATGTTCCCGGAGACGGGGATGCGTGTGCAAAAGACGCAGATTACATTTACTAACCCCAGGGTATTTGCCTGTGTGTCCATGGCGAAAGTCAGGAAAGCAAAAGACCGACCGAAAGAGTATATTGTTGTGACATTTGGGCTTGGAACACAACTTTTGTCTCCTCGCATTGATGTTGCTACGGAACCATATCCGAATCGCTGGACCCATCATGTGTTGATCTCCGGTCCGCAGGAAATCGATGAAGAACTGATGGAATGGATACAAATGTCTTATGACTTTGCCATCAAGAAATAGAGTTTGGACCTTCTGGGAGAGACGCAACATCAGGTGACTAAGGGGGAACAATGAAACGTTTTTTTGAGAAAAAGACGCCGTTTCAGAAAGAATGGGCAAGATTAAATGTACAGGAAGAGCGGTTTCTTCGGAAGCATCTGGAGAGAAAAGAATCCTTTTTGAACCAGAAACTGGAAGAAAAAGTACCGCCGAAACTACAGCAGACGCTGGATGCGGCCTTTGCAAAAGCCTTTGGTCTGATATTTGAAAAGGGGACTGGGGTGATTGAAAAGACATATCCTCGAGAGAAGCTGGAGCAGGATTATAAGATTCGGCAGTACACGGCAAAGATCAAGCAGGACAGCAAGTCTCTGAGGGCATTTACGAGGAAAGCAAGAGATACCAGTGCGAAAAATCTGTTGATTTCCGGAGCTTCCGGGGTCGGCATGGGAGTTCTTGGAATCGGCATTCCGGATATTCCGGTGTTTACCGGCATGCTTTTAAAAACTATCTATGAGCTTGCACTGCATTACGGGTACACCTATGATACAGAGCAGGAACGGTATTTTATTTTGCTGATGATTCAGGGGGCAGTGTCCTGTGGGGAGAATTATTGCAGTCTCAACCATGCTGTAGACCGATTCATCGAAACAGAAACACTTCCTGAAGATTATGATGAAAGGAAGCAGATTGCAGAAACAGCCAGTGTGCTGTCAAAGGAACTGCTCTATATGAAATTTTTGCAGGGAATACCGGTCGTCGGCGCTGTGGGTGGGGCGTATGATGCTATTTATATGAAGCAGATTTCAGAGTATGCTGCGCTGAAATACCGGCGGAGATATTTGCGAAAACAGGAACGAAACTGGGAATTTGAAGGGAATTAAATATGGAAAATATTTTTGATTACATACGCTGGCGCGGGGATCTGTCCATGGAAAGTGCTGCGTTCAATGAGCTGGACAGTCTGGTTCTGGCGCGGCTTTCTTATGCGCCTTTCGACGAGATCAATCTGCAGGCGACAGATACGCCAATCACGGTTAAAAATGCCGCCAATCTGCTGCTGGCGGTTCCGGATATCCAGCAGCAGGTTCTGTGGAAGTACGACGTGGACCTGCTGTCTGCGGTATCGAAAAATACCCGGTTCTGCGGCATGACATTGAGCAATTATGTGAATCTGATCGATGCTAAGACACAGATGCAGTTTTCGGCTGTGGCAGTGAGAGTGGCAGAGGGACTGAATTATATTTCTTTTCGAGGGACAGACAATACCCTCATCGGGTGGAAGGAAGATTTCAATATGAGCTTCATGAGTCCGGTTCCGGCGCAGGAGCAGGCGGTGGAATATCTGGAGCACATCGCCCCGCTGCTCCACGGTGATATTATACTGGGCGGACACTCCAAGGGAGGCAATCTGGCTGTGTATGCGGCTGCATTTTGCCGCAAGGAGATTCAGGACAGGCTTATCTCGGTCTATAATTTTGATGGCCCCGGATTTGATGAGAAGGTATTGAAGACCGGACAGTATCGCAGTATTCGGGACCGGGCGGTTACCTTTGTCCCTCAGTCCTCGATTGTGGGGATGCTGCTGGAGCATGAAGAGACCTACACCATCGTAAAGAGTGCCCAGAAAAGCGGATTTATGCAGCACGATATCTATTCGTGGGAAGTGGAGCGGGATCATTTCCTGTATCTTGATCAGGTAACCAACAGCAGCAGATTTATCGATCAGACACTGAAAAAATGGGTGGCAGATATGGATGCAGTGCAGCGGGAAACGCTCATTGATACCATGTATGATGTCGTTGCCCAGACCAATGCCAATACCTTCAACGATATGGAAGCGAACTGGTTTGATACGGTAAAATCAATCCTTTCATCGACAATCAATCTGGATGATAATACCCGAAAGCTTATCACTCAGGCGATTTCGCTGCTGATTAAAAGTGCAAGAGAAAGCATAAAGGACGAGTATGGACGAACATAATACAAGCTGTTCCATCAACTGTTTTAGAAGTCAGCTTCATCGGAATCAAAAGGGAGGAATTCTATGAAAAATCATACAAAACGGGCTGTTATCGGATTGATTTGCCTGTTGTCAGCTGCAATGGCGGTGCTTTTCTTCATAGGAAATCCAGTTGTATTTAGGAACAATCGCAAGCTGGCGAAGTCCGTTAAATCCGTTAACAGCGATACGGTATTTCTCAATGATATTGTCCCGTTTGTGTGGGATACATTGTACACCTTTGGCCCGTATCAGAGTAAGAAAGAGATTGAGGAAATCATCGGATTTTCCAGTGTCGATATCAGGGAAAATGATATCAATGAGGGCATGGTACACCTGCTGTTTGTGAATGGTGACAGGGTTGCAGCGAGCGTTCTCGGCTACAGCAGTAAGCTGGGATATGCGATTGATTTCACATCGAAAATTACCTACGACGAAAATGCAAGGTTTCACGTGGCGAAGATAGATGGGATTCAGACGCTGACGTATCAGAGGGAATATCTGCCTCAGCCGGTCTATCCGCTGGAAGCCTCTGAGCTGGAGAAAGCAGTCGGGGATGCGGGACTTGCCTGGACGATTGCCAAGGAAGAGCAGTGGGAAGGGAACCGGACAGTGTTTACGATGCAGGATGAGGGAGGGCAGATCAAAGCCTTCATTCTGAGTACGGAAGACGATAAAAAGAGGCGGCTGCATATGAGCTTCATGCCGTCTGCCAATGACAAATACGGAGTAGGAAGCTCCATTGGGAAGGGCGAGTGGAAGCAGGTAATGGGGCTTGCTTCGCTTCTGGCTGGCGGCTGCGAACATCAGGATCAGCTCTATGAAGAATTTACAGAAACTTATGAGCAGGATGCGGTGAAAAATCAGGTGCAGGATGAGCCAGGCAAAGCGAGAGCTTACCATACAACCATATGCTGGAGTCGTGAAATTGGAGAAAATCAGTGCAGAATCGACCTGGGACAGCAGAAGGATGATGGCGGGCAGACGGACCTGGTGGCGATTACGATGGAGGCTGTGGAGGAGTCCAGGTCGTCTCAATCAGCAAAAGAATCACTTCCTTTCGCCAATTTTGCAAATGTATCGTTTACTTTCGAGAGTGGTGCAGGTGGCTGGCAGACGCAGTTACGGATTGATTCCCACGGCGAGTTCTCCGGAGTATATTACGACAGTGATATGGGCGACGCCGGGGACGGCTATTCAAATGGGACCCGGTATCAGTGTGACTTCAGTGGAACCTTTCTGGAACCGGTGCAGGTGAATGCATATACCTATTCCATGCAGATTCAGGATATCCGCTATGAGAAGGAGCCGGGAACGGAGGAAATCGTCAATGAGATGCGCTTTTGTTACACGGAAGCCTATGGTCTGGCTGGCACAGAGGAGATCCTGATCTACCTGCCGGGAGCACCACTTGCAGAGCTGCCGGAGGCTTATCGAAGCTGGGTGGGATTTTATGATCTCTCTCAGACCGAGGAGACGAAGCTTCCTTTCTGGGGCTTGTATAATGCCGCCAGGGAGTGTGGTTTCCGTGGTTATGATATCATAAAGCGCACCAAAGAGCTGGTGTCCTGTCAGGAAAATCTGGCGGCTTCGCTGGAGAAGACGCTGGAAAATGAACCGTTGTCACAGACAGATTATAATAAGAAATCGTATGAGCTGTATTCCACCTGGGACTATGCATTGAACAGTATCTGGGACGCATTGAAGCAGATTCTGGAGGAAGAGGAGATGGCAAGTCTCACCATAGAAGAGCGTGAATGGATCAATCGGAAAGATCAGGCGGTGCAGGAGGAAGCAGCTGAATTTGAAGGTGGTTCCATGCAGCCGATGGTGAGAAATCTGAAAGCTGCGGAGCTTACAAAAGCCAGAGTATATGAGCTTTTGGAACTGCTGGAAAAGGAGCAGCAGTGATCATCATACTGCCGGACATGGAGGTCGCAGATGAAGCATCAGCAATATATCCGGGAACTGCCTGAAAGCAACACGGCGGTTCTGTTCATTCATGGGATTCTTGGAACTCCGGACCACTTCACCCGACTGGGATTGGTGGAGGAAGTACCGGAGGACTGGTCCATTTACAATATTCTGCTGGCCGGTCACGGGGGAACGGCAGATGATTTCGCTACTGCAACAATGGACCAGTGGAAAGGACAGGTTCATCATCTGACCGAAGAACTGTGCAGACGATATGAGCATGTTTACATGGTGGCGCACTCTATGGGGACATTGTTTGCAATCAATGAGGCGTTGCAGCAGCGCAGGATTGAACGACTTTTTCTGATCAATGTGCCACTTCGGGCGACGCTAAAATCCACCATCGTGATTAATTCCCTGCGGGTGATTTTTGATAAAATCAGTGATGGGGACGCAGTGGCTGCAGCTACGAGAGATGCATACAGCATCACACCGGATCGGCGCCTGTGGAAATATGGAAAGTGGATTCCCAACTACCTGGCACTGTTTGCAGAGATCAGATCTACGCGGAAAAAGATAAAAGAAATTTCGATTTCCTGCTTTGTGTTCCAGTCGAAGGAGGATGAGCTGGTGGCACTTTCCGCGGTAAAATATCTCAAGGGAAATGACCATATAAAGTGCTGGCTGCTGCCTCATTCCGGACATTTCTATTATGCGGAAAAGGATGCAGCACAGATGGCGAGGGCGTTCCGGAGATTTTTCCGGGGCTAAAAGCCAGCAGATAAATAATCAGAAGAAAGAGGAATACAGGTATGGATTCTATTTATGATAACAATCTGTTTTTTGAACAGTATGCGCAGATGTCCCGCAGCAAGCAGGGACTTTCCGGTGCGGGAGAGTGGCACCAGCTGCAGCCGTTATTTCCGGAGCTTTCCGGCAAATCGGTGCTGGATCTGGGCTGTGGTTATGGCTGGCATTGCAAGTATGCTGCAGAGCAGGGAGCGGCGCAGGTTCTGGGACTGGACTTAAGTGAAAAGATGATTGCGAAGGCAAAAGTACGCAACGCGGATGAACACATTACTTACCAGGTGTGTGGGGTGGACGAGTACGACTATCCGGAGTGCAGCTGGGACCTTGTGGTTTCCAATCTGGTGCTTCATTATATTGCGGATTTGAATGAAGTATATACACAGGTTTACCACACCTTGAAGCCGGGCGGCGAGTTTATTTTCAATATCGAACATCCGGTATTTACGGCTGGAATCGGGCAGGACTGGGTGTACGATTCGGAGGAAAAACCGCTCTACTGGGCGATTGATGATTATTATCGGCCGGGGGAGCGCAAGACTCATTTTCTGGGGTGTGAGGTCACCAAGCAGCATCATACTCTGACACAGATTCTGATGGGGCTGCTGCAATGCGGTTTCGTGATTGAGGCGGTGCAAGAGGCGGAACCGCCGAAAGAGATGATGGATATTCCCGGGATGAAAGATGAACTGCGAAGACCGATGATGCTGCTGGTGAAGGTGAGAAAGCCGGTGTAATGAAGAAGATTATTTGAAAGTGGAGGAATCCGATGAACGACCGTTTTATTCAAAGCGTCCAGATTGACTGGAGCCAGGTTGAGAAAAGCTCTTATCTTAGTGAAATTCCGGTCATACGTTCACTGAAAAAGCTGGAATTTCAGCGGAATATTACGTTTTTTGTTGGTGAAAACGGAACTGGAAAGTCCACGCTGCTGGAGGCGATTGCGGTTGCGTATGGATTCAATCCGGAAGGCGGCACCATTAATTACCGGTTCAGCACTTATGATGATGTGTCGGAGCTGAGCCGGGCAATTCGCATGACGAAAGGTTACCGCCGACCGAAGTCCAATTACTTCTTCCGGGCAGAAAGCTTTTTCAATGTGGCAAGCAAGATGGAGGATTACCGGGACGGGGACCTGAAAGAGATTTACTATGCAAGATACGGCGGGAAATCCCTGCACGAACAGTCTCACGGAGAAAGCTTTCTTGCTTATTTTCAGTCCTTTCAGGATGACGGTATCTTCATCATGGATGAGCCGGAGGCAGCCCTGTCTCCGCAAAGACAGCTTACATTGCTGATTCAGCTGGCGAAAATGGCAAAACTTGGGGCGCAGTTTATCATTGCGACACATTCTCCGATTTTGTTGGGGATACCGGGGGCGGATATTATTTCATTCGATGACGGAAAGCTTCATCGCTGCAGGTATGAGGAGACGGAAAGTTATCAGGTTATGGAGATGTTTTTGAATCACCGGGAAGTTCTGCTTCGGAAGTTGTTGGAGGATGTTTGATGATAGCTGTTTTTCATTTCTTTAAGTCTGCGAATAACTCGTCCAAATCAGTGTAACCTTTCACGGAAGGGTCTTTCGCAATCCTTTCTGCCTCTTTAAGAGCGGAGAGGGTTTCTTTATTCAGCGAAATTTCAAAAGGAATCCTTCCCTCACGAAGCGACTGGCGCACAAAAATATTGAACGCTGTAGAGAGATTCATACCAAGTTCTGAAAACAGTGCATCGGCCTGCGCTTTCAAATCAGAATCCATACGAATACTGATATTTGTAGTAGAACTGGACATGTCATCACCGCCTTTCTTGATTTATATAGCTATTATATGATATTTGCACGAATAAAACAATGATTTGCACGAATAAAGATTAAAATATGAAATGAAATAATTTACATGCATCTTCCTTGACACTATATCGGTCAACCGATATAATATAACCAAAGGAAGGTAGAAGATGATGGTATTGAATGAGTTAATGAATCAAAAGAATATTACGAAATATCGTCTTTCGAAAAAGAGTGGTGTACCGTATACCACGGTAAATGATATATGCAGTGGAAAAGCTCAGCTTGAGAAGTGCTCTGCGGAAACGATTTATAAAATTGCGAAAGAATTGGAGGTCCCTATGGAACTGTTACTGGAACCTTATATTGCCAGGCGAAGTAGCTTTGAACTTTATAAGAGCAATGTCTGCCATAAGGTAAAGGAATTGGGAGATGTTGGTTTTATTATTGAATTGCTGGAAAGTAATGAGATTCGCCGGAAATATGAAAAAAAATGGTATCGTGAAAGTCTGTATTTGCTTGCAATGCTAGACTATCTCAGCCGTCTTAATCAAGTGCCGCTTTGCACAGATTATGATGATCTCCGCGGCTGTAAACTGGATACAATCATATATCCAGCCAGTGTACTTGCGGCAGCGGCTGTCACAGGTGATGAAAAAATAAAAGAGGATTCGTGTCGTGAATCGATTCCGGAGTTTATGAGATTTAATATTGTAGAAAGTGAGGTTCGCAATGTCGTCTGATCCTGCTAGCGTATTTACAAAAGAAAATCTGGATATATATTTACGTGAACTGGCGAAAGAATTTCGCAAATTAAACGGAACGGCAATTTCGGCAGAAATCATTTTGATTGGAGGGGCGGCAATTCTTGCAAATTATGGTTTTCGCGAAATGACTACAGATATAGATGTTGTGATGCAGACATCTTCTACAATGAGAAGTGCGATTAATCATGTCGGAGACAGATTTCATTTGCCCAACGGTTGGCTAAATTCTGATTTTATGCGTACTGGGTCTTATTCTCCAAATCTGAGGTTTTATTCGAAATATTACCGAACATTTTCTCATGTTTTGCATATTCGCACGATTTCAGCAGAATATCTGATTGCCATGAAGCTGCGCTCTGGAAGGAAGTATAAGAATGATTTGTCAGATATTATTGGAATATTAGCAGAGCATAAAAAACAGGGAATTTCAATTACACGGGAGCAGATTGAAACTGCAGTACAGAATTTGTACGGTGGATGGTCTGAGTTTCCCACCCATTCAAAAAAATTCATCGAAGATGCTTTCACGACTGGTAATTATGAGGCAGTGTATCAATCCGTGAATATAGAAGAGCAGCAATCAAAAGAAACACTTATTCATTTTGATCAAAAGTATCCGAAAGTTACGACGGAATCTAACGTCAATGAAATCCTGGAGCAATTAAAAAAATCCCACTTTGATTCAACAATCGAAACTGCAGCAAAACCGCAATGACAAATTTGAATATTCCCACCGGCATTTTGCAAAAGCTCTTTAACGAGACTTTTACGAAATGCCTCTTTTTCATTTTACGAAGATTCTATAAAATAACATTTGCAATTGTTCAGAGAATTTCGACTAATTTCACGAAACAAAGAAGGAAAACAAACATGGCAAATGTATCATTGGTATCGGTAAACAAATCTTACTCCAACGGATTTCAGGCCGTGAAGGATTTCAATCTGGAAATCAGGGATGGAGAATTCATCATTTTCGTTGGGCCGTCCGGCTGTGGAAAATCCACCACCCTGCGTATGGTGGCGGGACTGGAGGACATCTCGTCCGGGGAACTCTGGATTGACAATCAGCTGGCGAACTTCCTGGAACCGGGAGAGCGGGGACTTTCCATGGTGTTCCAGAATTATGCATTGTATCCTTACATGTCTGTCTATGAAAATATGGCATTTGGTCTTCGGGTCAATCACCTGGAGAAGGCGGAGATTGACAAGCGGGTACGGGAAGCGGCAGAGCTGCTGCAGATCAGCCATCTGCTGGACCGGAAACCCAATGCACTGTCCGGAGGGCAGAAGCAGCGTGTCGCCATCGGCAGCGTGCTGGTGAGAAAGCCGAAGCTGTTTCTGATGGACGAGCCTTTGTCCAATCTGGATGCCAAGCTGAGAACCCAGATGCGTGTGGAGCTGGCAAAGATTCACCGGCAGTTCGGAGCCACCATCATCTATGTGACCCACGATCAGGTGGAAGCCATGACTCTGGGAGACCGCATCGTGGTGATGAAAGAGGGAGTGATACAACAGGTGGCATCGCCCAACGAGCTTTACAACAATCCGGTCAATCAGTTTGTGGCCGGCTTCATCGGCTCACCGGCGATGAATTTTCTGAAGGTCCTTGTGACCAGGGAAGGGGAGCAGGCGATACTGAAATGTGGGGAATATCGTCTTGCAATTTCAAAGATTCTGGAGCGCCGGCTTCAGGAAAAAGGTTATCTTGGCAAAGAGCTGATGCTGGGAATCCGCCCGGAAGATCTTCATGAGGATGGCAGCGAAACCTGCAGACTGCAGATGAATGTCATGGTTCGTGAAGGACTCGGCGCAGAGGTTCTGCTGCACGGCGAGATCATCGGAGAACCGGTGTGTGCTAAGATGCCCCCGTCCTGTCAGGTACAGAACCATGAGAAAATCTGGCTCTATCCGGATATGAGCAAAGTGAAGCTCTTTGATCTGGAAACCGAAGAAAATATCTTATACATATAGAAAACAGGAGATAGAAGAAGTAATGAACACGAAGAAAAAGAAAGGATTTTCACTGGGCGCTTACTGTTATGTGCTGCCGGCCATGCTGGTATTTGCAGTATTCCTGTTTTACCCCTTTGTGAAAACCATATATCTGAGTCTTTATAAGACCAACAAGATGGGCGAGGCAAAGCTGTTCGTAGGGATGGGCAATTACATCGATCTGCTGACCTCAGCCTCCTTCCGGAACAGTCTGATCGTAACGGCGATTTTTGTGGTAATCGTGGTAGCAGGTGGGATGATGCTGGGACTTCTGGGCGCTGTTCTCTGCAACCGGGCATTTCCCGGTATCCGGATCTTCAGTACGGCATATGCACTGCCCATGGCGATTGCATCCAGCTCCGCAGCCCTGATTTTTAAAATCATGCTGCATCCGTCCATCGGTATTGTCAACAAGCTGCTGCATCTGAACATCAACTGGATCAACGATCCGAAATATGCTCTGGTGTGTGTGGCAATCCTGACCGCCTGGCTGAACAGCGGCATCAACTTCCTGTATTTTTCCGCAGGACTGAGCAATATTGACGAATCCATCTATGAGCGGGCTTCCGTAGACGGTGCAAATGCGGTACAGAAATTCTTCCGCCTGACACTTCCGGGCTTAAGTCCGATCATGTTCTACACCCTGGTGGTCAACATCATCCAGGCATTCCAGTCCTTTGGCCAGGTAAAAATCCTTACCAAGGGCGGTCCGGGAGAGTCCACCAACTTAATCGTGTACTCCATCTACCGGGATGCATTTTTTAATTATCGCTTCGGAAGTGCAGCAGCAGAATCGGTCATCCTGTTTCTGATTATTCTGGTTCTGACATTGCTTATGTTCAAGGCGGAGAAGAAAGGAGTCAGCTACTAATGGAACAGCAGGTAATATTAACAAGAACAGACGGAAGAGACCATGCGAAAGTGCTGGAATTGCAGCGTGAGGCGGGAGAGCGGGCAAAAATGCGCCGCCGTGTCCGGAAGGTGACGCTGGTTACCCTGAATCTGATTGTGGCAGGCATCATTCTGCTGCCGCTGTTATATGCGGTCAGCATTGCATTTATGCCGTCAAATGAACTGTTTACCACGGATTTGAATCTGCTTCCGTCCCATCCGACTCTGGAGAATTTCAAGCAGGCTCTGGTGAAGGTGCCGCTGGCGAGATTTGTAGGCAACTCCTTCCTGGTGGCAGGATGCATCACCGTCGGTCAGATCATATCCTGCTCTCTGGCGGCATTTTCCTTCTCCTTCCTGGAGTACAAGGGGAAAAATATCCTGTTTATGATTGTCATGGCTACGATGATGATTCCGGGAGAGGCAACCATCATCTCCAATTACCTGACCGTCAGCAAGCTGGGATGGCTGGATACTTATCCGGTACTGATTATTCCCTACCTGACATCTGCCATGGGAATCTTCCTGTTCCGCCAGTTTTACATGTCCTTCCCGATCTCCCTGTATGAATCGGCGAAGATCGACGGATGTTCCAATCTGCGGTTCATTTTCAAGATTCTGATTCCGCTGACAAAGGCGGCAATCGGTGCCATGGCGGTGTACACCTTCATCAACGCATGGAATATGTACATGTGGCCGCTGCTGGTTACCGGCTCCAGCATACACCGTACCGTACAGATCGGTATCGGCATGCTGGACAGCGAGGACTCCCAGTCCATTACCCTGATGATTGCAGGCGTGGTCATGATCATCGTGCCGTCCATATCCATCTTCATCATCGGACAGAAGCAGCTGATCCGCGGCATGTTCTCAGGTGCAGTCAAAGGCTGACCTGTTGCGATACATGGTTTTGAGATTCAAAAAAATATGAAAAACACATTTCGGAGGAATTCAATGAAAAAGAAAATGATGGCTGCCGTACTGGCAGCAACGATGACAGCAGGTCTGACCGCATGCGGCGGCAATACCACCAATTCTGCGGCAGACAGCAGTGCAGATACCACTGCAGCCGGTTCTGAGGCATCCACCCAGGCCGTTCTCACCGAGAGCGGTGAGGGACAGACCATCACCTTCTGGCATTCCATGGGCGGTGTCAATGGTGAGGCCATCGACTATCTGGTAAAGAAGTTCAACGAGGAAAATGAGAAGGGAATTACCGTAGAGGCTCAGTATCAGGGAAACTATGATGATGCAATCAACAAGCTGAAAAGTGCGCAGATCGGCAACATGGGCGCAGATCTGGTGCAGATCTATGATATCGGTACCCGGTTTATGATCGACTCCGGCTGGGTGGTTCCCATGCAGCAGCTGATCGATGCAGACGGATGGGATGTAAGCCAGGTGGAGCCGAACATCGCTGCATACTACAGCGTGGACGGACAGCTCTACTCCATGCCGTTCAACTCTTCCACACCGATCATGTACTACAACAAGGATATGTTTGCCAAGGCAGGCATCACCGAGATTCCGGACAGCCTGCCGAAGATTGAGGCGGTTGCTGACAAGCTGGTGAAAGAGGGCGGAGCAGGAGAGGCCATCTCCCTGTCCATCTACGGATGGTTCTTCGAGCAGTTCACCTGCAAACAGGGTCTGAATTACGTGAACAATGGAAACGGCCGTCAGGATGTGGCAACGGCTGTGGAGTTCGATCAGAACGGTGCCGGTGTCAATACTCTGACTGCTTGGAAATCTCTCTATGACAAGGGATATGCTCCCATCGTAGGCCGCGGCGGCGATGCCGGACTGGCTGATTTCAGCGCAGGCAAGGCAGCCATCACACTGGGCTCCACGGCTTCCTTGAAGCAGATCTTAAATGACGTAAACGGCAAGTTCGAGGTTGGCACCGCTTACTTCCCGAAGGTATCCGATGCAGATCAGGGCGGTGTGTCCATCGGAGGCGGTTCTCTGTGGGCGTTGAACAATGAAGATGCAGCAAAGCAGGCAGCTACCTGGGAATTTGTAAAATTCCTGGTATCCCCGGAGAGCCAGGCATACTGGAACTCTCAGACCGGCTACTTCCCGGTAACCACCGCTGCTCATGAGGAGCCGGTATTCAAAGAGAACATTGCAAAATATCCTCAGTTCCAGACCGCAATCGATCAGCTGCATGATTCCAAACCGGAGTCCGCTGGCGCACTGTTAAGCGTATTCACCGAGTGCCGTACCATTGCAGAGACTGAGATTGAGAACATGCTGAACGGCGGTGTAAGTCCGGAGGATACGGTTGCAAAGATTGCAGAGCAGGACAACAAATCCATCGAGGAGTACAACCTGCTGAACGAGTAATCGGAAAGGAACGGGCAATGAACGTATTTGCACATAGAGGATATAGCGGAATGTACCCGGAGAATACCATGCTGGCATTCCGGGAAGCGGAGAAGACCGGTTGCTACGGCATCGAACTGGATGTACAGCTGACCAGAGACGGGGTTGTGGTCGTGATTCACGATGAGACTCTGGACCGGGTGTCAGACAAAACCGGATTTGTAAGAGACTACACCTACGAAGAACTTAAGAAGGTAAATGTGGCACACAGCTGGGGTGGAAAGCATGGATTCCAGATGATACCTACCTTTGAGGAATACTGTCAGTGGGTGAAACATACAGACCTTGTGACCAACGTGGAGCTGAAAACCGGCGTGTATTACTATGAGGAGCTGGAGAAAAAGACGGTGGACCTGATCCGTCAGTACGGTCTGACAGACCGGATTCTGTTCTCATCCTTCAATCACATGTCCATTGTAAAAACCAGGGAACTGGCACCGGAGATTCCGGTCGGTGCACTGGTGGAGCCGCTGGGTCTTGGCAACGCCGGATATTATTGCCATGAGCATGGTTTTCAGTGTTATCATCCCGGATTCAAAGGGCTGGACCAGGAGACTGTGGAGAACTGTAAGAAATACGATATCGCAGTGAATGTCTGGACCATCAATGATATGGGCGCACTGGAGCAGATTTATGAATGGGGATGCGACGGGGCATTTACCAACTATCCGGGGATTGCGCAGGCATGGCTGCATGCGAAAGAGATGAAATATTGAATTTTCACCAGACGAATTTGAGTTAATTATTCTATTTTTGTATTCCTTTTTCCGAAAGATTGTGTTATTCTGGAAAATAGAGCAGAAAGACAGCTTAAGGAAGGAACAAGATGAATCGATTAACATTAATGGAGCAGTATCTGGCTGAAAAACATAATACCGCCATTTTGCATGAACATTATCTAAATACCGTGCGGGAGTATGCACCTGGGACAAACCTCTATATGAGGGAGGTGCATTTCCTGGTTGCGGCTGATCCGGAACAGCCGATTTCTATTTCAGAGTTGGCAGAGCGTCTGGAAGTGACACTGGGAGCAGTATCACAGATGGCTACAAAATTGGAGAAAAAAGGGTTGGTTTTGCGCAGTCCGGACCCGAATGACCGAAGAAGGACCATGGTCAGTTTGACAGAGGCGGGAATCAGGCTTTATCAGGAACATATGGAGTACGATAAAAAGAGTGTAAATGCACTCAGTGAAATCTTTCAGGAGTTTTCGGAAGAAGAGATTAAGAGACTGATTCGTGCAGAGGAATTATTTCGGCAGGCTCTTCGGACGGCAAACAACAAATAATGTACATATTGTACAAAATAGAACCTCTTAATTGTCTAATATTTCCATAGACATAAGAGGTTTTCTTATTTATAATTACTTTAACAGCTAAAGCAATTATGGATGATTTAGCTGCATATTTTTATCAAATTACTTTAACAGCTAAAGCAAAGGAGAAGGGACTATGCAAAACAAGGAGAAGGGCATAAGTGAGTTTGACCGCAGACATAACAGACAGAATACTCACGACTTAAAGTGGCGCAGGGAAGGGGTCGAGTCTTATCTGTCTCAGCCGATCCGGGAAGATATGATTCCCATGTGGATTGCGGACACGGATTTTGGATGTATGAAGGAAATTGTAGATGCAGTGAAAAAAAGAGCAGAACATGAGATATACGGTTACTGCGCACCGGGAAAAGACTTTTACAGTGGAATCATATTCTGGGAGAAGGCAAGATTCCAGTGGGATATTCTGCCTCAGTGGATTACTGCCCTTCCGTCTGTGGTTAGTGGAATCAATATTGCTATCCGCGCATTTACAGAGGAAGGAGATGGTGTGATTATCCAGACACCTGTATATGATCCGTTTATCACCATTGTAAAGCGGACAGGCAGAACACCGGTTTATAACTGCCTGAAGGAAACGAACGGACATTATGAGATGGATTTTGAAACTTTGGAGAAACAGGTTCAGAATGAAAAGAATAAAATGCTGATTCTCTGCAGTCCTCATAATCCGGTTGGTCGTGTCTGGACCAGAGAGGAACTGATCCGTCTGGCAGAACTCTGTCTGGAGAATCATGTCATGATTGTGACCGATGAGATTCATTCTGATATTGTGTACGGAGATAATCAGCATACGCCGCTGCTTTCTCTGGATCGGCGCTACGCAGAGCATTTTATTCATCTGTCTGCTCCGGGAAAAACATTCAATGTTCCCGGTCTTAAAATGAGCTTCTCTCTGATTCCGAATCCGGAGATCAAAAAGGCTTTCGAGCAGATGCAGCTTGCTATGTCACTGGATATCAGAAATACTTTTGGCGTGGAGTGCATTCGTGCCTGCTATACCCAGGAAGGAATTCAGTGGTTAAGCGGATTGCTTTCTTATCTGGAAGCCAATGCAGAACTGGTGTCAGATTTCATTGCCAGTGAAATGCCAAAAGTAAAAATGAGAAAGCCGGAGGGAACCTTTCTTTGCTGGCTTGACTTTACCGATTATGGTATGAGTGATGAGGAATTGTTAAAGCGGGTAAATCTGGATGCAGGCGTTATCTGCGTTCCAGGCGCGTGGTTTGGAGAAGGTGGAGAACATCATCTGCGGCTTAATATCGGATGTCAGAGAGAAACGTTGGAGCAGGCACTGGGAAGAATCCGGAAAGCTCTGGAATCATAAATTATTAGGGGGATAAAAACATATGAATGAACAGAAACTTACAAGAACAGATTTGTTTTCCATGGCGCTTGGTCAGATCATCGGAGTAGGAATTATGACCATGACGGGAATTGCCATTGGATTTACAGGACGTAGCGTAAATATTGCCTATCTTGTTGCGGGAGTTTTGACGGTAATATCTGCAATTCCTCAGATTTACATCGGCGGTACTGCAAACTTTATCGGAGGACAGTATTCGCAGATTGCGGTATTGGGAAACAAGAAACTGGCAGGAATATTTATTTACATACAGATTGCCATGACGCTTGCACTTTCCATGTATACGTTATCATTCAGTGAATATTTTCTTTCCCTGTTTCCGGGAGCAAATGCAAAGCTGGTCTCCTTCGTCGTATTGACGGTACTTATGCTGATGCATATTGCAGGAATGAAGCAGGCAGCCAGACTCCAGAATATCATGTGTGCGATTCTGGCAGTTGGAATTGCTTCTTACATTGTATTTGGTATCGGACATATTCAGCCGGGATATACGGATATGCCGGGATTTGCAACCGGCGGAATCAGCGGATTTATTCTTGCATCCATTTATCTGACGTTTGCGGCAGGTGGTGCAACGTATGTGGTGAATTTCAGTGCTGAGGCAAAGAATCCGACGAAAGATATTCCATTTGTTATCATTGTTTCTACTGCGGCAATCGTAGTTCTCTATGCAGTTATGGCTACTATTGCGGCAGGTGTTCTTCCTGTAGAGGAGGTTGCTAATAAGCCATTGAGCGTTTCTGCAGTATCCTTTATGCCAAAGGCTGTGTATACCTTCTTTGTAGTGGGCGGAGCAATGTTTGCCCTGCTTACCACCCTGAACTTTAACATCGGTATGCTGGTTTACCCGTTGAAGAAAGCAAGTGAAGATGGCTGGCTGCCAAAGAATCTTGCAGTAACCAACAAGCGTTTTGGAACAACGCATTGGATTCTGCTTGCAATCTATCTGATCAGTATCGTGCCGATTCTGGTAGGACTGGATTTGAGTACCATTGCAAACAGCACGGTAATCCTGACAACCTCTGTTCGCGGAGTGATTGCATTTGTTGCAATGTCATTGCCAAAGAAAATGCCGGAATTGTGGAAACGGTCTGCATTTTATATTAGCGACGGGAAATTAAAGGTGATTTGCTTCATCGGTATCATTCTTGCCGGAATATCGGTTCTGATGCTTCTGGTGACGACATCTCTGGCGCAGATTTGCGGAAACTGCTGTATCCTTGGCATTGCAGTTATATTTGCAATGATGCTTCATAAAAGGGTAGAAGTAAAGGCAAGCTTTACAGAAAAATAAGAGGAGGATGAATATGAGAAAACAGATTTTATTTGCAGCGGCAATGATGAGCATGGTGTGCCTTGCCGGATGCGGACAGAAGGCGGAGACGACGGCTGTTACGGAGGCGGTGACAACACCAGAGACGACTGTCAGTTCCGAAGCAGCGGGAGATGGTGTACAGGATGGCATCTACACACATTCCGCAAAAGGAAATAACGGCGATGTGAAGGTAGAGGTGGAAGTAAAGGACGGAACTGTGATTCGTGTAGCGGTAATCGAGCATGAGGAGACAGAAGGACTGTCAGATAAACCGATTGAAGCAATTCCGGCGGCAATTGTCGAGCATCAGAGCCTGGCAGTTGATGCGGTTTCCGGGGCAACCAATACAAGTAACGCCATACTGGAAGCTACAGCATTGTGTTTAAAGGATGCAGGACTTGATGTGGAAGTCTGGAAAAACAAAGAGGTTGTAAAGGAACAGACTGCAAAAGAGGATGTGACCTGTGATACGGTTGTAGTAGGAGCAGGCGGTGCCGGCATGAAGGTTGCACTGGAGCTGGCTCAGAATGGTCAGAATGTGATCCTGGTTGAAAAACAGGCAATGGTAGGCGGGGCTACAAACCTTGCTGCCACTTACTTTGTAGCAGTAGATACCACATTCCAGCGAGAAAGCGGAATTGACGTAACTATTGACCAGTATATAGAAACTGTCATGAAAACCAGTCCGAATCTGAACGAAGAAAATCTGAGACGGCTTTTGGAAAAATCTCAGGAGAGTCTTGACTGGCTGAATAGTCTTGGGACAAAAATCAATCGTCCTCTTTCTAACTATCAGGTTGCAACAGAGGATGGATCTTCTCTGGGAGCAACCATCGTAAAAGCCATGTCTGCTTCACTGGATGCTTCAACTGTTGATCTTCGTCTGGAGACTGAGGCAGTCGGAATCCTGAAGGAAGACGATGCCATTATCGGTGTCAGAGTCAAGGATGCTGCCGGAGAGTATTCCGTATTTGCGGATGATGTGGTGATTGCAACCGGCGGCTATGCGTCCGGGGATGAGGCAGTGAAAAAATATGCATCGGACTGGGCAGGACTGCCATCCACTTCTGCAGCTGGTTCTACCGGAGAGATGTTTGGTTATGTAGAAGAAATCGGCGGCGTACTGGGACATATGGATTCAGTTCGTTTGAATCCGTCTGTACATACGGAAAACGGAGTTCATTCCAGCTTAAGTGCAGCACGTGCAGAAGGCGGAATTATTGTAAACCAGAAAGGACTCCGGTTCTGTAATGATTACTATCCGGATTACACGACTCTTTCCAAATGGATGATGGAGCAGGAAGGAGATTCTGTGTACGTCCTGATTGACCAGTCTGCAATGGACAATTCCAAGCGTCTTCAGGGCTTCAAAGAAAAGGGCTATTTCATCGAAGGAAATACCATTGAAGAACTGGCTGAGAATATGGGGGTTCCGGTGGAGAATCTGACCAATACCATTGAGAAATATCAGAAAGCTGTAGAAACAGGAGTGGATGAAGAATTTGGCAGAACCAACAATCTGAGCATCGATTTTACCCATGCTCCGTTCTATGCTGTAGAAACCCGTCCGGGTCTGCAGGTAACCCTTGGTGGTATTGTGGTGGATAAAGACTGTCTGGTTCAGAAAGCAGACGGAAGCAGCTTTGAAAATCTGTATGCTGTTGGAGAATGCGCAGATGACGGATTATTCGGCTCGGCACCTACCAATGTCAATATTACATTTGGCAAAGAAGTAGCAGAACATATTTTAGCAAAATAACAACGACTTCGGGTCACAGCAGTAAATGTTTCTGCTGTGGCCTTTCTGAAATAGAGGTGACAAGTAAGAAACATGAATATTTTTGAAATTACATTCAGCCCGACAGGTGGAACAGATAAGATTTCCGGTATGATTATGAAAGAAGCAGCAGGCAATCATAAAAAGATCAGCCTGCTGTCCAACACCACAGATTATCATGCGTATTCATTCGATGAGGAGGATGTCTGCGTGATTTCCGTACCATCTTATGGAGGACGTGTGCCGGATGTAGCAGTACAGAGAATTTCAGCAATGAATGGAAACAAAGCTCGAGTGATTCTGGTCAGTGTGTATGGGAATCGCGCTTATGATGATACTCTGATGGAATTGAAAGAAACGGTAAAAAAAGCGGGATTTATTCCGATTGCCGCAATTGCTGCAATTGCAGAGCATTCTATCATGAGGCAGTATGCTGCCGGGAGACCGGATTCGGCAGATGAAAGAGAAATTCGCCGATTTGCAGAAATAATATGGACTAAAATCCAGAGCGGAGAAGTAACGAATGAGGTAAAGGTGCCTGGAAATGAAACTTATCGGGAATATCATGGAGTTCCACTGAAGCCCAAAGCAGGAAAAGCATGCAATCAATGTGGTGCCTGCGCTACACAATGTCCGGTCGGAGCCATTGATTCAAAGAATCCAAAAATTACGGATAAATACAAATGTATTTCCTGTATGCGTTGTGTATCCATATGTCCCAAACATGCCAGAAAGCTGAACAGACTGATGCTGACAGTTGCATCCAGAAAAATGGCAAAGGCATGTGAAAACAGGAAAGACAATGAATTTTTTATGAACTAGACCTGTAAGAATAGCCGCCACTACCGCAAATAGTGACGGCTATATAAAAATGTAGTTTTGACATTGTTCGAGGGTAGCCGCTCTTCTGGCTTTCCTCATGTTTTATGATAACATATTGTGACGGCAAATTCAATATCGTTTATAAATTTGTATCGTTCTTCCCGGAATTGTGTTATACTTAAATGGATTATGCGAAATAGAAATTATTGCAAGGGAATACTATATGAATTTACCAGAACAGTTTTTAGAAAATATGAAGGTCTTACTGGGAGCGGAGTATGATGCATGGCTGACGAGCTACGAGAATACTCCTTTTCAGGGACTACGAGTGAATACCACAAAGGTAACACCGTCGGACTGGCAGGAACGGGTATCGCCATTTGAGCTGACACTGGTTCCGTGGACGAAAAATGGATATTATTACAAGGAGGATGTGCGCCCGGCGAAACATCCCTATTATTATGCAGGGCTTTATTATCTGCAGGAACCCAGTGCTATGGCTCCAGCAGCTCTGCTTTCCGTGAATCCGGGAGACAGGGTGCTGGATCTATGTGCGGCTCCGGGCGGCAAGAGTACAGAACTGGGAACGAAGCTGTGTGGAGAAGGGCTGCTTGTGTCCAACGATATCAGCAATTCCCGGGCGCGTTCTCTGCTTAAAAATCTGGAGCTTTTCGGGATTCCCAATATCTGTGTGACCAGCGAGGCACCGGAGAAGCTTGCGGATACCTTTGGCGAATTTTTTGATAAGATTCTGGTGGATGCGCCCTGCTCCGGCGAGGGAATGTTCCGCAAGGACCCGGATCTGGTGAAAAGCTGGCTGGAACATGGACCGGAATATTACGCACCGATTCAGCGGGAGATTCTGAAACAGGCTGTGCGAATGTTGAAGCCGGGCGGATTGATTCTGTACTCTACCTGCACCTTTGCGAAGATGGAGGATGAGGATACCATGGACTGGATTTTACAGGAAGCCCCGGAGATGGAACTGGTGCCGCTGACGCCGTGGGAAGGTGCCTGCGGCGGTGTGGACGGGAAACCGGTAATCCGCCTGTTCCCTCATAAGATTCACGGGGAAGGGCACTTTGTGGCGTTGCTGCGGAAGAAACCGGAACTTGAGAACAGGAATTATTCCAGAGACTTTGCTGCAATACGATCAGACGAAATGGCAGGAATGTCAGCGAAGGGAAAGACTGCAAAAGAAGTCGCCGCTCTTGAAAAAGAAAGCGATTTCCTGGAATGGGAGCGGATGCTTTGTAAACCTCTTGACCGCAGCCGGATGATGGTAAAGGACAATCTGGTCTACTACCTGCCGGAGGAATTTGACCCGAAGTGGAAGCTTCGGTATCTGCGGACGGGGCTGCTTCTTGGCGAGTGGAAAAAGCAGCGGTTTGAGCCGTCACAGGCGGTGGCGATGGTCCTGAGACAGAAAGAATATTCCCAGACCTTTTCCATGAGCAGTCAGGATGAGCGCGTGATTCGTTATCTGAAAGGAGAGACGATTTTCCTTGAAGACGGTGAGACGCTGAAGAAGGGCTGGACGCTGGTCTGCGTGGACGGGTATCCTCTTGGCTGGGCAAAATACACTGGAAGCGCACTGAAAAATAAATATTACCCGGGATGGCGGTGGCAGTGATGGGAAAATCAATCAGACTGGACAAATTCTTAGTAGAAATGGATCGAGGCAGCCGTTCCCAGATCAAAGAAGCTGCCAAAAAGGGCCGCATTCAGGTGAATGGTCAGGTGGAGAAGAAGACGGAGCGCAAGATTGACCCGGATACGGATCAGGTGCTGTTTGACGGCATGCCGGTGGCATATCGGGCATTGGAATACTATATGCTTAACAAGCCCCAGGGGGTGGTCTCTGCCACAGAAGACAACCTGCATAAGACGGTCATTGACCTGCTGACTGGCGAGAAGCGCAATGATCTGTTTCCGGTGGGGCGGCTGGATATCGACACGGAGGGACTGCTGCTTCTGACCAATGACGGAGATCTGGCACACCGGCTGCTTGCCCCGAAAAAGCATGTAGATAAGCAGTATTACGCAAAGGTGTCCGGAAGTCTGCCGGATAACAGCGTGGAGATCATGGCTGAGGGCATGACCTTAAGTGATGGGACAGAGGTGAAGCCGGCAATACTGGAGATTGGTGGCTGCACGGAGCTTTTAAGAGCGAAAACGGGAACATCAGAACCGCAGGAGAACGCTGGGGATTTGGAACAGACGATTCCGTGTACCGAAGTTCTTCTGACGATCCATGAAGGTAAGTTTCACCAGGTAAAGCGGATGTTTGAGGCACTGGATTGCCGGGTGGAATATCTGAAACGCCTGTCCATGGGATCGTTACAGCTGGATGAAACGCTGGCACCGGGAGAATACCGGAGTCTGACGGAAGAAGAGATTACCCGGCTGCAGCAGCACAAATAAGCGTGCCGGCTCAACTGAAGCAGCACAGGTAAGAGCGGATGCCCGGTTGAAGCAACACAGGTAAGAGCGGTTGCCCAACTGCAGCAGCATAAGAAAGACAATCAAAGTTAGGAGAACATATGAACAAGACAACAGATCCGGCAGAGATTCGCCTAATACTGTCTGAGAAGGATGCAGTGATTTTCGATCTGGACGGCACACTGGTGGATTCCATGTGGATGTGGCATCAGATCGATGTGGAATATCTGGGCCGTTACGGCTATGAATGTCCGGAGCTTCTGCAAAAAGAAATCGAGGGCATGAGCTTTTCTGAGACGGCGGTGTATTTTAAGGAGACCTTTCAGATACCGGACACCCTGGAGGAGATCAAGCAGGCGTGGATCGATATGAGCATCGAAAAGTACCGGAACGAAGTGCCGTTAAAGAAGGGGGTCGGGCGGTTTCTGAAGTATTTGAAGCGTCGCGGCATCCGGGCGGGAATCGCCACCAGCAATGGCCGGGACATGGTGGATGCGGTGCTGGAGTCACTGGAGATTGCTCCGTATTTTCAAGTGATCACCACCGCATGTGAGGTGGCGGCAGGGAAGCCTGCGCCGGATATCTATCTGAAGGTGGCGGAGACGCTGGGCGTGTTGCCGGAGCGGTGCATGGTGTTTGAGGATGTACCGGCTGGCATTCAGGCGGGAAAAGCTGCCGGAATGGTGGTATGCGCCGTGGAGGACGGCTATTCCAGCATGATGCGGGCGGAGAAGGAAGCCCTTGCGGATTATTTTATTGAGGACTATGACGAGCTTTTAGATAACTGATTTTATATAGATGAAGAGGAAAGTGAATATGATTCATGATTATTTACCGATCAGCCGGGCGGATATGAGCATCCGTGGCTGGAACCAGTGTGATTTTGTGTATGTGTCCGGTGACGCATACGTGGACCATCCGTCCTTTGGAACGGCGATTATCAGCCGGATTCTGGAGGCGCACGGATACAAGGTGGGCATCATCGCCCAGCCGGACTGGAAGGACGCGAAGAGCATTCAGATTCTTGGAAAGCCGCGGCTGGGATTCCTGGTCTCTGCCGGCAATATGGATTCCATGGTGAACCATTATTCCGTATCCAAGAAGCGGAGACAGCAGGATGCCTACACGCCGGGCGGAGAGATGGGAAAGCGCCCGGACTATGCGACTGTGGTGTACTGCAATCTGATCCGCTCCGTATACAAGGATTCCCCGATTATCATCGGTGGCATTGAGGCCAGTCTGCGTCGTCTGGCACACTACGACTACTGGTCCAATAAGCTGAAGCGGTCGATTCTGCTGGATTCCCAGGCAGATCTGATTTCCTACGGTATGGGGGAGCATTCCATTGTGGAGATTGCGGATGCCCTGGACAGCGGGATTGATATGAAGGACATTACCTTTATTGACGGAACGGTATATAAGACCCGCAGCCTGGACAGTGTCTATGACTATCAGCTGCTTCCGGATTTTGATGATCTGAAGCGGGACAAGACGGAGTATGCAAAGAGTTTTTACATCCAGTACAATAACACGGATCCCTTCAGCGGAAAGCGACTGGTGGAGCCGTACAGCGACAAAGAATACGTGGTGCAGAATCCGCCGTCCAAGCCGCTGACCCAGGAGGAGATGGACGAGGCGTATTCGCTTCCTTATATGAGAAATTATCATCCGTCCTACGAGGAGGCAGGCGGCGTTCCGGCGATCCGGGAGATCAAGTTCAGCCTGATCAGCAACCGGGGATGCTTTGGCGCCTGCAGCTTCTGTGCGCTGACCTTCCATCAGGGACGCATTATTCAGGCGCGGAGCCATGAATCTCTGATCGAGGAGGCAAAGCTTCTGACGGAGGAGCCGGACTTTAAGGGTTATATTCACGATGTGGGCGGTCCCACTGCCAACTTCCGGTTCCCTGCCTGTGAGAAGCAGCTGACCAAGGGGGCATGCCCCAATAAGCAGTGCCTGTATCCGGAACCCTGCAAGAACCTGCGGGCGGACCACAGCGACTATATTGAGCTGCTGCGAAAGCTTCGGAATCTGCCGAAGGTGAAGAAGGTATTTGTCCGCTCCGGTATCCGGTTCGACTATCTGCTGGCAGATAAGAGCCGCAAGTTCTTAAAGGAGCTGTGCGAGTACCATGTCAGCGGTCAGCTGAAGGTTGCGCCGGAGCATGTGGCGGATGCGGTGCTGACCCGGATGGGCAAGCCGCGCAATGCCGTGTACCGTCAGTTTGTGAAGGAATATAAGGAAATGAATGCCCGGCTTCACAAGGAGCAGTATCTGGTGCCGTACCTGATGTCTTCCCATCCGGGTTCTTCCTTAAAGGAGGCAATTGAGCTGGCGGAGTATCTGCGTGACTTAGGCTATATGCCGGAGCAGGTGCAGGACTTCTACCCGACTCCCTCCACCATTTCCACCTGTATGTACTACACGGGGCTGGATCCCCGGACCATGGAGCCGGTCTATGTGCCGATCAATCCGCATGAGAAGGCCATGCAGCGTGCACTGATCCAGTACCGGAATCCGAAGAACTATGAGCTGGTGGAAGAGGCACTGAAGAAGGCCGGAAGAACCGACCTGATTGGATATGACAAAAAGTGCCTGATCCGTCCGCGGACCGGAAGCTGGGGCGCAAATCGTGACGCAGGCGCCGGATACCAGAAGGGAAAGCCGGGCGCAGGCAAAGATGCCGGAAGAAGAGGCGGATTCGGTACAAAAGACAGTGCCGGGAAGAGAGGCGGATTCAGCGCCAATGACAGTGCCGGAAAGAGAAGCGGATTCGGCGCAGCTGGCGGAAGCCAGAAGAGTAGCGCAGCACAGAAGTCGGCGAAAAAGAAGACGATCCGCAACGTACACAAGAAATCGCCGAAAGCATAAAAGCTGGCAGTAATCATTTCAGGAGGCATGAGACAGATGAAGATTGCAATCGTAACGGGAGCGTCCTCCGGTATGGGACGGGAAACCATCATTCAGCTTGCAGACCGCTTTGGCGGGATCGAAGAGATCTGGGCGATCGCCAGACGTGAGGAACGGCTGGAGGAGCTGCGCAGCCAGCTTCCGGTGCCCCTTCGCACGTTTTCCCTGGACCTGTGCAAACGAGAGGCGTTTGATACCTTAAAGGAGGCACTGGAGCAGGAACAGCCCCAGGTCCGCATCCTGGTCAACGCCGCCGGATTTGGCAAGATCGGCACTGTGGGCGATCTGGCGCTGGAGGATGAGACCGGCATGGTTCAGCTCAACTGCGAGGCGCTTTGCGCCGTGACCCATCTGGTGCTTCCCTATATTCCGGATCACAGCCGGATCATCCAGTACGCGTCCTCGGCGGCATTTCTGCCCCAGCCGAAATTTGCCATCTATGCGGCAACGAAGGCATTTGTCTTAAGCTACAGCAGAGCGCTGAATGCAGAGCTGCGCAGTCGGGACATTGTGGTGACTGCAGTCTGCCCGGGTCCGGTGAAGACGGAATTCTTCGATATTGCCGAGACCACCGGAAAGATTCCACTCTATAAGCGGCTGACCATGGCAAATCCCAGAAAGGTGGTACAGCTGGCAATCCGCGACAGTATGATGGGAAAGAGTGTTTCCGTCTATGGACCGGTGATGAAGGCATTCTGGCTGCTCAGCAAGGTCGTGCCCCATGAGGTGCTGCTGCAGATCATGACACGGCTGTAAATGAGGAGATGGAACATGAAAATCAACAAAGGACAATATGGATACCGGGACCGCAATAAGTGGATGCGGCTGACAATCACCCTGGTGCTTGTGGCTGGGATTCTGGCGCAGCTGGCGGCGCGGAGCTTTACGGACAATCAGGCTGCGAAAAATATTTTGACAGTGATGGCGATTCTGACGGTGCTTCCCATGGCAAATATGGCGTCTCCGCTGCTTGCCTCATGGAAGTACCGGACGCCGTCAGCAGAATTTCATCAGCGGATGCAGGCATATGAGGATCGGTGCGTTCTGCTCTATGACCTGATTGTGACCACGAAGGAATTTGTGCTGCCCTTCGATGCGGTGGCGGTCCATCCCAATGGTGTGTACGCCTACTGCATCTTGAGGAAAATCGACAGCGGCAAGGCGGAGAAGGCAATCAATGCTCTGTTCATCGCCAATAAGCTGGACCCGAATGTGAAGATATTTCTGGATGAGCGAAGCTTTCTGCGCCGCTTAGACAGCCTGAAGCCGGCATCGGAGTATGAGGATGACGGGACGGTGGAGTATGCCGCTTCTCTGATGAAGAACCTGTCCATGTAGGGGGAAGAGAATGTGAGACGAATCTGGATCAAACGCATCAGAAATACAGTGGCAGGAATCCTTCTGGCTTTTGCATGCGCTTACTGCCTGTGGGGAAATGGAGCGTTCTATCTGCTTTCGCCCGCTGTTCCCGGGGAAGAGGCAAGGCAGGAAGGGCAGCAGTATGTCGAGATGACAAAAAGCGTCTATATGAGAGCTGACAGGGAGAAGAAAGCGGTTCAGTTTGGTCAGGGCATGATGATGATGGGAGCCTATCTCTCTACCTGTAAGACCGGAACGCCGGAGGATATTGTATACCGCAATTATGCATATTGTCTCTGTAAGCTGTATGAGCGCAGCTATCTGGGAGAGGTGAGCGAGTTTCAGTACATTCGCTACTGGATTCCCTTTCGCTTAAACCGCGTGTGGACCATGCGGGAATGTATGGACGATATTAAGGAGCTGGCAGACATCTCCGATGGAACGTTGGGAATGGAGGCACGGGCAGACCGGGCATTTGGAAGAAGACTTCCGACGGGAGGAAAACCGGAACCCGAAAGTGCAGAATCGAAGCACAACAGCCTGGAGTCAGACTCCGACAACCAGGAATCCGAGTCAGACCACAAGGAGACGGTACCCGACAGTCAGGAATCACAGGCTGACACCTCCGAGTCATACGGTCCGGAACTGGAGCGCAGGCTTATGGAACGCCTGCCTTACTTAGAGGGCAATCCTTATTACCCGGAGATTCAGGCGTACCGGGAACAGGTTCAGGGCATCCGGGACATCTCCGGAACGGTGGAACCGCTGTTGAAATCCGATCAGCGGTATTACACAGAAGAGGAGCTGGCAGAGTGCAGTGAGACGGTGCTGTACATTGCCAGAAATGAAATCTACGCCCGGCACGGCAGGAAATTCAAAAATCCGGATCTGCACAGCTACTTTATGGGGCAGATCTGGTATGAGCCGACGACAGAGCCGGAATCCTTTGACGAAGCTGTGCTGAATAATTTTGAACGACAGAACCTGCTGCTGATTCAGAAGCTGGAGAAGCAGCAGCCATAGAAACATAACGGAAAGAAAGGAATCCACACCATGAAAGCGATTGTGGTAAACAGTAATGAGGCCGGGCAGCGGCTGGACAAGCTCCTTGGCAAGTATCTGAATCTGGCGGGCAAGGGATTTCTCTACAAGATGATGCGCAAGAAGAACATCACCCTGAACGGAAAGAAGTGTGACGGTTCCGAGAAGCTGAATGTGGGAGATGAGATCAAGCTGTTCCTGGCGGACGAGACCATTGAGAAGTTTTCCGAAGTGAAGGTTCAGAAGGTGCATAAGCAGAAGCTGGATATTATCTACGAGGATGAGCATATTCTGCTGATCAACAAGCCGTCCGGCATGCTGTCCCAGAAGGCGAAGGAGACCGACGAGTCTCTGGTGGAGTATCTGATCGACTATCTGCTGGATACGGGAAAGCTGACAAAGGAGGAGCTTCGCAGCTTCCGCCCGTCTGTCTGCAACCGGCTGGACCGCAATACCAGCGGACTGGTGGCGGCGGGCAGATCCCTGGCAGGACTCCAGATGCTCTCAGCCCTGTTCAAGGACCGCACCCTGCATAAGTATTACCTCTGCGCGGTGCGGGGCAGAGTGGAGGAAAAGCAGCTGATTGACGGTTATCTTCGAAAGAATGAGAAGACCAATCAGGTAACCATTTCCCAGAAGGAAACCCCGGACAGCCTGCCGATTCGGACGGAGTATGAGCCCCTTCGATATGAGAATGGATACACCCTTCTTAAAGTAACGCTGATCACGGGACGGACCCATCAGATCCGCGCTCATCTGGCATCCATCGGACATCCGATTCTTGGGGACTACAAATACGGCGATGCAAAGCTCAATGAGGCGGTAAAGCGGAACTTCGGAGTTCGTTCTCAGATGCTTCACTCCTACGAGATGGTATTTCCGAAGCTGGAAGAGCCATTTTCCTACTTGAGTGGTCGGTGCTATCAGGCGCCGGTGCCGAAGGAATTTGAGAAGGTGTTTCCGGGGCTGCGTTGATTCATACAATAAAAGGTTATTTAAGAAGAAATACGAGGCGATGATATGGAGAGAAAAAAGCTGGAGCAGCAGGCAGAGCAGGCGGCGGATGTTGCAGGGCGGCTTCACCTGCTGATTCTGCGGATTTTGACAGGTGTTCTGACCTTCTTTCTCTGGTCCGTTCCCGTCAGTGGAATCTGGATGCTCAGGCAGATGCGCGGTTACCATCTGATACAGGATTTTCCGTCCTATTTCAGGGATGTGAGACTGCTGGTATCGGCAGGCTGGTATCTGCTCAGCTGCTTTGGGATGTTCTGCACGTTGTTCTGGCTCTGTCTGATCTGCAAGCGGCTTCGCATTGCAAAGCGCATCCTTGTCTGGAGTCTGATCTGGATTCCGCTGCTCAACTATGGACTGGCATGGTATGTGCGGGGGCTGGCGCGTCAGGAAATCGACCATGACACCTGCAAAATCCGGCTGGATGATGTGCGGGTGGAGAAGCAGATCTGCAGTACGAAGTATCCGCTGCTGCTGGTTCACGGTGTGGGATTTCGGGACTTTCATTATTTTAACTACTGGGGGCGGATTCCGCGGGAGTTAAGGCGCAATGGAGCCTGTGTCTACTATGGGCATCAGGAGGCGTGGGGAACCATTGAGGACAACGGACAGATTCTTCGGGAGAAAATCCTGGAAATCCGGCGGGAAACCGGGTGTGAGAAGGTCAATATCATCGCCCACTCCAAGGGCGGACTGGATGCCCGCTATCTGATAACCGGGCTGAAAATGGGGGATTATGTGGCATCTCTGACCACGATCAACACCCCGCACCGGGGATCTGCGCTGGTGGATTTTCTGGAAAAGCTTCCCGATGGGGTATACCGGAAAATCTGCGGGATGATCAACCGGTATTTCGGACGGCTGGGAGACCGTAATCCCGATGCCTATACTGCCAGCAGACAGCTTTCCTGCGCCTGTGCGAAGGACTTCAACCGAAGGTATCCCGATGTGCCGGGCATATACTATCAGAGCTATGCAAGTCTGATGAAGCATGGGTTCAGCAGCAAGCTGCTGTGCATCCCCTACTGGATTCTGAAATGGCTGGATGCGCCCAATGACGGTCTTGTGACGGTGGATTCCGCCACATGGGCCAACTTCCGGGGCGTTCTGCAGAATACATATCTGCGCGGCATTTCCCATGGGGATATGATCGACTTAACCCGAGAGGATTATCGTGGGTTTGGGGTACTTGAATTTTACATTCGGCTGGTACAGGAGCTGAGAGAGAAAGGATACTGACATGGAACGTAAGAAACAAAAGATCGCTGCACTCTGGACCGGAGAACAGATTCGGATGCGGGAGCAGCAGTTAGAAGAGCTTCATCCGGGATATCAGAACCGAAAGCTGAATCTCAATATTATGTTGGGATGGGTCCTGTTCTGGCGGTTGATCTGGATTCTGATGGGGCGGGTGCTTCAACTGCAGAACGAAAATATTTTGTGGTCCCTTCTGTCTCTGCTGGTATTATATGGACTTTACAGCCAATGCATCCTCCGGGGCAGCCGTGTGCTTCACTGGATTATACTGGCATGCCGGTGCTGGGACTTTGGAACCCTGATGGTCGGTATGGCGCCTTACCTGTTCTATATGACATTCCGCAGCCTGGTATACTGGCTTGTGCTGGTTGTGGCACTGGTCAGCGACATCGGGTTCCTGCTTTATCTTCTGTGCTCGAAGAAGGCCAGAGAGCAGATCCGGTACAACAGGCTGCTCTATTCGGCGGAGGAGATTTTGCCGCTGCAGCGCGTGGCGTTCTATGACAATTCTGCGGCTGCAGGAATGACGGAACAGCAGGCAGGAGCACAGGCAGAAACACTGACAGAAGCACATGCAGAATTACTGACAAACGGACAGACAGAAGAAGGAGATAGGTAGCTATGGGAACCTGGAATAGCCGCGGGCTGCGTGGCTCGACGCTGGAGGATATGATCAACCACACCAATGAAATATATCGGGAGAAGAAGCTGGCACTGATTCAGAAGATCCCCACGCCGATCACGCCCATCAACATTGCCAAGGAGAGCCGTCACATCACGCTGGCTTACTTTGACCAGAAGAGTACGGTGGACTACATCGGGGCGGTACAGGGGATTCCGGTGTGCTTTGACGCCAAGGAGTGCGCGGTGAAGACCTTTCCCCTGCAGAATGTCCATGAGCACCAGATCCGGTTCATGGAGGAGTTCGAGGCACAGGGGGGAATCGCCTTTATCATCCTGCACTTTACGGCAATGGATGAGATCTACTATGTGCCTCTTCGGGACTTAAAGCGGTTCTGGCAGCGGATGGAGGATGGCGGCCGCAAGAGCTTTACCTATGACGAGATTGATCATTCCTTTCAGATTCATGCTCACCGGGATATTCTGGTGCATTATCTGGAAATGATTCAGCAGGATCTGGACAGGAGGCAGGAGTAACGATGGTATTTTCTATTGTAAAACAATCGCTGGATATCCGGCTTGGATTTCCTCACACGCCGAAGATCAGCGCCGATACGGAGTGTGCGGCGGGAATCGGCATGCTGGCAAAGCTGTACGGGCTGCCGGTGCCGGAGCGACAGGCGGAGCTTACGGATATGCGTCAGAGCCTGGCGGACCAGGCATCATCCCTTCCGAAGACGCCGAAGATCGAGAAGCTGGAGGAGATGCTGTATCGCTATGAGCCGAAGGCACCGATGGATGACGAAAAGTATGAACTGTTGGTATATGCTTATAAGGAGACCACGCTATGAATTTGATGACATCATTAGAAGAACTGAAGAGAAGGGCGGAGAGGGATGCTGACTTGAAGCAGCGCATCCTGGATACCAGAAAGACAGCGGAGCCGCTGGCTTCCTTTTGCAGCCTGTGCCGGGAGCTGGGATATCCGGTCTATGAGATGGAGCTGATTACGGCCGGAGAGGAATTTCATGCTGCCATGAAGCGCAGCACCAACGGCGGCGGGGAGAATTCGCCCATGCTGACGGGTGAGGATGACTTCTACGAAATGTTTTTCGCGGAGCTTGAATAAAAATAACAGAAGCAAATCATACGATTTTGCTGGACGAATGGCGAATAATGTGGAATAATATAACCGGTATTGGGAATTGAACGATTTTTATACAAACAGGAGGAACATTATGTCTAACAAACGTATCATTCAGGTGGATGAGAAGGTCCCGTTTAATCTGCTTCTGCCACTGAGTATCCAGCACATGTTTGCCATGTTCGGCGCATCGGTTCTGGTGCCGTTCTTATTTGGCATCAGCCCGGCAATCGTGCTGTTCATGAACGGTGTGGGAACGCTGCTGTTCATTGCGGTGACCAAGGGAAAGGCACCGGCTTATCTGGGCTCCAGCTTCGCATTCCTGGCACCTGCCGGTATCGTAATCAGCAACTTCGGATATGAGTATGCTCTGGGCGGCTTCGTGGTGGTAGGCTTCTGCGGCTGTCTGCTGGCGCTGATCGTGTACAAGTTCGGCACCGACTGGATTGACGTGGTTCTGCCGCCTGCAGCCATGGGCCCGGTGGTGGCACTGATCGGTCTGGAGCTTTCTGCCACAGCAGCGAGCAATGCAGGACTGCTGGAGGAGACCATCGACCCGAAGAATCTGATCGTATTTCTGGTGACCCTTGGCGTTGCCGTGTTCGGCTCCATCATTTTCCGCGGATTTTTGTCTGTCATCCCGATTCTGATCGCGGTGCTGGCAGGCTATGCGGCGGCGGTGCTGTGTGGAATCGTCAGCTTTGAGGAGGTGGCTGCAGCGCCCTGGTTTGCGATTCCGCAGTTCACCACACCGAAGTTCGATCCGGAGGCCATCATGATCATTCTGCCGGTTATTCTGGTTATCGCGTCAGAGCATATCGGACATCAGGTGGTGACCAGCAAGATCGTCGGCCGGGACCTGCTGAAGGACCCGGGACTGCACCGCAGCCTGTTCGGAGACAACTTCTCCACCATGATCTCCGGTCTGATCGGATCCGTGCCGACCACCACCTACGGTGAGAATATCGGCGTTATGGCAATGACCGGTGTGTACAGTGTCTATGTCATTGCCGGTGCAGCCGTGCTGTCCATCGTCTGCTCCTTTGTGGGAAAGCTGTCCATGCTGATCAGCACCATTCCGGGACCGGTAATCGGCGGTATTTCCTTCCTGCTGTACGGTATGATCGGTACCTCCGGTCTGCGTATCCTGGTTGATTCCAAGGTGGATTTTGCCAGATCCCGCAACCAGGCGCTGACCTCCGTGATCTTCGTAACCGGTCTGTCCGGCATCGCCATCAAGATCGGCAACATTCAGCTGACCGGTATGGTTCTTGCCTGCGTGGTAGGCATGCTGCTGAGCCTGATCTTCTATGGCCTGGACCTCATGAAGCTGACCAACGACCAGGAAGGCTAAAAATTTCATCAAAAAGACGTACCGTTGGGCTTATGGGAAACCCTGACAGTACGTCTTTTTTGTATCATGAAAATGATGACCTTATTCCTTGCCGTCCCAGCAGTAGGTGCACAGACATTCTCTCGGCAGTCCGATGGACTCGATCAGATCGTCCAGGCGATGGTACTTTAAAGAGGTGAAGTTCAGCTTCTTGCGAATCTCCTCGATCATGGCTGCATACTTGGGGCTGTCCGGATCGGTGTACTCTGCCAGTACCTCGTCGGACACATTATCCCCTTCCAGCTCCTGGATGACCCGGCGGGTAATCAGATCCATCTCGGAATTGGACCGGGAGAAGTTCAGATACTTACAGCCGAACAGCAGCGGCGGGCATGCCGGGCGAATATGAACCTCCTTGGCTCCGCTGTCGTACAGGAACTCGGTGGTCTCCCCTAACTGGGTGCCGCGGACGATGGAATCGTCGATCAGCAGCAGCTTCTTGTCGCGGATCAGCGCATCCACCGGAATCAGCTTCATCTTCGCAATCATGCTGCGCTGAGACTGGTTCTGCGGCATAAAGGAGCGGGGCCAGGTGGGGGTGTACTTGATAAATGGTCTCGCAAACGGGATACCGGATTCATTGGCATAGCCCACTGCATGTGCGATACCGGAGTCCGGAACGCCTGCAACGATATCCGGATGGATGGTCTCCTGAGAAGCCTGTACATCGCCTTCCTTTGCAGCGGCAGCCATGGCAGCGTGTCCCGGGCAGCCTGCACAGTCGTCCTTGCCGCAGCCAAGATCACGGTCTGCAAGAATGCGTCCGCAGCGATAGCGCATCTCCTCCACGTTGATGCCTTCGTAGCTGGAGGTCGGATAGCCATAGTAAACCCACAGGAAGGAGCAGATCTTCATCTCCTTGCGGGCTGCGCTTAATACCTGAACGCCGTCCGGCTTAACCAGCACGATCTCGCCCGGTCCTAACTCCAGACAGTCATGATAGCCCAGATTAATATAGGCAAAGCTCTCAAAGGATACGCAGTGGGCGTCCTCCTTCTTGCCCACTACGATCGGGGTACGTCCGTAGCGGTCACGGGAAGCGTAGATGCCTTCCGGAGTCAGCAGCAGAATGGACATGGAACCCTTGATCATCTCCTGGGCGAAGAGAAGTCCCTCCACCAGGCTCTGCTTCTGATTGATCAGGGCAGCGGTCAGCTCGGTAGCATTGATCCGTCCGCCGCTCATCTCCATAAAGTGAATGTGACCGTTCTCGAAGCAGTTACGGATCAGCTCGTCCTCGTTGTTGATCTTGCCAACGGTGACGATAGCGTAGCTACCGAGATGAGACTGGATCAGCAACGGCTGCGGCTCATTGTCGGAAATGGAGCCGATGCCGGAATTGCCTGTAAGCTCTTCCACATCACGCTCAAATTTGGTACGGAACGGAGAGTTCTCGATGTTGTGAATGCTCCGCTGGAAGCCGTTCGGACCGTAGACAGCCATGCCGCCGCGCCGGGTTCCCAGATGGGAGTGGTAGTCAGTACCGAAAAATAAATCCATGACACAGTCTTTTTTTGATGTTACACCAAAAAATCCACCCATGATAAATATCCTCCATATGCTTGTATTGAAAGTTCTTAACCTGAAATCATTACCTGAAAACAAATACGCTATAAGTGTAACATATTTCGCACAGGTAATACAATCCACCTTATATATTAAAATTTCTAATAAGTAATGTGTTATCCAGAGTGCTAGGAATCGATTGAATTGTCAGAAATCATTGACGAAACCATAGCTCATGTCGTAATATAGAATGCAAGTAACCGATTGACAATTTGCCTGTCTTCACCTATAATAAGAAACACGTTATCGAATTAGCACTTTACCATATAAAAGCATTGAGGAGAGACCCTATGGGAAATCAGTTATTGCATACTCCGGAGGGGGTACGGGATATTTACGGAGAGGAATGTGCACGGAAGCTTGCGGTGCAGGAGCAGATTCAGAAGGTGTTCCATCTCTATGGATACCGGGACATCGAGACTCCGGTATTTGAATTTTTTGACATATTTAATAAGGAACGTGGCAGCGTCGGTGACCGGGAGATGTATAAGTTCTTCGACCGGGACAACAACACGCTGGTGCTGCGGCCGGATATTACCCCGTCCATCGCCCGCTGTGCTGCGAAGTATTTTATGGATGAAGCCAAGTCCCTGCGGTTCTGCTATCTGGGGCAGACCTTTATCAACAGCACCAGCTATCAGGGCAGGTTCAAGGAGACCACCCAGACCGGGGCAGAGCTGATCGGCGACGACACCAGCGACGCGGATGGGGAGATGATCGCCATGGTGATCGATGCCCTGAAGGCGGCGGGACTGAAGGAGTTTCAGGTGGAGCTGGGACAGGTGGAGTTCTACCGGGGACTGGTGGAGGAAGCCGGCATGGATCAGGAGACCATGGAGCGTCTGCGGCTTCTCATCGAACACAAGAATTTCTTCGGCGTGGAGGAGCTTCTGACGGAGCAGACCATGAAGCCGGAGCTGAAGAACCTGTTTTTGAAGCTTCCGGAGCTGTTCGGAGATATCGACAAGATAAGGCTTGCCAAGTCCATGACGGACAATGACCGTGCCATCCGTGCCATCGAGCGGCTGGAGCGGGTTCAGGAGATTCTGGACAGCTACGGGCTGGGAGATTATGTGTCCTATGATCTTGGCATGCTGAGCAAGTATTCCTATTATACGGGGATCATTTTCAAGGCGTACACCTACGGCACCGGCGAGTATGTGGTGACCGGCGGCCGCTACGATAAGCTTCTGGAGCAGTTCGGCAAGAATGCTCCGGCAGTGGGATTTGTCATTATGGCAGATCAGCTGATGCTGGCCCTGTCCAGACAGCAGATCGAGACGAAGATCCAGCGGGTCGGCACCGTGATCCTCTATGACCGGGATGCAAGGCAGGCGGGAATCCGGCTGGCAGGGCAGTACCGCAGTGACGGCGTGGCGGTCCAGCTGATCCGGAAGCGGTCCGGTGAGACGGTGGAGGAGTATTTAGACTACGCAAAGCGCAATGGCATGAAGCGGCTGCTCTATCTGGAGGGCGACGGCCACCAGGTCAGAGAGTACGGCATCCGCAAGGAAAATCTGTAAGAAAAGGCAGGTAAAAGCATGAGATATCTGACGTTTGCGCTGGCCAAGGGCCGGCTGGCAAATAAATCCATGGAACTGTTCGAGAAGATCGGCATTCCCTGTGAGGAGATGAAGGATAAGACTTCCAGGAAACTGATCTTCACCAATGAGGAGCTGGGCGTCCGGTTCTTCCTGGCGAAAGCCAACGATGTACCGACCTATGTGGAGTACGGCGCTGCCGACGTGGGAATCGTGGGCAAGGATACGCTTTTAGAAGAGGGGCGGAAGCTCTATGAGGTGCTGGATCTGAATATGGGCCGCTGCCGGATGTGTGTCTGCGGACCGGAGTCAGCCAGAGAGCGGCTGAAGCACCACGAGCTGATCCGGGTGGCGACCAAGTACCCGGCGATTGCGAAGGATTACTTCTATAACAAGAAGCATCAGACCGTGGAGATCATCAAGCTGAACGGCTCCATCGAGCTGGCTCCCATTGTGGGGCTTTCGGAGGTCATTGTGGACATCGTGGAGACCGGCTCCACCCTTCGGGAAAACGGGCTGACGGTGCTTGAGGAGGTCTGTCCGCTGTCCGCCCGCATGGTGGTTAACCAGGTGAGCATGAAGATGGAACACGAACGCATTACGAAAATAATCCAGGACTTGAGAGCCCTGATCCAGCAGGAGGCGTAGACAATGAGAATAATCCGATTAGATGAACAGAGCAGACAGAACATTCTGGCGGACCTGTTAAAGCGGGACCCCAACAACTATACCAGCTACGAGGGCACGGTGCAGGCCATCGTGAACGATGTGCGCTGCCGGAAGGATGAGGCTGTATTTGAGTACACCAGGAAGTTCGACGGTGCAGAGCTTACGGCTGACACCATCCGGGTGACCGATGGGGAGATCGAGGAGGCACTGACTCTGGTGGAGCCGGGGCTTCTGGAGGTCATGAAGAAGTCCATGAAGAACATCCGGGAGTACCATGAGAAGCAGAAGCAGTACAGCTGGTTCGACAGCAAGCCGGACGGCACGATCCTGGGACAGAAGGTGACCCCCCTTTCCAGCGTGGGCGTCTATGTTCCGGGTGGCAAGGCGGCTTATCCCTCCTCAGTGCTGATGAACATTATCCCGGCAGAGGTGGCAGGCGTGCCGAAGATCGTGATGGTAACCCCTCCGGGCAAGGACGGAAAAGTGAATCCGGTGACACTGATCGCCGCACATCTGGCGGGCGCAACGGAGGTCTACAAGGTAGGCGGTGCCCAGGCTGTCGCAGCGCTGGCATTTGGCACCGAGTCTATTCCGCGGGTCAATAAGATCGTGGGACCGGGCAACATCTTCGTGGCACTGGCAAAGAAGGCAGTATACGGGCATGTGAGCATCGACAGTATCGCCGGACCCAGCGAGATCCTGGTGCTGGCAGATGACAGCGCCAATCCACGGTTCGTGGCGGCGGACCTTCTGTCCCAGGCGGAGCATGACGAGCTGGCATCTGCAATCCTCGTGACCACCAGCATGGAGCTGGCCAAGAAGGTGTCCGAAGAGGTGGACGGCTTTGTTGAAAATCTTTCCAGAAAGGAGATTCTTAAGAAGTCTCTGGAAAATTACGGCTACATCCTGGTGGCAGACACCATGGAGGACGCCATCGCCACTGCCAATGAGATTGCCTCCGAGCATCTGGAAATCGTCACCCGCAATCCGTTTGAGGTGATGACGAAGATTCAGAATGCAGGCGCGATCTTCATGGGCGAGTACAGCTCCGAACCGCTGGGAGATTACTTTGCAGGTCCGAACCATGTGCTTCCTACCAACGGAACCGCCAAGTTCTTCTCGCCGCTGGGTGTGGACGACTATATCAAGAAGTCCAGTATCATTTATTACTCCAGGGAAGCGCTGGAGCCGGTACATAAGGATATCGAGGCATTTGCCGAGGCAGAGCATCTGACAGCTCATGCCAATTCCATCCGGGTGCGGTTCGAATAAGGCAGCTTCACAGAGAAACATGGAATTACCCATAACAGGAGGCACAGCGATGGCAAGAACAGCGAGCATTGAGCGCAATACAAATGAGACAAAGATCCGCATGACCCTGGACTTAGACGGTACCGGGAAAGCGGATATCCATACCGGCATTGGCTTCTTCGACCATATGCTGAACGGATTTGCCCGCCACGGTCTGTTTGACCTGACCGTGCAGGTGGACGGAGATCTGGAGGTGGACACCCACCATACCATCGAGGATACCGGCATCGTGCTGGGAAAGGCAATCAAAGAGGCGGTGGGAGACAAGAAGGGCATTGTCCGTTACGGCTCCCAGATTCTGCCCATGGATGAGGCGCTGCTTCTGTGCGCCCTGGACTTATGCGGCAGACCCTATCTGGTCTACGATCTGACCCTGGACCGGGAGAAGGTCGGAGATCTGGAGACTGAGATGATCCGCGAATTCTTCTATGCGGTATCCTACGGGGCAGAGATGAATCTGCATGTAAAGCAGATGAGCGGAATCAACAACCACCACATTGTGGAGGGGGCATTTAAGGCATTTGCCAAAGCCCTGGATCAGGCGACCCGGTTCGATCCGCGAATCACCGATGTACTGTCAACCAAGGGCACGCTTTAAGGCCGGGTTCCTCATGCGGGAGCCTGTGAAAATACAGAAAAAGGAGTTTTGATCGATGCAGTTATATCCGGCTATTGATATGAAGGGCGGCAAGTGTGTCCGCCTGACACAGGGACTATTTGACAATATAAAGGTATACTCAGACACTCCGGCGGATATGGCAAAGCTGTGGGTCAGCCAGGGGGCTTCCTACCTTCATCTGGTGGACTTGGACGGCGCTCTTGCCGGTCACTCGGTCAATGAGGAGGCAATCCGGGCGATTGTGAAGAGCGTCAGCGTGCCGGTACAGCTGGGAGGCGGCATCCGAAGCGCCGAGGCGGTGCGAGGTCTTCTGAATCTGGGTATTACCCGCTGCATCATCGGCACCCGGGCGGCGAAGGAGCCGGAGTTCATCCGGGAGCTGGTGGCGGAGTTCGGTCCGGAGCGAATCGTGGTGGGCGTGGACGCCAAGGACGGTATGGTGGCCGTGGAGGGCTGGGAGAAGACCAGCAGTGTGACCGCGGTGGACTTATGCCGGAAGATGCAGTCCTACGGCGTCCGCCATGTGGTGTACACGGACATTGCCCGCGACGGCATGCTGACGGGACCAAATATTCCCTACACGAAAATGCTGACCGACGAGACCGGCATGGATATCATCGCCTCCGGCGGCATGTCCTGTATGGACGACTTACAGGCGCTGTATGATCAGGGAATCAAGGGCGCAATCATTGGCAAAGCTTTGTATGAAAAACGAATCAGCCTGCCGGATGCTCTGGCACGCTTTGAGTAAGGAGTGTGGAGAAAATGTCAGATTTTAAGCGTTTGATAGCCGGAATCGGCTGTAAGGACGGGGAAGCGGTGCTGCTGGACGGTGCTGCTGGCAGCGTAGCGGGTGAAGGCAGCTGTGTTGCAGGCAGCGCTGGTGCTGAAGACGGCTGCGTTGCAGGCAGCGCTACGGGTAAAGGCAGCTGTACGGCTGACGGGAATACCGCCTGCACGATAAAGGAGATTGCTCATTACTGCAATGACAACGGGGCGGATGAGCTGCTGATCCATGATCTGTCCGAGACGGACGAGGATCATGAGCGTTCCATCGGACTGATCAAGGAAATTGCAAGAGAGATTGACCTTCCCATCATCACCGGCGGTCATGTGAAGCGCCTGGAGGATGTGAAGAAGTACCTGTACGCAGGTGCGAAAGCCGTTTACTTGGACGGCGGCAATGAGGACAATATTGATCTGATCAAGGAAGCTTCCAGCCGGTTTGGAACGGAGAAGATTCTGGTATGGCTGAAAGATACCGCACAGCTGTCACGGGCAGCTGAGTTCGGGCAGCTGGGGGCATCGGCACTGATTCTGAACCACAGAGGAGATTTCTCTGTGCTGGACGAGGCCGTCACACAGCAGGGAATGCTGCCGCTTCTTCTGGTGGCAGATTCCGATGCGCCGGATGTGCTGGTTGCCGATATGAAGGCTGACTGCACCGCAGGACTGATCCTGACTGTGCCGGAGCAGGCGGCTGACAGCTATATGGAGATGAAGCAGATGCTGGCTGAGTTCGGCATGCCTGTGGACATTCTGCGCAGCAGTGTATCCTGGGATCAGTTCAAGCTGGGACCGGGTGATCTGGTTCCGGTGATCGTGCAGGATTTCAAGACCTCCGAGGTGCTGATGCTGGCTTATATGAACCAGCAGGCATTTGCAGATACCCTGCGGACCGGCAAGATGCATTACTACAGCCGGAGCCGTCAGAGCCAGTGGTTAAAGGGCGAGACCTCCGGTCATTTCCAGTACGTGAAGTCCCTGCACTTGGACTGCGACAATGATACTCTGCTGGCAAAAGTGCACCAGATCGGTGCTGCCTGCCACACCGGCTCTAAAAGCTGCTTCTTCCAGACCCTGGTACAGAAGGAGTACAAAGAGACCAATCCGCTGAAGGTGTTCGAGGATGTATTTGCCGTGATTCAGGACCGGAAGGAGCATCCGAAGGAAGGCTCCTACACCAACTATCTCTTTGACAAGGGCATCGACAAGATCTTAAAGAAGGTAGGCGAGGAGGCGACAGAGATCGTCATCGCCGCCAAGAACCCGGACCCGGAGGAAATCAAGTATGAGATATCCGACTTCCTGTATCATGTGATGGTGCTGATGGCAGAGAAGGGAGTTACCTGGGAGGAGATTACGGAGGAACTGGCGAACCGGTAGGAGAGGTTGCGTATCAGGCGATGAACTTGAGGGGCATGAACTTGAAGTATGTAAATTTGAAAGCGTATAAATTTGTAACACATTTCCTTGTAATGCATACTGATTTACATAATTGTTTTATGTAAACTCATTTGCCCAGTCATGATAAATCTTGTCGCGTTGGTTGACTGAAGAAGCTTCATACAGACATATTCCGCCCCGGTTGCAAGGATTTTTTGACAGTGGAATAGGGGGTACAGGCCATTTTGGACAATTATAGCCGATATTTCATAAAATTGTCCAATCCTTGCTTTAAGGGTATATGTTAATACCGCAAAACCATGTGTTTTAGACAATTCTGACCCGAAACCCCTGAAAATTATCCAAAAATCCTGAGATTTTGGATAATAACAGCAGATTTTGAAGATAATTGTCCAAAATTCACTTTATGTAAACTGATGTTCCGCGTTGTCAGAGCAGGTTTGGACAATTTTTTCGATAATAGCTATTTATTGTCCAAAGTGTGCCTCATAAGCCCACGAAATGCGATCAGCTTACGAAATCCGTTGCTTACTGTTATTTTATCTGAAACTATGCTATACTAAATGAGTGCAGTGTCCAAGGATTCTGTACTCATTTTTGTATACTAAAATAAATTCCAAGGAGAATACGATATGTCAGCAGTAGTAGATAAATTTTTGCGATATGTGGCCATAGACACCCAGTCTATGGAGGATCAGGAATGCTATCCCAGCACAAAGAAGCAGAAGGTTCTGGGACAGATGCTGGAGCAGGAGTTGAAGGAAATGGGTGCATCCGAAGTGAGCATGGATGCTTATGGCTATGTGACGGCGGTGATTCCGGCAAATACAGACAAGTCGATTCCGGCGCTGGGGCTGATTGCCCATATGGATACGTCTCCGGCGTGTTCCGGCAGGGATATTTCGGTACAGATTATCCGGAACTACGACGGCGGCAGAATCCTGCTGAATGCAGAGAGTGGTGAGACCATGGGACCGGAGGAATTTGAAGATCTGAACTGCTATGTAGGGCAGGATCTGATCACCACCGACGGCACCACACTGCTTGGCGCCGATGACAAGGCGGGCGTGGCAGAGATTATGGCAGCGGCGGAATATCTGCTGACTCACCCGGAGGTGAAGCACGGCAAGATCTGTATCGCCTTTACCCCGGATGAGGAAGTGGGACGGGGAACGGACTTCTTCGATGTGGAAGCCTTTGGTGCAGATGTGGCTTATACTGTGGACGGCGGACGCTTAGGCGAACTGGAATACGAGAACTTTAATGCGGCTTCCGCCAGACTGACCATTCACGGTGTCAGCATCCATCCAGGCTCTGCCAAGTGGAAAATGAAAAATTCCATCCTGGTGGGAATGGAGCTGCAGTCCATGCTTCCGGTATTTGAGAATCCTGCCTGCACGGACGGATATGAGGGCTTCTTCCATCTGGACTCCTTCGAAGGCGATGTAGAGACCACGGTCATGAAGTATATTGTCCGCGACCACGATATGGACAAGTTCCAGCAGAAAAAGCAGCGGATGCAGGATATTGTGGAGTTTTTAAACCGCAAGTACGGAGAAGGGACTGTGGAACTGGAGCTGAAGGATTCCTACTTTAACATGAAGGAGAAGGTGGCACCGCACCAGTACCTGATCACCATTGCTGAGGACTGCATGAAGAATCTCGGTATCACACCGATCGTCACACCGATCCGCGGCGGCACCGATGGGGCAAGACTTTCCTTTAAGGGACTTCCCTGTCCGAACCTGTGCAGCGGCGGTCACAATTTCCACGGACGGCACGAGTACATCTGCATCCAGTCCATGGAGAAGGTGGTGGAGCTGCTGACCGGAATTGTGAAGGCATTTGAGGCTCAGGTGGGTGCTGAACGATAAAACCTTATGAGAATCTTAAGTAATATGTTACGATTTATTTAATAAACAACGGTAGCCCTTTTTCCGATTATTCGATATAATAAATCTACACAACTTTTTAAAGGTGGGATTACTATGTTGAGGCGAAGAAAACTGTTAGGCGGTATTTTTTCAATTCTCTTATCGGCTGCAATATCGATTCCTGCTTTCGGAGCAGTATATAAGCGAACAGACGAACGCTACCCGAAAGGGCAGTTTATGATTATATTTGAATCAGAGGGCAATGGCGCCTATGCGCTGGGTGTAGATGAGGATGACTGGATTCTGCGCCCCCTTTACAACATATCGGCGGTGGCAAACAGCGACCCGAAGTACCTGTTCAGTTTTGTGGAGTCGGCCAGTGATAAGAAGTGGAAGAACAATGAGCGGCTCTGGGAGCTGAATCACGGGCTGGCAATCAAGTCGGCGGAAGGGTATCTGACCTTCGACACCCGGGGCGTGGACTTCTTTCATGCAGTGCCGCAGATATCCGACACACCGGAATATCGCTGGCAGTACATAGACAGGGAAGGCTCCGGCGATGGCAGCTATTTAAAGTTCAAGGGAGCATACGATGCTGCCGGTAAGAGCGGTGCTATCTGGGCGAAGTCTAACGCAGAGAAGACCGTACTGATGCTGACTACCTGCGGGAAAGGTTCCAATGTCTATCTGTATCAGGTGGCAGAGGGTGCCGAGGAGCCGGAGGATGAGGGCGGCTGGCAGGAATATGTCAACGGCTATAAGTATTACGGCTGGAAGTATATCAATGCAGACGGAACCCTCAAGAAAAATGAGTGGTATACAGAAGATGATAAGCGCTATTACTTTGGCTTTGACGGTGTGACGCTGATCGGATTCAATCGGCTTCCGGATGAGCGGTACTATTATTTCTGCCCGGATGCCAGCCTGCTGGTGAATTCCGAGATCAGTATTAAGAATATCACCTACCGGATCGGCGAGGACGGTGTCTGTCACAAAGTTCCCGACACAGACCCGACCCGGGCCAGTGTGAAGGTGCTGCAGACAGCCCAGGATGATGAAGTTCTCAACTGGATCAATATCAAGCGGTCAGAGCTGGGGCTGGATCCCCTCTACCGGGACAACCGTCTGGCTGCCATCGCAGAGAAGGTGGCAGAAGAGGATGACCAGTCTCTGGATGGCGGAGACCTGCAGAAGCTGGGAACCCAGCAGGGCATCAAGTTCTCAAGACTGGGAAGCCTGCGGATTAACTGGAATAAAAATATGAAGAAGCTTTCCCTGGATCATTACTACGATGCCGGGGTACTGGAGCGGGTGGTGGATGATCCGGTCCTGAACCACATTGGCATCTACAGCAAGGAACGTCCATCCGGGACCTCACGGGATGTGATTATTGTGGTGGGACGATATTGATCATGAATCATCTATATAATAAGTTACAATCAGAGCAATGTATAATCAGTACTATAAAAGTGCAGGCACTGAAACAAAAAAGAATCGGTGCCTGCTTTTTACGTTAAAAAATTTAATACTTCTATAAAAAATTCAAAAAAACATTGAAAAATTAATTGAAATATGTTATTATTGCTATACTGAAAAGGATTTCAGTTCCGAAAAAGGGGAAATATGTGTATGAAAAAGGAGAAAATCACCATTAAAGATGTGGCTGAATATGCAAAAGTATCGCCTGCCACAGTTTCGCGAGTGCTAAATGATTATAAATGGATCAATAGTGAAGTGAAAGAACGAGTTCAGAAAGCGATTGAGGAACTTCACTATGTGCCAGATTTCACAGCAAAAGCTATGGTCAGAGGCAAGAGCCAAGTCATAGTGGTGATTGTTCCGATTATTGACAACCATTTCTTCACACAGCTGATTAATGTGATTATTCGTGAGATGAAAAAGCACGGATATTACGTGGTTGTATATACTACGGAATCGGCAGACGAGGAACTTAACTTCTTAAACAGTTCCATCTGTCAGATGGCAGACGGAATTTTAGATGCTACCTCGTTAAAAGAACTGTCACCTATGTATAGTATTAGAAAACCAATTGTACTGGTTGACAGATATTTTGAGGATAATACGACAATTGACTGTGTAATGAATCGGAATTATGAAGCGTTATACCGGGGAACAGAGTACCTGATTCGGAAAGGTCACAGGAGAATTGCTTTTCTGGTAGGAAAAGAGGGTCATGGTATTGCAGAAGAACGAACCCGAGGATATCGAGACTGTCTTAGAGATTATGACGTTTCTTGGAGAGAGAATTACTTTATTCAGGATTGCTGGAAGGCAGCGGCAGGCGCTCATCATGCATCACAGTTATTGATGATGGAGAATGCGCCTACAGCCATCATAGCAGGAAATAACACATTGACAACAGGTATTTTAGAAGAAATAAGAAGACGGAATTTGGTGCCAGGAAAAAATATTTCCATTATTGGATTTGAAGAGTGTGATGATGATGAGGAGCTTTTTGAGCAATATGGCATCAGCAGCTTTCATCTAAATACCTCAGCCATAGCAACACGTGCAGTGGAACTTTTGTTAGAACGCATCAATCATTCAGATGCTAAGGCGCCAGTCTACATGGAATCTTTGGAGTTGCGATTTGTAGAGCGGACATCGGTTCAGGAGCTTTCCTGAGAGGGAGAGTTCCTCTGTCCACTATCAGAGAGAAGGCCATTATTTAGGGTAAGAAATGTGATAAAAATACTGGTAGAAACAATTACCGTATTTTTTTTGCAGGAACTGAAAACGTTTTCAGTTCTAATAAAAGGAAAAGGAGAGTAGAAACATGAAACCAATTGGAATTATTGGAGGAAGCGGTTTTTATGAGCTTCTGGAAAATCCAAGGATGTTCATCCATAACAATCGGTATGGGCGATCATCTGAAATCTTTGAGGGAACTATTAAGGGCCGGAAAGTGTATTTCCTTCCACGTCATGGGGAAGAACACAAAATTATTGTTCCCCGTATCAATTACCGTGCCAATATATGGGCTTTCAAAGAATTGGGAGTGGAACAAATTCTGGCTACAAATTGTGTGGGAAGTAGCAATCCTGATATTGAGTTGGGCAGTCTGGTAATTCCTCATGATTTTTGTGACTGGACCAGAAGATTTCCTCGTTCTTTGTATGACGATGAGGTAGAAGCATACCACGTTGATATGACACCGGCTTACTGTCCTGATTTAAGGAAAGCATTGATTGATGCAGCAAATCAGATAAAACCCGGTCATGTACATGATGAAGCTGTTATTTTTGTCAATGAGGGGCTACGCTTTGAGACTCCTTTTGAATTGAAGCTGTTTAGACGTTTGGGAGCAGATTTAATTGGTATGACTACTCTTCCAGAAGCAGTATTTGCCAGAGAAGCAGCTATCTGTTATGCCCATATCTGTGTACCGACTAACTGGTGTCTAGGAGAGCAGATAGAGGCAGATGACTTTCCAAGACTCCTTAAACAGGGAATTGAGGACTTTAAACAGGTGCTTAACCTCGCGATTCCAAATTTGAAAGATGAGAGAAACTGCCCATGTTGCCATGCTCTTGATCATGCAATTTTAAAGAAATAATAGAAGGGATAGAAAAGTATGCCGCGATATAAAGCGTTGCTGACTGATCTGGATGGGACTCTGATTCATTCCCAGGATTGTATTTGTGATGCTCTGGCAGATTCCTTTGCCGGTATAGGAGTCAGAGTGCCGACCAAAGAAGAGATTATGGGAATGTTCGGCCTGCCAGTGGAGGAGATGCTAACCACCCTGACAGAAACAAGGAAGGAAGATTTGAATACCATTGAACGATTTATTGAAGAGTATAAAAGACAATATCCTATCCATATGGAGAGAGCCAAGATGATTGATCATGCCATGGAGACTTTGATTGAGATTCATGCTATGGGGTGCCCCATCTGTCTGATCACATCCGAACGGAGAAAAAACGCCAAACACATTTTAAATCGTATGGGACTGGACGCGTATATAAGATTTATGGTTACCAGAGACGATGTAACCCGTTTTAAACCGGCTCCAGAGCCGATTGCCAAGGGGATTGAAATTTGTGGATTTACAGCAGGCGAGTGCGCATACATTGGCGAATCTCCTTTTGATATTGAGGCGGGAGTATCTGCCGGAGTCTATACCGTAGCAGTTCCTTCTGGAAACTGGTCAAGACAATCGTTGATAGAGAAGTCACCTAACTGCCTCATCAAGGATATCAGTGAACTATTGAAAATTTTTAAAGAAGAATAAATGGAGGAAAGGTAATGAAAAAAATGAAACTCTTTTTGGCAACAGCAGTTATTTGCATATTAGCAGGATGTTCTGCAGAAAAAATAGAACCAGTTAACCAAGAAGGAACCGTGAGACAGGCAGAAAACGTAGCAGAAACAAAAGCTGATGACGTAAAAGAGAATGAAAATATGTTCACTTGCTTGATTTCCGAAGCTCCTGCAGGCGTTCCTTTTACAGATTTGACCTGGACTGGTTTTGAAAAAATCGAGAAAGAGTATGGCGCTGAAATCAAACTAATTGAGGCTTTGGACAAAGCTGAATATGCAGAACAGATTAGGGCTATGGCAGAAATGGGCGCTAATCCAATTTATACCATGTTTGATACGATTAATGAGGTTGCGATTGAACTGGCTCCTGAATATCCAGACACCAAATTCTGCCTGATTGACAGTAACTTAGACACCAAACATGACAATGTAGCTAACATTTATGTAGATTCCTTGGAACCTGCTTTCGTTTCTGGTTTTGTGGCAGCAAAGACAACTAAAGTCGGGACCATTGGCTGGATTGGAAGTTTGGATATTCCGGTTATCAATCGTTTCCGTGACGCTTATGTGGCCGGTGCTGCTTATGCGAATCCTGACGTTGTAGTTCACACTGCTTATGTAGGTGATGACAGTGATACCGTGAAGGCCGGTGAGCAGGCAAAAATCATAGTAAACCAAGGTGCCGATATCATTTTTCAGACTGCTAATCTTGCGGGGCTTGGCGTTATTCAGGCCTGCGGCGAAGCTGGAATCAAATGTATAGGTGTAGATGAATGGCAGGGTGGAATTGACGACTGTGTATTCTGGTCCTCCTTAACAGATATCAACGGAGCTATCTTTGATTCCTTCACGGCCTATAAAAATGGAGAATTCGTTCCAGGAAGAACCAATTATGGAATTGAAACTCAATCCGCTATCTTTGATAACAGAGATTATGAAAAATTGCCAGCAAATATTAAAACAGATTTAGATACGATGATGAACAGTGTCAGGGATGGTAGCTTAGTGTTGGAGGACTTTTTAAAATAGAAACTTTCCACTGTGTGTGAAACGGAGGAATCTATGGAGTACATACTGGAGTTAAAAGGAATTACAAAACGGTTCGGTTCCCTCACAGCTAATGACAAGATTAATCTGGCTGTGAGAAAAGGAACGGTCCATGCTGTAATTGGTGAAAACGGAGCAGGGAAAAGCACGCTTATGAATGTCATAAGCGGTCTTTACCGGCCAGATGAAGGTGAACTGTTTGTCCGCAAGAAAAAGGTAAGCTTTAGAAATCCAAGCGATGCCAGCCGAGCTGGTATCGGTATGGTACACCAGGAATTCATGTTGTTCCCAGAACTGACCGTGTTAGATAACATTATGATGGGGTATGAAAAAAGAAAAATGGGGCTTTTCCTGGACAAAAAAATGATTCGGAAACAGGTAGAGACTATCTGTGAGGAATATCATTTTAATATCCCTTTAGATGAAGTGGTTCAGGATTTATCAGTTTCCATGCTACAACAGGTTGAAATCGTAAAGATTCTATACCGAGGAGTAGACATTATAATTTTTGATGAACCGACTTCGGTGCTGACTCCACAAGGAATAGAAGGCTTGTTTGATGCGATCCGCTTTTTAGTAAAACACGGAAAGACAGTATTATTCATTACTCATAAATTAAAAGAGGTCATGGAAATTTCTGATGATATTACAGTTTTGAAAAATGGTCACTATGTAAATACTGTAACTCCACAACAAACTGACGAACACGATCTTGCTACAATGATGGTGGGGCGGGAGGTTCTAATGACCGTCCGGAAGGAAGAAAAGCAATGTGGAGAAGTACTTTTGGAGGTAAAGAATCTATCTGTTTCTGACTATGAGGGAAGAGCAAAATTAGACGATGTTTCTTTCTGCCTTCGAAAAGGTGAGATATTAGGAATAGCCGGCGTAGCCGGTTCTGGTCAGCAGGAACTGGTGGAAAGTCTATTTGGTTTAAGAAAGAGTAGTGGGGGACAAGTACTCTTTGGTGGAAAGGACATCACTCATTTAAATTGCCGAAACCACCGTCTGTGCCATATTGGCTATGTACCTCAGGACCGTATTAGTGAGGGTATCAACAGAGAGGCTTCTTTGTGGGAGAATGCCATCATGGGATATCATATTGTCAAGGGATTCCAGAGTCGTTATTTTCTGAATCGGAAACAGGCTGTTTCTTTTACAGAAAGGATCATTGAACAGTTTAATGTGAAAGCTGCTTCTACCAACCTGAAAATTAAAACACTTTCGGGAGGCAATATCCAAAAGCTTATTGTAGGAAGAGAATTTTTACAGGATAATAGCTTGCTGATTATTGAGGATCCTACGCGAGGAATTGATATTGGTGCTATTGAGTTTATTTGGAAAAAAATAGAGAGTTTAGCCGCTGCAGGAACGGCCATTCTGTTGGTCAGCCACGAGTTGAACGAGGTGATGGAGGTCTCCGACCGCATTTTAGTCATGTATGACGGACAATTATATGATGGAGGCGGACATGGAGAGAAAACTGAGACAGAAATTGGACTTTTGATGACAGGAGGTGGGATTCTATGAAAGGATACATAAAACTGCTGGGGCTGGATACAGTCTGGAATATCCTGAAATATGTATTTTCTTTTCTGGCTGTCATGGTCATTGGAAGTGTCCTGATTCTATGGCAGGGGGAAAATCCGGTGACCGCCATGACCTATATCTTAGAGGGCTCTTTTGGAAGTATCCGTAACTTTGGCAATACCCTTCGGTGGATTACGCCCTGTATTTTGACCGGAATTGCCGCTACTGTTGCTTTTAAATCCGGAGTCATGAATTTGGGGATTGAAGGGCAACTGTATTTTGGTGCTTATGCCGCAGCATTGTTTGGATTCTATGTACATCTGCCCAGGTTCCTACACGTACCAAGCTGCTTACTTGCAGCTGGTATTGCAGGAATGGCATTTGCTCTGATTCCTGCACTTATGAAACTGTTTTTTAATGTCAACGAGATGATCACCACATTGATGTTAAACTATATTGCTGTGCTGCTGACTGAATACTTCACTTATATTGTTATGGGAATCAGCGCAGCAGGAGATTCCCTAGCCCTGTCTACACCGCCTATACAGGACACGGCCCGGTTGACCAATTTGGTGGTCAAGACCAATGCCAGTACAGGATTCGTTATTGCTGTGACTCTGGTGGTTATTATTTTTATGGTATACCGATATACGATTGTTGGATATGAATTAAAACAAGTTGGAGAAAACCGCAGATTTTCTAAGGTAGGTGGAGTTAATGTAACCTGGACATTTCTGGCAATTTTTCTTTTATCTGGTTTTTTGGCAGGTCTGTGCGGAAGTATAGAGGTACAAGGAACCTATGGCAAATTTACGGCCAGTTTTTCAAACAATTTAGGGTGGGATGGAATCATGATTGCCATGATTGGAAACACTAATCCTCTTACGGTGCTGGTTGTAGCCATCGTCTGGGGTATCTTAAAAGCCGGCTCCCTTCATATGGAGCGTATGTGTGATGTCAACCGCCTTACGGTGCTGTTAATTCAAGCATTGTTTGTACTGTTTATCACCGTGGACTATAGAACGCTCTTTAACTATTTTAAAAGAAAGGGGGCTATAGAATAGTGCTTTCTATTATTTTAGGTACGGTTACCATGGCAGCGGCTCTCAGGCTGGCAGTTCCCTTAATTCTTTCTTCTATCGGCGGATGCTTTGGAGATAGAGCTGGGATTTTTAACATTGCTCTGGAAAGCTTTATGCTGTGTTCGGCCTTTTTTGCCACTTTAGGATCATATTATTCAGGCAATCCATATGTAGGTGTGTTCTGCGGTATTTTGGCAGGTCTTGGTTGTTCCGCACTGTTTGGTGTTATGGTCTTCCATATGGGTTCTAGCGGTATGGTAGTCAGCATTGCCATGAATTTAGGTATGGATGCTTTCACTTCATTTTTACTGTTGAATATTTTGGGCAAAAGGGGTTCCTTTATGGACCCAAAGCTGATAAGTCTTCCAACTTTACAGCTACCGTTAGTAGATAAGATTCCCTATGTGGGAGAAATCTTGAATAAACACAATTTGGTTGTGTATTTCACCTTGTTAGCAATTGCAGGCACTTGGATTACCATGTATCAGACCCCCTTTGGTCTCCGCCTGCGTAGTGTGGGAATCAATGAAAAAGCAGCTCAAACAACAGGGACTAATGTTCTTAGGTACAAATGGTATTCTGTATTGATTACCGGATTTTTTGTAGGGATTGCAGGAGCAATCCTTCCATTAGGAGGTACTTCTATCTTTACAGAAAATATGTCTGCAGGACGTGGTTTCTTGGCTGTTGCAGCAATTATGATAGCCAAGGGCAACCCGCTTTTAGCTTCCCTTTACAGCTTTCTCTTTGCTTACGCGGAGGCATTGGCGGCAAGTATGCAGAATTTCGGTATTCCGTCTCAGCTTGTGCTTGCTTTACCGTATTTTATGACTATAACTGTTTTATTGTTTTCTGGAATCAGGACAAAAATGAAGAATCCGTCTAAGGAGGCGGCATAAATAGGAGTTAAAAAATGAGAGAAGAATTTAAAGAAATTCTTTCCAAAGCAGACCACACTCTGTTAGCTCAGACAGCCACTTGGGAAGAGATTAAGAAAATCTGTGAAGAGGGAATGGAATACAGCATAGCGTCTGTCTGCATTCCGCCCTGTTACGTGAAACAAGCGAAGAATTTTATAAAAGATAATTTGAAAATTTGTACGGTGATTGGCTTTCCAAATGGTAATACTACTACAGCAGTCAAAGTTTTTGAGACAGAGGATGCCATCAAAAACGGTGCTGATGAGATTGATATGGTAATTTCTATTGGAGAAGTGAAGGCTGGGAATTACGATACAGTACTGGAAGAAATTAAAGCTGTTAAGAAGGTCTGTCAAGACAAAATCCTAAAAGTTATCATTGAAGCTTGTCTGTTAACTACAGAAGAGAAGATTCGTATGTGCCAGGTAATCACTGAAGCAGGAGCGGATTTCATAAAGACTTCGACCGGCTTCTCCAGTAGTGGAGCCACTAGAGAAGATGTCAGTCTATTTGTAAAACATGTAGGAGAGAACATTAAGATTAAAGCGGCAGGAGGTATCAATTCTTTAGACGATGCTAAGGATTTCCTGGAACTGGGGGCTTCTAGATTGGGAACCAGTCGGTTGATTCGCTTGGTTAAGAACGAAGAAAAGCTATATTAAGCTATCAAAAGCTTTCTGTTTTAGTCATATCCTGATATATAAGGTGTCTGACAGAATAACATATTCTTCCAAACCTTTTCAGATACAAAAGGCGGAAAAGATGGAAGAATTCTTACACTTCCCATCTATATGCTGGAACGCTTCAAATTTTAACAACAATATTATGCTTCTCTCTAGACCATTCTACCTTAAAAAGTAAGAGTGGTCTTTTTTCTGTCTGTTAACCAACATTAAGATTCCATAAAAATCTTTCACACGAAATCTATGGAGTATCTTGCCGAAGTATGATATACTTAATTCTGTTTAAGAAAATATCAGAAAAGGAATAACTATGAGAAAACTTGCTTTATCAGACGAAATCCTGCTGTCCGTCCAGCAGCCGGCGCGTTACATCGGCAATGAGATGAACGCTGTCCGCAAGGATCCGGACAAGGTGGACATTCGATTTGCCATGTGCTTCCCGGATGTTTATGAGATTGGTATGTCTCATCTTGGCATGCAGATTCTGTATGCAATGTTCAACAAACGGGAAGATGTATATTGTGAGCGTGTATTTTCCCCGTGGACCGATCTGGATCAGATCATGCGGGAGCGGAGAATCCCGTTATTTGCGCTGGAGTCTCAGGACCCGGTGAAGTCTTTTGATTTTCTTGGCATTACACTGCAGTATGAGATGTGTTACACCAATATTCTGCAGGTGCTGGACTTAAGCGGTATTCCGCTGCATGCAGAGGACCGCAAGGAGAATGACCCCATCGTGATCGGCGGCGGTCCCTGTGCCTACAATCCGGAGCCGCTGGCGCCGTTTTTTGACATTTTTTATATCGGTGAGGGCGAGACCCAGTACGATGCCTTATTTGATATTTACAAGGAGAACCACAGAAGGGGCGGCAACCGCTGGACCTTCCTGGAGCAGGCGGCGAAGCTTCCGGGCATGTATGTTCCGGCATTTTATGATGTGACCTACAAGGAGGACGGAACCATCGATACCTTCACACCCAATCGTCCGGGTATTCCGGAGACGGTGAAGAAGGAGATTGTACTGGAGATGGACGATGCGCCCTATCTTGAGAAGCCGGTAGTGCCGTTTTTGAAGGTTACCCAGGACCGCTGTGTGCTGGAGATCCAGCGGGGCTGTATCCGCGGCTGCCGGTTCTGTCAGGCGGGCAATGTGTACCGTCCGCTGCGTGAGCACAGCCTGGAATATCTAAAGGATTATGCCTACAAGATGCTGAAGAATACGGGACACGAGGAGATATCCTTAAGTTCCTTAAGCTCCAGTGACTATACCCATCTGAAGGAGCTGGTGAACTTCCTGATCGACGAGTTCCACGGCAAAGGGGTCAACATTTCCCTGCCGTCTCTGCGAATCGACGCTTTCTCTCTGGATGTGATGAGCCGGGTGCAGGATGTGAAGAAGAGCAGCCTGACCTTCGCGCCGGAGGCGGGAAGCCAGAGACTGCGCGATGTGATCAACAAGGGACTGACCGAGGAGGTCATCTTAAAGGGTGCGCTGGATGCGTTCCACGGCGGCTGGAACCGGGTGAAGCTGTACTTCATGCTGGGACTGCCGACAGAGACGAGAGAAGATATGGAGGGCATTGCCGAGCTGTCTGAGAAGATTGCGGAGCTTTACTACGACGAGATGCCCAAGGAGACCAGAAACGGCCGCGTGCAGGTGGTTGCAAGCTCCTCCTTCTTTGTGCCGAAGCCATTTACCCCGTTCCAGTGGGCGGTGATGTGCACCAAGGAGGAATTTTTAGAGCGGGCGTACATCGTGAAGCACAAGTTCCGGGATATGAAGAACTGGAAGAGTTTAAAGTACAACTACCATGAGGCGGATCTGACGGTGCTGGAGGGCGTGCTGGCCCGCGGCGACCGGAAGGTGGCTGACGTGGTGGAGGAGGCGTACCACAAGGGTGCCCTGTATGATTCCTGGTCTGAGCATTTCCACAATGAGATCTGGATGAAGGCATTTGAGACCTGCGGTGTGGATATCGGATTCTACACCACCAGAGAGCGCGGTCTGGATGAGGTATTCCCCTGGGATTTCATCGACGCAGGCGTGACGAAGGAATTCTTAAAGAGAGAGTGGCTGAATGCCATCGGAGAGAAAGTGACACCGAACTGCCGCCAGCAGTGTTCCGGCTGTGGTGCACGAGCATTTGGAGGAGGTGTCTGCTTTGAAGATAAGAATTAAGTTTGCCAAAGAAGGCACGATGAAGTTCATCGGACATCTGGACGTGATGCGCTATTTCCAGAAGGTCATGCGCAGAGCGGACGTGGATATCCGTTACAGCGAGGGATTCAGCCCTCATCAGATCATGTCCTTTGCATCCCCCCTGGGTGTGGGGATGGAGAGCCGGGGCGAGTACGTGGATATCGAGGTACTGAGCACCGATTCTTCCAAGGAGATGCTGCGGCGGATCAACGAGGTGATCGGAGAGGAGATGGAAGCCTTAAGCTACCGCCGTCTGCCGGACGACGCTGCCAATGCCATGTCTATCGTGGCTGCTGCCGATTATGCAGTAAGATTCCGCGAGGAGTATGCGCCGGCGGACTGGGATGCATTTACCGAAGGTCTGGCGGAGTTTCTTGCCAGAACAGAGATCACGGTGATCAAGAAGACCAAGAAGGGCGAGCGGGAGATGAACATCCGCCCGATGATCTATGAGCTGAAAGCCAATGAGGACCGAACAGTCTGGATGAAGATTGCCACAGGCAGTGCTGCCAACTTAAAGCCGGATGCAGTGCTTCGGGCGTACTTTGAGAGCCGGGGCGAGACCATGGTGGAGTTTGCGCTGCTGACCACCCGCATGGAGGTCTATGCAGACAAGGGCACCGAGGGCAGCCCGGACTTTGTGACGCTGGAGCAGTTTGGAGAAGACATTGAATAAACTTGTAATCACCAGGTGGAACGGGCGGCTTCTGACCGCCCTGCTTTCCGGCAGAGAAGCGCTGGAGGTGGGGCTGGAGGAGCCCGGCTCCATTCTGGGCAATATCTATATCGGCAGAGTGAAGAATATCGTAAAGAATTTAAACTCTGCATTTGTGGACTTCGGGGAAGGACGGACCGGTTACTACAGCCTGACAGACAATCCGGTGTCCCTGTTCGCAGACGGAGGGAGTCCCCGCCCCATAAAAGGCGGCGACCTGATCGTCGTGCAGGTGGCGAAGGACGCGGTGAAGACCAAGGACCCGGTACTGACGGGGAATCTGAACTTTACCGGCAAGTACGCCGTGCTGACTGCCGGAAAGCAGGTCATCGGCTTTTCCGCGAAGATATCCGACAGGAGTTGGAAGGAGGCTTTGAAGCCTCAGCTGGAAGCGCTTACACAGGGCGAGGCTGGGCTGATTGTCCGCACCAATGCCTACGGCATGGAGGAGGCGCTGCTGCGGGAGGTACACATGCTGCTGGACCAGTACCGGGCTGTGGTAAAGGCGGCTCCCTACAGGACTCCCTGCTCTCTGCTGTATGAGGCGGAACCGGAGTATCTAAAGGCGCTGCGAAGCTGTCACGAAGGGACGCTGGAAGAGATCGTCACAGATGACCCCGACGTCTTTGAGACCGTGAAGCGCTATCTGGAGCTGTATCAGCCGGAGCGCACGGGAATGCTTCGCCTGTACCAGGATTCGATGGTGGATCTGGCGAGTCTTTATTCCCTCCAGTCTGTCATGGACCAGGCATGTCAGAAGCGGGTATGGTTAAAATCAGGCGGTTACCTGATCATCGAGCCCACGGAGGCGATGGTGGTCATCGACGTCAACACCGGCAAGTATTCCGGCAGAAAGAATCTGGCAGATACCATCCGCATGATCAATCTGGAAGCAGCCAGAGAGATCTGCCGCCAGCTTCGGCTCCGGAACTTATCCGGAATCATCATGGTGGATTTCATTGACATGGACTCTGAGGAGGACAAAACCCTGCTTCTGGATACCCTGCGCTCCCTGGCGCTGGCGGATCCGGTGAAGGTGCATGTGGTGGATATGACTCCGCTGGGTCTTGTGGAAATGACAAGAAAGAAAGGGAAGAAGCCCCTGATGGAGCAGCTTTCCAGAATATAAGATACCAAATAAAGGGAGAAGAACATGAAGATCATTATTGTGGGATGTGGAAAGGTCGGACTGACTCTGACCGAACAGCTGAACAATGAGGGACATGATATCACCGTTATCGATAAGGACGGCGCAAAGCTGCGCACGGTCACAGACAACATTGACGTGATGGGCGTGGAGGGAAACGGTGCCATCTATCAGGTACAGATGGAGGCGGGGATCCGGGAGACGGATCTGCTGATCGCCACCACCAACTCCGACGAGCTGAATATGCTCTGCTGCCTGATTGCCAAGAAAGCCGGCAACTGCCATACCATTGCCCGTATCCGTAACCCGGAGTATGCCAACGAGGTCCGCTATATCCGAGAGGAGCTGAACTTATCCATGGCGATCAATCCGGAGCAGGCGGCGGCAAGAGAGATTGCCAGACTGCTTAAGTTCCCGTCTGTCATCAAGATTGACACCTTCTCCAAGGGACGTGTGGAGCTGATGAAGTTCATTATCCCCCAGGATTCGGTGCTGAATGACATGCCGGTCTACCAGGTGGCTCCGAAGCTTCACTGCAGCATCCTGATCTGTGCCGTAGAGCGGGCGCATGAGGTTATCATCCCGGACGGAAACTTCCACTTAAAGAGCGGAGATACCATCTCCTTCGTGGCGGCACCGGCACAGGCGACAGAATTCTTTAAGCAGGTTGGCATCGCCAATACCACCATCAAGTCCGCCATGTTCGTGGGCGGCGGCAAGATCACCTACTATCTTGCCAAGATGCTGGAGGAGACCAAAATCAAGGTCAAGATCATCGAGCAGGATCTGGCACGCTGCAACGAGTTAAGCGAACTGCTGCCGAAAGCCATGATCATCCACGGAGACGGCTCCGACCAGCAGCTTCTGCTGGAGGAGGGCATCTGCCAGACAGAAGCATTTGCATCCCTCACCGGCTTTGATGAGGAGAATATCATGCTGTCCCTGTTTGCGGCCACCATGACCAAGGGCAAGCTGGTGACCAAGATCAACCGGATCGCCTTCGAGGACGTGATCCAGCAGCTGAACCTGGGCAGTATCATTTATCCGAAGCTGATCACCGCAGACAGCATCGTCCGCTATGTCCGCGCCATGCAGAATTCCATGGGCAGCAATGTGGAGACGCTGTACAAGATTGTGGCAAACAAGGCGGAGGCGCTGGAATTCCGCGTGGGAAAGGAATCTTCCCTGATCGGCAAGCCGCTTGAGAAGCTTTCCTTCAAGGACAACCTGCTGATTGCCTGCATCAACCGCAACGGCAAGATCATCACCCCGCGAGGCAAGGATACCATCGAGCAGGGAGACTCTGTCATCGTGGTAACCACCCATTCCGGGCTGAAGGACTTGAAGGATATCTTAAAGTAGAGGGTAAATGACGTATGAATATCAGTATTATTACATATTTTCTTGGCTGGGTCCTGGGCATCGAGGGGGCGCTGATGATACTTCCCTGCGTCGTGGCAGTCATCTATCAGGAGACCAGCGGGTTCTACATTGCAGGGGTGGCGCTGTTCGGTCTGATCGCCGGATGGCTTCTGGCCCACAGGCGGCCTGCCAATACCATTTTTTATGCCAAGGAAGGCTTTGTGTCGGTGGCATTGAGCTGGATCGTGCTGAGTTTTGTGGGCGCCATGCCCTTCTATATCAGCGGGGAGATTCCGATGCTGGAGGATGCCTTTTTCGAGGTCATATCCGGCTTTACCACCACCGGAGCAAGCATTCTGTCGGATGTGGAGGCTCTCAGCAAATGTATGCTGATGTGGCGCAGCTTCACCCACTGGATCGGCGGCATGGGCGTGCTGGTATTTATTCTGGCGGTGCTTCCCATGGCAGGCGGCTACAACATGCATATCATGCGTGCGGAGAGCCCGGGACCGTCAGTAGGCAAGCTGGTTCCGAAGGTGCGTGCCACGGCGAAGATTCTGTACATGATCTATTTTTTCATGACCGTAGCCATGTTCTTCATCCTGCTGGCATGCCGGATGCCCTGGTTTGACGCCCTGTGTATCAGTGTTGGCACGGCAGGCACCGGAGGCTTCGGCGTGGTAAATGCAAGCTGCGGCGACTATACGGTGGCACAGCAGGCGGTCACCACGATCTTCATGATCCTGTTCGGCGTCAACTTTAACGCCTATTACCTGCTTCTGATCCGCAAGCCCAAGGATGCCTTCGGCTCGGAGGAGGTGCGCAGCTATCTGGCTATCATTCTCGCCAGCATCCTGCTGATCACCTGGAATATCCACAGAAGCTTCGGCAGTGTATTCGAGGCATTTCACCATGCAGCCTTCCAGGTGGCATCCATCATCACGACATCGGGATTCTCCACGGTGGACTTTGATGTGTGGCCGGCATTTTCCAGAACCATTCTGGTAACCCTGATGTTCGTGGGTGCCTGCGCAGGCAGTACCGGCGGCGGTATGAAGGTATCCCGCGTGGTGATCGCTGCAAAGACGGTGAAGAAGGAGATCTCATCCCTGATTCATCCCAGAAGTGTCAAGGTCCTGAAGTTCGAGGGAAAGACCATCGAGCACACGGTGCTGCGTTCCATCAACACCTATATGGTGGCTTACCTGCTGGTATTTGGCCTGTCGGTGCTGCTGGTCAGCCTGGACAACTTTGACCCGACTTCCAACTTTACGGCAGTGGCGGCAACCCTCAACAACATCGGACCCGGTCTCGCCGAGGTGGGACCTACCTGCAACTTCGGCGGCTTCAGCCCGTTCTCCAAGTATGTGCTGATGTTCGATATGCTGGCAGGGCGACTGGAGCTGTTCCCGATGCTGGTGCTGTTCTCACCGCGGACCTGGATGAAAGAGTAATTTTTTCGCAATTTTCTTTATAAAAATGATTGACAAGATAAGACAAGCATGCTAATATATTCAAGTATGCCGCACAACGAGGTTGAAAAGTTCTGATGACGGATCATCAGATCCATCAGACACCAAACTTGGCGAGTAATGATAAATAGGAGGTGCCATATGTACGCGATTATTGCAACAGGTGGTAAGCAGTACAAAGTAGCAGAAGGCGATATCATTAAGGTAGAAAAACTTGGTGTAGACGCTGGCGAAACCGTTACGTTTGACCAGGTTCTGGCTGTGAACAACGGAGAGTTATCTATCGGATGCCCGACCGTAGCTGGAGCAACCGTTTCCGGAACCGTAGTGAAGGAAGCAAAAGCTAAGAAAGTGATCGTTTACAAGTATAAGAGAAAGACCGGCTATCATAAGAAGAACGGTCACAGACAGCTCTATACTCAGATCAAGATCGACAAGATCAACGCTTAATTATGATTAACGTAACCGTATTTGTTGATTCCGAACATCGCTACAGTGGGCTGGAGCTGCTCGGTCATGCCGGATATGCCGATGACCATCAGGAAGGGCAGGAGCTTGTGTGCTCCGCAGTCTCTGCACTGACGATCAACATGGCGAATTCTGTGGAGCATTTCACAGAGGATACCTTTACGGCAGATCAGGATGAAGAGAGCGGGATGTTCCGATTTCACTTTACCGGTGATGTGAGCCCGGAAGCAACACTTCTTATGAGTTCTCTGGTATTCGGTTTACAGGATATCGAGGAAGCATATGGAGAACCATATATTAAAATTCGATTTAAGGAGGTGTAAGTGATGTTTAAGATGAACCTTCAGTTATTCGCTCATAAAAAAGGTGTAGGTTCTACCAAGAACGGTAGAGATTCCGAGTCCAAGAGACTGGGCGCCAAAAGAGCAGATGGTCAGTTCGTATTAGCTGGTAACATTCTTTACAGACAGCGTGGTACCAAGATCCATCCGGGTCTGAACGTTGGACGTGGCGGTGACGATACTCTGTTCGCAACCGCAGACGGCGTTGTAAGATTTGAGAGAAAGGGCAGAGACAAAAAGCAGGTTTCTGTTTACCCGAGAACAATCAACGAATAATTTGACTGACAGGCTTCATACTGATTATTAGTATGAAGCCTCTTTTTGAGTCATGCGAAAGGACAAGGTGTGCCTATATGTTTGCAGACCATGCAAAGGTTTTTATCAAATCCGGAAAAGGCGGAGACGGTCATGTCAGTTTCCGCAAAGAACTGTTCGTGCCGGCAGGCGGTCCTGACGGCGGAGACGGGGGCAAGGGCGGAGATATCATATTCGAGGTAGATCCGGGCTTAAATACCCTCACTGATTTCAGACATGTTAGAAAATATGTAGCAAAAGACGGAGAAGAAGGCGGAAAGAGGCGGTGCCACGGTGCCAACGCGGAGAGCCTGGTGGTAAAGGTTCCGGAAGGAACGGTCATCAAGGACTTCGAGACCGGCAAGGTCATCGCTGATATGTCCGGTGAACATAAACGAGAAGTCATCCTGCGGGGCGGCAAGGGAGGCCTGGGCAATATGAACTATGCCACTCCGACCATGCAGGCGCCCAAGTACGCTCAGCCGGGGCAGCCGGGGCATGAGCTGTGGGTGCAGCTGGAGTTGAAGGTGATTGCTGACGTGGGACTGGTAGGATTCCCCAATGTAGGCAAGTCCACCCTGCTTTCCCGTGTATCCAACGCCAGACCGAAGATTGCCAACTATCATTTCACAACCCTGGATCCCCATCTGGGCGTGGTGGACTTAGACGGCGGCGCAGGCTTTGTCATGGCAGATATTCCGGGACTGATCGAGGGTGCCTCCGAGGGTGTGGGTCTGGGACATGATTTCCTGCGCCACATCGAGCGCTGCCGCGTGCTGATTCACGTGGTGGATGCAGCCGGTACCGAGGGACGTGATCCGGTGGCGGATATCCGTGCCATCAACAAAGAGCTGGAGAATTACAATCCGGAGCTGATGAAGCGCCCGATGGTCATTGCTGCCAACAAGATCGACGCCGTGTACGCGGAGGACGAGGACCCGGTGGCAATCCTGAAGCAGGAGTTTGAGCCGGAAGGCATCCGGGTGTTCCCGATCTCCGCAGTCAGCGGCAAAGGTCTCAAGGATCTGTTATATGCAGTCTACGAGCTGTTGAAGACCGTGAACTTAGAGCCGGTGATCTTCGAGAAGGAGTTCGAGATCGAGTATGTAGGCGACCGGAATCTGCCCTACACGGTGGAGAAGAATGAGGACGGCGAGTTCGTGGTGGAGGGACCGCGCATCGAGAAGATGCTGGGTTACACGAACCTGGAGTCTGAGAAAGGATTCCAGTTCTTCCAGAAGTTCTTAAAGGAGAGCGGTATCCTGGAGGAGCTGGAAGAGGCAGGCATCGAGGAAGGCGATACGGTACGCATGTACGGTCTCGTATTTGACTATTACAAATAAGGATAAATTTCAGGAGAAAACTATGACAAGCAAACAGAGATCCTATCTCAAAGGTCTGGCTATGACCATGGACCCGATTTTCCAGATCGGCAAGTCCAGCGTGACCCCGGAGCTGACTGCTGCCATTGCAGAGGCGCTGGAGGCACGGGAGCTAATCAAGATCACCGTACTGAAGAACTGCCTGGATGACGGACGTTCCATCGCCGAGGTTCTGGCAGAGCGCACCCACTCTGAGGTTGTGCAGGTGATCGGCAAGAAAATCGTACTTTACAAGCCGGCAAAGGACCCGGCAAAGCGGAAGATTGAGCTTCCGAAGGCAGCAAAATAAGCGGCAACCCATCAATCACATCAGAAACCGAAGGAAAAGGAGCGGCGAAAAGCTATGGCGGATATCGGAATCATGGGCGGGACCTTTGACCCGATTCACAACGGACATTTACTGCTGGGACGGCAGGCTTACACGGAGTATGGGCTGGACGAGATCTGGTTCATGCCTTCCGGAACACCTCCCCACAAGCGGGATCACCATGTGACGGAGGTGGAAGACCGGTGCGAGATGGTCCGTCTTGCCATCGCTGACACCCCGGGCTTTCGACTGTCTGAATTTGAGGCGGAGCGCTGCGGCAATACCTATACCTCCGACACCCTGCGCCTGCTGCACCAGACCTATCCCCAGCACCGGTTCTTCTTCATCATCGGTGCGGATTCCCTGTACCAGATTGAAAACTGGCACCATCCGGCCGAGGTGATGGAGCAGACCATCCTCTTAGTGGCATGCCGGGAGTATCCGGCGGCAGACTGTCCCATCGAGGAGCGAATTGCCTATCTGGAGTCCCATTATCAGGCGGATATCCGCCGCCTTCACTGTGAGGAGTTTGACGTATCCTCCGGAGAGCTGCGGGAGCTTCTGGCGAAGGGAAAGCCGGTATTTAAGTATGTGCCGAAGGCTGTGGAGCAGTACATTGCAGACCATCGTCTGTATACAAAACCACAGACAGAGGCGGAAGCGACAAACTAGAACATGTTTGAGACTTGCAGAACCAGAAAGGATTCAGGAGTAAGCAGATGATTACCATGAATGAGCAGATTGCTACACTGCGAAAGCAGTTAAAATCCAAGCTGGACCCGATGCGCTACGAGCATTCCATCGGTGTGTCCTACACCTGTATTGCCCTTGCCATGCGCTACGGGTATGATCTTGGAAAAGCAGAGCTGGCTGGTCTGATGCATGACTGTGCCAAGCGATTTACAGACAATGAGCTGGTCGCCAAATGTGAAAAGCACGGCATTGCCCTGACAGGGGGCGAGCTGAAGGCGCCGGCGGTAATCCACGCCAGATACGGCGCATGGATGGCAGAACACAAGTACGGCATTCAGGATGCAGAAATCCTCTCTGCCATCAGCTGCCACACCACAGGAAAGCCGGAGATGAACACGCTGGATAAGATTCTATATATTGCGGATTATATCGAACCCCGCAGAGACAAGGCTTCCAATCTGTCCCGGATGCGCTATCTGGCATTTCAGGACCTGGACGAGACCATGTACGAGATTCTGGCGGGAACACTGGATTATCTGAAGCAAAAGGGCGGAAGCGTGGACACCATGACGCTGCGGGCCTATGATTATTATAAGGATTTGCTGGGAAAGTAGATCCGTAACGGAGGAGATTATATGGAAAGATCCAAAGAGATGTTAAAGCTGGCTGTCCGCGCACTGGAGGATAAGAAGGGTGAGGACATTCGGATCATCGACATCCGTGAAGTATCTGTGCTGGCTGACTACTTTATCATCGCCAGCGGGTCCAACACCAACCAGGTGCAGGCCATGACCGACAACGTGGAAGAGGAGTTAGGCAAGGCAGGATATCCCTGCCGGCAGGTGGAAGGCTATCAGAGCGCCAGCTGGATCCTGATGGACTACGGCGATATCATCGTCCACGCATTCTGCCGGGAAGACCGCCTGTTCTATGATCTGGAGCGAATCTGGAGAGACGGCAAGGTGATGGATGCGTCGGAGCTGGATGCAGAATTGTAAGCCGTATGCAAAACGAGCCATAGTTTACATAAATTAATTATGTAAACTATGGCTCGTTTTATTATGATTACAGAGTCACAACGCTATTCTACCGTCACAGACTTTGCCAGATTCCGCGGCTGGTCCACATCCAGATTCTTGCCGAGCGATGCATAGTAGGCAATCAGCTGCAGCACCACCGCAATGGGGAACACTGTAAATCTGTCGTCAAGATCCGGGATTCGAATGCGGATATCTGCAAGATTCTCGTCCACCACGGCTCCCTCCCTGGTCAGCAGAATCACATAGGCACCGCGGGCTTTGACCTCACGGATATTGGAGATGGTCTTGGCAAATACATGGTCCTGGGTCGCAATGGCGATGACCGGAACCTGGTCGGAGATCAGGGCAATGGTACCGTGCTTCAGTTCTCCTGCCGCATAGGCTTCCGCGTGAATGTAGGAAATCTCCTTCAGCTTCAAAGCCCCTTCCAGTGAAAATGCGTAGTCCAGTCCGCGTCCGATGAAAAATGCATCCGGACTCTGGATAATATGAGTCACAAGAGCCTTGATGGTGTCCTTCTGTTCGATCATGGTCTCCATGGCAGGGATGGCATCAATCAGCTTCTCGAGGAAATCTGCCGCCTCCTTCCGGCTGAATTTCCCGCGCACCAGCGCCATCCGGCATCCAATCAGATAGAGGGCCGCCAGCTGCACGGAATATGCCTTGGTGCTGGCAACGGCAATCTCCGGACCCGCATGGGTGTAGAGCACATAATCGCTTTCCCTGGCAATGGTAGAGCCCTTCACGTTGACCACAGCCAGGGTGACAGAGCCGTACTCCCGTGCAAGCCGCAGAGCCGCCAGAGTGTCTATGGTCTCTCCCGACTGGGAAATGATGATCACAAGGGTCTTCTCATCGATCAGCGGCTGCTCATACCGAAACTCCGACGCAATGGTCACGGTCACCGGAATCCGAAGAATCGGCTCCATGACAGCCCGGGCTACCATGCCTGCATGCATGGCAGTACCGCAGGCAACAATGTGAATCTGACTGCAGTCAGCGAATATCTGATCCGGAATCCGGTCATCGGTAAAGTCCGGAAGGCCCTTGTTCATGCGAGGCAGAATGGTCTGCTTCATGGCTTCCGGCTGCTCGTGGATCTCCTTCAGCATAAAATGAGGGAATCCGTTCTTCATGGCAGCATCCATATTCCAGTTGACGGTCATGATCTCCGGATAGAACTTGCTGAAGGAATCATCCAGCTCATAGACATGGACCTTATAAGGGGTCAGCTTGACAATGTGATCCTCCGGCACCACAAAATACTGGTTGGTGTAGGGAATCAGCGCTGTCAGATCAGAGGCGATCATGGCGCCTGCATGGGTGTAGGATGCCACCAGAGGGCTGACACTGCGTGCCGCATACACAGCTCCCGGCTGGTCATCGAACATGATACAGAAGCCGTAGGAGCCTTCCACCATGCCCATCAGCTCGCGGATTGCCTTCAGCGGGTCGCCGGTATAGAGCCGGTCCAGCACCCAGGCAGCCACCTCACTGTCTGTCTGAGAGACAAGCCTGTCCTGCAGACCGAACTGCTCCGTCAGTGCGTGGTAGTTCTCAATGATTCCGTTGTGGATCAGTGTGACCCGTCCGGCCCGGTGAGGATGTGCATTCTCATCCGTCACGCCGCCGTGGGTTGCCCATCTGGTGTGTCCGATGCCGCTGTGGGAGCCTCCTGTGATCTGTGCATCGCAGTAGTCCTTCAGTGCCTGAACCTTCCCCACCTTTTTTGCCACACAGATACTGGAATCCTCCATACAGAGTGCGATCCCAGCACTGTCATAGCCCCGGTATTCCAGAGTAGAAAGTCCGTTCAACAAGATGCTGCGGGCGTCCAAAGGCCCGGTATATCCAATAATTCCACACATAATTGTAGTCTCCTTTAAACATTCCTATTGATGTATATTCCATTTTCAATGTTCATGGTCCGGTTATTCTGCCTCTGTTTTGCAGTTGCCTGCATATTTCTCAGAATATCACATGCCCGGATGTGCACGGGAGAGCATCCGCCGAATATTCGATTCTCTCTCCACCTCGTTAACCTTCCCGGCTCAGGATTCCCTGTTCACGATCAGCCGTCAGGTGCATGGCGCTTAGCTTTGCTATGGAACTTCTGTTCCTCCTTTTCACAGAATGGGTCTATTATAGTCGATGGTTTTCGATTCGTCAATTCTTATTTTTGACGGGATAACCGGTGTTTTCTTAAAGAATTTTTAATGGTTTGTCACTGTATTTCCCGCTGCAACTGTGCTATAGTAAGGTATTGGCAACGGCGCAGGTGCGCCTGCTGCCAATACCCAACCTTACATATCAGACAGGAACATACTTTATGAACCATAAACCAACCATTACAGACAGATTGCTGCGGCACAGGTATCAGCTTATGACAGCTGCCATGATGCTGGTGCTGGGAAGCGGCACCGCAGCACTGTCACATTTTTATACGATACCGCAGCCCACAGAAGAGGTGGCGGCTGTGCCTGTGGTGGAAACAACGCAGGCGGAGACCGTACCGCTTCCCACCACGACCGAAGCTCCAGAGACCGAGACCCCGTGGACCCCGTCTCCCGACCAGCTGAATCTGGCACATTACTTTCCAGAGGGGGCTGACGAGCAGGATCTGACCAAAAGCCTGGCGGGAGAAGTCTTCTACCGGCTGATGAGCCGCGATGAGTCCTGGTTCAGCGACGTCAATGGGCTGGCGGACCGGAAGCCGGAATCTCTTGCAGCGCAGCTGGGACTTTCTCGAACACAGATTCTCGGAAAGTACGACCCCAAAAATGAGCGGCACGATCCCGCAGACCCTGACTCCTGGACCATCGACTACTTTCGAAAAGTCCGCCTGTCGGCGACAGATGGAGACGGCAAGGGCATCACTCCCTGCTCCAACGTGATTCAGATCATGGCCATGGCAAATGTCTACACCTATTATCAGGACCCCGGCGATAAGGAGTTGTTTCTTACCTACGCGAAGAAGCTGTGGGAAGTATCCCATTCCTACCGGGTCAGACTCAGTGAGGTGTATGACTGTGAGGGCTGCATGAGTGAGGAGGATGCACTACGCGAACTGCAAAGCCTGGAGGCTGAGGCGGAAGCGGAAGAGCGAGCCGGGGAAGAGGGAGCAGCAGAAGAAGGAACCGGGGAAGAAAGAACCATGGAAGAAGATGCTGCAGATGAGACTGCGGCAGAAGCAGAAGCGGCTGTGAATACAGAGGCTGCAGCAGATGAGACCGAGGTACCAGCAGCACAGACAGTAACCGGCGCAGAAGACGACTTTGCAGCAGATACCCTGGCTGCGGAGCAGGAATCCACAGCCGGAGTAATCGTTGCAGGCGACAGCAGGCAGGAAACGACGGCGGCAGGTGAAACTGACGCGTCTGGTGCTGCCGGTGAGACTGCTGCCGGCGGGGCCAATACCTTGGGCGAAACCCCCGCTTCCCCCTCCGATGCACAGCCTGCTTCCGCGACAACCGATATGCCGCCTGCTTCCGCGACAACCGATATGCCGCCTGCTTCCGCGGCGACTGATACGCCCCGGCACAGTGCTGACGCCCACACGTACAATGGCGAGGAAACATCTCTTCCGGAGGATTCCTGCCCCGGTCATGTGGATCTGGTGGTGAGCCTGAGAATCAACGGTCTCAACGAACAGAAGAATCTGTTCACCCTGGATTCCATCGGCAACGATCCAGCCAACATCACTGAGGGCGGCTGGCCGGGATGGAACGAGGAGACCATGGGCTATGCGCGCCGGCTGGCAGAGCAGGACTGGTTTGAGGCATACGGACTCAGCGTCTCCACCATTTCTCCGGGAAATCCCCTTTCCCATGCAGAGATTGAGGCGTATTTGAATGAACTTCCGGCAGATCTTTCCGAGACCCGCCGGAATCTGATTGAATTTGCCCTTGGCTCTGTGGGGCGGGTGCCCTATCACTGGGGCGGCAAGGCTTCCGCTTCCGGATACGACGGCAACCACTTCGGCTCGCTGGTATCGCCGGACACTCAGGGACGCGTTATGAAGGGACTGGACTGCTCCGGCTGGATCAGCTGGGTCTACTGGTCCGCAACCGGAAGCCGACTTCCCTATGAAAGCACCGCCGGACTGGCAGCCCTGGGAACGCCCATCAGCCGCAGCCAGCTGCAGCCTGGCGATATTGTCCTGCGCACCGGCACCGATGCCCATGTGATCATGTTTCTCGGATGGACGCCGGACGGAAGGATCCGCTGTATCCATGAGAGCAGCGACAAAGTGAACAACGTGACGATTTCCGTTCGAGACGCCAACTGGCCTTACTATCGGAAACTGGTGGAATGATAAAACAAGAGGAAAGCACAATGCAGTACAGAGAAGAATACGAGGATGAACTGGACCGAATGCGTGCCAGACATCAGCGAAAATCTTCGGATTTCGCATACGACGAGGATTTCCAGTCTGTCAATGAACTGGATATCGAAGAAAATAACTATGACAGTGAAGGTAATGACCATATGAATCAGAGACGAAACACCTCAAATCGCAGTCAGGGCAGACGCTCCGGTCAGCCACGCCGCGGCACCGGTTCCGGCACAGGTGGAAGAACCGGAAGCGGCAGAAGAGAAAGCGATACCGGCAGCAGAACCGGCTCCGGAACGCAAAAGCGGCGCAGAAAGCGACCGGTATTCCGGCTATTCCGGCTTATGCTGCTGGCAGCCGTGCTGATTGCCGGAGTTTTCATGTTCCGGCAGGTGCGGGATGACGGCTACTGGACTGTGGCGGTCTTCGGCGTAGACTCCCGCGACGGCAAGACCGGCAAAGGTGCCCTGTCCGATGTGGAGATGGTAGCAAGCATCAACAAAAAGACCGGAGAGATCCGTCTGGCATCCGTATTCCGGGACACCTACCTGCGAATGGATTCTGACGGAAACTATGACAAGATCAACGAGGCATATTTCCTGGGCGGTCACGTACAGGCGGTAGAAGCCCTCAGGGACAATCTGGATCTTCCCATCGATGACTATGCCACCTTCAACTGGAAGGCTGTTGTGGACGCAATCAACGTGCTTGGCGGTGTGGATCTGGAGATCACAGACCGGGAATTTGCCTATATCAACTCCTTCATCACCGAGACGGTCAATTCCACCGGCGTCGGCTCCGTGCAGCTGGAGCACAGCGGCATGAACCATCTGGACGGCGTGCAGGCGGTGGCATACGCGAGACTGCGCCTGATGGATACGGATTTCAACCGGACAGAGCGTCAGCGCAAGATTCTGGGACTGACCATGGAAAAGGCTAAAAATGCCGATTTCAAGACCTTAAAGACTCTCGTCGGCACCGTCTACCCCCAGGTATCCACCAGCATCGGTGTGGATGATATTCTGGGTATGGCAAAGAATGCCCGCAGATACTACATCGGTCAGACCTCCGGCTTCCCCTTCTCCCACAGTGAGATGAAGATCAGCAAGAAGTCCTGCGTCATCCCCACGACCCTGGAGAGCAATGTCATCCAGCTTCACGCCTTTCTGTATGACGATACCAGCTATCGTCCCTCAGGAATGGTACAGGAGATCAGCGCCCACATTGCCAAAAAGTCCGGGCTTGGTGAGCCGGGCAAGGATATTGAGTCCGGCAAGAACGTAGGCGCAGAAGGCAATAACGGCAGCAGTCACAGCCCGGCGCCGCAGCAGAGTTCAGCAGCCGCCGAGACTGCCCCGCCGGAGACCCGGGCACCGGAAGAAACGTCAGAAGAGGCATCGACAGAGGAGCAGACGGAAGCTTCCACTGAGACAGAAAGCGGATCCGAAAATTCTGACAGGGAGTCCACCGAAGCAGGTGAATCCGAACAATCCAATGTCATCGAGGCAGGCGGAAGCCACACCACAGAGGAGCCACCCACCTCTGAGATTGCACCGATTCCCGGAGAAAATGATGGGCCAACCCAGAGCCGACCGGGAAGCAGCAACGGTTCCACTCAGAGCCGACCGGGCAGCGGCAACGGGTCAACACAGAACCAGCCGGGCAGCAGCAACGGACCATCCCAGAACCGCCCGGCCGGCGGCAGCCTGGAAGGTCCCGGTTCCAGTCAGGACTCCAACAGCGGTGCGTCCCTTACAGGCCCCGGGCAGAGCAGCACCACAACTTCCGGTCCTGCTGAGAACGGTCCCGGAGTATAATTGACATGGCGCTCATATAGAACAGCACTTACAGACAGGGGGAACTTATCTTGCATTTATGGAAAAAAACAGCACTTCTGACTATGATCACAGCAGGCAGTCTGTGCTTAAGCTTTGCATCTGCGGCATCCACCGATGAGTGGGGGCCGGGCGTTCAGGCGGAGGGTGACATCACTCTGCCCGATGGCGTGAACCGGCAGATGTGCAGCGCAGATTACTGGCTGACAGGAAAGGGTGACGACAGTCGGACGCTTATGAGTCCGGAAGAGATTGCAGAGCTGAACCGCAGATGCTTAGAGACACCGGAGACCATGATGAACCGGCTTGAGGCACTTCCGGAGCAGTTTGACGGCACAGAGTTAAAAGAGAAGCTTGCGGCATTTACAAGCCCGAAGAATCTCTATCTAAACGGCAGCCCCGTAGAGGAATCCTATTACGAGGCGATTCGCAGCAATATCCGCGGAGCCGCCACCTCACAGCAGATGCCCCTTCGCTACGGCATAGCGGTGAACCGGACACTGATGAAGGCATACCCTTATGGCGATCTGCTCTCCGACAGCCCCACAGACCCGGAATGGGACAATCTGGCAGCAGCGCCAGTGCTGGTCAATGAGCCGCTGGCCGTTTACTTTTCGACAGCGGACGGAAACTTTTCTTATGTGAGATCCATGATCTGTTCCGGCTGGGTGCCGTCGGCGGATATTGCAGTCTGTCAGGACAAAAGCCAGTGGATCGAAGCACAGAAGATGGAGCATGTTCTTGTGGTTACGGGGGAGAAGGTCTGGCTGGAAGCAAGCTCGGCCGATCCGGAAGCTTCTGAGAAAATGCTCACCATGGGAACGGTACTGGAGCTTTGTACCGACCAGGAGGGTATGGTTGCCAACCGTATGCCCTGGGGAAATTATGTGGTATGGCTTCCTTCCAGGAATCCGGATGGCAGCTACGCGAGAAAGCAGGCACTGATTCCAGCCAACCGGGATGTACATATGGGCTACCTGCGCCTCACTACAGAAAATCTGCTGGAGCAGGCACTCAAATCTCTGGGGAACCGTTACGGCTGGGGCGGCATGCTGAATTCCCAGGACTGCTCCTCTTATGTAAGAGAGACATACCGGTGCTTTGGTCTGGAGCTTCCCCGTAATACCAGCTGGCAGGCTGCCATGCCGGTAAAAAAGACAGACATGAAGGACCTTTCTGCAGAGCAGAAAGCTGCTGTTCTGGACACCCTTGCGCCGGGAGCGATTTTGCAGTTCCCCGGTCATGAAATGTTCTATCTGGGAGAAAAGAATGGAGAATACTATGTGCTCAGCGACATCAGCTCCGTCATGGGTAAGATCGATGGACAGCTGGAACGGCTTCGTGTCCGTTCCGTGGTTCTCAACAGTCTGGATATGAAGCGGGCAAGCGGAAAGACATGGATGGATGATCTGACTCTGGCAATCATCCCCTGGGAGATGACAGAGCAGTAACCATAATCATTTACACACAGGAGGAAACGAACTATGAAGGGGAACAGGAAACATCGTTTTTTATCACTGCTGCTGACCATTGCCATGGTGCTGTCGCTGACCACCGGACTGTCAATGAACACATTTGCAGCAGACAAGGATATCATTGTACTTTACACCAATGATGTCCACTGCGGAGTCGATGACAATATCGGATATGCGGGACTGGCTCTGTATAAGAAAGAGATGCAGCAGCAGACGCCGTATGTGGCACTGGTGGATGCCGGTGACGCGATTCAGGGTGCGCCGATCGGAACACTGTCAGACGGCGGCTATCTGATTGACATCATGAACCAGACCGGCTATGACTTTGCCATTCCGGGAAATCATGAATTTGATTATGACATGAACCGTTTTCTGGAGCTGTCCGGCAGACTGAATTGCGGTTACTATTCCTGCAACCTGATGAATACCGCTTCCGGAAGTCCGGTTCCGGTATTTGCGCCGTACAAGCTGATGACCTTTGGCGCATCCACGGTGGCATTTGTGGGCGTCACCACGCCGGAGACCTATACCAAGTCCACACCGGCATATTTTCAGGATGCTTCCGGCAATTATATTTACTCCTTCTGCGAGGATGAGAGCGGCGAGAAGCTGTACAGCCAGGTGCAGCAGGCCGTGGATGCAGCCAGAGCAGAGGGCGCAACCCATGTGATTTTAGTCGGTCATCTGGGGGAGAACGGTGTGACGGACCGCTTCAGCTCCAGAGCTGTCCTTGCCAATACCACCGGCATCGACGCGTGCATTGACGGTCATTCCCATGAGACGATTCCTTCTGCCACCGTTCAAAATAAGAACGGGGAACCTGTGATTCTGACTCAGACCGGAACGAAGCTTCAGAATATCGGCAAGCTGACCATCGAAGCAGACGGCGATATCCGTGCCGAGCTGGTTGATACGGTTCCCGCCTCCGAAGTGGCAGGGGAGTATATCGTACAGAAACATGACAGCTTAAGCAAAATCGCAAAGCGCGAGCTGGGCTCCTCTGACCGCTGGCGCGAAATCTACGATCTGAACCGTGATCAGCTTTCCAGACCCAATCTTCTCTACGCTGGTCAGAAGCTGGTGCTTCCGGGTACGGCCGTGACCAATGCCGACGGCAAAGCCATGGATGCGGCAACGGACCGCTATATCAAACAGATTCAGAGTCAGTACGAAGAGTCTCTGAAGGTAGTTCTCGGTACGACCCCTTACGAGCTGACGGTCAATGATCCGGCTACGGGCAGTCGGGCCATCCGCAGCGCAGAGACCAATCTGGGGGACCTGACTGCAGATGCATACCGCCATGTACTGGGGGCTGAAATCGGCTTTTCCAACGGCGGCGGCATTCGTGCCAACATAAAGCCGGGCAGCATCACCTACCATGATACCCTGGCTGTGTTCCCCTTTGGCAATATGATGTGCGTAGCCGAAGTCACCGGACAGCAGATCAAGGATGCCCTGGAAATGGGCTCAAAGGATTATCCGGAAGAGAGCGGTTCCTTCCAGCAGGTATCCGGACTGACCTACACCATTGATTCCACGATTCCCTCCGGCGTAGTGCTGGATGACAAGGGCAATTTCGTGAAGGTAGACGGAGCTTACCGGGTAACAGATATTATGGTAAATGGAGAACCTCTTGATTTGAACCGCACCTACACCCTTGCCTCCCACAACTATATGCTGAAGCTTGGCGGAAGCGGCATGACCATGTTCAAAGGCTGCAATATCGTCAAAGACGAGGTGATGGTGGATGTAGACGTGCTTTCGGCGTATATCCGGAGTATGGGCGGAACTGTGTCAGCGGACTATGCAAATCCGGCAGGGCAGGGGAGAATTGTGATTCGATAAGAAGCTGCTACAGCTTCTCCCTCAGCCTTACCTTATCCTTCGCACTGCGTCTGCGCTCATCTTCAAGCGCAGCGTAGTGCTTCTTGGTCGTATTGACGTCCGCATGCCCCAGCACATCCGCCACCAGATAAATGTCTCCGGTTTCCCGGTACAGATTGGTGCCGTAGGTGCTGCGGAGCTTGTGGGGAGTGATCTTCTTAAGGGGTGTCACGATCCGTGCATATTTCTTCACCAGATTCTCCACGCTGCGGACTGCTATACGCCTGCGCTGCAGGGACAGAAACAGCGCCCCCTCGCTTCCCTGCATGGCATCAATGCCAAACCGCTCGTCCAGATAGTCCTGCAGAGCGTCCTCCACCTCGATACCGAAATACACGGTTACCTCTTTGCCTCCCTTTCTGTGGATATGGATTCCACCGTTCTTAAAGTCAATATCATCGATATCCAGTCCCACACACTCCGACACACGGATTCCCGTTCCCAGCATCAGCGTCAGCATCGCCAGGTCGCGGAGCTTGGTCTTGTTGTGGAAGGCTTTCTGCTTCTCTGTCAGATTCTCACCATTTTCCACCTCGTCCAGCAGAAGCGCCACCTCATCCACATCCAGACGGATGATCTCCTTCTCGTGAAGCTTTGGCATCTGCACCAGGGCAGCAGGATTGTTCTTAATGGACTCGTTGCGGTAGAAGTAGTTGTAAAAGCTTTTCAGCGAGGAGACCTTCCGCATAATGCCCCGTTCCCGGTTCATGACCTCCTGATTGTGATCGTTGAAGCGGTATTTCAAATACTCCATATATTCTTCCAGATCCCCCACAGTCAGCTGCTCCAGCTGCTCCAGACGGAATTCCTCTCTGGAGAGCTTGCCGAACATGGGATTCTCCTTCTTCAGAAAGCCGAAAAATACTGACAGATCGTAAGCGTAGGCAATCCGGGTCCGGGTGGAGGTCCGTGGCTCAATGCCGCGGAAGAAATCCGTGCAGAAGGGCGGCAGTTCCCGGATCAGACCGCGAAGCTTCTTGATATTCTCGATATCCTTTTGCTCGTGATATGGCAGATTACTCATGGTCCTGCTCCTTTCTTCCAGACTCGACCGGATTGCCGCCGGCTGCATCGCCGACAGAAGCGGTATTACCGGCTGCACCGCCAGCTGCCTCGCGGTTCCACCCCGGAATATTGCCCTCAAGCACCGCATGGAACAGCCGCGTCCGCAGCCCCGGATTCTCGTGTTCCAGCTGCTTTACCAGCTGTTTGATGTATTCCCGCTTCGTATGCCCGTCCACCGGGCACAGATTCCTGCACACCGGCAGATGGTAGCGGTTCTGAAATCCGATCACATCCGCCTCCGGCACCAGCATCATGGGTCGGATCACTGCCAGCTCCATGCGGTCCAGCCAGGTGTAGGGCGGGAAAGAGTAGAAGCGTCCCTCGTAGATCAGGGACATCAGCATGGTCTCGATGATATCATCCATATGGTGGGCATAAGCCACCTTATTGCAGCCCATATCCTTTGCCGCCTGATTCAGGGCGCCTTTTCGCATCTTGGCGCACAGGGCGCAGGGGTTGGATTCCCCCCGCTCGTCAAACAGAATCTTTCCAATCTCCGTTTTCACAATCCGGTAGGGCACGTCCAGCTCCCGGCATAGTCTGTCCACCGGCGTCAGGTCAAAGCCCTCATAACCGAGATCCACCGAAATCGCAGACAGTTCAAAGTGCTTCGGATAGAACTTCTTAAGTCCCTGCAGTGCATATAGTAAAGTCAGGCTGTCCTTGCCGCCGGAGATGCCGACTGCAATGTGGTCCCCCTCCTCAATCAAAGAGTAGGCATCGATGGCCTGTCTGGTTAAACTGTATAATCTCTGTAACTTCATATAGCATCCTTTATGTCTTATATTCGAACAATACTGGAACAATTGTTCTGGTATTGATTATAACATTTTATGAATAAAAATGCTACATTGTGAAATTTTTCATAAAGCCTGCCAAAAAACCTGAATATTTTTGTTAAAATTTCTTCCAATTCTAATTATTTTTTAGATTTTTTCATTCAAAAATGAATGAATATTTATCAGAATATTCCAGAAAAGCCTGATACTTCCTGCATTTTCCCATTTGTTAGCAAAACATCATAAAGATTTTTAGGTGTTGACACAAAAAATCAGGTAGCCTATAATCGGATTTATCAGAAAAATTTTCAGAAAGAGGGAGGCGTTTAGCATGCAGCATTTAAGAAGAATGGAAGGAAGAGTCGTACTGCTTACCGGAGGTGGCGGTGGTATTGCGCGTGGAGTTGCACGTGCCTTTGCTGACGAGGGGGCAAAGCTGATTCTGACCGATGTATTTCCGGATGGAATGGAACGGACAAAAGCAGAACTGGAGCGGGATTTCGGTGCAGAGGTATTTACCTGTGTGGCTGATGGCGGAAAAGAAGAAGAGGTAAAAGCTGCAATTGAAAAAGGGATTGCTCATTTTGGCAAACTGAACGTTCTGATCAACAGCGCACAGACATCCGCGTCTGGACTTACGTTAGTAGAGCATACGGAAGCGGATTTTGACAAAGCCATTTATTCCGGACTGTATGCCACATTCTTTTATATGAAATATGCTTTCCCGCACTTAAAAGAAACGAAGGGATCTGTAATTAACTTTGCATCCGGAGCCGGAATATCCGGAAAGCCGGGACAGAGTTCCTATGCAGCAGCAAAAGAAGGCATCCGTGGACTGTCCCGTGTAGCTGCCAATGAATGGGGGATGTATGATATCAATGTAAACGTGGTTCTCCCACTTGTTATGACAGACAAGCTGGCGCAGTGGGGACAGGAAAATCCGGAAATGTTCAAGAAGAATCTGGATGAAATCCCCCTTGGACGATACGGAAATGCCGAAAAAGATATCGGAAAAGTCTGTGTCTTTCTGTCAAGCTACGATGCAAAATATATCACCGGCGATACCCTGTTTATCCAGGGCGGCGTAGGAATGAAACCCTGATTTATCAAATAAATGTCTGAAGCACCAGTCACCCGGGATTTGTCGGAATTTCCATATTTCCCAGGTGACTGGTGTTTTGATTGCATGTTTCCTTTAAGAAGTGTAAAATAGTTATTATATCAGGTTGGGGGGCAGAAAGGATAGGGGAACTATGACTTTGTATCAGGTACTGTTTTTGTTTTTCTGTTACTCGTTTCTCGGCTGGGTGCTGGAGACCACACAGGCAGCCGTAAAGGAGCGCCGCTATGTGGACCGTTCCGCGCTGTTTGGACCGCTTTGCTGCATCTACGGTGTCTCTGCGGTCGTGATTACCGTAGCCTTGCAGGAGCTTCGCGGGAACTGGCTGTTCCTGTTCCTTGGAAGTGCGATTTATGCCACGGTAATCGAGTGGATCACCGGACACCTGCTGGAACACTTCAGTGAAGCCAGGTGGTGGGACTACAGCTCGCACCGCTGGCAGTTAGACGGCTACATATCGCTTCCCATGTCGGCAGTCTGGGGCTTTCTCGGCATGGCTGCCGTGCAGTGGGGCAATGGCTGGCTGCTGTTTCTGTACCGGCTGGTTCCGGTCTGGCTGGCAAAGCCGCTGATCCTTGCGGCAGTCCTCATCCTTGTGCTGGATATGATTGGCACGGTTCTGACCCTCTACGGCATCGTACACCGGCTTCCACGGGTGGAAGCGCTCAGCAACCGCCTTGCTATGGTGGCGCTTCGCATGGGCACATGGATTCTGTTCCGGACAGAGGGACGTATCACAAGAGCGCACCCGGATGTGTCCTTTGCACCGCGGCGCACCTGTGAGAAGGCGACGGTATTTGCCCGTGGCTGTGATTTTTATAAAATCGTGCTGCTGTTTTTCATCGGAGCATTTTTAGGCGACATTACGGAGACCATATTCTGCCGGATCACCGCCGGTGTGTGGATGAGCCGCAGCAGCGTAGTATGGGGACCCTTCAGCATCGTCTGGGGACTGGCAATCGCACTGGTGACCCTGCTGCTGTATAAGTACAAGGACCGTTCCGACCGGTTCCTGTTTCTGATGGGCACCTTTCTGGGCGGCGCTTACGAGTATCTGTGCAGCGTCTTTACCGAGCTGGTATTTGGCACTGTGTTCTGGGACTACAGCAGGATTCCATTTAACCTGGGCGGCCGGATCAACCTGCTGTACTGCTTTTTCTGGGGCATCGCCGCAGTGGTCTGGTTCAAAGCCATCTATCCCCATATTTCCGGGCTGATCGAGAAGCTTCCCATGGTCACCGGAAAGGTAATGACATGGGCGCTGATCCTGTTCATGACCTGCAATGTGGCAGTCAGCTGCATGGCGCTGGGACGGAGCCAGACGCGGGCAGCAGGCATACCGGCGCAGTCAGCCTGGGAGCAGTACATGGATGACCATTACGGGGATGAGCGGCTGGCTGTGATCTATCCCAATGCAATTCGGGTAGAGTAGAAGAGGAGGAGCCATGAAAAAGACAACACTGGCAGGAGGCATCCTGTTTCTCGCGGTTCTCAGTTTCAGCATCCTGCTGACAGTCCGGCACATGGAACCGAAGTTAATGCGCAATCAGGACCAGGAGTTCGCCTCCGGCACTCAGATTCGCATTGAAGCAGTCAATGATACGCAGCAGGCGTCCCTGTATAAGCTGTGCAAGGTATGGGGCTATGTAAAATACCATCATCCCTCTGTCATCGACGGAACACTGAACTGGGACAACGAATTGTTCCGTGTCCTGCCTGAAGTAGTTGCAGCCGGAAGCAGCGCCAGGACCAATGAGGTGCTGACAGACTGGCTGAATCAGTTTCCTTTTGAGATGCCTGCGGCGGATGGAGCAGCAGCGGATGTCGTTGCGTCAGATGTTGCTGCAGCGGATGCTGCTGCACCGGATGAGGGCGCAGCAGCATGGGAAGCATTTCAGGAGGCACAGGGAGGATTTTCGCTGGATACCAGCTGGATTCTGGACCGGCAGGAGTTTGGAAGCTCCTTAAGCAGCTATCTGGAGCAGTTGTCCTGTCTGCGGATTTATGAGCGAGAGCATGCCTATGCAGCATTTGACAACAAGACCCCTTACGTGAATTTTGATCAGGAGCAGAACAGGTCCTGCGCTCCGGAGGATGACGGCGTGAAGCTGTTGTCCCTGTTTCGCTTCTGGAACCTGTATGAATATTATTCACCAAATGTTTCAATTACCGTCAAGGACTGGGACACGGTGCTTTGGGAATCCATCCCCCGTGTGCTGGCAGCAGACACCTACCGGGATTATGTACTTGCCATAGCAGAGACCGCTGCGCTGACAGGAGATGCGCACATATCCATTTTCGAGCTGGAACATGTACTGGAGAATTACTATGGAACCTACAGCCTGCCCTGCAGCTTCAAAACCGTAGATGGCCAGGTGGTGGTATCCGGTACACCGGATGGGAACGGTCAGATGGCAGGATCCGGTACACCGGAAGAGAACGGTCAGGTGGCAGGATCCGGTACATCGAAGGACAGCCAACTGGAAGACCGTCTGCTTCCAGGGGATATCATTCTGGAAGTGGATGGCATGACAATATCAGAGCGGATTGCTGAACTAAGCCAGTACACCGCCCTTTCTGAGCCGGATAAATATGCAGTTCATTTTCAGAACCGCTTGCTGAACACACGGAATGATCAGGCGCAGGTGACCATCCTTCGAAATGGCACCACAAAGCAGCTGCATGTCCACACCCTTTCCACTCCCTATCAATTCCAGAATCCCTGTCACAACGGACTGATGGAAGAGGGGCAGATTGGCTATATCGACCCGTCAACGCTGAAAAACGGCGATCTGGAACGGCTGATGAAGTCCTTTGCCGACACAAAAGGCATCATTGTAGACCTGCGTTATTATCCGTCCGTCTTTCTGCCATATCTGCTGGGCGAATACATCACACCTGAGCCGGTGCAGTTTGCCAGAATGAGTTTCCCTAACCGAATGCTTCCCGGCACCTTCTATTATTCAGATGATTTTTACACCGGAGCCGGTGCCGTGGAAAAAATGACCGGAAAGAAAGGGAAAACCTACCCGCCATACCACGGAAAAGTGATCCTTCTGATGGATGAAACCTCCATGAGCCAAAGCGAATTCACCATCATGGCACTCCGCCAGTCCCCCAATGCCGTTGTGGTGGGAAGTCCGTCCATCGGCGCTGACGGAAATGTAGTCATGGTCCTGCTGCCCGGCGGTCTGAAGCTCTCCATCAGCGGCCTCGGCGTCTACACACCGGACGGAGAAGAGACCCAGCGTGTCGGACTGACCCCGGATATTCCCTGCAAACCTACTGTAGAAGGCTTGCGAGAGAGGAGAGACGAGCTGATTGAAAAAGCAGTTGAAATCATCACATCCTGAAACCCGGTGGGATGACCTGTTAAAAATCAAAACCAATGGCCGGGACGATTCCAACTCCGATTGCTGCAACTACCCATACGAACCGACGCCATACACGGTTTTAGAACGGCTGGCGTCAAGCGGCTACATCACAAAGAAGAACACCCTTGCAGACTACGGCTGCGGCAAGGGAAGAGCGGATTTCTTCCTGTCCTACCAGACCAGGTGCCGCTCCATCGGCATTGAATATGATGAGCGAATCTACGAAAGAGCCATCAAAAATCAGGAGACAGCCATATCGGCAAACAGGACAACCTTCCTGCTGAAACGGGCAGAAGAGTTCCCGGTGGGCACCGCCATAGACCGATTTTACTTCTTTAATCCATTTTCCGTCGAAATTCTGCGGAAAGTGATGCGACGCATCCTGGAATCCTGGTATGAGCACCCACGAGACATGCTGTTATTCTTTTACTATCCTTCAGACGAGTATATTTCCTATCTGATGACCGTAGATGAACTGACATTTGCAGATGAAATATCCTGTGAGGATCTGTTTGAAGGAAAGAACAGGAGAGAGCGGATTCTGATTTTTACAGTAGCATGATTCCGTGAATACGAAATTACAATCATATGGAGGTAAGCAGATGATCTATATAACCGGAGACTGTCACGGCGATTATCGTCGGTTCAACACAGAGAATTTTCCAGAACAACTGAACATGTCGCGGACCGATTACGTTGTGATATGTGGAGATTTCGGGTATTGGGATCGGTCAGCCGAGCAGAAATGGTGGCGCAAATGGCTGTCCCAAAAGCCCTTTACCATTCTCTGGGTGGATGGCAACCATGAAAATTATGACATGTTATCGGAGCTTCCCATAGAAGAGTGGCACGGTGGAAACGTACAGTATGTTGCCCCCAATATCATTCATCTGATGCGCGGGCAAGTCTACGATCTGGAAGGTCTCCGGATATTTTCCTTCGGAGGCGCCAGAAGCCATGACATTCAGGACGGTATCCTGGATCCCGATGCCCCGGATTATCGTCACAAGTACAAGGCTCTTTCAAAATCCGGCGCAATGTTTCGAGTGCGCCATCTGTCCTGGTGGGACCAGGAGATGCCTGATGATGCAGAATTCGAAGAGGGCAGGAAGAATCTGGCAGCAGTTGACTGGAATGTTGACTTTATTATTACACACTGCACAGCATCCTCCACACAGGCATTGTTTTGCGCCGGATTGTTTCAACCGGACAATCTGACCGCGTATCTGGAAGAAATCAGACAAACATGTACCTACAAAAAATGGTTTTTCGGACATTACCATGATAACCGAAATGTAACAGATAAAGACCTGATGTTATATGAGCAGATTATTCGGATTCATTAAAAAGCTGCCAGAAGCAAACCACTATCTATATATTTCAGAAAGGAGCAAATAGACACATGACAACATCAAGTATAAAAATAATAATTCCACGTGAAATCCACAAAGTCTGGGAGACGATAACCGCCGTTGAAGCTTATCATACATGGCGAAGTGACGTGAGCAAAACAGAGGTGATCAGTGAAAAGCAGTTTATAGCATATACCCAAAGCAGCTATGCAACTACATATACCATTACAGCGATGGAACCGTACCAGCGATTGGAACTTGAGCTGGAAAACAGCCATATCAGAGGTCATTGGACTGGTTTATTCACACCAAAAGGTGCTGAAACCGAAATCAATATTACAGCAGGTGTCTCAGCCAAACAGCTCGCCACAAGACCGGTGGGACAAAGTGTGTTTGAACAGACTTATCTGCGGAAGGAAGAAGAGCGGTTTTTAGGGGACTTGAGGAAGGTGTTTGATTTTTGATTAATCAAATAAAAATTATCCGAAGAAATTGGAGCTGATAGAACGTCGTTGTCCGTTGTGCAAAGGTAACCTGAAACCTTTTGCAATGACGTATCAGGAATATTTATAGGATTCGGATTATGATACCTGTCTGCCAGGAGCATTTGATGTACTGGGAATGATACCAGTTTATCGATGCAGTAAATGCGGACATATTCTTGGAATAGAGTTCTTGGAAGTACGGACTATGTGGAGCAAATGCATGACTAACGCATAGTTGGAAATACCCTAAAGGATAGGGATGTCCAACTATGCGCGAAAGTCTAGTTTAACGAATAGTTGTGGCTATTTTCATCAACGCATCTCTCAAAACCTCAACTTTGCACTCATGTCCAAATTTTTACATTTATCAATTTATTATTCTGTATCAGCGTAAAACCAGACATATTCTCCGGTATCATCTTCGCCTACATAAACCACAATTGCACTATTTGTGACAACACCAATAAATTCTATAGCTTTTGTAGTAATAAAATACATCAGCCGCTCATCGAGTTGATGGGTGGCTGATGTATTAACCTTCCTTGGTGTTTTTCTATTATTCAATTTCTTTTCCGTTTTTCTTCCGCCACTGCACATATTCTTCTACATCGGAATCAACAAGTTTCCAACATGCCCCTACTACAGCAGCATCATCGAAATAACCGATAAGCGGAATACTGTCAGGAATCAAATCAATCGGAGACACAAAGTAAATCAATGCACTGATAATAGCAATAATACTTCCAATCGGAATATCCGTATAATCTTTCTTCACATAGCTACGGACAAGAGATACCATAATCGGAACATCTGCCAATTTATCTCCAGCCAGCGGGATTGTTTTCAATTTCTTTTCCAATCGCTGAAGGAATCGTTCCATCTTATCTTCATCTTTCAGCATTTCTTCAGCTTCACCATAACCCTTTTCCAATGCAGACATTGCTCTCTGTTCATCAAACTGTTTTTCCACTTTAAAAACCCGCCTCTCTTTTGTAATACAATAAATGAAATGGATTATTCTCTTTATGCCATGACCATTTATCAAAAAAACTATTTAAAATATAATCCATTTGAATCGTAGTAAGTTCAGAATTTTCCTGTGGCGGATTGTCACTTGAAGTCATCGAAGCAATCATACCGTCAACATCATCTTTCAAAATACTGAGATAGTGAATCTCTTCTTCCGAAATAACACCGTCTTCTAATATCCCACTGTATAGGTTGGAATTCACCTCTCCTGTTCCATAAATTAACGTTGATGCAATAAACTCAAAGTTAATCGCATCAGTATAAGTACTGTTCGTTTGAAACCACATGGAATAATATTTCAAAATAGTATGCAGTTGTGTAAAATCACATGCCAATAAGGTCAGTTTATTTTCACATACATCACTGTCACTTGCCTGATTATCTAACTCCAGGAGCAAATCATCCAAGCGGTCTGATATATTATTTAATTTCATGAACGTATCATTTACCATAGTTCTTCTGACAGGTTCCTGATCCGCATCCCCGTTTGCATTATCCCAAAAAGATAATGCAAATATAAACAGAATCACAGATGACGCAAATAAAAAGAGTTTTTTCACACTACAGTCAGAATGTCCTGTCATACGATTCCAGATATATCCCATATCTTCCACTCCCTTCAACGAGATATCTTCTATATCTGCGGATACAATTATCTTACCATAACCTTCATCGAATAACAACATTCTGCTAATTCTTTATGCTTTCCATCACCTTCAGCGCATCTTCGAAATCAATCTTCCCATCCAGCAAAAATGTATGTTCCCCATCATGCATGAAGATTCGAACTTCATCCCCTTTCTGCACGGTAAACGCAGGCATTCCATTAATTCTTGTCTCATTTGTAATGGCGTTCTCGGTGTCAAGCTCCACTTCCACATTTTTCTCGTTATAGAAAAACTGATATGCCCCATGACCATGTTCCTGCTCATATCTGATGTGGAAGCTGCCTTTGCGCTCCTTCACAGAAGTCACCACATAGCCTTCCGGAATATAGGTCGGCTCATATTGCTGATATTCTCCAGAGAGAAGGAAATCTTCTTCATCTTCCACTTTCAGGCGTGCTGCTTTTTCTGACAGTTCTATGAAGAAACGCATAACCGGCAGGCGAACGGCTTCCACCTCGCTCACGGCAACGGTACTGACGCAAAGAAAGATTGCGATTCCTGCTGCCATCCGGATACGTCTCCTCCCAATGGCAGAACGATGCTCCATCCGGTTTGCCTGCCTGAAGATTTTCTTCATGCGCTTTTGATGCTCTGGTGAGAAACTATGGAGTCCTGCTGCCTCGTGTCCGGAAGGATAGGTCAGAATGTCCCTGTCCTGATTCAGACATTCTTCCAGCGCCAGCTCCAACAGATAATCGCTTTTTTTCCTCTTGAAAGATTCATTCATTCTGACTTCGCTCCTTCAGTTTCTTCGCTAACAGCCTTCTGGCCCGCATAAAACGCATATTGACGTTGTCTTCACTGATCCCCAGCAGATTTCCTGCCTGTCTGGATGAAAGATGGTGCAGAATTCTCAGATTCAGCACATCCCTGTATCGATCATCCAGCTCCGTTATGCATTGCAGCAGATCCTGATAATTTTCCATGTCTATGTACAGTTCTTCCGTACTTTTAACAGTCTCCTTCTCCTCCAAATAAGCAATGGGATCCGGGAGGTGTTTCTGCTTCCGCCAGTGATCAATCGCCGTGTTTTTTGCAATCGTAATCATAAGATTCTTGCATTTTACAGTGCCGATTGCGTCCATCTCAATCCGGTCCAGAATGCCGATAATTTTAATCAGCGACTCTTCTGCTGCATCCTCCGAATCATGAACATTTTTCAAAATATCATAGGCGACGGCATATATCGTGACCTTATAGGTTTCATAAATCTGATTGAATTTTGACTTGTTTTCAGCCCCCTCAATCATGTCGAAAAAAGCAATCATAGCTGTACCTCATTCCCGGTTATTGTCTATTTTTTATACGAATCCGGGGTAGCTGATATAACAAATTCCGGGAATATTTTTATCTTTTTCCTCAATCACCCAGATAATAAACTGCCGTAAAATACCCCAGACCGTTATGTCGCAGGTAGTTTCCATACAACTCCACGTCTCCCTGCCCCGGCTCAGGAAAAGTAATCTCTTTCTGTATATGAGAAGCTGATGACAGGGATGCATACGCACCGGATACTGCCCCTTTCAGCAGGTAAATCTCTCCCTCATAGACCACTTTCATAATGGTATCATCACTGAGCTGCCACAGCCTGTAAAGTCCGCTCTCATAATCCATGCTGAAATTCACGTCACAGGGATAGGGTTCCGGTTTCGTTCCCTTTCTGTAAAACAGATATTCCCGTTCTGCCGGATACTCCTGTCCGGCACGTGTTGTCAGAATCCATGTTTCCCCTGTCACCTGATTCATCACCAGTTCCAGTGCTTCCCCCTGTCTGACAGCCGAAAGCTGGGAAGGCGTAATCGTAAGTGGAACGGAAATATCTCCCTGAACCACAGTATAGATTCCCATGTCCTTTGCTGTTGTCAGATTCATATGCAGACCGGTCTCCCGGTCATCCTGCAAAAGCTTCAGGTAGGGAGCCGGTTCCAGTTGATTCATGTCATAAGGAATTCCATCCAGCTTTGCACGCTCGGTATATGGCGTATCTTCCAGTTTCCTGATCAGCGCAACATTCTGCTTCTCCCAGTCACTGAGTACATCCTCCTGAAAATCTTCCGGGGCAATCTCTCCACGGTACCAGGGTTTACTGTCAAAGTGCCGGCGTAGCCTGTCCGAATCAAACTGGCGCCCGTGTACAGCATAGACTTCATTGCGCAGGTAATATAAGTCTGCCTCAGACCAGAGACAAAGCTCTGCCTCAGTCATATATCGGCGAAACACATCTGGCTCCCTGTACACATCTATGGAGTAATATTCTCCTGACAGCGGACCATCCCCTGATACAGCAATGTGCTCCGGACTTTCATCCAGAACGTACCTGAGCTGATAGTCAGGCTGGCGAACATCATCTTCTGTGTGCATGGCAAGTGTATAAGAAGCCTCTCCCGGAACTATCTGAATCTCACCATATTCTGTATCCTTTATATCCCATTCCCCGGCACTGTCAGCCCCCTGCTGACCGGTCGGAATCTCGAAGCAACAGGTAAGCTTGTCCGAATTCACCTGATTCGTACCGGAAATGTAAAAAAACAATGTTGTATCAATGTCACCAGCTTTATACCATGATTGCGCCAGCAGACTCTTCGCTTCCCCAGCCTGACTGAAATTCGTATTCTGACCTGCTTCAGCGTCCTGTCCGGTTTCCACATTCTGACCTGCTCCCGCATCATGACCGTTTTCCGTATTCTGACCTGCTTCCGCGTCCGGTCCGCTTTCCACATCCTGACTGGCTTCCATATTCTCCCCCGCCTCCATCTCCCGGCTGCTTATAATCTCCTCTGCCGCAGTGGTGGTTATCTCTGTATTCACTTCGCCTCCTCCTCTGTTCTGGCAGGCGCATATACATACCATACTCAAAGCAATCTCGATACCTGTTAAGACCTTTCGCTTCATCCTGCTTGCTCCCTTCTTCCTGTAGGCTTATGATCTGATTCCGATTATACCATCTCTGAAGGGATCCTGCACACAAATTCCATAGTAATATACAGAATCCATCGGATTTGTCTATATTTATCAATATTTTCAAAAAACAGTTGCAAAATATCCGGATCTGTGATAAAGTTCTCGATAACAACTGAACAAGAAAACAATGTCTTCAGGGCAGGGTGCAATTCCCGATCGGCGGTAAAGTCCGCGAGCACGCATGTGCAGGATTTGGTGTAACTCCAAAACCGACAGTATAGTCTGGATGGAAGAAGATGTGTTGTTTATTTCGTAAAGGAGATACCGGCATTCCCGGTATCGGTTTTTCCCGTTGGACTGCAAGATATCCATATCCCAAAGAGATGAAGTAGAACACCTGACAGACATTTTTTAATGTTTTCAGGTGTTTTTATTTATTCTTTTATAGCAATGGAGGTGTTTGCAGTTGTGTAATTACACCACGCAGGACGAAGCGTACATGAGTCTTGCTCTCTCACTGGCAGAAAAAGGCTGCGGCCATGTGAATCCGAATCCGATGGTTGGCGCTGTGATCGTGAAAGACGGACGTATCATCGGGCAGGGCTATCATGCGGCATATGGCGAACTGCATGCGGAACGGGCGGCTCTGGCTTCCTGCACAGAATCCCCGAAAGGTGCCGATCTGTATGTGACTCTGGAGCCATGCTGCCATCACGGAAAGCAGCCGCCCTGTACAGATGCAATTCTGGAGCATGGAATCCGGCGGGTATACGTTGGTTCCGGAGATCCCAATCCCAACGTAGCCGGGAAAGGGATTCAGATTCTCCGTGATCATGGTATCGAGGTAATCGAACATGTCCTGGAAGCGGAATGCATCAGACTGAATGAAGTGTTCTTCTCCTTCATTCAGACCAGGCGTCCCTATGTGGTCATGAAATATGCCATGACCATGGATGGAAAAATAGCAACCGTAACCGGGGCTTCCAGGTGGATCACCGGTGAAGCTGCGCGTAACCACGTTCATGAGAGCCGAAACCGCTATATGGCAATCATGGTTGGCATCGGTACGGTACTTGCAGACGATCCGCTCCTCTCCTGCCGCATTCCGGGAGGAAGAAACCCGATTCGAATCGTGTGCGACAGTCATCTCCGGATACCGACAGAATCCAGGCTTGTGAAAACAGCCCATGAGATACCGACCATCCTGGCTACCTGTGAGACGGATTCCACCAGGCAGATGCCCTATCGCCAGGCAGGATGTCAGGTACTGGTAGTTCCGGAGACCAGCACACAGCAGGTGGACTTAACCGCACTGATGGAAGCTCTCGGGAGGCAGAATATCGACAGTGTGCTGCTGGAAGGCGGCTCTACGTTGAACTGGTCTGCCCTGCAAAGCGGTATCGTACAGAAAGTACAGACCTATCTGGCACCAAAGCTGTTCGGCGGAAAAAGCGCTGCCGGTCCGGTCAGCGGAATCGGTGTAGACCTGCCGGATAACGCCTATCGGCTGACCATCCCAACCGTCACCCGGCTGGGCGAGGATATTCTGCTGGAAAGCGAGGTGATTCTATGTTCACCGGCATCATAGAGGAGACCGGCATCATACAGAGCATCCGCAGAGGCACCTGCTCCGCGGTTCTGACCATTCAGGCTGAGACGGTACTGACTGATATCCATACAGGGGACAGCATTGCCGTAAACGGAGTCTGTCTGACTGTAACCGGCCACAGGGCAGGCAGCTTTACCGCAGATGTGATGCACGAGACTCTGAACCGCTCTTCCCTTGGCTGCCTGCGTCCGGGACAAAAGGTGAATCTGGAACCGGCAATGCAGGCCAACGGGCGCTTTGGCGGACACATTGTCTCCGGTCACATTGACGGAACCGGGACAATCAGCCACATCCGGCGCGATGACAACGCCGTCTGGTACACCATCAGGACATCCGATGCCATCTTACGGTATGTCATTGAAAAAGGCTCCATCGCCATCGACGGCATTAGCCTGACCGTAGCCGATCTGCAGACGAATGCCTTCTCCGTATCTGTCATTCCCCATACGGCTTCTGCAACCACTCTCTCCGGGCGTCGATGCGGGGATCTGGTGAATCTGGAGAATGACTGTATCGGAAAGTATGTAGCACGCCTGCTGACGACAAATCCCGCTGCAGGCGATACCACATCGACACACATTACAGCAGAATATCTGTATCAGCATGGATTCTGATTACAGCAGAATATCTGCACCAACATGAATTCCAGGAGGAAAATCATATGTTTGAATATAGTACCATAGAGGAAGCTCTGCAGGAGCTTCGAAACGGTTCGATCATTCTGGTCACCGACGATGAGGACCGGGAAAATGAAGGCGATCTGATCTGCGCCGCAGAGTTCGCCACCACGGAAAATGTGAACTTCATGGCAACCTACGGCAAGGGACTGATCTGCATGCCCATGAGTCAGGAACTTTGCAGAAAGCTTCAGTTCCCTCAGATGGTCACCGCAAATACCGACAACCACGAGACTGCCTTCACCGTATCGGTGGACCATGTCAGCACAACCACCGGTATCTCTGCATACGAGCGCGGTATCACGGCACGCGCCTGCGCTGACGAGCATGCCAGACCGGAAGACTTTCGGCGACCGGGGCACATGTTCCCTCTGATGACTAAGAAGAACGGAGTCCTGCAGCGCAACGGCCACACGGAGGCAACCGTTGATCTGATGAAGCTGGCAGGCTTAAAGGAATGCGGTCTCTGCTGTGAGATCATGCGGGAAGACGGCACCATGATGCGCACCCCGGAGCTTATGCAGCTGGCTCAGAAGCACGATCTCAAAATGATCACCATCAAAGCACTGCAGGACTATCGCAAAAAGCATGAAAAACTGGTGGAATGCGTCGCTGTCACCAAAATGCCCACCAGGTACGGCCTGTTCCATGCCTACGGATATGTGAACCTGCTGAACGGGGAGCATCATGTGGCACTGGTAAAAGGTGATATCGGTGACGGCAAGAATCTGCTCTGCCGGGTACACTCAGAGTGTCTGACCGGAGATGCCTTCGGCTCCATCCGCTGTGACTGCGGTCAGCAGTTCGCAGCAGCCATGACCCAGATTGAGAAGGAAGGACGCGGGGTCCTACTCTATATGCGACAGGAAGGACGTGGAATCGGACTAATCAACAAGCTGCGCGCATATGAGCTCCAGGACGGCGGAATGGACACCCTGGACGCGAATCTTGCCCTTGGCTTTGCCGGAGACTTGAGAGAATACTACATCGGAGCGCAGATTCTGAAGGATCTTGGAGCCAGGACACTGCGGCTTCTCACCAACAATCCGGACAAGGTATATCAGCTGTCTGACTATGGAATGGACATCGTAGAGCGTGTTCCGATCCAGATGGAGGCTACGCAGTATGACCAGTTCTATCTGAAGACCAAGAAGATCCGGATGGGACACATCCTCAATTACTAAAAGCACACCATAAAAACATCAAAGGAGAACCCTATCATGAAAACCTATGAAGGAAACTATGTACCGGAACAGCCGATCCGCATCGGCATCATCGCAGCACGCTTCAACGAATTCATCACATCCAGACTGCTTTCAGGCGCCCTGGACGGTCTGAAGCGCCACCAGGTCCGCGAGGAGGACATCCATGTGGCATGGGTACCGGGCGCCTTCGAAATCCCGCTTATCGCCTCAAAAATGGCTTCCAGCGGAAAGTATGACGCTGTCATCTGCGTCGGCGCAGTGATCCGCGGCAGCACCAGCCACTATGACTATGTGTGCAGTGAGGTCTCCAAAGGCATCGCACAGGTATCCCTCTCCTCCGGTATTCCGGTTATGTTCGGCGTACTGACCACCGAGAACATCGAGCAGGCAATCGAACGCGCGGGAAGCAAGAGCGGCAACAAGGGCTTCGAATGTGCAACCGGCGCCATCGAGATGGTGAACCTGATCCGCAATATGCAGTAATAGCAAACTACAATAATAGCTAAGATAAAGCAGCGCCAAAATATAGCAAAAACCTAAATAAAGTAAAAGCCAAAATGCCGCAGGAAAGCTCTCTCATCAGCTTCCTGCGGCATCCTCACCTACAGCTTCACTCCGCGTAATAGAACACGGTCAGGTACTCTCCTGAGTGAATCTCCTCACCCTTCAGTCCATTGACACGCTTCAGTTCGTCCAGATACTCTCTGGTGGAGTATCCGCTTCCGTCGGCATACTGATCTGCAATCTCCCAGAGACTGTCGCCTCCCCGCAGCTGGATGCTGGTGTAATAGCGGTTCAGCGGCTTCACGTTCTCCTCCTCTGCATGTGCATTCAGCAGTGTGTGTCCGAAAAATCCGGAACAGAATGCAAGAATCATCAGAAGAACTACGGTCAGATTCCTGATACTTCTCTTTACAGCGATTCTCTGTCTTCTTGTCATAATCAATTACCCCCTGTGATATAAGTGCCGGCATCCGCAGACCGGAGCCGTTAGCAAACATCTGTTCTGTTTCTGATACTCTTATTATAGTGTTCGAACATCTGTTTGTCAACATTTTTTGACAAAAATTCGAACAAAAGTTTGCTTTTTCCCCGAACATATGTTAGTATAGTATCAGGGAAATAAATGACAGGAGGATGCCGGTATGGAACAGGGAAAGATTACTGCCAAGCAGCAGGAGATACTGGAATACATAAAAGAGAATATTTTAAAGAAGGGATATCCGCCGGCTGTACGTGAGATCTGTGAGGCGGTGAACTTGAAGTCCACCTCTTCCGTTCACTCCCATCTGGAGACACTGGAGCGCAACGGCTACATTCGCAGAGACCCTACAAAGCCGCGTGCCATTGAGATTCTGGATGATGAGTTCGCACTGACCCGCCGGGAGATGGTGCAGGTGCCGATGATCGGTACGGTTGCCGCAGGTCAGCCGATTCTGGCTCAGGAGAATATTGAGGATTACTTCCCGATTCCTGCCAATCTGCTGCCCAACACACAGACCTTCATGCTCCGCGTCAAGGGCGAGAGTATGATCAACGCCGGAATCTATGACGGCGACCGGGTGCTGGTCTCCCAGGAGAACACCGCCCAGAACGGCGACATCGTCGTGGCTCTGGTTGAGGATTCCGCCACGGTGAAGCGCTTCTACAAGGAGGACGGTCACTACCGCCTGCAGCCGGAGAATGACACCATGGATCCCATTCTGGTTGATCAGGTGGATGTGCTTGGCAAAGTCATCGGACTGATCCGGTTCATGTAGTTCTGAGAACGTTTCCTTCATAGAAGAGGAGAACGTTCCCTTTAAAGTTTCTTTCATATACAGAAAGCAGGCGAAGCCGGATATCACTTCCGGCTTCGCCTGCTTTCTAATACCACAACAGGGAATCGCTCCCTTATCTTCTGTATGGAATTGTCTCCCACAGTGGCGTTCCTTACTTCTTATTCAGCCACTCCTGCTTCGCTTTGGCAAATGCCAGAATCATGTCCACAGAGCCTTCCATTCCCAGCTTGCTGCTGTTGATACACAGATCATAGCTTCTGGAATCGCCCCACTTCTTGCTGGAATAGTAATTGTAGTAGCTTGCACGCTTCTTGTCGGTCTTCACCATGATGTCCTTCGCCTTGGCGTCATCTACATTGTAAATCTCCTTCAGGTTCGCAATCCGCCGGTCATCGTCTCCGGTGATAAATACGGAAACCGTGTTGGGATAGTCAGCCAGAGCGTAGTCTGCGCAGCGTCCGACGATCACGCAGGACTCCTCATCAGCCAGCTTCTTGATGGAATCAAACTGAGCCAGGAAAATCTTGTGATTGATCGGCATATCCATATATGCAGAGGTCGTGTAACCGAGAGAATAAGTGTCCATCACCAGTGAATACAGGAAGCTGCTGGTTGGCTTCTCATCATGGGTCTCAAATAACTCCTCACATAATCCGCTGTTCTTTGCTGCCAGTGTCAGAAGCTCCTTATCATAACAGTTGACGCCCATCTTCGCAGCCAGCGCCTGACCGATCTGCTTACCCTTACTGCCACACTGTCTTCCGATTGTAATAACTAGATTCCCCTTCATAGATACCTCTCCTTTCAGTAACGCATGATGCATAATATGTGAACCGGTAGCCGTTCCATACCTTCACCGCTCTATTTATATTTTTATTATACATCAAATGATACCAAAAGTATATACACAAATGGTAAAACTTTATCTACTTTTCTGTGTTTTTTAGTCATTTTCCAGTTTCTTAATCAGATTTTCAAAATACTCTGGCAGCGGTGCCGCAAATTCCATATATTCGCCGGTGGAGGGATGCCTGATTCCCAGGACTCCGGCATGCAGCGTCTGTCCCTGCAGCCCGGCAAAGGGGCACTTCGCAGGTCCGTAGACCTGATCCCCCAGAAGCGGATGACCGATGCTTGCCATGTGGACACGGATCTGATGGGTGCGCCCGGTCTCTAACTGGCATTCCACCAGCGTAAACCGGCGGAACCGCCGCAGCACATGGTAGTGGGTCACTGCCTCCTTGCCGTTTTTCTCGTTGATGCTCATTTTCTTCCGGTCAACGGGATGGCGGCCGATGGGGGCATTGACTGTGCCGTCGTCCTCCTTCAGCACACCATGCACGATAGCGTAATACTTTCTGGTAATGGAGTGAACCTTCAGCTGCTCCGCAATATCATTGTGCGCCTTATCATTCTTGCAGACGATCAGCACCCCCGTGGTGTCCATATCAATGCGGTGGACGATACCCGGTCGCATAACGCCGTTAATGCCGGACAAATCGCCTCTGCAGTGGTACATGAGCCCGTTTACCAGTGTGCCGGTATAGTGCCCGGCTGCCGGGTGAACCACCATCCCTTTTGGTTTATTGATCAGAATAATGTCCGGGTCCTCGTACAGGATATCCAGATCCATAGGCTCTGCGGCAATCTCCGGCTCCACTGCATCCGGCACCTCCAGACTGATTGTATCCCCGGATACCACCTTGTAGTTGCTCTTGACCACCTTGCCGCCAACCTTCACGCCGCCGTCCTTCAAAATCTTCTGCAGATACGAGCGGGACAGATCCTCACAGCAGCCGCTTAAATACCGGTCAATCCGGATGCCGTCCTCCTGGTCTACTGTCAGTTCCCGAATCACTGCCCATCCTCCTTCTCGCTGTCAGAGCCTGCCGGTGCAGACTGCTTCTTCGGATGAAGCTGAAAGATATCCAGCTCCTCCTCACTGTAGTAGAAGAACATCAGCAGAACCAGCAGAGCCGCCGACACGGTCACATAGATATCCGCCACATTAAAGATCGGAAAATCAATCAGGCTGAAGTAGAGAAAGTCCACCACATATCCCTGAGATACCCGGTCCACCATATTGCCCAGAGCTCCCGCCGTTATCATGATCACACAGAGCTTCAGCCAGTGATAGCGGGTGTTCTTCCAGGACGGCATACGCACCATGGCAAATGCCGCCGCAGCCAGCACCACCGCGCCGATCAGGAAGAAGAAGCCCTGGCGGCCCTGCAGCATGCCGAAGGCCGCTCCCCGGTTCTCCGAGTACAGCAGCTCGAACACTCCCTTTACAATGACAAGCGGCTCCTGCCCCTTCAGATGCGCCACAGCCAGCATCTTGGTGTACTGGTCAAGCAACACCAGAATCACGGATGCAGCCGCCCACACAGCCAGATTCGCTCCCTTATGCTCCTTCTTATTCATGACGACCTCCCATCAGCCATACAAGGCTCTCCCGCATCTCCTGGTCCGTCACCGTGCGGTCGATGTACCCGTCGCCGATTCCGTGGAGCAGAATGAACTTGATGGTGCCGGAATCCATCTTCTTGTCGTTCTTCGTTGTGGCAACAATCTGGTCCGGATCCAGATTCATGCCAGCAAGGCTGACCGGAAGCTGAAACTGCGCAAAGAGCTTTCTTGCCGCCAGAGCCTCCTCCATGGGAATCTCTCCCCGCACCGCAGAAAGATAGGCGGCAGCAATGCTTCCCAGCGCCACACATTGTCCGTGGAGCAGCTTAAAGTTCATCAGCTTCTCGATGGCATGTCCCAGGGTATGACCGAAGTTCAGAAGGGCACGCTCCCCCTTCTCCGTGGGGTCCATTTCCACCACGTCACGCTTGATCTTGTTGCTCTCCAGGATCATCTTCTCGCAGACCGGAAGCTGCCGCAGCTGAATCTCCTCCGCATGCTCTGCCAGCCAGTCATAGTAACCGCGGTTCTTGATCATGCCGTGCTTGATGATCTCCCCCATACCGGAGGCATACTGCTCCCCGGTCAGGGTCTTTAAGGTACTGATGTTGGTGTAGACCAGCTTTGGCATGTGAAATGCGCCGACCATATTCTTGTAGGCGTCAAAGTCCACGCCGGTCTTGCCTCCGATGCTGGAATCCACCTGGGAGAGCAGGGTGGTCGGAACCTGAATAAAGGAGATTCCCCGCAGATAGGTGGCTGCCGTAAATCCGCAGAGATCCCCTACCACACCGCCGCCAAGAGCCACCAGCATATCCTGCCGGTCATAATGCTTTAAGATCAGGAACTCGTAAAGCTCCCGCACCGTATCCAGGTTCTTGTGTTCCTCCCCCGCCGGAAAGACAAAGATATCCACCTGTCCGCAGTGGGGCAGCAGTTCCTCCTTCACCTGCTCCGCATACAGCGGCGCTACATGGCTGTCGGACACGATGCAGAGCTTTCTTCCCTCTGCCAGGCCCAGTCCGGCAACCTCCCTGCCCAGCTTCTCAAAGCTGGACTCTATCACAATATCATAGATCTGTTTTCCGTCCCTGTGGACGCTCATTCGTTCTGACATCTTAAGTCTCCTTGCTTCTTCTGATATAATGGCAGTCTCCATGCGTTAAAACCGAAACGAAAGAAAGCAAACAATCTTCCGGCATATCATCGGAAAATTGTCTGCCTTGCCTGCTCATACGCAATCCGGGTCCCTCCGCCGGTTACAGACGGATATTCAGTCCGGATACATCCAGTGTTCCGTTGTTCAGCAAATCCTGAAAATCACCGGAAAGCTCTACGGACTCCGGAGTTGCAATGAAAATATAGTTGGAAATCTTCTGCAGGTTTCCATTCATGGAATAAGTAGCTCCGGAAGTGAAATCGATGATCCGCTGAGCCACCTCCGTGTGGATGCCCTCCATGTTCAGTACCACAGCCTTGCCTGCCAGCAGGAAATCACAGATCTCTCTGGCATCCTCAATGGATGTCGGCTTAACCAGGGAGACCTCCATGGACTTTCTCATCGGAACCACCTTGGAAGAACGGGAGAAAAATCTCGGCTTTGCATCTTCCGGATCATCCATCTCATCCTCTTCCTCTCTGGAAGAAAAGAGGCTCTTGCGGGGTGCCTTGTTATCCTCATATTCGTCATCGGGTCCGAAGTAATCGTCATCCTCGGAATCCGTCAATCTCATCGTATCCATCAGCTTGCTTAAAAAACTCATAACTTATTCTCTCTCCAATCCTTATCTGGCACCAAAAATACCGGTACCCACTCTAATCATGGTTGCACCCTCTTCAACGGCGACCTCATAATCACCTGTCATCCCCATGGAAAGCACAGCCATAGTAACATTATCAATGTTTTTACTTTTGATGTCAACCGCTAATTGATATAATTTTTGAAAAACAGGGCGATTTTCTTCGGAATCCTCAACAAAGGGAGCGATCGTCATCAGTCCGCGGATATGGACATTGGAAAAATTCCTGATCGTCTCCAGGGCTTCCTCCACCTCCTCCGGCAGGAAGCCGAACTTGCTCTCCTCCTTCGCCACATTGACCTCCAGCAGCACATCCACATGGATTCCCTCCTTCACAGCATCCTCCTGGATCTGCTGTGCAAGGCGCACCGAATCCACCGAGTGAATCATCACCACATGCTTTAATACCTGCTTTACCTTGTTGCGCTGCAGATGCCCGATCATGTGAAATCTTGCGTCCTCCGGCATCTCCGGCTCCTTGCTGACGATCTCCTGCACCTTATTCTCCCCAAAGTCCCGGCTTCCGGCGGCGTAGGCTGCCTGTAAGTCCTCTAAAGGCTTCGTCTTGCTGACCGCAATCAGCGTCACCTCCTTCGGATCTCTGCCGCAGCGGGCACAGGCCTGATCAATCCGCGCGCGCACCTCTTCCAGATTGGCTGCAATCATACTGCTCATAGCTTCTTTCCTCCTCACACATGTTACTGATAAATCAATTCTCCTTCATAGACCGTCCCTGCGTCCAGCACAATGTGGTCGTAGACAGACAGACCATAGCTGGTTCCCTTGCGGACGGTATAGTATTCGTCGTTGGACTTTAATATCTCAATCTGCTTAAATACGGCATAGCCCTTATTGATATTGTATACGCCCTGCAAGGAGGCGCTGGCGCCGATCTGATAGCGGTCCTGGGAATCCGGCTTGACCACATAGTCCCCCGCCTTCAGCGGACTGTTCTCGCTCATATCAATATAGTAGGAGTCCTCCGTGGAATAGTAAATCGTAGCCGGTACGAACTCTCCGGAGGTACCGTTCTCTGAATAGACCTCCTTGATAAATCCGGCTGCACTGCTGTCGCCGCCCTGAACCATGTACTCGGCAGGGATCAGGTAGAAGTCCTTGGTGGTCACTGCCGTAACCGGAATCTTCAGACCGTCCACTTCCTCCGTCTCCAGCTCAAAGCTTACAAAGCGCTCCGTCACAAACTGTACCATATAATGACTGAAATCCAGCTTGCCGAAGGGCTTCCCGTCACTTCCCGTCACAATGGAAAATGCCCCGTCTGCCTCCAGATCATTGGAGGTAAAGGTCACATGCATGGTCTGCTTTCCTGTGTACAGGGACACCTCTTCCTCCGTCAGAGGAAATACCACACTCCAGTTGTCAGAGGTCACCAGCTTATATACCGGTGCAGACTGCTCGATCAGCTGTCCTGCCTTGGTGATGGCCTTGGAATAATCGGCCCGCACGAAGCTGGACTCGGATATCTGCGCCAGATCAAAGTCCTCATAGCCGTCGATGGAGTAGGATACCACCCCGGACACCGGCGCCTTGTACTGGCGGAAGGTGCCGCTGTTCTGCTCCAAAAGTGCATCCAGATTGCCCAGCGCGTTGAAGTTGGCGTATTCCAGAACCGCCGCCTCCAGCGTATACTGCAGGTCATAGACCTCACCGAACCTCTGGTCCGCGTAGGACATGGCAAAGGACGACAGCTGCCGCTTGATCTCTGACAGGTTCTCATCGGTCAGCGCCGGAGCCGCGTCCGGATTCTCCTCCATCAGATCCGCAATGCTTCCGGTCTCATCGATGGAGAAGATTCTGGTGCCGATGGCGGCTCGCTTTCCCTCACGCACATAGTAGTTGATATAGCCCGCCGTGTCTGTGTTCTGCACGGATTCCTCCCGCAGAATCAGCCCGGTGTGCTGTGTGTCATTGACGATATTGCCCTCGGCAACCTCATAGAACTGCACCTTGTCCTTCTTCATATAAGTATAAACACTGAATGCCATATATACAAAGATGATGGCAAAGATAATCATCCCCACGTTGATGTTCAGGGGATGACGATATCGCACGATCTTATTGTTCTTCTTTTTCTTCTTAGCCAATGCAAGCTTCCTCCCGGTGCAGTTAAAAATCTGCTCCTATTTATTATAAGAGGATTGACCGAAAAGTGCAAGCAGAAAGCAAAAAAGGCTGCAGCCCCGGGTATGTTCCGCAGGCTGCAGCCGTATAAAGCTTTATGTATTACAGTGAAATCACTACATCTTTCTGTGCGCACTCCGGTAATTCAGCAGCATCCATAGATACGCTTAATACGAAATTCACGCTGTATTTTTCACTGAGTTTTTCCAAGGTTGTGATAGTCTCACTGACATCTTCACCTTCCAGGCAGGAAAGCTTTAAGAAGCTGTCTAAAAACATCGTCTCGATATCGTGATCCTGAGAAATAATACCGCACAGGAAACCAATAAAGCCCTGGCTGGTTAAAATCGGATATTCATTGACATTGATGAGGCGGATCTTATTGCTGAGTTCATACATATGCTTTGAACTCTTGTCCAGATAGACGATGGAACCACTAGCCTCTTTAATCGCTGTGTTAGCCATGTCTAACAGATGTTTTGTTTTTCCTTTTCCTTTTTTGCCTGCGATAATCTGCACCATAACAATCTCCTCCTTGGGTTTATATAATATGTATAAAAAGTCATTTGAGATTAAATCAATTATAGTACAAATCTATAAAATAAGCAATCACTATTTGACTATTTTACGAATTATATTTGTCATATTCTCATACAGGTCCGGACGGTTGCCTGCTTTCAGCACTACAGAGACGTATTCCTGCCCCAGATCGTCCTCACTGGCAATCATCAGACAGTAGCCGGCGGCGTTGGTGGTACCGGTCTTGCCGCCCAGAACATGAAGTCCCTGTGGGGTCTCCACCGTACCCGTCAAGTATCGGTTGCTGTTCTGCCAGGTCTGAGTCACCACACTGCCTGTCCCGTCCGTATAGGAGACCGGATAGGTGGTCGTTCCGATGATCTCACGAAATACCGGATACTGAAGCGCCTCCTTCATGATCAGATACAGATCATAGGCGGTGGTCAGGTGAGTATCCTCCGTCAGACCGTGGGGATTCATAAAGTGAGTGTCCGTGGCACCGATCCTTCTCGCCTCCGCATTCATCATATCGGCAAAGCCTTCCAGACTGCCTGCCATGTGGACTGCAATCGCCGCACCGGCGTCATTGCCCGACGGCAGCATCAGACCATAGAGAAGCTGCTCCAGGGTCAGTCTGTCCCCCGGCTTGATGTTGCACAGAGACGCCCCGGCTTCTGTGATCACAGCCTCATCCCCCACGGTGATCTCCTCGCTCAAATCCCCGTAGCGGATTGCCAGCAGAGCCGTCATAACCTTGGTGATGCTGGCAGGATGCATGCGCTCGAACACATTCTTCTGAAAGATCACCTGCTGATCCGACAGGGAAAATACAGCCGCAGCCTCCGCGTTGACAAACGGATCAGACTGCGGCTCCCCGCCGGTCACCACGCAGAGGTCTCCGGCAAACGGCTCTGCCAGGACCTGGTCATCCGGCAGGGAACGGACCATCTCATCCAGCCGTCCCTGCTGATACATAAGCTCAGGGCTGACCTTCGCGCCGCATCCGCTTAAAAGCATACAGGATGCAGCTGCACTCAGCACGTATATACCAATCTTTCTCAACACAGTTCTCCTATCGGTAAATCTCACGCCACTCCAGATCACCGCGGTCCAGCGCCTTGATCAGCAGCTCAGCGGTCGCCAGATTGGTCGCCAGCGGGATGTTGTAGCTGTCGCAAAGCTTCACCACGTCATTGACATCCGGCTCATGGGACTTGGGAGTGAAGGGATCCCGCAGGAAGAACACCAGATCCATCTCATTGTGTTCGATCTGGGATGCCAGCTGCTGGCCGCCGCCCAAGTGTCCTGCCAGATACTTGTGGACATTTAAGTTGGTAACCTCCTCCACCAGTCGTCCTGTGGTTCCTGTAGCGTATAATGTATGCTTGCTGAGGATTCCCCGGTAAGCGATGCAGAAGTTCTGCATCAGTTTTTTCTTGGAATCATGTGCAATCAACCCGATATTCATAGTAAAGACCCTCCTTTAATAGTTACTGATTTTTCTTTGAAGTCCGACATTCAGGATTACGCCAATCCCCAGATACATGCTCATCAGGGAACTGACCCCGTAACTGATAAACGGGAGCGGGAGTCCGGTGTTGGGAAACAGACCGGTTGCCACCGCAATATTGGAAAAGCTCTGGAATGCAATCAGCGCCGCCATGCCGACACAGAGAAGTCTTCCCTCCATGTCCTTCGCCCGCGCTGCCATCAGCAGGCACTCATACACGATCAGTGCAATCAGTGCGATCACCAGCATGCTGCCGATGAATCCCAGCTCCTCACCGATCACGGCAAAGATAAAGTCGGTCTGCTCCTCCGAGAGGAAGCCGCCGTTCTTCACAGATGCCAGTGTATTCTTGTTCAGTCCCTTGCCGTTTAGCATACCGGAACCAATCGCCATAATAGAGTTGTCCTGCTGCAGGTTCGCATCCGCGTACTTGGACTTATTGACAAAGGCCAGAATACGCCGCGCCTGGTAGGGCTTCAAAAACGGTACCATATTGTACTGCAGCAGATAGATAAATAACGTCCCGCTTGGGATCAGGACAGCCAGTGCCGTGGCAATCCAACGATAGCTTAAGCCTGCTGCAAACAGCATGCAGACGAAGATCACCATGGTCACCAGTCCCGTGGACAGATCCGGCTGACTGAAGATCAGGAAAAATATCAGCAGATAGAAAGCTCCTGACAGCAGCAGCGTCTGAAACCGGTTGAGCTTCTCCTGGTTCTTACTGAAAAACCAGGAGAAGAATACGATCAGACCGACCTTTACGAACTCGGAAGGCTGAAGCTGTCCAAGCCCCGGTAAGATGATCCAGCGCTTCGCTCCGCCACGGCTGACGCCAAACAGCAGCACCGAAAGCAGACCGGCGACACAGACCCCGTATACAGCCCACGCCACGGACAGAATCCTGTGATAGTCAATCAGGGACAGGATGATCACAATGGCACAGCCAATGAGAATTCCGAAAATCTGCTTGCCCACAACAGCCATATCCTGATTGGTGGCGCTTCGTATCACGAGAACGCCAAGTATATTGAGCAGTAATACATAAAGGAATAAACGGTAGTTGTAATTCCTGAAGTGATAGTCTAAAAACATTCTTCATTCCTCTTGCCTGTAAACTGACGGAGGGGAACCATGGCGGAAAGCGCCGGTACCGGTTCTCTTGCTCCGGCTGACTCCATGCGCGTGACCGTAAGGTCAAGGCCTCCGGAATCAATCTCTGCATATCTGGACAGTACACCGATCATGTCATCCTTGATCAGGTCCATCAGTCCGGGATTCACGCCTGCCTGATCCGAAACCAGCAAAAGCTTCAGACGGTTCCTGGCGATCTCTCCGGAGTTGCTTTTGTGAAACAGGAATAACTGTCTCATGCTCTGCCCTCCTATGCCCGCTTCAGAAAGCCGGACAGGCGGACCAGTATGCCACGGTGGGAATCCAGATCCATAAGCGGCACCGCTTCTCCGGTGATCCGCTTGCAGATATTTAAGTATGCCTGTCCCGCAGGACAGTATCGGTCTACCAGAGGTTCGCCCTGGTTGGTGGAGACGACGATGTCCTCGTCATCCGGCACCGCGCCGATCATGTTGACTGCCAGCACATCTGCCACGTCCTCCACGGACATCATATCGCCTCTGCGCACCATATCCATGCGGATTCGGTTCACAATCAGGTCGATCTCCTGCATCTGCGCCGCTTCTAAAAGACCGATGATACGGTCTGCATCCCGGATGGCAGAAACCTCCGGTGTGGTGACCACCAGTGCCCGGTCAGCCCCGGCAATGGCGTTCTGAAAGCCCTGCTCGATTCCCGCAGGGCAGTCCATCAGAATATAATCAAAATCTTCTCTCAAATCATCTGCCAGCTTCTTCATCTGTCCGGGACTGACGGAAGACTTGTCCCGGGTCTGTGCAGACGGCAGCAGGTAGAGATTGGGGTATCTTTTGTCTTTTATCAGGGCCTGCTTCATCCGACAGTTGCCTTCCACCACATCGACCAGATTGTAGATGATCCGGTTCTCAAGTCCCATCACGACATCCAGGTTCCGAAGACCGATATCCGTATCGATCAGAACCACATGATAGCCCAGCAGTGCCAGACCGGTGCCGATATTGGCTGTGGTGGTCGTCTTGCCGACCCCGCCTTTTCCAGAAGTGATTACAATGACTTCACTCATAGAATGCCTCCTGAAAAATTGATTACAAATTATATTCTACCTTAAAATTGAAAACATTTCCACTATTATTTCCATAATTAATTGATATTTAACAGATTAAAAATGGATTTTTTTAAAGGTGTCGTACCAATACTACAATTTTCTACATGGGCAATCATGGGACCATGGCCCAGCTTTCGTCCCCGGTCCCCGTAATGCCGCCCGCAGTCGGCAATGCGGATCTGTAAGGGTGCCATCTCAAGGGCCACCACCACCGAATCCGGGTTCCCGGAGATGCCGGCATGGACGCTGCCCCGCAGCTCCCCCAGAATGATGATGTTGCCCTTGGCAGTCACCCTGGCGCCGTGCCGCACATCTCCGATGATCACAATGCTCGCCTCTGACTCCAAAGACTCGCCCCGGTGAAGGTCTCCCTTAAAGAACTGTCCCGTCTGATGGGATAACTCCATCAGCTTCTGGTCCAGGGCCTTCTCGCAGCGCTCGATCCGGTTGGCATCCTGGTCGATCAGGCAAAGTACCTCGATTCCGGAATTCTCCGTGATGGTATTCACGACCCGGAACTCTTCTTCTGCTGTCAGTTCTCTTCCTTCCAGAATCAGCGCCATCTGGACATTGCCCCAGAATCTTGCGCTCTGCTTAAACTTCGCAGCGATCTCTGCAAGAAGCTCCTCAAACGTACAGGCAGGGTCCAGGAATACACTCATCCCGGACCTGCTGCTCTTAATAACGACTTTGCTCTTCAACCTGCTCCCCCACTTTCTGTTAGCTGTACTCCCCTGATGTCAGTCTCCGATCTTGACATTGGTCACATCCAGTGCCCCGTTGTGCATAATGTAGTCAAGATCCGTGTATCCGTAGTAGAACCGGTAAATATTCTTGGCAACGGCCGCCGCATTGGAGGAGGTATATCCATAAGGGATATTTACCGTCACGCAGATCTCCGGGTCCGCATAGGGACCGTAGGAAATGAAAAATGCGTGGTTGGCTCGTGTCCGGACCTCCTGCGCTGTACCGGTCTTACCTGCGATCTCCACCTCCAGATCCTTGAAGATCTGCTTGGCGGAACCGTCGGAAACCACGGCACGCATGCCCTGATGGACCGCATTCCAGGTGGAATCCGCAATCTCAATCTGACCGGTCACCTTCGGCTCGTAGTCTTTGATCAGCTTTCCCTGAGAATCCGTCATCCGGTCCAGAAGCGTCAGATCATACACCGTGCCGCTGTTTGCCAGCGCCGCCACATAGCGGGAAAGCTGGACATTGGCATAGGCGTTGGTTCCCTGGCCCATGGCGGAACGCTCCGGGTCCTCGGTGGTCATCTCCGGCGTTGTCTCCGGAATCTCGATGCCGGAGGGCCGGTCCAGCCCGAACATGGCTGCATACTTGCGCAGGGTATTGATACCCATATCGGTGGAGTACACCACATTCTCATTGTTCATCGCCAGCCGGTGGGCAATCTCCGAGAAGAAATAGTTGCAGGAATTCTGGATTCCGCCCACCACGTTCAGAGGGCCGTGGTGCCCCGGATAGATCCAGCACTTGATCGGCGGACTGGCTTCCTTGTACTCACCGGTACAGTCGATCTGGTCATAGAGTCCGATGACTCCCTCCTCCAGACCTGCGATGGCTGTGATCGGCTTAAAGGTAGAGCCGGGCGCCTTCTTGGCCTGCGTGGCATTGTTGTACAGCGGCAGCGACAGATCATTCTGCAGCTGGTTGTAGTAGGCGGCATCCACCGTGCCGGACATCTTGTTGTTGTCATAGCTCGGATAGGTCACCAGCGCCCGCACCTGACCGCTGTTGACATCAGTGATCACCGCACCTCCCGTACAGGGATCCAGCGCCAGCTGGGCCGGGGTGATCTCAATGTTGGCAATCTTCTCCTTCAGGAAGGTATAGGCGTAAGCGTCACCGTTGGAGCTTAAAAGCCGGATCTGCTGCTCGTCGTGGGGAAGGACCCCCTGTGCATACAGCGCCAGACACAGCTGCCGCCCGGTGATCACATCCTGATTGATCAGATAGCGGAAGATGCGCTTGGAAAATCTGGCATCATCCTGCAGCTCCTTCAGCACATACTCCACCAGCTCGCTGTAGATGTCATCTGCGCTGGAATACTTGTTCTCCACCTGTAATTTGGTGGTATCGATCCAGTTGTCCGCAATGCCCGCGTAGATGTAGTCCCGCAGACTGATGGAATCCTCCTTCCACCCCTTGTAGGCGTCACTGGATGTGTCAATGCTGTCCCGCCTGATAATGCCGATGGTCGGATCAGACAGCCAGGTGTAGATATAGACCATATAGGCCTGCATATCCTCCGGCAGGTCCCGCATGGCCGTGGCATGCTCGCTCATCAGCTCGTTGCGCAGATTCACGATGATCTGTGCCCGGGATGCGGTATAGCGGTTGTAGATCTCACGCTCGATCTCAGAGGCATCCTCCTCTGCCATGGCACTTAAGGAAAGCACGTTGTTATTGATCAGCTGATAGTAAGCGTCCTTGACGGGAATCGGCTTCTTGGACGCATCCGTGATTTTGGACACATCCACATCGGAATTGACCAGCTTCTCCACCAGGATACCGGCTAACTGCTGCTCGATCAGATGGTAGATACCGATCTGCAGATCCCGGTCAATGGTCAGATAAATATCATTGCCCGTGGTCGGCTGAGTCTCCGACAGGACCTCCATGACGCTTCCCACATTGTTGACCACCAGATTCTTATAGCCCTTCCTGCCCTGAAGCTCCGACTCCATGGAATACTCGATGCCGGTACGTCCCACAATGTCCGTCAGCTCATACTCCGGATTGGTCTTTCGAAGCTCCTCCAGCTGATCCTCCTGCACCTTGCCCGTATAGCCGATGATCGGTGCAAAGTAAATGCTGTCGTTGTAGACGCGGATCGTGGACTCCTCAATCCCCACGCCCTGAAGCTCAGAGCTGTGCTCCATGATATCCGCCACAGTGGCATCATCCACGTAGGAGGTGATGGTGGTGGATTCGTACTTCCGGTAGGCGGTCAGGCCCATGGTATAGCGGATATCCACCAGCTGAACCGCCTCGGAATCCGACAGGATAATCGGGTTCCCCCGTTCATCCTTCATTTCATTCAACTTATACATTTCGATGCGCCACTGCAGCAGGTCCCTCGCCGAGATAGCGGAAGGGTACTCCCCCTCCTCGTCATCCAGCTCGTCCACAGACTTCAGACCGTAGTAGTCCCGCAGGAAACGCTTTCTGGCAGTCTCGGAGCTGCAGGTGTAGACCATGTTGCCCTCTGCATCCAGACCGATCTCCAGCTTGCCCTGAGCCTGATAGCCGTGCTTTTCCAGAATCTGTACCAGCTCCAGCAGCATGTTGTTGATGGAGCTCTTGGGATATGCCCCCACATCCTGAACCGTGACCGTGTAAGCCAGCTTGTTGTAGGCCAGCAGATTGCCGTTGCGGTCGTAAATATTGCCCCGGGTGCCGGGAGTCGCCACCGTCTTCTCCGTCATCTGTACATAATCATTGAGATACTGCTCTCCGTTTACAATCTGCAGGTTAAAGAGCCTTACGATCAGAATGATGAACATTCCCGTAAATGCCACCGCCAGCGCGAAGATGCGAGATCCCACGATTTTTTTAATGAATTCCCGTATGATTTCCAGTAAATCGTTCAGCACTTCTTCTTAGTCTCTCCTATTTTCCATTTCCTCCAGTCTCCTGTTGGTGAACAGGAAGAACCGGTAGATCAGCAAGGTGGTAACCACCGTAAATATCGTCTCCGGAATGACGATCTCCTTCGTGTAATAGAGAATGTCCAGCCGGCTGCGGATCAGGAACCGGAGTACATAGATATAGACATTGTACACCAGCTCATTGATCAGGCTTAAAATCAGCGGCAGCGTAATGTAGTCTTCGTAGTAATATTTGGTACAGATGCCGTTGAAGTAGCCGATATTCATGAACAGCAGCGTGTAGAATCCGAAGGGACCGCTGTAAAACAGATCCAGCAGGATCCCCGCAAACAACCCGTAGTACATGCCTGCCTTCCTGCCGTAGATGAATCCGAATGAGAAGGTCAGGATCAGCAGCAGGTTCGGTGTCGCAGCCAGGAACGGAATCAGCGGAAATACACAGTTCTGCACCGTAAGTGCCAGTATCATAAGCAACAGGTTTAAGATGATCCGCTTCATGACTGCTCTCCTGTCTGTGTTGACTCCTGCTGGTCTCCCATCATGTCCTCCTTCAGCTCCGTGATGACCAGAACCTCCTGCAGGCTGTCAAACTGGGCAACGGGAATCAGATAGCCGGATTTGGTCAGCCGGGTCTCATCCGTGGTAATATCGGCGGCATAGCCGATCAGGATACCGGGCAGGAACTTGGAGCTGATATTGGAGGTGACGATCCGGTCACCGTCCTTTAGGTCACTGTCCTTCATCACATTGGTGATCTGCAGTCTGCCCTCCCCAAACAGGGTCAGGTTGCCGGATACGATGCAGGTATCCCCGGACTGCTGCGCCATAGCGCTGACCCGGCTTACATCGTCGATGATCGAGCGGACCGTAGCGTAGTTGGCTCCCACGTCCGTGACGATGCCCACCAGACCGCCGCCGGCGATCACATTGGCATCCACCTGCACGCCGTCGGCTGAACCCTTGTTGATCCGGAATATCTGGAACCAGTCTCCGGAGTCCTTGGCAATGACCCGTGCGCCGATTTTCTCATACTGCTGATATTCCTGATCCAGCTCATAGAGCTCCCGCAGGCGCTGCAGCTCAAACTGCTCCGACTGGAGACGGCTGTTCTCCTCGATCAGCGCATCCACCTGGCTCTGAAGCTGCTGCTTCTCGTCCATGGCGCTTTTCATGGTGCTGTAGCTGCTGATGCCGTTGTAAAGTGAGGTTCCCGCCCGGTTGACGCCGGACTGGATCGGGATCAGAAAATACCCGATACCGCTTCTGAGAGGATTCAGGAAACCATCCTTGAAGGAGGTGATTCCGATCAGAAGCACACAGAATGCAGATAAACCGATTAAAATATACTTGCTGCGTTTGGATTCCATCTATAATAATCTCCGTTCTTTCAGGCTTACAAAGGAGTTATCGCCTATGATAATGTGGTCTAAGACCTGAATGTCGATCAGTCGTCCTGCCTCGCTGATCCGCCTGGTCAGCTGGATATCCTGAGAGCTTGGCTCCGGATCCCCGCTGGGGTGGTTGTGTACCAGAATCAGGCTGACCGCCCGATGTTTCAGCGCCTCGATGAAGATATCCCGCGGCGATGCCAGAGATGCATTGACCGTTCCCTTCGATAAAAGACAGTCATGAATCAGCATCTGCCGGTTGTTGAACATCATCACATGAAACTCTTCCTGGGACTTATGGCGCATGTCTTCCTGATAATACTCTGCTATGGTCTGAGGATCCTGAAAGGTCACAGGCTGTATCAGGGACCTGCGCTTCCAGATCCGTCTGGACAGCTCCCCGACACACAAAAGCTGAATGCCCTTCACCTGACCGATTCCCTTCACGGACATCAGTTCCGGCAGAGAAAGATGCAAAAGCCCTAAAATACCCTCCTTCGGGTAGTTTAAGGCCAGTACGTTGGAGGCCAGCTCCAGAGAACTCTCCTCTCTGGAACCGGTCCTTATGATGATCGACAGCAGCTCCGCGTCGCTTAAGCTCTGGGGGCCTTCCCGCAGGCAGCGCTCGTAGGGTCTGTCGTCCTGTGGCAGATCTTTCATCTTCATATGTCTCATCATTCCCTCCTTACGTGACTCTCCAAAGTACGAATTAAGGAACGAGGTACGTTATATTCTAACACAAATTCATTTTCATGTATACAGAAAATGGAAATCTTAAGAAACAGTTTATATTATGACAGCCTGCTCTTACAGCTTTGCAAGTCCTGCATCCACCAGCTTCTGCAGGGATTTTAAGATTCCCAGCTTCGCATGGTACCAGGTCAGTCCGCCCTGAAAATATACCGCATAAGGGGGCTTGATCGGACCGTCTGCGGAGAGCTCGATGGAGGAGCCCTGGACAAAGGCGCCTGCTGCCATGATAACCGGCGCGTCGTAGCCCGGCATATCCCATGGCTCCGGAGTCACAAAGCTGTCCACCGGCGCTGCCGCCTGAATGCCCTCACAGAAGGCGATCACACCCTCCGGCGTGCCGAAGGTTACTGCCTGGATAATGTCGTGGCGGGACTCGGTGCTGTTAGGAACCACACCAAAGCCCAGCTTCTCGTAGACATTTGCCGCAAAGATCGCACCCTTTAATGCACCTGCAACCACGGTCGGTGACAGGAAGAGTCCCTGATAGAAGGACTGGTTCAGTCCCAGGCTTGCACCCACTTCCTTCCCCAGTCCCGGTGCGCTTAAGCGGTAGGAGGCGCGGTCGATACAGTCCTGTCTGCCGACGATATAGCCGCCGATCGGCGCCAGACCGCCGCCCGGATTCTTGATGAGAGAGCCTACGATCATGTCAGCGCCCACATCCGTCGGCTCGATCCGCTCCACGAACTCGCCGTAGCAGTTATCCACCATGCAGATTACCTCCGGCTTGATTTTCTTCACGAAAGCAATCAGCTCACCGATTCTCTGGACAGAAAGGGTCGGTCTGGTGTCATAGCCCTTGGAACGCTGGATGGTCACCAGCCTGGTCTTCTCGTTGATGGCTTTTGCGATATTCTCATAGTCAAAGGAGCCGTCTGCCAGCAGGTCCACCTGACGGTACTGCACACCGTATTCCTTTAAAGAGCCGACAGAATCACGGATACCGATAACCTCCTCCAGGGTATCGTAGGGCTTTCCCACCGGGGACAGGAGTTCATCACCCGGGCGCAGGTTGCCGGACAAGGCAATGTGCAGGGCATGGGTGCCGCTGATCAGCTGGGGACGCACCAGTGCGCTCTCGGCGTGAAATGCCTTTGCGTACACCTCCTCCAGCGTATCCCGTCCCAGATCGTTGTAACCGTATCCGGTAGTAGCCGCAAAGTGAATGTCGCTGACGCGGGCATCCTGCATGGCCTTTAATACCTTCATCTGGTTATACTCTGCATTGGCATCGATTGCCAGAAAACGCTCCTTTAAAGTCTCTTCAATCTCGGTGCCGAACTTCAGCACCTCCGGGCTGATGCCCAGACTTCTATACATCTCTTCCAGTTCCATTGGTCTGTATCTCCTCTTGACTTGTATTGTATTGACAGCTGTTCACAGCTGCTTATTTTGCCAATTCTGTGTGTACTTCCTCCAGAATATGTGCAAGCACCCGGCTCCGGTCGCCGCCGAACTGCTCCAACTCCAGCCAGCGCACATCCCGCTCCCGCTTAAACCAGGTGATCTGACGCTTGGCAAAGTGCCTGGTATCCCGCTTCAGCACATATATGGCTTCCTCCAGAGTGCAGGTTCCGTCCAGATAGTCCAGAATCTCCTTGTAGCCCAGTCCCTGCATGGAGACCATGCCCCGTCTGCAGCCCATGCTCTTAAGCTTCTTTACCTCCTCGATCAGTCCCTGCTCCAGCATCAGATCCACGCGCAGATCAATGCGCTCATAGAGCAGCTTCCGGTCGCAGTTCAGCACATAATAGAAGAACTGATAAGGTGACTCCTTCTCATGCTCCTGCTGATTGTGCTCCGAAATCTTCTGCCCGGTCATCCGGTAGTATTCGATGGCGCGGATCACCCGCTTGCGGTTATTGGCATGGATCAGCTCTGCCGATTCCGGGTCCACCTGACGCAGCAGCTCGTGCAGGTATTCGCTGCCCTTTTCCTCACCCAGCTGCTCCAGCTCCTGCCGGATCGCCGGGCTGTCCTCATTGTCCTTAAAATCAATGTCATACAGCAGCGCCTGAATGTAAAATCCGGTGCCGCCCACGATGATCGGAATATGACCGCGCTCATAGATGCCGGTCATGGCTTCCTTCGCCATGGACTGAAACCGGGTCACATTGAATTCCTCTTCCGGGTCCAGCACATCGATCAGGTGATGGGGTACCCCCTGCATCTCCCCGGGAGTGACCTTGGCAGAGCCTACGTCCATGTGGCGGTAGACCTGCATGGAATCGGCGCTGATGATCTCGCCGCCCACCGCCTTCGCCAGCTGGATGGACAGGGAGGTTTTGCCGACCGCAGTGGGGCCGGTCAGAATGATTAACGGTTTTTTCATATCCGGTTCCTCTCTTGCTTGTTCTCGTTGTATTGCCCGCTTCTACAGGATTCGCTTGAACTTCTTTTCCAGCTCATAGCGGCTCATGGAAATGATGGTCGGACGGCCGTGTGGACAGGCGTAAGGGTTCTCCAGGTCCAGAAGCTGGTCGATCAGCTTGTCCGCCTCCATACTGCTCATCTGGTGATTGCCCTTCACCGCCGCCTTGCAGGACATGGATGCCACCTTCTCATAGACCATCTGCGGGTTTCCTGTCAGGGTGTCCTCCGTCAGACTGTCTAACATTTCCATCAGCAGTTCTTTCTTCGCTATGGCGAACAGATTGCCCGGCACGCCGCGGACCGCATACTCCTTGCCGCCAAAGGGCTCGATCTCAAAGCCGATATCCGTGAAGTAGTTCATATGCTCCTTTAACAGCACTTCCTCGTTGCTGCTCAGGGTCAGGATGATCGGCGGGTTGACCATCTGACTGGTGTAGTCTCTGGTCTTTAAGGACGCCATGGTCTTCTCGTACAGCACCTTCTCGTGAGCCGCATGCTGGTCGATGATGTAAAGCTGGTCGTTGAACTCCACCAGCCAGTAGGTGTCGAACAACTGCCCGATCAGCTTGTGGCGGCTGCGGGCTTTGGGCTCTAAAAGCTTCTCGGAGAAGAGCTCCAGCTGCTGCGGCGGCTCTGTCGGTTCTACCTGCTGCTTCGGCGGTTCTGGCTGCGCTGTCTGTTGCCGTGACGGCTCTGGCTGCTGCTCCGTCCGCTCTGCCTGTTGTTTTGACGGCTCTGCCTGCTGCTCCACCCGTTTCGGCTGTCGCTCCGTCTGCCACGGCTTTTGACCTGACTGCTGCAGTTTTTGCCCCAACAGCGCCGGCTTCTCCGGCTGCTGCGCCACCTGCCCAGGTTTTCGCTCCTGCTTCTGCATCTTCCCGCCATACTGCGCCCGGGGCTCCCGGAAGATGTGCTCAAAGCTCTTTTCCTCCGCATCCTTTTCCAGGGCAGCGGCTTTCTCTGCTTTCTCTGCTTTTTCGGCTGTCTCTGCCGCCTGCTCCCCGCTGATCTGCGCCATCCTTTTCTTCTCGAATGGCTCCGGAATCGGAATCCGCTTCTCCTGGTTCATGCGGCGCAGTTCCTTCGCCTCTTCCTCCCGCTGCCGCTTCTCGTCCAGCACCACCTCCGGAATCAGCTCCTTGTGCATCAGCGCGTCGGAGACCGCATCCCGGATCTGTCGGAAGATCATCTCCCCGTCCCGAAACCGCAGTTCCATCTTGGTGGGATGCACATTGACATCCAGGAATTCCGGCTCAATGGTAAAATGCAGCATGGTAAACGGATACTTGTGCTGCATCATAAAGGGCTTGTAAGCCTCCTCGATCGCCTTGCAGATAATGCCGCTCTTGATGTATCTGCCGTTGATGAAGTAATTCTCAAAGTTCCGGTTGCTGCGGGCGATCACCGGCTTTCCGATAAAGCCCTTCACTGTGATCACCTCCGAGCGGCGCTCCACCGGCAGCAGGTTGGCGGTGATTTCCCGCCCGTATATGGTATAGATAATGTCCTTCAGATTATGATTGCCGGATGTGTGCAGCTTATTCTGGTTGTTCTGAATGTAGCGAATCGAAATCTCCGGGTGGGACAGGGCAATCTTCTCCACCATGTCCGCCACATGGGCTCCTTCTGTCGCCGCCGTCTTCAAGAACTTCCTCCGCACCGGCGTGTTGTAGAACAGATTGCGGGCGATAAATGTGGTTCCGTCCGGCGCACCGATCTCCTCCAGCCCCTTTTCCTCCCCGCCCTCGATCTGATAGCGGGAGCCGGACAGGGTCTCCCCGGTCTTGGTGATCACCTCCACCTGAGCCACAGCCGCAATGCTGGACAGCGCCTCACCGCGAAAGCCCAGGGAGGACACGGTAAATAAGTCCTCCACCGACTGAATCTTGCTGGTAGAATGGCGCAGGAATGCCAGGGGAAGGTCCGCCTTCGGAATCCCGCAGCCATTGTCCGTGACGCGGATCAGGGAAATACCGCCTTCGCGGATCTCCACCGTCACCGCCGTGGCTTTGGCGTCGATGGCATTTTCCAAAAGCTCTTTGACCACCGAGGCAGGACGCTCGATGACCTCACCTGCGGCAATCTTGTTGATGGTATTCTGGTCAAGCACATGGATATTGGGCATCCTTCTGCTCCTTTCTGTATCTGTCAGCAGTTACTGGTCTGCATTTGCGCTCCAGCGGTTCTTCAGCTTCGTCTGAAGGCGGTACAGGGTATTCAGCGCATCGATCGGCGTCATATTGCCAAGCTCCATGCCCTTGATCTCCTCAATGATATCATCCTCCCGTACCGTGTCGAACAGGGTCAGCTGGCTCAGTTCCACGTCATCCGGCTTCGGCACCGGCTTGTGGCTGGTCACATTGGCACTGATTCCGGCAATCTCTCTCGCCTTGGCAGTCAGATCCGCGTCGCTTAACTCCTCCACCAGTTCCTTCGCCCGGCTGATGACCGACTCGGGCACACCTGCCAGCTTCGCCACCTGTATGCCGTAGCTCTTGTCCGCGCCGCCCTTTACGATCTTTCGCAGGAACACGATGTCATCTCCCTGCTCCTTGACGGCAATGCAGTAGTTGTTGACACCGCTCATGATGCCCTCCAACTCCGTCAGCTCGTGGTAATGGGTGGCAAACAGGGTCTTCGCCCCCAGCAGTCTGGTGTTGCTGATATGCTCCACCACCGCCCAGGCGATGCTCAAGCCATCAAAGGTGCTGGTGCCGCGGCCGATCTCATCCAGAATCAGCAGGCTGTTGCGGGTGGCATTGCGCAGGATGTTGGCAACCTCCGTCATTTCCACCATGAAGGTACTCTGACCGGAAGCCAGGTCATCGGACGCCCCCACACGGGTAAAAATCCGGTCACAGATACCGATGTTCGCCTGGTCTGCCGGGACAAAGCTTCCAATCTGCGCCATCAGGACGATCAGCGCCGTCTGACGCATGTAGGTGGACTTACCTGCCATATTCGGTCCCGTGATGATGGAGATCCGGTTCCGGGAGTTGTCCAGACAGGTATCATTTGCCACAAACAAGTCTCCCCGCATCATTTTCTCCACCACCGGATGACGGCCGCCGCGAATCTGGATATTTCCCTTCTCGTTGATGGAAGGCTTCACGTAATTGTTCCGCGTCGCCACCGTGGACAGGGACACATAAGTATCAATCTCTGCAATCGCCCGGGCGGTCCGCTGAATCCGTACCACCTCCGCGCCGATCTTGTCCCGCACCTGGCAGAACAGCTCGTACTCTAAGGAAAACAGCTTGTCCTCCGCGCCCAGGATCACATCCTCCAGATTCTTAAGCTCGTCCGTGGTGTAGCGCTCCGCATTGGTCAGGGTCTGCTTGCGGATAAAGTAATCCGGCACCAGATCCTTGAAGGAATTGGTCACCTCGAAGTAGTAGCCGAAGACCTTGTTGAACTTCACCTTCAGGCTCTTGATTCCGGTCTTGTCCCGCTCCTTCGCCTCCAGCTCCGCCAGCCAGGTCTTGCCCTCCGTCTTGGCATTGCGCAGGCGGTCCGCCTCCTCGTGAAAGCCATCTTTAATCATGCCGCCTTCCCGGACGGTGATCGGCGGCTCCTCCACAATGGCGCGGGTGATCAGATCATGCAGGTCCTCCAGCGTGTCCAGATCCTCCTTGAGCTTCTGCAGATTCTCACAGGTGAACTCATTTAGCAGATTCCGGATGTAGGGAACCATGGCGATGGAATTGCGAAATGCCAGCAGGTCCCGTGGATTGGCGGACTTGTAGCTGATCCGCCCGATCAGGCGCTCTAAGTCATAGACCGGATTTAAGTATTCTCCCAGCTCTTCCCGGCTGATGTAGTTGAAGTTCAGCTCCTCGATTGCCTTCTGACGCTCTAAGATCTCCTCCCGGTGAATCAGCGGCTGCTCGATCCAGGTTCTCAGAAGCCTCGCACCCATGGCAGTCCGCGTCTTATCCAGGACCCACAGCAGGCTTCCCCGTTTCTGCTTCTCCCGCATGGTCTCCAAAAGCTCCAGATTCCGTCTGGTGGAGGAATCCAGCACCATATAATTGCCGGTGGAATAAGGGATAATGGTGGTCAGATGGTCCAGGGTGCTCTTCTGGGTCTCGTAGAGATACTGAAGCACCGCTCCCGCAGCCACCACGCCGCAGTCATAGTCCGCCAGCCCCAGCCCCTCCAGACTTCCCACCTTAAAGTGCTCCAGCAGAAGCTTCCGGCAGCCTTCGTCCTGGAAGAACCTTGCATCCAGACAGGACATGGCAAAATGATACCGGTTCCGGATCTCGTCCAAGCTGATTCCCGACACGGAAAATGCGTCGTTGCAGATGATCTCCGCCGGTGAGAACTTGTTGATCTCATCGAACAGGGAACGCTCGGAGGAGACCTCCGTCACCAGGAAATCGCCGGTGGTAATATCCGCCACGGAAATCCCCATTTTGTCCCCCAGATAGACGATGCCCATCAGATAGTTATTTTTCGTCTCATCCAGAGCCTGGGCGCTGGTGATGGTTCCCGGTGTCACCACCCGGATCACCTCACGCTTCACCAGTCCCTTGGCAAGCTTCGGGTCCTCCATCTGCTCTGCAATCGCCACCTTGTATCCCTTCTGCACCAGTCTGCTCAGGTAGGAATCCACTGCATGGTAAGGCACGCCGCACATGGGGGCGCGCTCCTCCAGCCCGCATTCCTTGCCGGTCAGCGTGATCTCCAGCTCCTTCGACGCCGTCAGCGCATCGTCGAAAAACATCTCGTAGAAGTCCCCCAGACGGTAGAACAGGATGCAGTCGCTATATTGTTTCTTGGTCTCCATATATTGGACCATCATTGGTGATAAACCAGCCACGTCTTGTCTTACTCCTTACTGTCAATATAAATGTGATCGTCATGTTACTCAAGTTACAACGCAACAATAGAATGCGCGCAAAAATGCAGGCATTCTATCGTCATAAATTCTGTCGTTAATTGTTATAGGTATCCTATCGTCCCGCACATGCCGGGTCGGTCGGATCCCAGGTCTGATCCTCCGGAATCCAGACCTGATATGGCTTGAAGAACGGTCCGGGGGTGGATGCATCGTTGTAGATCACAACCTCGGTGCCGATCTTGCAGTTGTCGTAAACCCACTTTGCATTGCCGCAGGTCAGGCGGACACAGCCTAAGGAACGGGTCACGCCCAGATTGTTGTAGCCTGGAGTGATCAGGGTATCCGGATTGGTGGTATCATAGGTGATGGAGTGGAATAAGAATCCCTGTCCCGCTATGATTCTGGTAGCATACTGGGTATAGGTATCATTGACCATGAATCTCCAGCGATACTTTTCCGGAGTCTTAAAGGTGCCCACCGGGGTATCGTCACCCACAGAGGTCAGCATGGCTTTGACCGGAATGATATAGCCGTTGTCGCCGTCCGGCGCATATATGGTCAGACAGTTCAGTTCCTTGTTGACGCGCATCTGATAGCTGGACTGCTTTCCGATGATCGCATCCACATCCATGATCAGCGCACCGCTGTTGTTGAAGTAGAACTTCATGCCGTCAATGTAGTTCCAGCCGGTCACAGCCTGACCATTCTGGAAGTAATACCTCGCGCGGTCATGATCCACCCAGCCGGTGTAGCCGTTGGAATAGGTGGTGTTGCCGTCCTCAATATGAATATACTCGCTGTGATTGGAGAAAAATCTTCTCTCGTAGCTTCCCGGTGCGCCTGCCTCCTTCGGCATCAGCACCACCTCGATGCTTACCAGATAGTCGCCACGGTCCACGGTTCCCATCAGCTCCTCATTGCATGCCCAGCCGTGCTGACCTGCATAGGCAGAGGTTCCGCGGTAATATACATTGTAAAGCTTTGCCGCCTCACCGGTCAGCGCCACCTGAATCGCCTGAATGTAGGTACTGGACTCGGTACCGCCTGCCGGAACGCCATCGCCCTTCCAGGGAAGATAGCCGCCGTTATTGACATACACGCCGTAGGAAATGGCTCCTCGAACTCCGTTTAACTTCATGCTCAGATTGGTAATCTGGCTGTTGTTGCCGATGGTCTGCTCCATCACAACGCCATTCTCCACCGCTCCTGCAACGGAACCAGCCGGAACCGTCACGGTCTGCCCTGCCTGCGCGCCGCCCTGTGCCTCATTCTGACCGCCGCTCTGTGCACCTGCCGGACCGGAAACCTCTCCCGGACCTGCCGGCTGTGTCACCGGAGTCTGCTGTCCCGCGTTCTCCTGAGGTGCCTGACTTCCTGTATTCTCCTGTGGTGTCTGGCTTCCTGCGTTCTCCTGCGGTGTCTGTCCCGGCGCCACATGCTCCACATTGCCGCCTCCGGTACTGCCCGGACCTCCTGTCTGGGTGCTTGCCTGCCCCTGTCCTGCAACGATCACTCCGCTGGATACTGCAGATGATCCTGTCGGTGTACTGCCCGGACCTGCATAAGCGGGAACTGCCGCTCCCATGGTCACTGCAACCGATAATGCCAGTGCCAGATTCCTCTTTCCTGACTTTCTCATACGTTTAACCCTCCATATTCTCTACTGGTTTTCCCATGTAGTAAAATCCTTTTGATTCTTCCAGATACACATCCACAATCTTGCCGATCACAGATGCATCTCCCGGAAAATGAACTACGGTATTGTTGGTCAGCCGTCCGGTCACATAGCCTTCCTTGTGATCATCCAGGCACTCCACAAGCACCTTCTGGACGGTCCCGGCATCCCGGCCGCACACCTCACCGGATATCTTCTGGACCTCTGCCAGAAGCCGGTCAAAACGGTCTTTTACTATCTCCTCCGGCACCTGCTCCATCGCCGCAGCAGGCGTTCCGGTCCGTATCGAATATATAAAGGTAAATGCACTGTCATAGCGGACGCGGCGAACCACATCCAGAGTCTCCTGGAAGTCCTCCTCCGTCTCTCCCGGGAAACCGACGATAATATCCGTGGTCAGCGCAATATCCGGCACTGCCTCCCGGATCCGGTCTACCAGCGCAAGGTAGTCCTCCTTCGTGTATCTGCGGTTCATCACCTTCAGAACCCGGCTGCTGCCGGACTGAAGGGGCAGATGCAGATGGTTGCAGACCTTCTCACAGTCCTTCATCGCCTGAATCAGCTCTTTAGACAGATCCTTCGGATGGGAGGTCATGAAGCGGATCCGCTCCAGCCCTTCGATCTCATTGATCTGGCGCAGAAGCTGTGCAAAGGTAACGGGATGCTCCAGGTTCTTGCCGTAGGAATTGACATTCTGTCCTAACAGCATGATCTCCACCACGCCGTCTGCCACCAGCCGCCGGATCTCGGCAATGATATCCTCCGGCTTCCGGCTCCGCTCCCGTCCGCGCACATAGGGCACGATGCAGTAGCTGCAGAAGTTGTTGCAGCCGAACATAATGTTGACGCCGGACTTAAAAGGATATTTCCGCTCAATGGGCAGGTCCTCAACAATCTCGTCCGTCCCTTCCCAGATATCAATGACCATCTTCTCACCCGCAAGCTTCCGGTACAGAAGCTCCGCCAGCTTGAAAATATTGTGTGTTCCAAAAATAATATCTACATGAGAATAGCTCTTCTTCACCTTCTCCACAGCAGTGGCTTCCTGCATCATGCAGCCGCACAGGGCGATCAGCATGTCCGGATGCTTCCGCTTGATGGTCTGCAGATAGCCTAACCGTCCGTAGACCTTCTGGTTGGCATTGTCCCGGACCGTACAGGTGTTGTACAGTACGAAATCCGCGTCCTCACTGTCAGACTCCACGTATCCGATCTGCTCCAGGATACCGAGAAGCTTCTCCGAATCCCGGGCATTCATCTGACAGCCGAAGGTGTTGATGCAGCAGGTCAGCGGTCGTCCCTTCTCCTCAGAACGGCGCTTCACCAGTGCCTTCACCTGCTCCATAAAATACATCTGGCGCTCCGGCTCCTGGGTGGGAACTGCTGCCTCTCCCATAACTTCTGTCTTCTGTTCCATAAATTCACTCCGTTGTTTATTACATTTCGGTATGCAAACCGACTAATTCATTATAAACAGAAACTTTAGAAAAATCAACTACGGAATCTTAACGATTCCCTTACAGAATCAGCTGCGCACCTGTCCGTTTCCGTAAATGATATATTTGGTCGTTGTCAGCGCCGTCAGCCCCATGGGACCTCTGGCGTGCAGCTTCTGGGTGCTGATGCCGATCTCTGCACCGAACCCGAACTCATTGCCGTCCGTAAATCTTGTGGAGGCATTCACATAGACTGCCGCCGCATCGATCTCGTTGAGGAACTTCTGGGCATTGGCGTAATCCTTCGTGATGATCGCTTCCGAGTGTCCGGTATTGTACCGGTTAATGTGGGCGATTGCCTCATCCACTGAATCCACCAGTTTTAAGGACAGGATGTAGTCCAGATATTCCGTCCCCCAGTCCTCCTCCGAGGCCTCTGCAAATCCGTCAACCATCGCTCGGGCTTCTGCCTCAGCCCGGACCTCCACCTGCTTTTTCTGAAGCCGCTCCCACAGCTCTGGAAGGAACTGCTCCGCAATTCTTCTATGTACCACCAGGGACTCACAGGCGTTGCACACGCCGATTCGCTGGGTCTTGGCATTCTCGATGATATCAAGCGCCATGGTAAAGTCAGCGCTCTCATCCACATAAATATGACAGTTTCCGGTTCCCGTCTCGATCACCGGCACCGTGCTGTTCTCCACCACCGTGCGGATCAGTCCGGCACCGCCCCGCGGAATCAGCACATCCACATACTGATTGAGCCGCATGAACTGCCGTGTCACTTCCCGGTCTGTATCCGTAATCAGCTGCAGAGCATCCTGGCAAAGCCCGGCATCCTGCAGTCCCTTTCGCAGCCACCGCACAATCTCCTTATTGGACTCGATTGCATCGCTGCCGCCCTTTAAAATCACCGCATTGCCTGTCTTAAAGCAGAGACCGAAGGCATCTGCCGTCACATTGGGGCGCGCCTCGTAGATCATGCCGACCACCCCCAGCGGTACCCGCTTCTGACCGATCAAAAGCCCGTTGGGACGCTGCTTCATGGAAAGCACCTCCCCCACCGGATCCTCCAGCGCAGCCACCTCCAGCAGACCGTCTGCCATGGACTGAAGCCGTGCCGGCGTCAGCTCCAGCCGGTCAATCAGCGCCGGACTCATACCATTTGCCGCCGCCCGGACCACATCCTCCTGATTGGCAGCCAGAATATCCGGCTCGCCGTCCAGAAGCGCCTGGGCCGCCAGGCGAAGCCCCTCATTCTTCTCCGATACTCCAAGCTTGTTCAGGCAGACTGCCGCCTGCTTTGCCCTCATGCCGATTTCCATCAAATCCATCGCTTTTCCTCCTTGTCTGCTGCTATCCAACGCTTTCTTCCTGCCTCAGTCAGTCTCATTTGTCTCGCCTGTGTCTCCCTGTGTCAGCTGACATCTTCCTGCATCAGCCGACATCGCAGTCACCGATTCCTGCATCCGTGACGATTCTCTGAATCCGAAGATCGGTCTCCTCTGCCGGAAGTTCCTTCCGAATCTGAAATTCATAGGCGACCCCAATCCGCAGATGCTCCGGCTCCCTGTCAAAAAAGCGGTCATAATATCCGCCTCCGTAGCCAATCCGCGCACCGCTTTTCGTAAATGCCAGCCCCGGCGTGATCACCGGCGCAAGACGATTCTCTGCCTTCGGACATTCCTTTACCGGCTCCGGTATTCCCTGAAAGCCCGAGGTCAGTTCTGTCATGTGACGGATACAGTAGAAATCCATCCTGCCCTCACCGGCATCCTCCACCCGGGGCACTGCCACTTGGACTCCCTGTTCCAGCAGCCGCCGGATCAGTTTGTTCGTATCAATCTCCGTTCCATAGGACACATAGCAGTATACCATGTCCCATGCTTCCTCTGTCGCCAGATTCATAAGGAAATCGCAGATTCGCTCATCTGCCGCCTGCTTTTCCTCCGGATCCATGCTCTGACGCATTCGCTTCATGTCAAGCCTGATTTCACGCTTTTTCATGCCAGTCTCTTTCTCGTCATTCATACCTGTTCCGCCATGTTGGTTTTCCTGCCCCATTGCCTCTTCAACGATGCAGGCTCTCATTCTTCGCTCCGTTGCTTCCTATGACTGGGTGTCCGTCACTCCGCCGAACTTCTTTCCCAGATCTGTGATGCTGCCGTCCTTCTCCTGAATCGAGATATTGTTCAGGTTCGCCCGCATATTGCGCCGAACATTTTCAATATACTCCTTTCGAAGCTTTGCCTGCTCCGCTTTCTCCTCCTCAGTCAGTCCTACTGACTTGGCTTTGTGATATAATTCATTGATTCTGTCAAGATTATTCTGATTCATGTTTCAAGTTGTCCTTTCCTCTGTATAAATTCCTTAATATTGATAATTGATGTAATCCATCAGGTCAAAGTCCTGATTGGTATGTGCCATGAACAGCGTTCCCCGCTCTTCCCCGGACATAATCTCATGGACGATCTCCACATCAGCTGCATTGGCGATCACCATGTCCGAACCACTGTCTGTGGCAATCCGGGCTGCTGCCAGCTTCGCCGCCATGCCGCCGGTGCCTACACCGCTTTCCGCCGTGTCCTTGCCCATCTCCATCAGCTCTGTCGTGATTTCCGGCACCACCGGCACGAATTTCGCGTCCGGATTCCGTCTGGGGTCATCTGTATACAGCCCGTCAATATCCGACAGCAGGATCAGCAGATCTGCCCCGATCAGCGCCGCAACAATCGCCGAGAGCCGGTCATTATCACCGAACTGGATTTCATGGGTGGACACCGTATCATTTTCATTGACAATCGGCACCGCCCCCAGATTCAATAGCTCATCGAAGGTATTCTGCGCATTGTACCGGGACACCTCATTGGTCATGGTATCCTTCGTCAGAAGCACCTGCGCCGCAATCCGGTTGTACTCCGCAAACAGCTTCTGATACACCATCATCAGCCGCGCCTGTCCCACCGCCGCATAGGCCTGCTTCTCTGACACGGTCTGCGGACGTCGCTGCCCGCCCAGCGCCTGCCGTCCGGCCGCAATCGCTCCCGAAGAAACCAGCACCACATCCTTCCCCTGTCCCTTCAGATCACAGATGATCCGGATCAGCCGCTCGATCTTCAGCAGATTCAAGTCCCCCGTCTCCTCATGGGTCAGCGAAGACGAGCCAATCTTTATTACAATTCTGTTCTTCTCTTTCAGATGTTCTCTTGTCTCTGTACTCATAATCTCTCCCTGAACTTTTCCTATGGCATATTGTCAGCTGCTGCCGGGCGGAACAAATTCTTTCCTTCATGGGCTTGTATCTCTATGTCACTTTCCTGCGCTTATAAGCAATCATAACATAGATTTTGGACAATTACAGGCGATTTCAGCGGTTTCTTGTCCAAATTCCGGTCTTATCCTGCCAAAATCCAGCTAAATTTGCCTGTTTTGGACAATTTCTTTCGTTTTTGCCTATTAATTGTCCAAAAATCCAGAAACTTTGGACAATAATTGCCCGTTTAGCCCTGTAATTGTCCAAAAAGCCCCGTAATCCGCCTGAAACAGCCCTGCAGTGGCTCCCGTTTGGACAATTTTCCCGATAATCTCTCAAAATTGTCCAAAATCACAAGCTTCATGCCGTCCCCTCACACACTCCGATACTTCTTCCCAATCGCTTCCGCCACCTTCACCCCGTCCATCGCCGCCGAGGTAATGCCGCCCGCATACCCGGCGCCTTCGCCGCAGGGGTACAGGCCGCGGACCTCACTCTCAAATGTCTCATTTCTCCAGATCCGCACCGGCGAGGAGGTTCTGCTCTCAATACCGGCGAACACCGCATCCGGGCGGTCAAATCCCCGGATCATGCGACCGAAGCTGTCCATCGCCTCCATCAGCGACCGGTTCAGCACCTCCGGCATCACGCTGCGCAGGTTGGCAGGCGCCCAGTCTCCCCGCATCTGCGGCTCCACATCACCGATACGACAGCTTGACCGGTTCATCTTAAAGTCCTCGTAAAGCTGCACCGGAATCTTCCCTCCGGCTGCCGCGTAAGCCAGCTCCTCCAGCCGCCTCTGAAATGCCACGCCGCCAAGTGGCGTCTGATCCGGATAATCCTCCGGCGTCACGGTCACAATCAGCGCGCTGTTGGCATTCTCGCCTGCCCGCGCATGATAGCTCATTCCATTGACTGCCAGCCGGTGCTCCTCCGATGAGGCATTTACCACGTAGCCGCCCGGACACATACAGAAAGAGTAGACACCGCGTCCGGTGGAGGTCTGGCTGGTCAGCTTGTAGCTTGCCGCTCCCAGCTGTCCTGCATCCTCCCTGCCATACTGGGACAGGTTGATTAACTTCTGGGGATGCTGGATCCGCAGTCCCACCGCAAATGACTTCTGCTCCATGGGAATCCCCCGCTCCAAAAGCATCCGGAAGGTATCCCGGGCACTGTGACCGATGGCAAGGACCACAGCCTCAGACCGGATCTCCTCACCGCTTTCTGTCACCACTCCGGTTACCCGTCCCGACTCCATCAGAAGGTCCGTCACCTGGCAGCCGAAACGCACCGTGCCGCCCAGACGGATGATCTCCTCCCGCATCCGCTTCACCACATCAGACAGCACATCCGTTCCGATATGCGGCTTGTTCTGATACAGGATCTCCGCCCCGGCGCCAAACTCATGGAAGATTTCCAGCACCATCTGGTTGCGCTTTAAGGGATCCTTCACCAGCGTATTCAGCTTTCCGTCGGAAAATGTCCCGGCTCCCCCTTCTCCAAACTGCACGTTGGACCGGGTATCCAGATTTCCTGTCTCCCAGAACCGGTTCACCCGCTGCTGCCTTGTGTCCACATCCTCTCCCCGCTCCAGAAGAATCGGGCGATATCCGTGTCTTGCCAGCATCAGTCCGCAGAACAGCCCCGCCGGTCCCGTGCCGATGATCACCGGCGGATCTATAAGCTTCCTGTCACCGGATTCCGGAAACCGATACGCCGTCTCGTGGTGAATCAGAATCTGGGGATTCTTCGCCTTATGTACCACCTGCTGCTCCGGCACCGTTGTCTCCACATCCACCGTATAGCTGTAGAACAGCTCCGGCTTCTTTCTGGCATCCAGCGACTGCTTTCGGATATGAACCGCGCGGATTGCCTCCGGAGCGATCTTCAAGGATTTCGCAATCTTTTTCTTAAGTGCCTCCGGCGTGTGATCTGCCGGAAGCTTCAACTGTGTCAATCTAATCATATATCCATTCTCCCATATTCTCTCCGCCTGCCCCGGCAGGCTGCCAGAAGCTTGTTCTATCGTCCTGCTCCGGCAGGCTGCCCGCAGCACATTCTATCGCCCCGCACACTACAGGCTGACCGCAGCACGCTCTATCGTCCTGCACATTGCCCCGCAAGCACGTTCTATCGCCCCGCACACTGCAAACTGCCCGCAGCACGTTCTACCGCCCCGCACACTGCCCCGCAAGCATCCCCGTGGACCAGGCCCACTGAAGGTTATACCCGCCGCAGATACCGTCCACATCCAGCAGCTCGCCGATCAGGAACAGCCCAGGCACCAGCTTGGATTCCAGAGACTCTGCCCGGACCTCCCGGGTGTCCACGCCTCCGCAGCAGACCTGCGCCTGCTCGAAGGAGTTGGTCGCCGTCACCACCGCCTCAAAGCTCTTTAGCTGCTTCACCAGCCGCTCCCAGTTACCCGCAGGCACCTGATTCACCGGGGTCTCGATGGAGATGCCGGAAAGCTTCAAGAGCACTCCGGCAAGCTTCTTGTTCAGCACTCCCGTCAAAAAGTCCCCGCAGCTTCGGTATCCCAGACACTCCACCCGTCTGCGCAGAAACTGTCTGGTCTCATCCATGCTCTTGGAAGGCAAGAAGTCCACATACGCCGTCACCGGTCTGCCCTGGTCCAGAGCCACCGACGCAAACCGGCTGATCTGAAAGGTGGGGATGCCGGAGATTCCATAATCCGTCAGCTGTACCTCGCCCTCATCTGCCGCCAGGGTCCGCCCCTCCGACACCAGCTTCACTGCCGCCTCACATCGGATTCCCGCCAGCTGCTTAAAATGCTTTCCCTGACAGCGCAGCTGCACCAATGCCGGAAGGGGGGTGATGACTGTGTGACCGAAGGACTTTGCGTACTCATAGCCGCTTCCGTCCGAGCCGGTCACCGGAGCCGCCTTGGAGCCGGTTGCCAGAATCAGGGCATCTGCCTTGAAGCTTGCCTGATCCGTCTCCGCCAGAAATCCGCCCTTTCCTGCCTTTTTGATTCTCCTGATCTGACATCCCGTAACAATCCTCACACCGCTGTGCTCCGTCTCCAGGCGAAGGGCATCCAGCACCGAGGACGCCTGCTCCGAGTTGGGATAAATATAGCCGTTTTTATTCTTCGTCACAATCCCAAGCTCATCAAAAAACTTCAGTGTATCCCAGACCGAGAACCGGTCCAGCACCTTCATGGGAAACTGCTTCTGGCTGCACCGGTAGCACTCCGCCTTCATGGCAAGGTTGGTCATGTTACACCTTCCGTTTCCCGTGGACAGGATCTTCTTCCCAACCCGGTCCATATGCTCCAGTATGGTCACATCCGCACCCTGACGGACTGCCCCGATGGCTGCCGCCAGCCCCGATGCCCCGCCGCCGATTATCATTACCTGTTTTTTCACACGCTTCCTCCGAATATTTCTCTTTCGTTACTCACATTCTTCTTATTGTACCAGTTCCTGCTTCGATTTCAAGTATTTTTTTCAGCTGGTATAGGACTCCAGATACTGAAACACCTCCATCATGGACGGAAACCAGATTCCCTCCCGCAGCCTGTCCTGCTCCGCCGCCGGAAAGTCCATGATCGGCACATGGGTGTACAGGCAGATGGTCTCCTTATCCTTTAAAAACACCAGCAGAAATCCGTCCTCCGCCACCAGATAATACTCCTCCTGCACCATCCGATGTTCCACCTGTTCCCCATTTGCAGCCATCTGATCCTCTGCCATGGTCTGCGGCTCCCCTGCAGTAAGACCGGATTCCTCGTCCCTGTATTCCTCCACATGCTCCGGTCCGCGGCCGTCACGACCTGCTCCCTCCGCCCGCAGGCTGTTGACCCGCGCCAGATAGCCGATGGTCAGGCAGATCAGACTGGCCGCCAGAAATACATATAAGCAGATGCTGTACTTTTTCATGTTCAAACCTCCATATGATAAGTACAGTATCTGCTTATTCTGCCTCTTTTATCCATTTATTTTCCGGTGATCTCAGCCACACCCATATCGTTGGTGGTGGCAATGCAGATCCAGGTCTTCCCCGGATTCAGCCGGATCTCTTCTCCGTCCGGTCCATAGTAGCGGGTAATGCCGAACTCGCCGTCCTTTTTGCAGGTAACATCCAGAGACCTGCCATTGGTGATGTAGTAGCCCCAGGAGTCCTCATGGACATTGATATTGCGGTAGTCGGTGGTGGCATAATATCCCGCCGGGCAGTACTGGATGATCAGGTTCTTCACCGCGATCTGCCCCTCGCTGCCTCTGTGAGGTCCGCCGTACTGATAGCGATAGTAAAGCCCGTCGTCCTCATGGTACTCAAACCATGGCTCATTGAGCCGATACCCCGGCACCACCTTGTAGGCTTCCCGGACGCCATCGCCCTCCGGCACCACCGGCTCTCCTCTGGTGAACTTAAAGTGCCCGTCGTAGTCAGCATCATACTCCTGAGAGTATCCCAGCTTCTCGATGGCTCTCTGAATCCCCTGAAAGCTTGCGTAGGCATTGTGAGGCGCTTTCTTATCCTTCGCCCGGTAGTACGCCGTGCTGCCGATACCGTCGATGCCGTTGATATTGTCCACATTCTTCAGGTACGGCTTGGCGAAGGTACTCTGCCCGAAATGAGCATAGATCGCGTCGAACTCCCGCGCGAAGTATGTATAGTAGGTCCGGCAGCTTCGCACAGACCCGATACGGTCCAGATCATCGTAGTTCTCCATGATCGCCATGTAGCGGTTCATGGTGCCCTCCACCGGTGCCTCATAGACCACCCCTGCCCGGTTGATGCCGTACTGAGGCAGCGCCGCCTTGTCATTGCTCATCATGATCGCAAGGGGACGCCGGTTCCCCTGTGCCACCGGAACCATCTCCCCCGTGAGATAGCTCTGGATCATACCGTCCACCTCGACCCGCTCCTCCGGAATCTCCGGCGTCGGACTTTCTGTCTCAGCCTCCGTCTCCGGTGCCTCCGTCTCAATCACCACCAGAGGCTTTTCCGCCTCCGGTGCAATGGCAACTGTCTCAGCTACCGCCTCTTCTGCCAGCCGCTCCGGCGCTTTCCCAGCGCAGCCGCTCATTCCCATCAGGCTGACAACCAACAAGGTTCCAGCCACCCCAATCCATCTTCGTTTTGTCATCTATAGTATCCTTCGGCCTCCAGAATCGCACTCTGCTTCTTCTCCATCACTTCCCGCTCCGCGTCGTCCATGTGGTCATAACCGCACAGATGCAGCATACTGTGGGCGATCAGAAATGCCAGCTCCCGTTCCTTTGAGTGACCGTACTTTTCCGCCTGCTCGATGACCTTCTCTACCGATATGATAATATCACCCAGCAACAGCTCTCCGGTCTCCGGATTGAAATAATCCTCCACATGCTCCTCCACGTGGTCAAAGTCAGCCTCCCGCTCAAAATCCACCATGGGAAATGACAGCACGTCTGTCGGCGCGTCGATCTCCCGGTACTCCCGGTTGATCTCCTGAATCTCATGATTGTCCGTCAGCAGCACATTGACCTCCGCCTCATAGGGGCAGTGCTCATAGTCCAGTGCCGCCGGAATGATATCATTTACAATCTTCTCATAGTCCACATCCAGCTTTTTGTCTGTCTCATAATCCAAATTAATCGTCATAACACGCCCTCTACCGGTCGCGGTCACGGAAATGCTTTCCCCGTGGATTCCGCTCTGCCGGATTGCTCTTTCTTTCGTAATCATCGTATGCCTGCACAATCTTCTGAACCAGCGGGTGGCGCACCACATCCTTGCTGGTCAGATTGCAGAAGCCGATGTCATCAATCTTGTGAAGCACCTTCATGGCCATATCCAGTCCCGAGGTGGCTCCGCTGGGAAGGTCCTTCTGGGTCTTGTCTCCGGTGACGATCACCTTGGAGCCAAAGCCGATACGGGTCAGGAACATCTTCATCTGGGCAGGCGTCGTATTCTGCGCCTCATCCAGAATAATGTAGGCATTGTCAAGGGTACGTCCGCGCATGTAGGCAAGCGGCGCCACCTCGATAAGCCCCTTCTCCGAGTTGTGCAGAAAGCTCTCCGCCCCCATGATCTGATACAGGGCATCGTAGAGCGGCCGCAGATACGGGTCGATCTTGCTCTGCAGATCACCGGGAAGGAATCCCAGCTTCTCACCCGCCTCGATGGCCGGGCGGGTCAGGATGATCCGGTTCACCTCACCATTTTTAAATGCCTGAATCGCCATCGCCATGGCAAGATAGGTCTTGCCCGTACCTGCCGGTCCGATGCCGAACACGATCATCTTCTTGCGGATTGTGTCCACATACTGCTTCTGTCCCAGGGTCTTGGGCTTCACCGGCTTTCCGTTGACGGTCCGGCAGATGATGTCCTTATCGATCTCCAGAATCGCGTGATCCGACTCCGTAAATGACAGGGAAAGCGCATAATCCACATTCTGCTCCGTGATTCCGTTGCCCCGCTTTGACAGCTCCACCAGATTGTTGAATACGCTCTTGGCCTTCTGGATCATCCCCTCCGGTCCGATGATCTTGATGGCTCCGTCTCTTGCCACGATCGTCACATGAAGGGTCCGCTCGATCTTCTTCAAATAGCAGTCGAACTGACCGCACACATTCTTCTCATGTTCAATCGGTATATCTATGATTGTCTCAATTACACTCATCCAGCTGCTTGGTCTCCTCTTCCTGATTAATATTCTGTCCCGTTCCAATGGGCTCCTCCAGCACCATCTGGCCCCGAATGCTCCAGCCGGAACTCTTATTTAATATTTTAACATTATTTTCAATTATTTGTACCCCTTTTTGTGTCAAATTTTGAATTTTCCACGAATTTATTTGTTCCTTCTCCGCTTCCAGCTCCTCCGGTCTCCAGCTTCGCTCATACAGCACATATTCCCTTGCCCGGATCCGGTCCACCCACACCGGCAGATAAAAGTCCTGAAACAGCACCAGCTGTCTGGTCTCCCGGGACAGCTCCCAGGGATTTTCCTTGCTCCCCGGCAGCAGCCACACGAAGGAAGCCGTCCCCAGCCAAAGCCCCATGCCATGGCGCTCCCTTCCCGTGTCCACCCGCTGGCTGCGAAGCGGCGGAAGCTCTTCTTCATAATGATACTCCGTTTTTGCCAGAATATCCCCATCCGCCCGCACATACTGCCGGTTCACCAGCTCCTCGGAATCATTGTAAATGGGAATGACGCCGCTTACCAGCACCTGCCCCTGTACCACGGCATCTCCAATCTCAACCTGTGCCTTGCCCTGCCGGACCACCATCCCGGTGATCACCCCGTCCTTTGCTGCCACCAGGTCCCGGGGCATATCCTCCTTCTGTATGGCATGCCCCATCACTTCATTTTCCTTGATCTTGATCAGCAGCCGGGTACCAGACACCCGCGCCGACACCCAGACGATCTCCGGATACCGGCTGCGGATGGACTCCTCCAGGCTGTCGCAGTCAATGCTGCTCTTTCTCATTCCATAGGAAATATTGAGGGTGCTTAGGTAGTGCATCAGCCCATCGTCGGTAAAGCGGCGGTTCCCCTCGATGGTGATATTCCAGATAAACCGGGACATTACCAAAAGAATCAGGAAAAACGCCGCCACTCCTGCCCCGTAGAGCTTCCGTCTCCGGTTCCGGTGTAAAAAAAAAGGAAGTCCAAACCTTCCCATGATTCTCAGATGTACCTGCGCCTTTCGCACCAGCGTCTTCACCCGCCGAAAGTCCTTCACCGTGATCAGGAACTGATAACCGTCCTCAACATACCGCAGGTCCCAGATCACAATCTGATTGGCCATGCACAGATTCAGAAACCGTTCCGGCGAGTAGCCCCTCAGACTGACTCTCAGATACCCGCCCCACAAGCGATACAAATACAACAACCAGACCCACTCCCGTCTGCGATCATCGCCAGATTTCCCATCTCAGCCTAATCACCGAATTCCATGGACTGAATCAGCCCGGTGATCTTCATCTCATCGTGGTTATAATATTCAATATGAAGGCGTTTCCCGTGAATAATCAGCTTACAGTGCTTTGCCTGCAGCTTCACCGTGCTGTCATCGTAGATCAGAATGCCCCGATAATTTTCAATGGTTACGCTGCACCTGCCCACAAAGGAGATCAGCACCTCTCCCAGCACCACATCCTTCGGCAGCTTCAGCCCGTCTGCCGCCGCGATCCTGATTTGATCGAACAATGGCATTCCCCTGTGCGGATACTTACTACTAAGATACGAAAAAATCCCCAGCCATATGACTGGGGATTTCTGAACATTTAGTTAAATTTGCGTTTTCTAGCAGCTTCAGACTTTTTCTTGCGTCTTACGCTTGGCTTTTCGTAATGCTCTCTCTTACGAATCTCCTGCTGAATACCAGCCTTTGCGCAGTTTCTCTTGAATCTGCGTAATGCGCTGTCCAGACTCTCGTTCTCTTTAACGATAACGTTTGACATAGCTCACACCTAACCTCCCTCCAGTTGTGTACTTGTGCATAATACAACTGTTTGGGTATTTTATAGCACTGGTATGATTATAACATAAATTCTCCATTCGTCAACTGTTTTTTGCAGGAAAGACGAAATTTTTTCAAATTTTTTCCAGTGCCGATCAGTGAATCTGTTCTGCTGCAGCTTCGTAGGCTTTCTCAAGGGCAGCGTCCACACCTGCCGGGTTCTTGCCGCCTGCCTGTGCCATGTTCGGACGTCCGCCGCCGCCACCGCCAACAAGTGAAGCGATTGCCTTGATCAGGTTGCCTGCATGAGCGCCCTTCTTCTGAGCCTCATCGGTAGCAGTTGCCATCAGGCTGACCTTCTCGCCCTGAACGCTTGCCAGCACGATCACGCCCTCGCCAAGCTTTTCCTTCAGCTGGTCGCCTAAGTTTCTGAGACCGTTCATGTCAACGTCAGTGACTTTGGTTGCCAGAACCTTCACGCCGTTAATCTCCTTCACCTGGCTCATAACGTCTCCCAAGGACTCGTTGGCCAGCTTGCTCTTAAGCTTGTCGTTTTCAGCGTGCAGCGCCTTGATCTCCTCCATCATGGCCTCGATCTTGGCAGTCAGCTCAGCCGGACTGGTCTTGGCAGCCTTGGCAGCTTCGTGCAGCTCTTCCTCGGTCTTCTTATAATATGCCATCAGACCCTCGCCGGTCAGTGCCTCGATTCTGCGGACACCTGCTGCGATACCTGCCTCTGAAACAATCTTGAATGCGTGAATGACACCAGTATTGCCGACATGAGTACCACCGCAAAGCTCTGTAGAGAAGTCGCCCATCTTAACGACACGTACCTTCTCGCCATATTTTTCGCCAAACAGCGCCATAGCGCCGGTCTTCTTCGCCTCATCCAGAGTCATCTCCTGTGTCACAACATCCAGACCTGCCTGGATTTCCCTGTTTACCAGCTCCTCAACAGCCTTTAACTCCTCCGGGGTCATAGCAGAGAAATGGGTAAAGTCAAAGCGCAGACGATCCGGAGTAACCAGAGAGCCTGCCTGCTCTACATGCTCGCCCAGCACGGTGCGCAGCGCCTTCTGTAACAGATGGGTCGCACTGTGGTTCTTCTCGGTGGAGGTACGGCTCTCCGGGTCCACAGACAGTGTCACGGTCTCGCCTACGGTCAGCATGCCGCTGGTCATATGACCCACGTGACCAACCTTGGTGCCCTGTAAGTGGATGGTCTCCTCAACCACGAAGGTACCGTTGGCACTGGAAATCACACCGCGGTCACCGTTCTGGCCGCCCATGGTGCCGTAGAACGGGGTCTCGTCCACGATAATGGTACCGCGCTGTCCGTCGGTCAGAGCCTCTGCCAGCTCCGTGTCGGTGGTCAGTACGGAGATTCTGGAATCATGGATCAGGCGGTCATAGCCCACGAACTTCGTTGCTACATCTGCCGGAATGGACTGGTATACGGTCACATCTGCGCCCATGTAGTTGGTGGTCTTTCTTGCCGCACGTGCCTTCTCACGCTGCTCCTTCATGGCAGCCTGGAAGCCCGCCTCATCAACGGTCAGATTCTTCTCTTCCAGAATCTCGATGGTTAAGTCTAATGGGAATCCGTAGGTGTCATACAGCTTGAATGCATTCTCGCCGGACAGCACAGTCTCCTTCTTCTCAGCCATCTCTGCTTCCATGTCAGCCAGGATCGCCAGACCCTGATCGATGGTCTTGTTGAACTTCTCTTCTTCCTCAGCCAGAACCTTGAGAATCATCACCTTCTTCTCCTCCAGCTCCGGATAACCGTCCTTGGACAGCTCAATCACAGTCTTGCTGAGCTCTGCCATAAATCTGCCCTCGATGCCAAGGAGTCTGCCATGACGTGCCGCACGGCGCAGCAGACGGCGCAGCACATAGCCGCGGCCCTCGTTGGACGGCATGATACCATCGGAAATCATGAAGGTACAGGACTTCACGTGGTCAGCAATGATACGCAGGGAAACATCCTTCTTCGCATCCGCCTGGTACTGGGTGTGAGCCAGTGCGCAGACCTCGTCAAGCAGTGCCTTGTTGGTATCTACGGTAAACAGGGAATCCACGTCCTGAACCACAACAGCCAGACGCTCCAGACCCATACCGGTATCGATATTCTTCTGCTTCAGTTCGGTGTAATTGCCATGGCCGTCATTCTCAAACTGGGTGAATACGTTGTTCCATACCTCGATGTAACGGTCGCACTCACAGCCTACGGTACAGCCCGGCTTGCCGCAGCCGTACTTCTCACCGCGGTCGTAGTAGATCTCAGAACAGGGACCGCACGGACCGGCGCCATGCTCCCAGAAGTTGTCCTCCTTGCCGAAGCGGAAAATACGCTCCGCCGGAATCCCGATCTGCTTGTTCCAGATGTCAAATGCCTCATCGTCATCCTGGTATACGGACGGGTACAGACGGTCCGGATCCAGTCCGACCACCTCAGTCAGGAATTCCCAGGACCAGTGAATGGCCTCAGTCTTGAAATAATCTCCAAAAGAGAAGTTGCCCAGCATCTCGAAAAAGGTACCGTGACGTGCGGTCTTACCGATGTTCTCGATATCGCCGGTACGGATACACTTCTGGCAGGTGGTCACCCGCGTTCTCGGCGGAATCTCCTGTCCGGTAAAATACGGCTTTAACGGAGCCATGCCGGAGTTGATGAGGAGCAGACTGTTGTCGTTGTGCGGCACCAGAGAGAAACTCTTCATCGCCAGATGTCCCTTGCTCTCGAAAAATTCCAGGAACATTCTTCTCAATTCATTTACACCATACTTCTTCACTTTAATGCTTCCTCCGTAATATCTGCCTTGCAAGTCCGGGGCTTAATCAGCCCTGGGACTTCTCAGCATCTTTTTTATCTCTGAACTTTTTCCCACAGATGATTCCTGCATATGCAATGCCTGCAAAAATAATCGCCTTGACGGTCAACTGTAAAAAACTACCTGCTATCGCTGCCATATTAAAAATCCTCCTTATTGTTCAGATTAATCATACTTTCATCCTTGTATCCTACCATAGAAAGATGCAATTAGCAAGACAGAAACGAGAAATTAGAAAAAATCCGGAAAAAGAGACGGACCTTTCAGTCCGCCTCCGATAATACTGACCCATACAGCTCCGCCAGTTCATATGCTCTTGCCCGCGTGGTCTCCGCCAGGGAAATGTTGTACTCCACCTCTTCCATGGCGCTTCCGCTCTGCTTCTTGGATACGGTAACCGCCGTATTCTCCCGGTCCCGGATCCACTCCTTCTGTTCCTTGAAAAATGCTTCCTTCTCCTCTGCCGAGAACTGTTCCTCCAGCTTATCTATGATCCGGTTCAGCTCTGCATCCCAGAGCTTTCGCTCGTTCTCAGCCGCTGTTTTTAAGTAATTGGCGGTGGTGTCGTCGGACGCCGCCCGCTTCTTCTCAATCTGCGCATCCAGCTCCTCCAGCCGGTTCCGGTATGGATTCTCGGTCTTCACCTCGGTCCGCACGCCGCCTGCCGCGGAGTATGCTTCCTTCTGCGTCTGCCCCGGTCCTGCCGTATTGCCTCCGCCTGCCGGTATCTGGTTTGCTCCGCCGCTGTACGTCGAAGCTGCCGAAGTGCTGCCCGGTCCTGCCGCAGCAGTTCCAGGTCCTTTCATAACAGCTTCCGGCGCAGCTCCTTCCGGGCTGATTCCGGTTTCTGCCGCAGCCACACCAGCTCCTGCCGGACCGCTCCCGGCTTTCGCCGCAGCTGCCATACCGCCACCACCCGGGCTTACACCGGCTTCTGCCGCAGCCGCCATGCCAGCTCCTTCCGGGCTTACTCCGGCTTCTGCCACAGCCACGTCAGCGCCGTCCGGGCCTACTCCGGCTTCTGCCCCAATCGCCATACCGGCGCTATCCTCCACTGCAGCCTCCGCTGCTCCTTCCAGAGCTCCTGCGCCGCCGTCTGTGGCTGCTTCACCCTGAAAAGGCAGGTCTGCCTGACTCAGCTTCCCGTTCCTCTGCCGGTTCGCCTGACCGCCGCCAGCAAAGTCCTGTATCGATTCCGCCGCTTCCAGCTGTGCCATTTCCTGCTGTGCCGCATCCTGGTGTGCAGCATCCAGTGCCGCTTCGGTGGCCGCAGCCACAGTAATCTCGGTCTGAGCCGCCTCGTATGCAATATTCATCCGCATACTCTCCACCCGCTTTTTCGTATAGCTGGTGGACCAGATGCCCGTCACCAGAATCACTGCTATCACAATCCAGATTCGTTTAATCTTCATCTTCTCTCATCCTGTCTTCTGCCGCCAAAAGCAGCGTAACTGCCCGGCGCCTTCCAGAGACTTACCGGACAGTTACAAGATAGCATACTTTTCCAGGAAAGGAAATATAAAAACAAAAGAAGTAAACAATCGTAAGAAAGCCTTAATCTTCTCCTCAGCCCTCTGCTCCTTCATCAATCAGCAGGCTGCTTCCGTCGGCAGCCGACGTGGCAAGCTGGTCGCACCGCTCATTCTGCGGATGACCGGCATGCCCCTTGACCCAGATAAAGGTCACCCGGTGAGGCGCTTTTGCCTTCAGCAGGCGTTCCCACAAATCGATGTTCTTCACCGGACCGCTCTTGCCACGCTTCCAGTTGTTGGCAACCCAGTTGTCGATCCAGTGCTGGTTAAATGCGTCAGTCAGGTACTTGGAGTCGGAATACAGCTCCACCTCACAGGGACGGTTCAGTGCCTCCAGCCCCACGATGGCAGCCAGCAGCTCCATCCGGTTGTTGGTGGTCTTTCGATACCCCGCCGACATGACCTTCTCGTGCAGTTCTCCCCTGCTGTCTGTAAACTGGAGCACGGCCCCGTATCCTCCCGGCCCGTCCGGGTTTCCTCTGGCAGAGCCATCCGTGTAAAGCTGAACCTTTGACATGTCCTGTTTCTCCTTATCTGTCCCATTTATCACATAATGCATTGATCTGGTCGGCAAATTTCGCCAGATCCTTGTTGGTACCGCCTTCATTGCGGCCAATGACTGCCATCAGGCGCTCACCGGCAGCTACCAGACGTGCAAATACACCCTTCGCCTTTCTGGTGGACTCACTTCTGGATGCAATCGGCACACCCACGGTCTCCTTAAGCCATACGCCCCGTGCCAGATCGAACTCTGCTCCACTGAAGGGCGCCTTCGCCGGAATCCCCGTATGCTGGGTCACCATGTCCGCAAACCGGTCGCACACATCGTCATTGCCATGTACGATGAAGATCTGCTGCGGCTTTCGCTCAAAGCTGTCCGCCCACTCCAGCAGTCCCTTCTGATCGGCATGTCCGCTGATGTCATGCAGCGTCTCAATATGCGCCTCCACATCGATGGTCTCACCGAAGAGCCGCACCGCTCTGGCACCGTCGATCAGGCTTCGACCGATGGTTCCCTCCGCCTGATATCCGGCAAAAATCACCGTACACTCTTTCCGCCACAGATTGTGCTTCAGATGGTGGCGGATACGACCTGCGTCACACATGCCGGATGCTGAAATGATTACCTTCGGCCGCGGATCAAAGTTGATATTCTGTGATTCCTCACTGGTAATGGACAGCTTCAGGCCCGGAAATGAAATCGGGTTGATGCCAGACCTTACCAGCTCCTGAGTCTCGTCGTCATAGCAGTCCAGCTGGTTCTGCTTGAACACGTGAGTCGCCTCCACCGCCAGCGGGCTGTCCACATAGACCTCAAAGAAGTCGTGATTGCGAATCAGATGCTCTGCCTTGATATGGCGGAAGAAGTACAACAGCTCCTGGGTACGTCCCACAGCAAATGCAGGAATCACCACATTGCCGCCCCGGTCCAGCGTCTCCTGAACGATCTTTACCAGCTCCGTAATGTGGTCCACACTCTTCTGGTGGAGCCGGCCGCCGTAGGTGGATTCCATCACGGCATAATCAGCCTCTGCAATATAGGAAGGGTCGCGGATCAGCGGCTTATTCTTGTTGCCGATATCGCCGGAAAATACAATTTTCTTCTCCACGCCCTCCTCGCGCATCCAGATTTCAATAGAAGCAGAGCCGAGAAGATGTCCCACATCGGTGAAGCGGATGATGATGGAGTCATTGAGTTCTACCATCGTATCATACTCCTGCGGAACAAACAAGCCCAAAACTCCGATTGCATCGTTCATCTCGTAAAGGGGCGGCACCTGCGGATTGCCCGCACGCCTTGCCTTACGGTTCTTCCACTCTGCCTCCATCTCCTGAATGTGGGCACTGTCCTTCAGCATAATATTACAGAGGTCGCAGGTGGCAGCCGTAGCAACCACCTGACCGCGGAAGCCTCTGGCATATATGAAGGGAAGCATGCCTACGTGGTCGATGTGAGAGTGGGTAAGAAGCACATAGTCGATCTCCGAGTAGGGAGCAGGTGGCTCTACATTTTCGTAGATGTTGGTTCCCTGTTCCATACCACAGTCGATCAGAAGCTTCGTGGTTCCTACTTCCAGGTAGTGACAGCTGCCGGTTACTTCGTGGGCGGCGCCGCTGAATACTAATTTCATAGAATCTGCCTCCTTTGAATTATACTTGAATTTTACTTGAATTTGATGAGCGGTAGATTCCCGCTAATTTTAAACCATGATACCCCCGGCGAGGGGGTATCACACTCTAAATTGGACAATTAATGGGAAAATATCAAAAAATTGTCCAAAATCTCCTCTCACCCCGGGATATCACAGCCCAAACAGTTTACATAACACACATTTTGGACAATTTTCCTCAAATCAGCCTGGAATTATCCAAAATCTGCGGATTTTTGGACAATTTTTACGGAATCTGGCTTTTATTGTCCAAACCACCTCGTTTCCCAGTGTAAAACAGCCTGAAATCAAGCGATTCGCCATGATTTTGGACAATTTTTACGCTTTTCGCCGTTTATTGTCCAAACTTCCGGGTTAAATCACAATGTCGCCCCTATATAATAATACAGATAACCCCTCCATTACTGTCATTGATGATCTTCTGGAGCGCATCCTGAAGCTTTTGCTGACAGTCCTCAGTCATCTGGCTGACCTTGGCCTGGATGCCGTCTTCCACAATCTGCTGGATGGACTTGCCGAAGATGTTGGTGTCCCAGATGCCGTCCTCCTTCTTTCTGGCATTTTCCTTCATGTATGTAATCAGGTCCTGGGCCTGCTGCTCGCTGCCGACGATGGGGGCGATCTCGGTCTGAATGTGCGCCTTGATCAGATTGATGGACGGAGCCTCGGCGCGCATCTTGACACCGTATTTGTTGCCGTGCCGGATGACCGTCGGCTCATCCAGAATGATCTCGGAGCGCTCCGGGGTGACCACACCGTAGCCTTTGATGCGGACCTGGTTCATGGCATTTAAGACCTTGCTGTACTCAGACTGCATGGCAGCCAGACTTTTCAGCTTCTGCATCAGCTGATATTCATCCTCAATGGGAATTCCCGCAAAGTCACTGAGGGTCTGGTAGTAGTAACCGTCATCCAGCGTGACCGACACAGCAATACTGCCGTCAGACAGATTCATCTGATCCGCCTTCATGGAATGAATGACACCCGCCCCGTCCACAGGCGAATCCGCACCTCCGGCTGTGCCGGTTCCCCCATCCCCCTCCATCAGCCTCAGCAGATCCGCCGGCACATCCTTCATGTGACGGACCCGGGGCATAAGGTCCCGGATGGTCTTCACCACCTGTTCCTTCAGCCAGTGAGCGGACGGCAGGATTTCCAGCCACTTGGGGATAAAGAAGTCAATTTCCGTCACCGGGAACTCCCGCAGCACCTGCTCCAGAATGCGGCAGATATCCTCCGCCTTCAGCTGTTCGCAGTTGACAGGCAACACCGTCACATCATAGTGCTGCTGCATCTCCCTTGCCAGTCGAACCGTCTCCTCCGAATAAGGGCGGTCAGAATTGAGCAGGATGATGAAGGGCTTTCCGATAGCCTTTAATTCCCGGACGGCGGTCTCCTCGGCGTCAAGGTAGGCATCGCGCCTTAAGTCTCCGAAGGAGCCGTCTGTGGTGACCACGATACCGATGGTGGAGTGGTCCCGGATCACCTTGCGGGTGCCGATCTCCGCGGCGCGGGTAAATGGAATCTCCTCGTCAAACCAGGGCGTCTTCACCAGCCGCTCCTGATTATTTTCTTCATGGCCGCTGGCTCCCTCCACCATAAATCCCACGCAGTCGATCAGCCGGACTCTGGCTTCAATCCCCTCCGCCGGACGAATCCTTGCCGCCTCCTTGGGAATGAACTTTGGCTCTGTGGTCATGATGGTCTTCCCCGCCGAACTCTGGGGAAGTTCATCCCTTGTGCGGCTTCTCTGGTGCTCATCCTCGATCTCCGGAAGCACCAGCTGCTCCATGAACCGTTTGATAAAGGTAGATTTGCCGGTTCGAACCGGTCCTACCACGCCCAGGTAGATCTCGCCCCCGGTCCTTGCCTCGATATCCTTATATACGTTATATGTCTCCATGCAGATACCCCCTTGCTATACTGCTACAGTATATGCAAGGGGGACACTCTTTATGGCTTTATTCACTTACTTATAATCATGCTTCGTGTCTTCCCCGCGCAGAGCTGCCAGCGCCTTTGCCACACGGGAGTCCAGCGAGTAGGTCTGAAACGACATCTTATTGACACGGAAAATATCCTTGTTGTCCATAAGCTCTGCAATCTTCACCTTCGTTGCAAGCTCACTGCAGGAAATATCATCGATATAGTCAAAGTAGGTCATGTCTCTGCGCTTGGTCAGAATCTCCACCGCCTCAAGCACATTTCTGGAAAATCCACAGGCCTTCAGATCCTCCAGTGACATCTCCGTGTCCTCCACCACATCGTGAAGCACGGCAACGATCTTCTCCTCCTCCGTATCCATCTGATCCATGACCCGAAGGGCATGGTCAATGTACGGAAAACCCAGCGGGTCGTTGATCCCGTTCAGCGCTTCTCTTGCAATCTCAATCGCTTTTGATAACATCTCTCTCATCCCCTGTTCTTATGAAACCACTATCTCTTTCCCATGTACAAATGGCGCGGAATACCGTCAACCATCACAGATGGAGAATCGCCCTGGATCAGCGGACGTACATAATCGATAAATTCCTCGGTCACGTAAGTGCCGTCCTTGGTGATCCACTCTCTCGGAACCAGCTTCTCGCCGTTGGCGATCTTATGAACATCGTAGATGCCGGTTGCGCACTGGTAGGGATCGTCGGACACACGGTCGATGACAACCATCTTGCCGCTGTCACCCTCGTCAGCTGCCTTCACAGCTGCGCCGCCTACCATAAATGCCTCGTTGACGTCCACACGGGATGCCAGATGTGCGGCACTTCTCTGTAAGGTACTGAACTCTACAGCACGGGTCTTGCAGCCCACTTCCCGGTTGATCACGTTAGCCAGGTAGCTTGCGGTTCCGGTCAGCTGCTTGTGGCCGAATGCATCCACGTAATCCACGGCTGCGCCAAGCTCACTGACATAGCGTCCGTCTGCGGTGCGGATACCCTCGGACACGGCTACAACCACCACATCCTTCTTCTCTAACAGCTTCTTCACCTTGGCAGTGAACTTCTCGATATCAAATGCCAGCTCCGGCAGGTAGATCAGATCCGGTCCGTCACAGTCTTCCCCTTTGGACAGTGCAGATGCGCCGGTCAGCCAGCCTGCGTTGCGGCCCATGATCTCGATGATGGTAACCAGCTTCTTCTTGTAGGAGAAGCCCAGACCGTCACGGATGACTTCCTTGGTGGATGTTGCAATATACTTGGCAGCACTGCCGTAGCCCGGTGTATGGTCGGTCAGCGCCAGGTCATTGTCAATGGTCTTGGGAACACCGACGAATCTCTGGGTCTTGCCCATCAGAATGCCGTAGTCAGACAGCTTCTTGATGGTATCCATGGAATCGTTGCCGCCGATGTAGATAAAGCACTCGATATTCAGCTTCTCCAGGATCTCGAAGATCCGTGCATACACTTCCTGATTCTCATGAATATCCGGCAGTTTATAACGGCAGGTGCCAAGGAATGCGGACGGGGTTCTCTTTAAGATCTCCACATCCAGATCACTCTTAATGTGCTTGGAAAGGTCTACATACTGCTCATCTAATAACCCCTGAATGCCAAACAGCATTCCGTATACTTTCTTCGCTCCTCTGTCAATCGCTGTCCGGTACACCCCCGCCAGACTGGAATTGATTACTGCTGTCGGTCCTCCGGACTGTCCTACAATCACATTACCATACATGATGCAAATACCTCCTCGTTTAAAATATCCTGCGTCTATTCTACCACAAAAAAGATGGAAAAGTCTACAACTTTCCCATCTTTTTTGTGCAATATTCTGACGATTCAATCTTGCATTATTCACTCAGATATGCTTTTTTCACAGAGTCATCATTCATCAGCTTATCTGCGTCTCCACTCAGTGCGATGGAGCCGGTCTCCAGCACGTAAGCACGGTCCGCAATGGACAGAGCCTTCTTCGCATTCTGCTCCACAAGCAGCACGGTAGTGCCGTCCTCATTGATCTTCTGAATGATGTCGAAGATCTCATTGACATAGATCGGAGACAGTCCCATAGACGGCTCATCCAGTACGATCAGCTTCGGATGAGACATCAGGGCACGTCCCATGGCAAGCATCTGCTGCTCACCGCCGGACAGGGTGCCTGCCAGCTGGTTCTTACGCTCCTCCAGACGGGGGAAGCGGCTGTAAACCATCTTAAGGGTCTCCTCGATCTCATTCTTATCACTGCGGGTATAGGCGCCCAGCCTTAAGTTCTGCAGCACTGTCAGCTGCGCGAACACCCGGCGTCCCTCCGGCACATGGGCGATACCCATGGGAACAAGCTTGTGTCCCGGCAGCTTCGTGATCTCCTTACCTTCATAGAAGATGTGTCCTGCCTTGGACGGAATCAGTCCGGTGATGGTCTGCAGGGTCGTGGTCTTGCCTGCGCCGTTGGCGCCGATCAGTGCAATGATCTCCCCCTGATTGACTTCAAAGGAGATTCCCCTGATGGCCTGGATCACACCGTAGTATACCTCCAGATCTTTTACCTCTAAAATAGCCATAAGTTCAAACCTCCTACTCTCCAAGATAAGCCGTGATAACCCGCTTATCGTTCAGTACCTCTGATGTCTCGCCCTGGGTCAGCACCTGACCGAAGTTCAGCACCGTCAGCTTCTCACAGATGCCGGATACCAGCTTCATGTCATGCTCGATCAGCAGGATCGTCATGTCAAAATTGTCGCGGACAAAGCGGATCGTCTTCATCAGCTCCGCCGTCTCATTGGGGTTCATGCCGGCCGCCGGCTCATCTAAGAGAAGCAGCTTCGGATCTGTCGCCAGGGCTCTGGCGATCTCCAGCTTTCTCTGCTTGCCGTAAGGCAGATTGGATGCCTTGTAGTCCGCCTCCTTATCCAGGTCAAACACCTTCAGAAGCTCCATGGCACGCTCGTCCATCTCCTTCTCTACTCTGCGGTAGCTGGGAAGACGCAGAATGCCTGCCAGGGTGGAATACTTATGATGGTTGTGCAGACCGACCTTTACGTTGTCCAGCACGCTCAGTTCCTTAAACAGACGGATATTCTGGAATGTTCTGGCAATGCCCGCCTGGTTGATCTCGATGGTCTTCTTTCCGGTAATATCAACGCCGTCCAGCTGGATTCGTCCCATGTCAGGCTGATACACGCCGGTCAGCAGGTTGAATACGGTGGTCTTGCCGGCTCCGTTAGGTCCGATCAGACCGTAGAGCTGTCCTTTCTCGATGGTCAGGCTGAAGCCGTCTACCGCCTTCAGACCGCCAAAGGAAATGCCGATATTATTTACTTCCAACATAGCCATGTCATGCAGCCTCCTTTGCCGGTTTCTTCTTGCTCTTAAGCCTGTCCATGAAGACAGAACGCATCTCGATCGCCTTGGGGCTGGAGTTGAAGAGCATCATCACGATCAGCACCACTGCATAGATCAGCATACGATAGTCGTTGAGGCCGCGCAGCAGCTCCGGAAGCATGGTCAGCACCACAGCCGCAATCATGGAACCGCGGATGTTGCCGAGACCGCCCAGTACCACAAATACCAGAATCATGATGGACATGTTGTAGCCGAAGTTCTTCGGGGTGGCAGCCAGAGAGGACAGGTTATGTGCGTACAGCACGCCTGCAACGCCTGCCAGCGCCGCGGAGATGGAAAATGCCATCAGCTTGTACTTGGTAATATTGATTCCCACAGACTCCGCCGCGATTCGGTTGTCACGGATGGACATAATTGCACGGCCGGTGCGGGAATTGATCAGGTTCAGGGTGATGAACAGGGTCAACAGCACCAGAATAATCGCAATGGTGAAGGTCGCCGCCTTCGGTGTACCGGTGATGCCCTGCGCTCCCTTGATGATCACCACGCCGGTGTCATCCAGTCCCAGAGACAGGGAATCCTTGATGGAAAAGTGGAATCCGCTGGCGTCCTTGCCCACATACATGGCATTAATCAGATTCTTGATGATCTCGCCGAAGGCCAGCGTAACGATTGCCAGATAGTCACCCTTCAGCCGCAGAACCGGAATACCGATCAGAATGCCGCACACTCCTGCCACAGCCGCACCGATCAGCAGTGCGATCAGGAAGCGGACGGTCACATCCGGAATCACGTTCTCCATACATTTGGTGAAAAATGCGCCGGAAAATGCGCCCACGCACATAAATCCAGCATGTCCCAGACTCAGCTCGCCCAGGATACCTACCGTAAGGTTCAGGGAGATTGCCAGAATCGCATAGATACACAGCGGTACCAGCAGTCCCTTCATCAGGCTCTTCATGTTGCCTGTACTGATTAAAATCTGTGCCACGATCCAGCAGGCGATCACGATTGCATAGGTGATGCTGTTCTGGATCAGTAATTTGTTCTTCTTCATACCATACACCTACACTTTCTCCGTAATCTTCTTGCCCAGAATACCGGTCGGGCGAACCAGCAGCACCACGATCAGCACCGCAAATACGATCGCGTCAGACAGCTGAGAAGAAATGTAAGCCTTGGACAGGTTCTCGATGATACCTAAGAGGATACCGCCGATCATGGCTCCCGGGATGGAGCCGATGCCGCCAAATACCGCCGCCACGAACGCCTTGATACCCGGCATGGAGCCGGTGTACGGGGTCAGGGACGGGTATGTGGAGCAAAGCAGTGCCCCTGCGATGGCTGCCAGTGCGGAGCCGATGGCAAAGGTCACGGAAATGGTCTTGTTGACGTCAATACCCATCAGGGTTGCCGCGCCGGTATCCTCAGATACCGCAAGCATCGCCTGACCGATCTTCGTCTTGTTGATAAACGTGGTCAGACCAACCATGATGACGATACAGCTTGCGATGGTCACCATGGTCACACCGGATATGGACAGCGCCCCTCCGGCAAGCTTTAAGTTCGGCACATTCACAACCGATGTGAACTGACGTGCATTGGAACCGAAGATCAGCAGTGCTACGTTCTGCAGCAGGTAGCTGACGCCGATCGCCGTGATCAGAACTGCCAGAGAGGAGGCTCCTCTCAGGGGCTTGTATGCCACCCGCTCGATCACTACGCCCAGCAGAGTACAGGCTGCAACAGCGGCCAGGATTCCCAGCATGGGCGGAAGACTCAGGGTGCTGACAATCGTGAAGATCACAAATCCGCCGACCATGATAATATCACCGTGGGCGAAGTTCAGCATTCTCGCAATACCATATACCATCGTGTATCCCAGCGCGATGATTGCATAGATACTGCCCAGGCTGATGCCATTGATTAAATAAGACAGAAAACTCATGAATCCTACCACCTCTTTATTTTTTTCTTTTGAAGCAAAACATTTACGTCGATTTTATCACAGGTATACATGAAGTTCAAGTAAAAAGGGCTGCCGCACTGCTTATATTGAGTGCGGCAGCCCTCCATCGGGTCTCGTATCGTAATCAAATATGCAGATTACTGCATCTCATAAGCGCCGTTTACGATCTTAACAGCCTTCGGAGCCTTGTTCGGCTCACCTGCTGCATTCCAGGTCATGCCTGCACCGGTCAGACCATCGATGGAGATCTCGGTCATAGCGGTCTTCATAGCGTCACACATTGCGGAGTAATCCATATCAGCGGTGATGCCTGCCTTCTCAACAGCTGCTGCGATTGCGTATACTGCATCGTAGGAATCTGCGCCGAACTGGTTCGGGTCGGTGCCGTAAGCTGCTACATAGTCCTCGGTGAACTTCTTGCTGCTGTCATCGGTGCTGGAGAACGGAGTCAGAAGCATCAGACCCTCAGCTAAAGAGGTGTCGAAGTTCTCAACGCTTAAGATACCATCCATACCGTCACAGCCGAAGAAGATCGGTGCGAACTCTTTGTCATGTGCCTGCTTCAGGATAACGGAAGCCTCCTGATAGTAAATCGGCAGGAATACCAGCTCTGCGCCGGCCTCTTTCGCCTTGTCTAACTGTACGGAGAAATCGGTGTTGCTGTCTGCGGTAAATGCCTCGTCAGCAACGATCTCCAGACCCTCATTGGCTGCTTCCTTCACGAAGGTCTCGCGGATACCTGCGGAATACTCGGTGGAGCTGTCGTAGATGATTGCAACCTTGGTTGCCAGCTTGTTCTCGCCGATGTACTTTGCAGATACAGTACCCTGATCCGGGTCTGCAAAGCATACACGGAATACGTTGTCATTGGCTACGCACTCTACTGCGGAACCGGACGGGGTGATCTGGAACATATTGTCATTGGCAGTCTCTGCTGCCACTGCGATACACGGTTTGGAAGTGGTGGTACCCACTAACATCTGCATGCCTGCATCCTTTAAGGTGTTGTATGCGTTGATGGACTTCTCCGGGTCATTCTCATCATCCTCAGCCTGAACCTCGAACATGATGCCGTTCACGCCGCCTGCTGCATTGATCTCCTTTGCTGCCATGTCAGCGCCGTTGGCAACTGCGATGCCGTAGGTTGCTGCCGGTCCGGTCAGCGGTCCGATCACGCCCAGCTTGATGGTGCCGGCCTCAGCGCCTGCTGCCTCACCTGCTGCTGCGGTGGTCTCTGCACTGTCAGCTGCCGCAGTGGTCTCTGCATCCTTTGCTGCTGCAGTGGTTGCTGCGGTATCTCCGCCGCCACATGCGGTCAGGGATAATGCCATCATTGCTGCTAATCCTAAACTAACAACTTTTCTCATAATAGTTCCTCCTATTTTATAAAACTTGTTCCCATTATAGTTGTATAAAAATTGATTGTCAAGCACTTTTCCGCTCTAAACTGCTGCAGATGCGCTTTGTTAAATACCAATTTTTCATACCAGCCATAACCCTGTGTTCTATCAGAGAGAAGAACTATGCCTTTCCCGGCTCTCCTGTGCCCCACAGCTCTCCTATGCCTCCCAGGGAACCCCCTGGCTTTCCACGGTCCTGTCACGCAGCATCAGGTCCTCCACCGCATCCCGGGCAGACTTGCCGTCAAACAGCACATGATTGACCTCGGTCAGAATGGGCATCTGTACCTGATACTTCTCAGCCAGCGCCAGACCTGCCTTTGCCGAGTACACGCCCTCGACCACCATCTCGACCTCCTGCATGGCCGCCTCCATGGTATAGCCTTTGCCGATCAGGATGCCGGCTCTCCGGTTGCGGCTGTGCATGCTGGCACAGGTCACAATCAGATCTCCGATTCCGGTCAGACCCGAAAAGGTCTCGAACCGTCCGCCCATGGCGATCCCCAGCCTTGCAATCTCATTGATGCCGCGGGTGATCAGTGCAGCCTTGGTATTGTCCCCGCAGCCCAGACCATCTGCGATTCCGGCTGCCAGGGCGATGACATTTTTCATGGCGCCGCCCACCTCGATACCCAGCACATCCGGGCTGGTGTAGACCCGGAAGGAAGAACTCATAAACAGAGCCTGGACGTACTCCGCCGTCCCTCTGTCCCCGGCGCCCACCACACAGGTGGTAGGGAGACCGCGGCTCACCTCCTCCGCGTGGCTGGGACCGGAAAGCACCGTCACCTTCGCACGGGGAATCTCCTCTTCTATGATCTCCGACAGAGTCTTGAGAGTCGCCTCCTCGATGCCCTTTGCCACATTGACGATCAGCTGACCGTCCGCGCAGTACGGACACATCTTTGCCGCAGTCGCACGCACATAGATGGACGGAACCGCCATCACCAGCACCTGTTTGTCCCTCATGGCTGTCTCAAGATCGCCGGTAAACTCCATATCCTCCGGCAGCTCCACATCAGGAAGGGTCTTAAGCCTTCTGCTCTCCCTAAGAGACCTTGCCTTCTCCTCCCGGGTGGACCAGACTGTTACCCGATGTCCATTTGTATGCAGAAGCACTGCAAGCGCGATTCCCCAGCTGCCTGAACCAATGATGCCGATAGCTGCCATTTCTCATACACTCCTGTATCATCTATTTTTTCTTTGCTCCAAGCTTGTTCTCCGTACCGGAGAGAAGCCGCCTGATATTACTGTGATGGCGCCAGATTCCCATGCCGGCAATCACGCCTGCCATCCCGTAGAACTCCATAAGATGGGCTGTGGCAATGCCGTAATCTCCCCGGTATCCGAAGAATACCATGCCGATAAAGAACAGAATCATCACCAGAATCGAACCCAGAGAGACGTAGCGGGTCACTGCCACGATGGTCACAAATACCACCAGGCAGACCAGCATCACGCGCCAGTCCGTGGAAGCCAGAAGCCCCGCGGAAGCCGCGATGCCCTTGCCGCCCTTAAAGCCCATGTAGAACGGATAGTTATGTCCCATCACCACACCAAAGCCGGTGTAGAGCAGATATACATACATCATATCCGGCTGCTCCCTGAACAGATACCGGGTCAGCAGACAGGCGAAAATCATCTTAAATGCATCCCCCAGAAATACCACCAGCCCTGCTTTCACACCCATCACCCGCAGAATATTGGTGCTGCCGGAATTGCCGCTTCCGTAGTTGCGGATATCAATGCTGTGAGCCCTGCTGTAAAGATAACCGGTCTGAAACAGACCAAATACATACCCCATCAGAAGACAGATTACTCTCTCCATTACTCCTCCTTCCCGGAACGTTCCCGGACGATAAATTTCAGTGCCGTGCCCTTGAAGCCAAAGGAATCACGAATCCGGTTCTCCAGATACCGGATATAGGAGAAGTGTGCCAGCTCCTTGTCATTTACAAAAATGACGAAGGTCGGCGGCTTCACCGCAACCTGAGTCATGTAGTACAGTCTCAGGCGCTTGCCCTTGTCAGACGGCGGCTGCTGCATCGCAACGGCTTCCGTCAGAATCTCGTTCAGCACACCCGTAGCCACACGAAGCGTCTGGTTCTCCCGCACCATATCGATCAGGTCGAACATCTTGCCGATACGCTGCCCCGTCACTGCAGAGATAAATACCAGCTCCGCATAGGGCATGAAGGACAGGGTATCCTGCACCTTCTTGGTGAAGTCGTAGATGGTCTTGTCATTCTTCTCGATGGCATCCCACTTGTTCACTGCCACGATGATGCCCTTGCCCCGGTCGTGAGCGATTCCTGCAATCTTGGCATCCTGCTCGGTCACGCCCTCGGTCGCGTCGATGACCATGATCACCACATCGGCTCTCTCCACGGCGGACACGGTACGGATGATGCTGTAGCGCTCCAGGTCCTCCTTGACCTTGCTCTTGCGGCGCAGACCTGCCGTGTCAATGAAGACATACTCGGTGCCGTTGTGAACCACCTCCGTGTCCACCGCATCCCGGGTAGTACCTGCAATATTGGACACAATCACCCGGTTCTCACCGATCATCTTGTTGATCAGAGAGGACTTTCCTACGTTGGGCTTTCCTACAATGGCAACCCGGGGACGATCGTCCTCCGTCTCCTCCAGCTGCTCTGCCGTAAAGTGCTTCGCCACCTCATCCAGCAGATCGCCCAGTCCCAGGCGGGATGCAGCTGATACCGGCATGGGATCGCCGATTCCCAGATTGTAGAACTCGTACACATCGTTGCCGAACTTCTGGAAGCTGTCCACCTTGTTGACAGCCAGCACCACCGGCTTGCCGGACTTGCGGAGCATATCTGCCACCTTGGAGTCCGAGTCCACCAGTCCCTGGCGCACATCTACGATGAAAATGATCACGTCCGCCGTATCAATGGCGATCTGCGCCTGCTCCCGCATCTGGGACAGGATGATGTCCCTGCTGTCCGGCTCGATACCACCGGTATCAATCAGGGTAAAGTTCATATTCAGCCAGGTACAGTCCGCATAAATACGGTCTCTGGTCACACCGGGCGTATCCTTTACGATGGAAATGGTCTCGCCTGCCAGTACATTGAACAGGGTAGACTTTCCCACATTGGGGCGTCCTACTATTGCAACAATCGGTTTACTCATATATTCTATCTCCTTTAATCCTAAGTAACTGACCAGCTTCACGTTCTTCTCAGTTACAGTTCATATCCGCGATATACGACAGTTTCCTCATCTGCCGCAGGATACAGAATCGCATCCAGCAGATCCTGCCCGCTTGATTTTACAATATTCACCGGAACTTGTAAAGCAGTTTGCACCTCTGCCCGGGTCACATCGTCCAGAAATACCTCCTCGCCGCTCCGGAACATGCAGACGGGAAGCAAAAGCCTTGTCCCAAGCTGCTGCCCGGAAAGCTGCTTCTGTAAGTCCTGACCGGTGATCAGACCGGCTACGGTAATCATCTCCCCGAAGAAGTCATTGCGGATCGCATACAGATGAACCTTCTTCTGAGGGAACCGAGCAGTGATCTTCTCGATCTGCTTCTTTAAGTAGGGGTATGCCAAAAGACCGGTCGCAATGGAAATCTCCTCCGCCGGAATGTCGGCAGCGTTGTTTCCACTCTCCGACTCTCCGGCAGCGTTGTTCCCGCTCTCCGACACTTCTTTCACATCGCCGTCTGCACGCTCCCACTCATGCTCAAGCTTCGCAAGGGCCTCGTCCACCTCTGAGTCAAGCAGTCGCAGCATCCCCACGCCGTTCTCCAGCTGGGGGAAGCCGTCATACCGCTCTTCCTCCGGAAGCTCCCGCTCCGCCGTCAGGTAGAACTCGTCGCTGGCGTGGATGAAATGAATGCCATGCTCCTCGTAGATCTTCTTCTGCCAGCCCTCGATGATCGCCAGGGCAGCCTCGGCATCCGCCTTCTCAAACGGCTCTAAGGGATGCAGTCCGTCCCGGAACTTGGAAAGCCCCACCGGCACCACAGACACGCTCTCCATGCAGGGAATATACCTGGTCAGGTCCCGGATAGTCCGGTCTAACTCCGCCCCGTCGTTGACGCCCTTGCACAGCACGATCTGTCCGTTCATGGGTATCCGGTGCTCATACAGGGTGTCGATTTTCTTCAACGCCTCCCCGGCAAACCGGTTGTGCAGCATCATGCACCGCAGCTCCGGATTGGTGGTGTGGACGGAAATATTGATCGGTGCCAGCTTAAAGTCGATAATCCGCTGAATGTCGTGATCCTTCATATTGGTCAGGGTAATATAGTTGCCCTGCAGAAAGGACAGTCTGGAATCATCGTCCTTAAAGTACAGCGTCTCCCGCATGCCCGGCGGCATCTGGTCGATAAAGCAGAAAATGCACTTGTTGCTGCAGGACTTGTAATCGCTCATGAGCCCGTTCTCAAAGGTGATTCCCAGATCCTCATAGTCGTTCTCAATCTCCAGCTCCCACAGATCGCCGTCTGCCTTCTCCACCAGCATGACCATGCTCTCGCTGTTCATGTAATATTCATAATCAAAGATGTCTTCTACTTCATTTCCATTGATCTTAAGCAGCTTATCGCCCGGCTCAAGCTCCAGCTCTTCTGCAATAGAGCCCGGATCAACTGCCCGGATCAGATGACCGTTATTCTTCATATATATATTCCTCTCCTGTTATCCTATCTATCATATCAATATTCCCAGACTTTGTAAAGGAATGCTGTTTTGTTTTTTTTCCTGAAATATCATTTAACCTATTGACTGGGTGTATTTTACAATGATATATAATATAGTAGATTGTTGTCGGCTTTTGCTGCTTATCAACATTTGCGGCTGCCATCTATGGCGCAGCTGCATCCATTTACTTATGTTAAAGGAGTTTTCAACATGGCAAACAATTATGTATTCAACGACACGTTACCGGTGGCACCGTTAAAGATCGCAGCCCTGGAAAGCTGCAAGGATCTGGCGCTGAAGGTCAATGACCACATCGTCAATTTCCGCAGAAATGACACCGAGGAGTTGCTCCGCCGTAAGCAGGATTTAAACTACCGCGGTTATGATGTGGATTCCTATCTGCTCAACTGCTCCTGCCCACGCTTTGGTTCCGGCGAGGCAAAGGGTGTCATCAAAGAGTCCGTGCGCGGCGCAGATCTGTTCGCTATGGTGGATGTAACCAACTACAGCATCCCCTATTCTGTATGCGGGTATACCAACCACATGTCTCCCGATGACCACTATCAGGATCTGAAGCGAATCATCGGAGCTTCCGTTGCTACCGCTCACCGCGTCAACGTAATCATGCCATTCTTATACGAAGGACGTCAGCACAAGCGCAGCAAGCGCGAGTCCTTAGACTGTGCTATGGCACTGGAAGAGCTGATCAGCATGGGCGTATCCAACATTATCACCTTCGATGCCCACGACCCGCGGGTACAGAATGCAATCCCGTTAAATGGCTTCGATAACTTCATGCCCACCTACCAGTTTGTCAAGGCGCTGTTCAACCATGACAAGACCTTAAAGATCGACAAGGATCATCTGATGGTCATCAGCCCGGATGAAGGCGCCATGAACCGCGCTGTCTACCTTGCCAACAACTTAAGCGTGGACATGGGTATGTTCTACAAGAGACGTGACTACTCCAGAGTCATTGACGGCCGCAACCCGATCGTGGCTCATGAGTTCCTGGGCGCATCCGTAGAAGGCAAGACCGTCCTGATCATCGATGATATGATTTCCTCCGGCGAGAGCATGCTGGATACTGCAAGAGAGCTGAAAGAGCGCAAGGCTGAAAAGGTCATCATCTGCTGCACCTTCGGTCTGTTCACCAGCGGCCTGCAGAAGTTCGATGAGTTCTACGAGAAGGGCTACATCGACTACGTGATCACCACCAACTTAAACTACCGCCCGCAGGCTCTGTTGGAGCGCGAGTGGTATCTGGAAGCGGATATGAGCAAGTACATGGCTGCCATCATCAACTCCTTCAACCACGACGTATCCATCGGCGCTGCCCTGTCACCGACCGAGAAGATTCAGAAGCTGGTGAAGAAGTACCAGGACGGCGGATATGAATATTTCCAGACCATTAAGTAAGTAGATTTTGATTTGATTTGCATAGAAAACGTGCACGACAGACTGCGGATGATTGCAGTGTGTTGTGCACGTTTATCTTTGCGCTCTTGTTTGGACAATAAATGAGAAAATAGGTTCTTCCTCAACTTTGTGTACGAACTAGTTTGCTAAGTATCAGCTTGGCCG
>JAUNPU010000019.1 GCA_030536555.1 Eubacteriales bacterium | reverse complement strand
AGATATGCTTGTTTTGGTGTAGGAGCTTTAAAAATCGGCATTAACCGACAGCCCCTTGGTCTTTTTATAAAGTATGTTGCCGGACCGTAGGATGGGGTGAAATATCAGAGAGCAAGGCACCAGGCAAGAGCGTTGCAAATGATTTGTTGGAAGCTTTCATGTTCCCAGACAGATAGGGTATGTCCGGGGGTCAGAACACAAAGTTTCCCCTTTCCCAGTTTTCGTACATAGCCGCCAGGCTGAGTCCCCCCATTGACGGATGAAGTTTCAAATAATGGTATGATATCTGAAGCAAGAAGTTCCAGCTGGTAATGTTCATCGCGCACTGTAAAATCAGTTATGCCATTCATAATCGGATGATCGGGATGCGTGACGTGAATATCTACAGGACAACGTGGGGGATGTCCAATGAACTGATTTCCGATAAACTCCATATATTCTCTGCAGGGGGTTAGAAAACGGCTTTCTGCAGGGCAGGAATTTTCCGAGAAGGAGTTGCCGGCGTGGATGGACAGGTAAGCGCCGCCATGTTCGACATATTCCCTGAGTTGACGCGGGCCAACTTCAGTCACACCTTCTTCAAACCAGGGCGCCGTATTGGAGGCAGTATAATGATTGCCTTTGCATCCGATTATGGCAGGATATTGTTTCAGAAGTTCTGGTGTAAGAATATCTTTGGCTGCAGAAATAATATCAAATTGGAAATTCTTCTTATTCAATAAACAAATCCCTTTTTGGATAATCTCGGCAGGGTGCCAGAGATCGTCACATATTACTAATATTCTGGTCATCTTGATTCTCCTGATATTTGATTGTGAAACAATGGTTTGTATAGTTTAACATAAATTTATTGGTTTTGAAAAGCGGATTTGTTGAAATCATAAGATTTTAGGAAGAAATTGAAAGTTTGTGAGTTTTGTATTGAATAAAAATTATATATAATATGAATAGAAGTAATACAAAAAGAAAAAACAAACTAAAAAACAAGAATATGGAGGGAGACGAATGAAACAAACGAGAAAAATGGCATTATTTATGGCGAGTATGCTGACAACAATGGAACTTCTTGCTGGATGTGGTGCAAAAGCTCCGGTGGAAACACCGGCAGAAGCGGTTGAAGAGGAAAAAATCACACTGCGTTTTTTCTCAGCTTTGCCGGACCGTACAACAGGACTTGGTTTGCTTGAAGAGAAAATGCTGAATATTTATCGGGAAGAGCACCCAAATGTGATTTTAGAGACAGAGTATTTGCAGGATGAGCCATATAAGGTAAAAATGCAGACCTATATGCAGTCTGGAAATATGCCGGATGTATGGCAGCAGTTCGGATATGGAGCATTACTTGAACCAGTCGCAAAGGGAAATTTTGCGATGGAATTGAATCCAGCGGATTATGATGATTATGGATTTGTTCCAGGCGCGCTGGAGACATATACAGTAGATGGAAAGTTGATTGGACTTCCACGTAATGCGGATTATGAGGTGCTTTATTATAATAAAAAAACGCTGGACGATTATGGAATCCCGGTACCTAAGACTACCGATGATTTGATCGAAGCAGCAAAAAAGCTGGAGGGAACCGGAATCTATGCTGTATCACTTACAGGTAAGGACAAATGGCCAATTGGTGATGTGCTTTCATCGCTGGTGCTGAGGACAACTACAGATGCCAGTGTATTGAAACGGGCAGTAACAACAGCAAGTCTGTCTTCCACACCGGAAGTGAGTCAGGGGTTTGATGAATTTATTCGTCTTGTGGACAATGGAGTATTTCAACCTTCTTTTGCATCCGATGATTATGGAACGGCAAAGAACTTATTTGTTCAGGGAAAGACAGCGATGTATATGATGGGGTCCTGGGAAATGGGAATGGGAAGTGATGAAAACATTCCGGAAGAAGTTCGCAACAATATTCGTGCTGTTGCTTTTCCGTTAATAAACGGCAAAGAAGGAACCGATGAGCAGTTAGCACTCTGGTTTGGTGGCGGTTATGCGGCATCTTCTTCCAGCAAGCATCCGAAAGAGGCACAGGAATTGTTGGAAATGTTGGTTAAACCTGAAAATTATGTGAAAATCGGCTGGGAAGAACAGCTTGTAATTCCTCCGATGAATTATGAGCAATATATGACCGGTAATGAGACACCGCTTCAGAAAGATATGACGGATATTTTAAATACTGCAAAAGATGCCTCTGGAGATTGTCTGTGTGATTACCATACCCCGGAGTATAAGAATGCAAGTGAAGTGGCTTGCCTTGAATTTGCTACAAAAATGATAACAACGGAAGAATTTTGTCAACGTCTGGATGAGGCAGCAAAAGCAGCTCTTAAATAATTTTGCTAAATAATAGCAGGAGAAATAGTTATGAATCGAATCATGAGCGATAAAAGGATGATAGCCTGTCTGGTTGTACCGGGGCTGTTGGTAATTTTTGCAGGGATTGTTTTTCCGATTACCATGAGCGTATATCTGAGTCTTACAGATCAACAGGGAGGTGCGGCGGTCGAATTTATAGGGTTGGAAAATTATGTGCAGATTTTCAAAGCAGATAAGACTTTCTGGCGATCCATTTTCCATTCTCTGCTTCTGGCAATTGGTTTGATTTGTGTTCAGCATCCCGCCTGTATCCTGTTCGCAATTTTGCTGGATAAGATTGGCGGGAGAGCAGAAAAGGTGTTTCGTATTCTTTTATTTATACCGTGTATTATATCCATCATGGTTACATCGAAAATGTGGATTAATATTTTGAATCCGACGTTTGGCATGCTCAACAAGATTCTTCAGGCGGTTGGCTTGTCTGCACTCTGTAAAAACTGGCTGTCAGATCCGAATTATGTGCTGTGGTGTATCATTTTTATTGTCATGTGGCAGGGATTCGGATACGGAATGCTGATTTATTATGCAGGAGTGAAGGGAATTTCTTCGGATATAAATGAAGCGTGTGCAATTGATGGTGCGCAAGGATGGAAAAAGTTTCTATATGTAACCTTTCCATTGCTGATTCCGGTGATTACAGTGAATGTGACCCTGGCTATTATTTCTGCATTAAAAGAAATGGAAATCATTTACCTTATTACAGATGGGGGTCCGGGAACCTGTAGTCAGTTTGTTGCGAACTATCTGTATCAGATTGCGTTCCGTAACTATCAATATGGGTATGCAAATGCAATTTCCGTTGTTTTTGTAATCATTTGCCTGTTCGTGACAATTTTGTATAATATGGCATTGAAAGCAAGGGATGCATAATGGAGGTAGATATGAGAAACATCAGCAATGCTGCAGAAAAAAGAAAAAAGAAGTTTGGACGATTGATATTATGGACCATACTGATTATTTTTGCCGGTCTTCAGTTCTTTCCTATGGTGTGGATTGTGGATTTCTCTCTGGCAAAGGATACACAGCTATTCGGATCTGATATTTTAATCTGGCCTGAGAGTCCACAGTGGCAGAATTATGTTATGGCATGGACAAATGGACATGTGCTTCGATACAGCCTCAACAGTATGTTTGTGGTAGTTTGTACAATCGTGATAACGGTGTTTTTTTCTCTTACCCTGGGGTATGCTTTTACCAGAATGCGGTGGAGGCATTCCAAAGCGGTGCTGTCATTTGTGCTGTTGGGAATGATGATTCCGATTCACACAACACTGCTTCCCAACTTCCTGATTTATCAAAAGCTGCATTTGCTGGATACGCCACTGGCATTGATTTTACCCTATTCCGCGTTTTCGATTCCGTTGGGAGTTTTCATTATGACTGGATTTATGGAAAGTCTGCCGGTTTCACTGGAAGAGGCGGCGGTGATTGATGGGTGTGGCGTTATGAGGATTATTTTTCAAATTGCTTTTCCATTGACGAAATCGGCGGTAGCTACGATTGCGGTTATGACTTTTATTAATAACTGGAACGAGTTTATTATGGCTTCTACATTTTTGAGCACACCGACCTGGAAGACTCTTCCGTTTTCTGTCTATGAGTTTGCCGGACAGTACACATCCCGTTATGCGGTTCAGTTTGCGGTTATGGTTCTTGCATCCATTCCGGCATTAGTAGTTTATGCACTTCTCAATGAGCAGATTACAAAAGGAGTCACATTTGGTGCAGTCAAAGAATAGCAGTCTTGATAGTTGGCAAGTGGAAGGGGAAATAGTCTATGAAAATATTTCATTCGCGTCTGATTGGGCGGAATACCTATTTGATACAGGGGGGAGAGGATGGCTGTGACTGCTTTTTGCTGGCGGGTGCCGGGGAAGCGGTTATGATTGACGCAGGACAGGATACTCATGACATTCGTAAATATGCGGAGCGTTTGTGTGGTCTGCCTGTTCATGCAGTTATAAATACACACAGTCATTTTGATCATACTGGCGGAAATGGTTTTTTTGACCGGGTTTATATTACGAAGGCGGCTTCTGCAAGCGCTAAAAATACGATTGGATGTGGAGATCCGGCGGATTATCCCATGGACTATGAGTTCAGCTACATAGAAGATGGCGATGTGCTGGAGTTTGGAGGACGGCGGCTGCAGATCATTGAGCTTGACTGTCACAGTCAGGGAAATATTGCTGTGCTGGATTTGTCGGAACGACTGCTGTTTTCCGGGGATGAAATTGACAGTGGTCAGGTACTTTTACTTCCGGGCTTTGGAGAAAAGCCCGGAGAACTCTATGCACGAGATGCATCTACGGTGGAAACATTTTTGCGGACAGTGCGTCGTCTGCAGGCTGTAAGAGGACAGTTTGATTATATTATGCCAGGGCACAATGGAGCGCCGGTTGATAAATGCTATCTGGATATGTTTGAACAGCTGGCACAGCGAATCATGGACGGATATGAAGGAGATATCGATTTGTCTTCTCCGACGTTTCAGAGCAGCTTTTCTCATTATCCATCACCAGAGATGAATTATAGAAGGGGAGAGTATGAACTGGCATCGCTTGTATATTGCAAAGACCGTGTCTATGACAGTGATCCGGATCATTTGGAGTATTTACTTAAAGTGGCAGTGCAGGAGCCGCGGTAAAGGAGAAGACAGGTATGCAGCAGGCAATGATTGTACAGCAGCAGGTTCTGATGATTTTTATTTATGTGACGATTGGGATAGGCTGTGTGAAGAAAAACATACTGACGCAGGAGAGTTGTGTTAGCCTTTCTCGTTTTGCACTGGTTATTATTTCGCCCTGCCTGATTGCAGGAAGCTATATTCGGCCGTATGATTCACAGGCGGCAAAAGGACTTTTGCTGTCGTTTGGATTGGCAGTGCTTTATCATGCGATAGCAACACTTTTGTCAGTAATTCTGATTCCGAAGAGGGAAGATCAGAAGCATCGCATTGAAAGAATGGGAACTATTTTTTCTAATTGCGGTTATATGGCAATTCCGCTTATCAATGCGGCAGTCGGACCTTCAGGCGTCTTTTATGCAGTGCCGTTTATCAGTGTTTTTACGGTTTTACTCTGGTCGGAGGGTGTCATTTTAATGACAGACCGAGAGCGTGTCAGTTGGAAACAGATGTTTGTGAATCCGGGTTTTTTATCGTTTCTGGTTGGACTTGCTATTTATTTTTTGCGGATTCCGATTCCGAGTCTGATTAATCAGACGATAGATTCAATTAAGGCATTGAACACACCAATCACCATGATTACCGTGGGGTGTTTTCTGGCAGGAGTATCTTTGAAGAATATTTTGAAAAACAGAAGACTCTATTATGTGGGTGTGCTTCGGCTCATTGTGTTTCCGATGGTATTCCTGCTGCTTCTCTGCATGATGCGTGTGAGCAGATGGCTTCCCTGTGCAGAGGAGGTTGAGTGGGCATTATTGCTTGCCTGTGCATGCTCGGCTCCGGCGAGTACGACCCAGTTTCCGGCCATGTATGGGCAGGACAGTGTGTATGGAGCGCAGATTGTAGCGGTTACAGTGTTGTTCTCTGTTATCACGATTCCAATGCTGACGTTGATGGCTCAGGGACTGTTTTGACAAATCTTGACAGTCTGTTGAACGGAAGATAAAATACTGTATAAGATAGTGTTTGAAAGAGAGGATGGCATGGAGACAATACATCAATGGTTCATGCATCTTGGTCTGCGAAAAAAGCTGGTGCTGCTTATCTATAGCTGTGTTTTTACGGTATTTTGTCTGGTATCAGCGGTTTTGCTGGTACTTTCCGGGCGTTATATGCATCGGGAGGTACGGAATGCATACAGTGTTACGACACAACAGATTACAGCAGCGTTTGACAGTATGTGCAGCGAAAGCGTAAGTATGTCAGATTTCTTCAGTGTAGCACCGCTGGTGCAGAGTATGTTCCGTGAGGCTAACAATGGGAAGACGGTTCGCATGCCAGATGAGGCTATGCGGTTGATGTTGACATATCCGGACACATTAGGGGTGGTTTTTTACGATAAATATGGCAGAGTAATCGATTATGTTACAACGGATGGCTCTTACGGTCCTTTGTGGCAGGGAAAGAGCAGTCCACTAAGCAGGATGGTGCAGGAAAATATTATTTATGAATGGGAGTTTATTCATGCTTCGGATGAAACTTTCATGACAAAGGATAATACCTCCAAGCTTTGTCTCTGGCGAATCATGAAGGATCCGAATGACTATTCTGTTATAGGAGCGGCAGCGATCACTACAGATATCAGCAGACTTGGCAGCTTTCGGGATAAAGGCGGCAATGAGGGAGTCTGGATTCACAGAGGTGAAGACACGATCCTGAAGCAGATTCCGGAGGGATATCCGGCGGGATGGGAAAAAGCAGTGTCAGAGGCTGAGAATGGCAGCGCAGGCAGTGCAGAAGTTATGGCGAAAGGTGTCTGCCTGGAGGTGGTCTACGAAAAATCCGGACATGGAGACTTCTATATAGATGTGATGTATCCCTATACGGGTTTTGGGCAGGGAACACCTAATCTATTTCTTTATGGTTTTTTTGCTCTGGCAGTTTTTCTGATTATGCTGATTCCGATTCTGTTTTTTATTTTTACAATTTTGATCAGACCAATTCGTAAATTGACACAGTCTATGCTGCAGTTTGCAGACGGTGATTTTCACACACAGGTTGCATTGGAAAGTCAGGATGAGATTGGCATGATGGGGAAAGTTTTTAACTATATGGTTGCAGAGAACCGCCGTCAGATTGAAACAATTTATCTGATGAAGCTTCGGGAGCGAGAGGCGGAACTGGATAATCTGCAGGCACAGATTAATCCTCATTTTCTGTATAATGTTCTGGATACTATTCATTGGAGTGCACTGCGAAACGGCAGTGAAGAGATTGCCGAGATGGCATATTCGCTGGGGCAGGTTTTTCGTCTGTCTTTGCATCGTGGAGAACGAAAGATTCCCCTGGAAGATGAGAAAAAGCTGGTGGAGTATTATCTGAAACTGCAGAAGGTACGTTATAAGGATCGTATTGAGTATGAACTTGAGTTTGAACCGGATACTCTGAAACTGAGTGTGTTGAAGCTGCTGCTCCAGCCGTTGGTAGAGAATGCAGTGATTCATGGAATAGGAAACAGTGTACGAAGCGTACATTTGCGGGTTTCTGCATCCATTGATGGGGAATGGTTGATTTTATGTGTAAAAGATGATGGACGTGGTATTCCAAAGGATAAACTGGAACGGATTTTGGATGAACCGACAGTATCGGAACAGAAATACGCCAGTGGAAGCCATTATGCACTTCGTAATATCAATCAGAGGCTGCACCTGGAATATGGGGATAGCTGCAAGTTCATAATAGAAAGTGCAGAGCATCTTGGGACAACTGTAACCATCAGATTTTTAATCCAGATATAAGGAAGGTGAGGGCGTGTATCGGCTGATAATTGCAGATGATGAGGAAAATATACGTCTGGGGATTCGCGACTGTATTTGTTGGGAGAATCTTGGATTGGAAGTAGCCGGAACTGCATCCAATGGGAAGGAAGCACTGGAGCTGATTCGTCAGATCAAACCAGATGTTGCGATTATGGATGTAAATATGCCGGATATGACAGGGTTGGAAGTAATTGACGCTGTGAGAGAAGAGCGCATTTCAGACACGTCATTTCTGATTCTCAGTGGCTATGATCAGTTTTCCTATGTGCAACAGGCGCTGAAGCTTCGAGTTGTCGATTATCTGTTGAAACCATGCAGTCCGACAGAAATACAAAATGTTGTGTCAGAGACGCTCAGACGCAGAGCCAACACCCGGGTATTGACGAATTTCTTTCGGGAACAGTCAGATAGTGATATGGAATTTATACAGATGGAGCCAAATTTTTTGGATGATGCAGATCTGGTAAATGATCGGTCACCTGAGAATAAGAGTAAGAACAGTACCATGTCAGCAGCAGTTGATTATATTCGTACACACTATGCGGAGGCTCTTAGTCTGGATGTAGTATCGGAGGTGGCGGGGGTTTCTCCGGCATATTTGTCCAGCCTGTTTCGGCAGGAGCTGGATATCAGTTTTGTGGATTATGTAAATAAAACCCGGGTGCAGGCGGCAAAGAAGCTGATGGATGCCGGGAGTTGCAGAAATGCAGATGTAGCATACAGAGTGGGATTTACCAGTGAGAAATATTTTTCGCGTGTTTTTAAAAAATATGCGGGGGTGACAGCTTCTGATTATCGCCACGGACAGAGATAAGTGGAATAAGAAAAGGTGCCGGAATCGAAGGAGATTCTGACACCTTTTCTTAGAAAAATGGTATTATTGCTTGGACCTCTTGATCACCTTCAACCTCGTGAACTCTTCCCTGTCCTTCTCCTCCAGTGCATTGGAGATGTTGGTCACCAGTGTCTGGTAGGTCGGGATCGTGATGTTCTTCAAAGCGTTGGCGCGCTTCTGGGTCTTGCGGATGCTGCTGGCAAGGCGGTAGGCGGAGTTCTCCACCATGGAAAGCTTGATGGTTAAGTCCTTCACCTTCTCAAAGTGCAGCCGTGCCTCATCCAGGGATTCCCGGGTGCTGTAGCAGGCGTAGGTCAGCTGCATGGGGGATGGCTCGTGGCGGACCAGCGGGATCTCGGTGCCCATGATGCTTCGCGCCTTGATCTGGATGGAGTCGTCCACGGGAACTGCGGAGGCAAGCTCCTGCACGTAGCCGATTCCCAGCTCGATGTTGGCTTTCTGCAGTGCCGCATAAGCGGCGGTGTAGGTGGAGTCGATCTCCGACTGGATGCCCTTTGCCTGGTCGATCAGGCCCATCAGTTCCCGCAGCAGGATGTTACGCTTCTTGTCCATCAGCTCGTAGCCCTGGCTTGCCAGTGCAAGGGAGTTCTTCGCCAGAATCAGGTTTCCCTTGGTGGGAAATGTATTGGGATTCATGAAAGCACCCCCTTAGTTGCGGGAGGCAGCAGCCTGAGCAGCGTCAGCCGCCACACCGGAGCCGCCAGCCGCCTGACCGGCGGTCTCAGCTCCCACAGCCGTAAGCTCCCCGTCCTCGCTAAGCTCCATGGGTTTATAATACTGATCCAGAATCTTCGTATCGATACGGTCAAGCTCTTCCTTCGGAAGCAGTCCCAAAAGCTCCCAGCCGATCTCCAGGGTACGGATGATATTCCGGTTGTCGTGGGGATCCTGGCCGACGAAGCGGTGCTCGAACTCCCGTCCGAATACCAGATACTTCTTGTCCAGCGGAGACAGCTCGTCCTCACCGATAACGGATGCCAGGGCGCGGGCGTCACCTACCTTTGCGTAGCAGGAGAACAGCTGGTTTGCAACTGCCTGATGGTCCGCGCGGGTGTAGCCCTCACCGATGCCGTCCTTCATCAGACGGGACAGGCTCGGCAGCACGTTGATGGGCGGGTATACGGACTGACCGTGCAGGGTTCTGTCCAGTACGATCTGCCCCTCGGTAATGTAGCCGGTCAGGTCCGGAATCGGGTGGGTAATGTCGTCGTTGGGCATGGTCAGAATCGGAATCTGGGTCACGGAGCCATTGACGCCCTTTACGATGCCGGCACGCTCGTAGAGGGTTGCCAGCTCGCTGTATAAGTAGCCCGGGAAGCCCTTACGGGACGGGATCTCGCCCTTGGAGGAGGAGACCTCACGCATGGCCTCGGCGAAGGAGGTCATATCCGTCAGGATTACCAGGATGTGCATGTTCTTCTCAAATGCCAGGTACTCAGCCAGGGTCAGCGCCACCTTCGGGGTGATCAGACGCTCCACCACCGGGTCATTTGCCAGGTTCATGAACATGGCAACGTGGGAGGAAACGCCGCTTTCCTCGAAGGTCTTCCGGAAGAATTCTGCCACGTCGTGCTTGACGCCCATGGCGGCAAATACGATTGCGAACTCCTCGTCAGAGTCATCCCCCAGAGATGCCTGCTGTACGATCTGTGCAGCAAGCTGGTCGTGGGGCAGTCCGTTGCCGGAGAAGATCGGCAGCTTCTGACCGCGGATCAGGGTCATCAGACCGTCGATGGCGGAGATACCGGTACGGATGTAGTTGCGGGGATACTCACGGGTCACCGGGTTTAAGGGCTGACCGTTCACATCCAGCATCTTCTCCGGGGTGATCTCCCCCAGACCGTCGATGGGAACGCCGGTGCCGCTCATGGTTCTGCCCAGCATTTCCGTGGAAACGCCCAGCTCCATGGGATGTCCGGTCAGACGGGTGTGGACGTTCTGTAAGGACAGTCCCTCGGTTCCCTCAAATACCTGAATGATTGCCTTGTTCTCATATACCTCGATGATACGACCAAGCTTCTTCTCTTTGCCGTTCACCGTCATTTCTACGATCTCGTCGTAAGCTGCGTCCTGTACGCCGTCCAGGACCACCATAGGACCGTTGATCGCACTTAAGCCTAAATATTCAATAGCCATCTGAAAGTCCCTCCTTACGCATTTCGTTCTACAACGTGGTCATAGAACGCATCGATCTGTGTCTTGTAGTCGTCTAACATCTCCAGATGATCGTTGGGTACATCGTACTTGATGGCGATGACCCTGTCGAAGATCGGGTCCTGCTTCAGCACGGACATGGGCATTCCCATGGAAATCAGGGAACGTGACCGCTTGTAGAGATACAGGATAATGTCCATCATCTTGAACTGCTTCTCCATGGGCACGCAGGTGTCGTCCTTGTGGAAGGCATTCTGCTGCAGGAAGCCCACACGGATGACCTTGGCAATCTCCAGAATCAGCTTCTGGTCGTCCGGCAGCACATCGCCGCCGATCAGCTTGACGATCTCCATCAGGCTGCTCTCCTGAGATAGCAGGGAGACAATCTGGTTGCGGTAGTCCACGAACTTCCGGTCCACATGCTCCGTATACCATGGCGCCAGGTCATTTAAATACTCCGAATAGCTGGTCAGCCAGGAGATGGCCGGGAAATGTCTCGCATAGGCAAGGCTCTTGTCCAGTCCCCAGAAGCTGCGGACGAAACGCTTGGTGTTCTGGGTGACCGGCTCGGAGAAGTCGCCGCCCTGTGGGGATACGGCTCCGATGATGGAGACGCTGCCCTCGGTGTCATTTAAGTTCTGCATCATGCCGGCGCGCTCATAGAAGGCGGACAGCTTGGATGCCAGGTAAGCCGGGAAGCCTTCCTCTGCCGGCATCTCCTCCAGACGTCCGGACAGCTCACGAAGAGCCTCTGCCCAACGGGAGGTGGAGTCTGCCATGATTGCCACGTGGTAGCCCATATCGCGGTAATACTCTGCCAGAGTCAGACCGGAGTACAGGCTTGCCTCACGGGCAGCCACCGGCATGTTGGAGGTGTTGGCGATCAGAGTGGTCCGGTCCATCAGCGGATTGCCGGTCTTCGGGTCGATCAGCTCGGAGAACTCCTCCAGAACCTGGGTCATCTCGTTGCCTCGCTCGCCGCAGCCGATGTAAATGATAATGTCGGCGTCAGCCCACTTGGCAATCTGGTGCTGGGTCATGGTCTTGCCGGTACCGAATCCGCCCGGGATGGCAGCGGTGCCGCCCTTAGCCAGAGGGAACAGGGTATCCAGGATACGCTGACCGGTTACCAGCGGCTGGCTTGCCGGGAAGCGCTTTGCCGTCGGTCTTGCGGTACGGATCGGCCACTTCTGGGTCATGGTGATCTGCTCCTCGGTGCCGTCCGGGCACTGCAGAGTCAGAAGCGGCTCATTGATGGTGTATTCACCGTCAGCCACCACATCCAGCACATAGCCTTCCTTATCCGGCGGGATCATGACCTTGTGGGTGATGGCGGGGGTCTCCGGCACCTCTGCGATGATGGTGCCGCCAAATACCCGGTCGCCCTTTTTGACGGTCATGTGGGTGGACCACTTCTTTGTGGTATTCAGGGAATCCACGTTGACGCCCCGGTTGATGTAGGCGCCGCCGGCCTTGGCGATCTCGCTTAAGGGCCGCTCGATTCCGTCGAAAATATTATTTAAGATACCCGGCGCCAGGGTAACGGATACCGGTGCGCCGGTTCCGGTGACGATCTCCCCCGGTTTGATGCCGGTGGTCTCCTCGTAGACCTGAACGGTGATGCCCTCGGAGGTGAGGCCGATAACCTCGCCTACCAGGTTCTCCTGGCCTACATAGACCATCTCATTCATCATGAATCCGGCATCACTTCTCATGTGGACGATCGGTCCGTTGATGCCGTAAATGATACCTGTCTTAGTCATTTGTCTGTCCTCCGTTCGTCAGGCTTAAGTCGAAGTGGAACTTCTCCCGGGCCTCCTCCAGCTTGGTCTGGAAGGAATTGTCAATCAGAATATGGCGGGACGGGATGACTGCACGGCAGCCGCCGGAGAAGGAATATTCGCTGGTCCGGATGCGGGCGTTGCCGTGATGCAGCGCCAGACGCTGCACCTTGTCCTCGTCCGTCGGGTCCAGATAGATGATGATCTCATCGTTTCCGGCAAAACGGACGGCGTTCTCGATCTGATGTTCCAAAAGCTGCTGGTATTCTCTGGTTTCCAGGAAATTGGCCAGCATGTCTTTCAGCTCTACAAATAATTTATCTTTCAGTTCTTCCTGTTTATGACCCAGTGCGCGCTTTAAGTCAAGCTGCTCGATGGAGAGGGTCTTGTTGAGCTCACGCTCCATCCGCTCGGTCTCCTGGCGAAGCTGCATGTCTGCGCGTCGTCTGGCATCGGTCTTGTGCTCTTCATAGGTTTTCTCAAGAGCGCTCTGGTACTCGTCCAGCATCCGGCTTGAGCGGGTGTGGGCGTCCCCCATACAGGTATCCAGAAAGTGCTGTAACTTTTCCTCAGTGGTCAAAATGGTCACCTGCTTTCTCAATGTGATAGGCGGGACTGCAGCCTGTCGCTTTCGTCCCGTTGGTCAGGCGGCACGGGCGGCTCAAAGCTTCAGCCCGATGGCCTCGTTAACGTAAGAAGTGATAAAGTCCGGCTTGCGGCCGGTGCCGTGACGGTCCGGAATCTCTACGAACAGAGTCTGGGGATGCGTAAGCTTTACGTCATTGACCAGAGACGGGAAATCCCGTCCGAACTTCTCTGTCAGCAGCACGATTCCGATTTCAGGGTCGGCCAGAACCTTATCGATCGCCTGTTTCAGCTCTTCTTTTTCGTGGACAACACAGCCCTCCACACCGGCAAGTCTCATGCCGGTCCAGGTGTCGATGTTGTCGCTGATCAGGTACATTTTCATGGATTACAGCTTACCTAAGATCATGAAGGAAATGATCAGTCCGTACAGACATACACCTTCGGCAAGACCTACGAAGATGAGGGATTTACCAAGGATGGAGCCGTCTTCACTGATAGCGCCCAGTGCTGCGGATGCTGCTGCGGATACGGCAATACCGCCGCCTAAGCAGGACAGGCCCACAGACAGAGCTGCTGCAAGATAACCGAAGCCTGCTGCGCTGTTAGCTGCTGCGGCTGTGGTCTCTGCTGCGTATGCGTTGCCGGTGAAGATCATACCGGTTGCCACACAGACGGTGCCGATGAAGAGCAGAGCGTTGACGCCCAGAGCGGTTTTGTAGCGGCCTTTGGTCTTCTCACCGGCTGCAAATACGCCGAACGGAAGAGCGATGCTTAACAGTAATGCGACAGCGAGAGTGATTTTTGCTAATAAGGTCATGATTTTAATCTCCTTTTTATCAATAAAATGTGTGTTATGTAATCTTATTCCGTTTTGCCGTAAGCCTTGAACGGCCGTCCGGTTCCCTTGTAGAAGCGGCTGAACAGCTCGTAGTACTCCAGTCGCAGTACCTGGATGCCTACGATCAGGCCCTCCATACCGCAGACGAACAGGTTGCCCAGGACAACCACCAGCCAGTTGGGACTGCCTGCCTCGGCGCCTGCCAGCATGAGGACAACCTCCATCATGGCTGCGTGGCTGACCGCAAATGCGCCCACACGGACGAAGGACAGGGTGTTGGAGAAGTAGCTGAGCAGCACCTCGAACAGCTCAAAGAAGCCCTGTACGAAGAACATGCCTTTCTCCTCCGGCATGATTTTTGCCTTCTTTTCTACCAGTGCCGTGAGAGGCTCCTTGCAGAAAATGACCAGCAGCGGAAGCAGGAACATGACGGTCATGACTGCTGCCGCCGGAAGGGGGCTGCCGGTCATGAACAGGACGATCACCAGGGCGAGGGAACCGTAAAATACGATGCCGGCTACGCCGTTGGTATCGAACCATGCTTTTTCCGGGTCATGGTTGCGGATGCTGTTGATCACATTCAGGACCATGGTCATCAGCACGATGCCCATGCCCAGCGCGATTGCTACCACGAACACGGTATTTAAGTTGCCGATGAAGGGAAGCTTCATCATGGCTGACTTCGGATGCAGCCACAGAGGTTCGAGGATATTCTCAAATCCGAACACACTGCCGAACAGGAATCCGAAGATCGTGGAGAAGAAGCCGCAGCAGGAAATGATCGCTGCCAGGTTCATTTTCTTCGCACGGTACAGCAGGTAGCCGCCGATCATCAGGCACAGACCCTGTCCCACATCGCCGAACATGAAGCCGAACAGGAAGGAGTAGGTCAGACCCAGAATGATGGTCGGGTCAAGCTCGTCGTAAGCCGGAAGACCGTACATCTGGATGAAGGTCTCGAAGGGTCTGAACAGCTTCGGGTTCTTTAACTTGGTCGGCGGTTTGCTGACGATGTTGTTGTGGTCGTCCTCCACCAGACAGAAGGTGTCGGTGTCGTGCTCTAACTCCTTCCGGAAGGCTGCGGCATCCGTTTCAGACATCCATCCGCAGAGGATGTAGAAGGTGTTGTCGTCCTGCTTGGTGCAGGCTGCCAGCTTGCGCACATCGAAGTTGGTGGAGAAGGTGGTCAGCTTCCGGTTGGCGGCCACAAGCTGCTCCCGGTACTGGTCCATGATGGCAGTAATCCGGTTGTCCAGGCTGCGGACCTTGTCGTAAATGGCAGAAAGCTTTGCCTCCAGCGCGTGGGTCGCCTCCACCGGCGTGCCCTCATACTCATCCGGCAGGAAGAAGCGCTCAAAATGCAGAGATGCGAAAATGGCATCGATCTTGTCGCATAAGGTGTCCGGCGCAAAGTACACCAGCCACACATAATTGGCATCCTCCTGACACTTGTGGACTACGGTATCGATGGTGTCGTACACGTAATCCATGAATTTCTTATAATACTCGTGGGTCATCCGTCCAAAGCGGAATTTCACATACTGAAAATGCAGAATATCGCTGACCTTGTAGTTCAAGTCCGCAAATGGAATCAGGTTGTCCATGGAGGTGCGGATCACCTCAGCCTGCTTCTCAAGCTCTGCCTTCTCTGTGCGCAGTCCCGTCAGCTTCTCATTCACCTCGCGGATGACTTTGACGGAATCTTCCAGGGAAATCTCCCGGCAGGAAGTCTGCCCGGACAGTTCGCCCTTATCCTCAGCCAGCAGCTCAGCGGACAGCTGCAGCTCCGCCTTGTAGGGGTTGATCTCCAGATAAGGTCTTAAGCTGGTCACGGTCTTCAGCTCGGACAACGCATTTTCCAGATGAATCTCGTAGCGGGACAGATACTGGTCAATGACGCGGTCGATGTCGGCTTTCGGACCGGTGATGCTTAAGAACTTCATTTTTTCTATCACGTATAATTCCTCCTTACTGTTTCTTGATTAGTGCAAGGATCTCTCCGGCACCGAGACCATAGCGGATTCCCTCAATGGTGGTGACGATCTTTCTCATCTCCAGCTCCTTGAAATAAAAGTAGGAATCCAGAATGGCAATGGAGTAGGGGTGCTTCCGGCTGGTCTTCGCGTAGATCTGATTCAGGATCTGATGGTAAAGAAGCTCCACGTCCGGCTGCGCTTCCAGCCGTGCCGGGTCCGTTCCTCCATAATAAGTATCCTTCAGAGCAGCATAGAAGTCATCTAAAGAGGCGGCTTCTGCCATCTGTCGGATCTGCTCGCTGCGCAGGCGGTAGCTGACCGGGATCAGCAGCCCGTAAATGTCGGCGGCAGGCAGGTGGTAATACTTCTTGGACCGGTAGATCCACTGGACATTCAGAAGGTCCAGACGGCAGCCGAAGCACTCATTCAGGATGCTCTGCTCCGCTTTGCTCAGAATCTTCTTCTTGGTTCTCCAGATGGTCTTAAAGTAATACAGGTCCAGCGCCATCTCGTAGTCGAACAGGGTCGCCTCGCCGCTGTCTGACAGTCGGGTCAGCAGTCCCTCGTAGACGCTTCCTTCCAGACGGGTGGTAAATTCCGCCAGATCAGCCGACTGGGAGAGGGCAATCAGATCCACGGACGCATGACGCTCAAAAAATTCCTGAAACATGGACAGGTTTAAGTCCGCTTTCCGGCTGCTGATAACGTTCCTTAAGATCTGTTTGATGATGTCAATCTCATAGTGAAGAAAATACAGATCCAGGAACTTTCGCTGGGAAAGACTGGAGAACCGGTACAATTTTGCGAAATCACGGTATTCTGACCGGGTCAGAAGCTGCTCGATAAAGCCGCGGTGCAGTCTGGTGTCATCCAGATCAGTGAAAATGTCCGCATAGGCCGGCTGCTGTTTCAGGAAATCGGCAGCGCTGCGCACATCCTCCAGTCCTGCCATGGTCTGAAACTGCTCCTCGGACAGCAGATGGCTCTGCATCGCCCGGACCTTGGTGGTGATTCCGCTGTAAGTCAACAGGCTCATGGCATCACTCCTCAATCAGAGACCGGAACAGGCGTTTGGCATACTCCTGATGGTGGTCTTCGTAATTCTGTTCCATTTGCACCAGCAGAGCCTCCGCGTCGGACTTCTGCTTTGACAGCCTGGAACGCATCTCAGTTTCCATGCGGGAACGGAGCTCCTGGATAGAATGTTCCGTCTCTTCCTCGATCTGCCGGTCAAAGTCTCGGGTCCGGTCCTCCATTTCCCTGGCGAACGCTTTTTTGCGGGCATTGGCATTGTCCATGACGGAGACGGCTGCAGCCTCGATTTCGGATATCTTCTTAATTACAGTATCCATCGCTATCCTCCTTGGTTTTTATTTGATATACTGCCCCTATAACCCGGATTTCCCGGTGCCATATTGTGATAACTTAAAGAAAACAGGCCGCCGGGAAATCAGATATCTGAGTAACAGTATTCCATTATAATTAGAACCTTATAGTCGCATAAGATTCTCCACCTTCCATCATACTCGCTTTTACGAAAATTTCCATCGTGAAAATAATTAAAAATTAAATTTTTAACAAAGTCTTTTTTGTGAAATGTCATGAATGCGCGAAAGAACGAAAAAAGCCGGACTCATCAGGAGCCGGCTCTTTCAAAATTATTCGGTTGTAAGATACTGACTTGCCACGTAGGCCTCCTGTCCTTCATAGAGAATGATCGCCCATTCTTCATCATGAGCACCCACATACTCAACTGCGGTGCCGCCCGGCAGCTGACCGATACGCTCAGAATCCGTGCTTGGTTCCGGGCGGACATTCAGCGTGGTCGTGGTCTTGTAGGTCACGGCAGCCTCCGCCTCAGTCTCCGGTGCCTCGGTGCCGGCAGTCTCGGCAGCAGCCTCGGTAGTCACCTGCTCTTTGGTCGGCTTGGTGTCGTCCTTGCCCGGCTTGAACAGCTTGACCACAAAGAACAGCAGCACGATGCACAGCACCGGTATCAGCAGCTTCAGAAGGTCGTAAGCAGTGAACCCGCGCCGCTTCTGCGGCTGGCGTCTGCGGCTCCGGTTGGAGGAGGCTGCCGCAGGACGTCTCGACTGTGTGCCTCTGCCTGCAGCCGCTGCGCTCCGGGCAGCGGTCTGGCCGTTGGAGGTGCCGGCGGAGCTGGTGTTTGTGTTGCCGAAGCTGCCGTTGGTTGCGCTGCCGCGTCCGCTGGAGCTGGTGGTGTTTGCGCTGCCGAAGTTACTGTTGGTTGCGCTGCCGCGTCCGCCGGAGCTGTTGTTTGCGCCGCCGAAGCTGCCGTTGGTCTGTGTGCTGGAGCGGGCCGCCGGTTTCACGCGGGAACCCTTCTGCGCGTTGCTGTGGTTGTTCGCAAAGGTGTAAACCTCCTGCGACAGCATATGATATGCCTGATTGGCATTGTATGCACTGGTGTCGCCCTCGTGAGCTGCCTTGTTGCCGATCATGCGGATCTTGTGATAGTGCTCACAGGTGGCCTTGCTGATCCACTGATTCTCGAACAGAATGTCGATCATCTCCTTCAAGTCGCTGCTCTCGATGATCCCTGCCCGCTCCGCAAGCTGCTTTACCATGAATTCCAGTGTCTGGCGCGCCTTCATCATGGCAGAATTGTAATCCCGCTGCCCGATCAGACGCTCCGTCTCTTTCACCCCGCCCTGTATCTTCTCCCAGCTGCTGTTTGCATTCGTATTTGCCATAGCTGTCCTCCTTTGTTTGTTCCCCCCGGATCTATTGTGAATGTCCCCTTATGAAGACATGTCCGTTTGGTTCCATTATACTACAACAGCGTAAATTGCGCACGCAAAAAAACACAGATTATCGCTATTGTAAGGAAAATGTAACATTACAATTTGAAAAATTTGTGAACAGGATGTAACGAATGTATGAAATAGTCGCAGAGACATGCCTGCTTTGGACAGTAAATGCCGGATTTTGAAAAAATTGTCCAATCATGCCCGAAGGAGCGGTGCTTACTGGTTTACATAAGGCTAATTTGGACAATTATGTCCGATATCGAGCTGCAATTATCCAAAATTCTGAGATTGTTGGACAATTTTCAGGGGTTTCAGGTTAAAATTGTCCAAAACACCTGATTTAGAGGTTGAAACAGAGCATTTAGAGCGGGGATTGGATAATTTTTTGAATTATCGGCTTTAATTGTCCAAAAACACTTCACTTGTGGCGGAGAAATGCAGCAGCCCGGCGGCGAATATGTTTCTTGCCAAGAGCGTGCCCGGATGGTAGAATGGAACTGGATACAGGCATTAGCCTGCTGGTATTTTGAAAGTCTGGAGGATAATATTTATGAGATTACGCCATATACAGGGCGCAGAGGAAGCCATCGCGACCAGCCCGTATGTGATACAGATGCCGGAGCAGCACCGGGGCAGATACCGCGAGCTGTTCGGCAATGACCACCCCATCGAGATCGAGGTCGGCATGGGAAAGGGCAAGTTCATCATGGAGCTTGCGGCGAAGAACCCGGAGACCAATTATATCGGAATCGAGCGCTATTCCAGCGTGCTGCTGCGGGCGCTGCAGAAGCGTGCAGAGCTGGAGCTGCCGAATATTTACTTTATGTGTGTGGATGCCATTGAGCTGAACCAGTTCTTTGCGCCGGAAGAGATATCGAAGATTTACCTGAACTTCTCCGACCCGTGGCCGAAGGACCGCCATGCCAAGCGCCGTCTTACTTCCCCGGACTTTATGAAGGTGTATGACCAGATCCTGAAGAAGGACGGACATGTGGAGTTCAAGACGGATAATCAGGGTCTGTTTGCCTATTCCCTGGAAGCCATTCCGGAGGCAGGCTGGAAGATTGACGCATTTACCCACGACCTGCATCACAGCGCGATGGTTGAGGGCAATGTGATGACCGAGTATGAGACGAAGTTCTCCGCGATGGGGAATCCGATCTGCAAGCTGATAGCAAGCAGATAATCTGCATATACTAGATTTGTATTTGTGGATTCGGCATCTGCGGGTCCGGCATGGGCTGATTCTTCATATACTGATCGGGAAGAACCAGGGACCGGTGAGTATATGGGACTGAAACACAAGCTGATCTGCCGACTGCGCTGCGCAAACAGCGACAAGGAAGGTCTGAACCGCCTGATCTTAAAGTGGTGTCGGTGTTTTAAGGAAGTGGAGAAGGCAGTGAACTGTGGAAGACGGTGAGTTGCAGGAGACGGAGACGGACAACAGTTATGGGTAACACAGCGGCCCGGGAATCCCCGGGATCGCCACAATATAAGAAGAAGGAGAACAATAATCATGGAGAAAAAGTTTACAACCGCGAATTTTGATGCAGAGGTACTGCAGTCTGACAAAGCAGTGCTGGTGGATTTCTATGCAGACTGGTGCGGTCCCTGCAAGATGATGGCCCCGCTGGTAGAGAAGCTGGCAGCAGAGCTGGACGGCGTGGCAGTAGTAGGCAAGCTGAATGTGGACGAGAACGAGGATATCGCTATGAAGTACGGCGTCATGACTATTCCGACCCTGATGGTATTCAAGGGCGGTCAGCCGGTGAACAAGCTGATCGGCGTGCAGTCGAAGGACGTTGTGGAGAAGATGATCCGCGAGGCATAAGCCGCCTGGAGAAAGTTTTGAAAAATTTTTGTAAAAATTTCTGAAAGAAAGTGTTGACAAATTCTGACCTTTGAGTTAGAATAACATTCGTGTCACGGAGAACACCTCCCAACGACACGAATGATATGCGCCTTTAGCTCAGTTGGTAGAGCAGTAGACTCTTAATCTATTTGTCCGGGGTTCGAGCCCCCGAAGGCGCACTGAAGAGTGCTGGTTTTGCAGACAGAGAGCTGTGGGGCTGGCGCTTTTTTTGTTGTAAAAAACAGGGCTGGAGGGATGCAAAAGACAGCAGGGGGATAAGCTGATGCTTTTTGCATTCCGGGAAAGTCGTCCCCAGAATGCAAAAGTGCTGCAGGGAAACAGGTCTTAAGATTCCACTTTTGATTGGTTCTGAACTTCATCAAAATACTTCATTAATCGATACAGAATCTCCTTCTCCTCAAATGAATACTGATTCAGACAGATCACTTCCTCCGATGAAAGCCCCAGCAGGTAATCGGACGAAGTGTGAAGCACTTGACATAATTCGGTGATTTTCTCGGTTGAGGGGATGGAAATAGCCATCTCCCAGGCGTTGACACTGGATCGGGTCACATAGAGACGACGAGCCAGTTCAGATTGTGTGAAATCATTTTTTTCCCGCAATTCACGGATGCGTTCAGCAGTTTTAATAATCATGTAAAATCCCTCCATCTTAAATAGTTTAAGTGAGCAAACGTCAAATATAATTATCATTTATGATTAATAGAAATTGACATAAAGAACAAAAATGCTATAATAAGTGTAATGTTTGTATGAGTGAAAAAACCGGCGGAGCAGCAGATAGGAGGCGTTGGAATTATGCTGCAGAATTTGACAGGAATGGTGACGGATGCGCAGCTTTTTTATGGCGGGCTGATTACGGCAGGTGGTGCAGCGCTGTTGGCAGTTCTGTATTTCCTGATATCTCAGATTCGTGGACTCCATCTGAAAACTCAGCTGGATGAGGAGTACGGAAAAGAACCACCGAAGAGAAAAAAGGGTCGCCGAAAGCTGTAAGAGGAGCAGGAGGCTTGAGGGGAACAGGAGACAGCATATGGCAGTGGTGATTGCAGGAACATATGAAATAATGGAAAAGCTTGGTTCCGGAGGCGGCGGAACAGTATATCTGGCCAGGCATCTGCGTCTGGGGAAGCAGGTGGTTCTGAAAGCGGATAAGCGGAGAATTACAACGCGCCCGGAATTTCTGCGCCGTGAGGTTGATATTTTAAAGGAGTTAAGTCATCCCTATATTCCGAATGTATATGATTTCTTCGTGGAGGGTGAAACGGTCTACACGGTGATGGATTACATACAGGGGGAGAGTCTGGACCGTCCGCTGAAGCGAGGCGAGGTATTCTCGCAGCCCCAGGTGATTCAGTGGGCGAAGGAGCTGCTGGAGGCACTGCGGTATCTTCACAGCCCTACCCATGGAACGCCGCCGCGGGGCTTCGTTCACAGTGACATCAAACCGGCGAACCTGATGCGGACTTCGGACAATCATATCTGTCTGATTGACTTCAACATTGCACTGGCACTGGGAGAGGAAAATGTCGTGGGCTGCAGCGCCGGATATGCATCACCGGAGCACTATGGTCTGGACTATTCCTCCGGATCGGATACGGTCAATCCTACGGCATCTACAGCTACCTATGACAGAACAGCAATGGCGGATACGGTTACACTTGCGGACAGGGGCGATACCACGATTGCACATATGGATACGGAGCTGATGACAGCAGGGCGGTCGTCGTCCGGTCTTTCCAGACGGGCAGGCATTATGCCGGATGTGCGGTCAGATATCTACAGTACCGGAGCGACGCTCTATCATCTGCTGTGCGGTCAGCGGCCATCCAAAGATGCGAGGGCAGTTGTACCGCTGTCGAAGGAAGCATTCAGTCCTCAGATTGTGAGAATCATTACAAAAGCGATGAATCCCAATCCGGATCTTCGATATCAGACTGCGGAGGAGATGCTGTGGGATCTGCAGCACCTGAGGGAAAATGATGTTCGTGTCCGTCGGCGGAAGCGGAGCAGGATTTGTGCAGGGATTCTGTTCACCCTGCTGTTTGCATCCGGTTCAGCCAGTGCATTTCTGGGTTTAAAGCGAATGCAGACTACGGAACAGTGGCTGAAACTGGCGGAATATTCCAGACAGGCACTGGCTCAGGGAGACCCGGAAGCAGCCATTCAGTATGCGCTTCAGGCGCTGCCTGTTGAAAAGACAAGCCTGGAACCGGAGGATGTGCCGGAGGTCCAGAGAACACTGACGAAGGCACTGGGGGTCTACGAGCTGAAAGACGGGTACCGGGGACACGGAACACTGGAACTTCCATCTGCGCCGTTGTGGATGCGGATATCTCCGGACGGACAGACGGCGGTCTGTGTCTGTCAGGGGAAGCTGATTCTGTTTGACACGGATAAGGCTGAGGTGATTGAGACGCTTCCGGCAGCAGAATCTGCACTGGCTGAGGCAGAATACCTGGATGAACACCGGGTTGTGTACGCGGGTCAGGCAGGGGTAAGCGTCTATGATCTGCAGACCGGACAGCAGATCTGGACCGGAAAACCAGCCACGGCTGTTGCCATATCCGGCGATGGAAGTACGATGGCAGCTATATATAAAGAAGAAACCTTTGCAACGATATATGATGCTTCCAGCGGACAGGTGCTGGACACGATTGATTTCGAGGGAAAGTGTCAGAGTGTTACGGTCAATGACAGCTTTGCAAATCCCTGTGACAATCTGCTGGCGCTGAATCCGGACGGAAGCAGGCTCGCAGTAAGCTTTGCAGACGGCTCGCTGCTGATTTATGACCGGACAGATCCGGAGGATACCATTATTTTGTTCGATGAAACTTCGGGGTATACCCATTTTGAGGGCGGATTCAGTCAGGAATATCTTGCCTGTTCCGCTTCCAATCAGTCCGGGTCCCTGTTTGCCGTGATTGATACGGAGAAGAAGATTCAGACTGGCGGATTTGACTCTGCGGCTGCATTTGGCGTGCAGGCGGACGAGAGTGGTATCTACGTTCAGACGGATAATCTGCTGGTAAAGATTCATCCGGTGACGGGCGAACAGACGCCTCTTGTGACCACGTCGGAGAAGATTCAGCGGTTTGCACGGAGTGGTGACCATACGATTATCACGACACAGGATGAAATCCAGATATTCAACGAATACGCTGCGCCGGTGGCATCACAGAAGAAAGAGCATGACAGTGATTTCGTTCAGATTCAGAATGGCTGTGTACTCAATGGAAGCAGCGATTCGCCGCAGATACAGATTATGCGCTATGAGCATCATCCGGAGGCGGAGGTATTTTCCTACGACCCCAATATTGCTCATGATGAGGCACGGATCAGTGCCGACGGGAAGACGGTGATGCTGTTTTCCTATGACCGGTTCCATCTTTTTGCGGTGGATGGAACGAAGCTGGCAGAGACAGACATACCGGATGCCGGGCAGGTCTACGACCAGCAGTATGTGCGGGAGGGAAATACTTCTCGTCTGGAGGTAATCTACAATGATGGAACCGTTGCGGCTTACAGCGGGCAGGATGGAAGCCTCTTATATAAGAAGGCGGGAGAGCCGAAGGACAAAAGTCTTTATGAAGAATTTGTGACAGACCGGTATCGGATTCAGTCACCCCTTCATGGCACGCCGGAGGCCTATGACAGGGAAACCGGCAGGCTGGCATTTCGTCTGGATGAGGATGCGTATCTTACTTATGTGACACAGGCAGGACCGTATCTGGTGGTGCAGTTTGTTACGGCAGACGGCGAAGCTTACGGTCAGCTTTTGAATGAGAGAGGTCAGATTCTGGCGGATCTTCCGAATCTGTGCGATGTGGTCGGAGACAGGCTGTTCTTCGACGACCCAACCGGTAATATGCGGGAAGCCCGCATTTACAATAAAAATGAGCTGGTGGAGCTGGCTCGTAAAAAAGAAGGAGGAAGGGAATGAAAAAGTTAAGAGAAAAGTTCTCGCGTTATCTTGCAATCGTTCTGACCCTTGCGCTGGTATTGCAGCCAGGGACGACCGCAGTTGCGGAAACGGCAGCATCGGGGAACTGGGAAGGAACGGCTGTGACGGCGCCGGTTAAGCAGAAGGCTTCTCCGTCCAATACAGCAGAGAACACCGGGGAAGATACCGGTACCGAGGATGATGAGGAATTCGAGGACGAGGACCTGGAATACGACCTGGCCTCTGATTCGGATGCAGAGGAAGAGGAAGAGCCGGATGGAGAACTGGAGGATGATCTGGAACTGGCAACGATGTCGGATGCAATCTCGCTGTTTTCCTTTATGCCGCCGATTGACGAAGTATATGCCTATGTATTTCTCAATGATTATCCGGAAGACAAGCTGGATGCAGTTCCGGTAGAATTGATCTTATCCAGAATGCAGGATAGGGATGGCAATCCAATAGACGTCCCGGATGGTGGCAGAGTTGTCTGGACATATTATTGGGACAATGACGGCGAAATTATTGAAGATGAAGCTCATGCAATAGACAGAAGCGGAACGGTAGATTTGGTAGATGAGTCTGGTTATATTAGCTCACATATTTCCCTGGATCTGCTGCTTGGCAGCGGAAATCAGCTGGACAAGGAGAGTATTCGATATAATATCGAAATCTATTTATCGAACCGGATTTCTGAAAAGCTGAACGTAGAACTTGTCAGAACAACGGGTGAAAATGCGGGAGATGTTTACTCGCCGAAATTCATCGAAGACAGATCGCCGCTGAGCCAGGAAGGTATGCCGGTTATCAGGGAGATATGTTATGCAGACTTACATCAGGAAGGAGATATTTATTCCCTGACGCTGGATTCAATCATAAAAAATCAAAACAGAGATTCTTTGAAAGTGGAAGCCTACCAGTTGAAGGATTTTCTTGATGCCTATAAGGAAGGACGGGAGCCGGATCACGCAATTACAGATCAGCTTCTGACAGCGGAAGGGGGAGGATATACGGACAGCTTTGCACCGGCTGACAGCATCGCAGACTCCAATGTGTTCTGCCTTGTGTATTCGAATCCAGAGACGAACAGGATATTTTATTGCAGAGCATATGAGTTTGTAATAACACATGAAACGCCAGAGCTGGGCGAACGGTTTTATGCTGTAGAGAATAATCAGATGGTACCAGTTGCGGAGGAGACTGGCAGTGTATACATGAGAAACCGTTTAGGCAGTTTTTCAGTGGAGGTAGATCGGGAACAGGATTACTTTGGCAAGGAAACTTATACCTATGGGTATATAACGAGCATTGGCTTGAAACCGGGATATCCACTGGATAGAGAGTACTACTTTATGCTGGAGGAGAATGAGAACATCGAAAAGGTGTTCTATGGCTATTATCAATCTCTTGCAGAGGCAGCAGCGGCAGGAGCAGAAGATATTACATCTGCAGCGCTTCCGCCAGATCGGTCAATGGTACCGTGCGGCTATAAGATTCCGAAAGTATCAGGAGATAGTGAAGTGGTTGTGTTTGATTTTACTGTCTGCTTTAAAGACGGGACATGCTGGTGGAGAAGAATAAAGCTGTACGAAACGTATGAGGAAGATTATGTATATGATGATAAGCCGCTTGTGAACATGGAAGACCCATACTTAACTATGTATGGCGCAAGAAATGACGGCGATGCATTGGCAGTGGAAAATAATTATAACTATACCATGGATACCTATTATGGCTATGGCTATCAGACAGTATTCATAACAAACATGGATGCGGATCTGGCACATCTGGTTCCGTATTTCAGCTGCCCGGACGATGTTACCATTCACAGCGGAGATAAGCAGGAATCCGGAAAGTCCGAGAAGGATTTCTCCAATGGACCGGTAGCATATCAGGCGCATATCGGGAATAAAAAGCGTAATTATCAGGTAACGTTTGCGAAGAAGCAGAGCGGTCCGAGCCTGTTTGTCAATGGTCCGGATAAGCGAGAAGTGTTCCTGACAAAGTATTTTGATTATCATCATGATATTATGATTGCCAACATCGGTGACAGTGACCTGACTGGGCTGAGCGTGGAACTGAAGGACGCACAGCATGTGAAGCTGGACGATTACTGGGTAGTCGGCGGTCAGGGCAATGATACGCTGGGGGCATTTACAGATACTCATGTGGATTATCAGTATGTGGAGCTGGCAAATATTGCCAAGGTTCGTCTGGTGCCGGACGGCGAGGGCGAATTGTCCGGTACGCTGGTGATTACTGCGGACGGACAGGAACCGGTGGAGATTGAACTGCAGGGATATGCCAGCAATCCGCTGATTACCAGCGATGGTCTGGGAGATGCGGTCAAGTATGTACCGTATTCTTATATGATTGCCACCAACAATATGTATTACGAGGTACAGGAAACCTACAGGCTTACAGCAGGCAAACTGCCGAGAGGTCTGGAGCTGAAGCCGGGTACCGGTGAGATTTACGGTGTTCCGTTAGAGACCGGTGATTTTGATATTCAGGTTGAGGTTACCTATCAGAACGGAAAGTTTGAGCCGTCCTATCAGGATCTGACACTGACCGTGAGAGAGAATACCAACAAGAATGTTTACAACGCATCAGATGAAGGCTATGAGATTGAAGAACATATCGGTACTGAGACTGCAGCAGGAAGCAGAGATTATCTCCTGACAGAAATCAGCGATCAGCTGTATGTATCAGCCGGTGTTATCGAGGAATTTGAAGATCTGTGGCTGAACGGTGAAAAGCTGATAGAAGGAACGGACTATACGAAGGTAAGTGGAAGTACCAGAATGACCATTCGAAGCCAGACCTTTGAGAGAAAGGGTGTGAACGGCACCAATACCATCGCGGCAGAGTTCCGTACAGGTACCGGATCGGTAAAGACGCTGAGACGTACCTCTCAGAACTTCCGCATGGAGAACAAGAGACTGTCGGGGAATTACGATTCCAGCTCTTCCAGTGATGACAATGATACGACCAGCAAGACCACTGCAGACGGTTACAGCGACAGCTCCTGGAGCAGGGATGAGCAGGGCTGGCGCTGCAAGAATCCGGACGGAACCTGGCTGACCAATACCTGGAAGAAGCTTCCGTATCAGGGAACCATGGCGTGGTACTATTTTAAGGAAGATGGTTATATGGCAACCGGCTGGATGGTTCAGAATGGAAGAACCTATTATCTGAATATGGGACCGGATGGAACCTTCGGAGCGATGAGTAACAGTTGGAAATACATCGACGATGCATGGTATTACTTTGACGGAACAGCAGGAGAAAATGAAGGCGCAATGCTGCATGACGGCTGGGCATATCTGCCATATCAGGGTACTACAGAGTGGTATTATTTCCAGCAGACGGGCAAGATGGCGACCGGCTGGATCAGTGATGAAGGAAAATACTACTATCTGTATCCGGTTGCAGACGGAACCAGAGGCCGTATGCTGACCGGCTGGCAGCAGATTGACGGAAAATGGTACTATTTCTATGGTCCAGAAGAAGAGTCTCATGGCGCGATGGCTGCGAATACCAGAATCGGTGAATACCGTGTGGGAAGCAGCGGAGCAAGAGTCGAGTAAAACAGAATAAGAGATCAGAGCACGCACAGAGCATGGAGCATGTTATGTGCGTGCTTTTTTCTGGTTAATAGTTGGACGATGTATATTTTAACATATCATTAATGATTATTTAAAATTGACACATTCAACAAAAATGCTATAATAAGCTTAATATGACTGCCTGTGGCAGCAGGACTACGAGGGGGATAGAGATGAAGAAGAAATTAATTCTTGCGGACAGTGATGAGATGTATCTGACAAACCTTTCCAACTTTTTTATGGAGAAAGCACCCCAATTTGAATTGAATCTGTTTACGAGGGCGGATAAGCTGTATGAATATCTGAAGACTGGAGCGAAGGCGGATATTCTTGCAGTCAGTGAGGATATGGCTGGAGCGGAGCTTCTGGAGCTTGCTGACGGGATGGCGGCGATTGTGCTGTCTGCGACCATGAATCCGGTGGAAGGATACGGGCTGGTTCGGAAATATCAGAAGACGCAGGCGCTGCTGAACGAGATACTTCTTCTGTATGCGGAGAGCAGCAATTCCGTGGAGGCAATCCGGGGACAGAGCAATACCCGGATTGCGGCATTCTACAGTCCGGCAGGAGGAACCGGAAAGACGACGTTGGCGCTTGCGCTGGCGACGGCGGCAGCGTGGGAAGGAAAGAAGGTATTTTATCTGAATCTGGAGGAGATAGATTCTGTGAGTGAGGTACTTGGGACAACACCGGGGACTCTGTCTGACATTTTTCTGGCTCTAAAGACGAAGGGGATGAATGTGGGACTGAAGCTGGCAGGATGTACGGGCACAGAGCAGCAGGCAGGCTTCAGCTATCTGTCGGGAACGGAAAGTATTTCAGAGTTTGATGAGATCGGAGCGGAAGATATGAGAAAGCTGGTGACAGCACTTCGGGGGCTTTCCGAGTATGATCTGGCTGTGGTGGATCTGGCTTCCGGATTTTCGGCAAAGACACAGGCGGTTCTGGAAGAGATGGATGTTATCTTTGTTCCCATGCTGCCGGAAGAGGGGGCTGTTTCCAAGATGAAGCGGCTTGTGAAGGAGCAGGAGATTCACGAGCAGTATGCACCGATTCTTTCCAAAATGCGAATGGTGATGAATCGAAGCGGAGTGACGGAGATGGCAAGAGCGATACAGGGCAGCGGACTGGCGGATCAGATTCCCTGCTGCGGTGCGGTGGCACAGTTTCCGGTGCTTGCCCGATACAGCGATATCCTGCGTTCCGGCGGAGCGCTGGGGCAGGTGATGGCTCCGCTGCTTCGTGAGACAGAGCAGGAGCAGGATGGAGGGATGCCGGTATGATAGAAAATATGCAGAAGTACCAGCTGCAGATTCGCGGAATGGTTTCCGACCGCCTGGATCTGACCCGTTCTGTCAGTGATGAAGAACTGCGTGAGGTGATTGCAGAGATTGTCACGGAAGAATCCCGGCGTTCCTATCTGTCTCTGACCGAAAAGCGAGATGTGATGGAAGGCGTATTTAATTCCATGCGGGGACTGGATGTGCTTCAGCCGCTGGTGGATGATCCGTCTATTACAGAGATTATGATCAATGGTCCGCATCATGTGTTTGTGGAGCAGAATGGACGACTCTTTCAGAAGAATGTCAGTTTCGGAACCAATGAGAAGCTGGAAAATGTGATTCTGAATATTGTTTCCAAGGTGAATCGAACTGTCAATGAGTCCAGCCCGATTGTGGATGCCAGACTGCTGGATGGCTCTCGTGTCAATGTGGTGCTGCCGCCCATTGCGCTGGACGGACCTACCGTGACCATCCGTAAGTTCCCGGAGGATCCCATGACTATGGAAAAGCTGATATCCTATGGTTCGATTACCCCGGAGGTGTCAGAACTGCTGCAGCGGATGGTGCGGGCAAAATACAATATTTTTATCAGCGGAGGTACCGGCTCCGGCAAGACAACCTTCCTGAACGCATTGTCCAATTACATACCCAAGGATGAGCGGATTATCACCATCGAGGACTCTGCAGAGCTTCAGATCAAGGGCGTAGCCAATCTGGTGCGCCTGGAGACGAGAAATGCCAATATGGAAGGCAAGGGTGAAATTACGATTCGCGACCTGATTCGCTCCTCCCTGCGTATGAGACCGGAGCGAATCGTGGTCGGTGAGGTGCGAGGCGCGGAAGCTCTGGATATGCTGCAGGCCATGAATACGGGTCATGACGGATCGCTGTCAACCGGTCATTCCAATTCCACCAAAGATATGCTGTCACGTCTGGAGACCATGGTGCTGTCAGGCAACAATATCCCCATCGAGGCGATTCGTCAGCAGATTGCATCTGCAATCAACATCATTATTCAGTTGTCCAGACTTCGCGACAAATCCAGAAGGACGGTGGAGATCACGGAGGTTGTGGGATACAGGAACGGCGAGATTGTCCTGAATCCGCTGTACCGGTTTGAGGAGCAGGGAGAGGAGCCGGGCGGACGAATCATCGGCGGTCTCGTCCGGACGAAGAATCCGATGCAGAATACCTTTAAATTCAAGATGGCGGGGTTGTCTGATCAGGTCTGAGAAAGGAGCAGAATCATGTTTGGTAAGAAAAAGGAGCCGGTGCTTCCGCGAGAAGACGGGCTGACGGACTATGATATTTATATCATGGGAAAGCAGGAGCGGATTTTCAATATCGTGCTTGCGGCGGTGTGTCTCTTCGGTGTGGGATATGTATTTTATCACAGCATTATCCTGTCACTGTTTGTGGCACTGTTGGCACTGAAATTCCCGGAGGTTCGGACGAATCAGATTATTGCGAAGCGGAAGCGGCAGCTGACGCTGCAGTTCAAGGATATGCTGTACTCGCTGGCATCAGCGCTGTCAGTAGGTAAGTCGGTGGAGACCGGTATTCGGGATGCGCTGCAGGATCTGCGGGTTGTCTATCCGGATCCGGAGACGGACATTCTGGTTGAGATGGAGTACATTCTGCGGGGGCTGGGAATGAACAATACGGTGGAAGCGATGTTCCAGCAGTTTGCAGAGCGCGCACATCTGGAGGATATAGACAATTTTGTGGATATCTTTGTTACCTGTAAGCGAACCGGTGGAGATCTGATGGAGGTTATGCGATCTACCTCCAATACGATCGGTGAAAAGATAGAGGTGAAGCAGGAGATCGATACCCTGATTTCTGGAAAGAGGTATGAATTTAACTTTATGATGGTGCTTCCGGTGATCATGGTACTGTTTTTGACGCTTACTTCGGGAGATTACATGGCACCGGTATTTCAAACCGTTGTGGGCCGGATTGCCATGACAGTGGCGATTGCGATCTTTGGGCTGGCCTATGTGGTCGGATCTAAGGTTATGAAGATTACCATTTGACGAATCGAAGGGAGGCACATATGGCAGCAATGATAATCACGGCGCTGGTCTGCGGCGGTTGTGTGGGTTGTTTCCTTATCAGCTACTTTAAGGCTAAGGGAATTTACGACGAATATATGGAGTATGTGGATAAGGAAGAGTATGGTTTGAAGGACTTTATTCCCATCGGACTATGGCTGAGTGAGAAGAATGGGCTGGTGGAGCGGCTGCCGATGTCAGTGAGAACCGCACTGGCCAGGCATAAGAATCAGGTATATCAGAAGATTCTGGAGATCCGGGGACCGAAGGATGCGGAGTTTTACAGCTATATTCACAGTGGATACCGTCTGGCGGCGGCTGTGGTGGCCGGTGCGGGAGCTTCCCTGATGGGTGTGATTATGGCGGCGCAGGGAGACGGAGCCAATGGACTGCTTCTGTCCGGAATTGCGGTTGCAGCAATTGTTGGAGTTCCATTTCTCGTAGACAGCAGCCTGAATGGAGATATTGAGGCCCGCCGTCAGAAGATCCAGATGGAGTTCCCGGAGTTTGTCAACAAGCTTACGCTGCTGGTGAATGCCGGCATGACCATATCCAAGGCATGGGAGAAGATCATCAATGAGAATAAGAAGCAGCATATTCTCTATGAGGAGATGCGCTATGCACTGATGGAAATCAAGGCGGGAAAGCCGGAGGCGGTGGCCTATGAGGAGTTCGCCAGACGGTGTCATGTGAAGGAAGTGACGAAGTTCGTTTCCGTCATAATCATGAATCTGAAGCGGGGCGGCTCTGAGGTGGTGCCGGTTTTGCAGGCGCAGGGCAATGAGTGCTGGGAGATGCGAAAGAATGCAGCCCGCCAGCTGGGAGAGCAGGCCAGCACGAAGATTCTGATACCGATGATGATCATGTTTCTGGGAATTGTGCTGATCGTGTCCACTCCGGCAGTACTGAGCATGACGGCGGGAATGTAGGATAAAAATGGCTGCGGTATGCGGCGTTTTTATAAATTAAGCAGAAAGGAGGATATAAACATGGAAATGTTGAAAAAATTTTATGCAGAAGAGGATGGCATGGGAACGGTAGAACTGGTAATGATTATTGCAGCTCTGATGTGTATTGCGTTACTGTTTAGAGATCGTATCACTTCACTTGCTAAAAACATTATGGATACTGTTTTTGGAGCAGATAACATGGGTGGAGTAGAAAAACCATCGGCGTAAGTTTGATTTTATTTAGATGTTTAGTAGAGGTTTGGTACATCAGGAGATTGTATCTCTTCTGATGTACCCTTCATTGTACGAGGAGAAAAAATGAAACGAATGCAAAATATATGGTTAAAGTTTCACAAAAAACTTTGTATTAATCAGAATGGTTACATGACGATTGAGGTAACCATGGTATTTTCCATCCTCTTTTTCTCGCTTCTGTTTATTCTCTTCATGGGCATGGTCCTTTATCAGGAGAACAATCTGCAGAGTCTTGCCGTCCGTGCATCCGAGCGGGGATCGGTGGTGTACAGTTCCCGTGTCTCAGATATGACAACCGGAATCAAGACGCTGGATGATTTCAATGTACGGGATCCTTACCGCAATGTTCCTTTCATGGATGGGGGAGCCAAGAAGGATTATACCGGACTGGTGAATCGCTATGTGGCATCAAATCTGGGAAAGTACAATGTGATTACCGGCGAAGTGAGAAATTCAGGAAATTATGTAAAAATCGATGACTATCTGATCTCCAAGAAGATCCGCGTACAGATTCAGAGCGGATATCGGATGCCGGTAGATTCGATTGCAGAGATGTTTGGAAAGAAAGGACCTTTTGAGGTGAACACGACGGCGGTGTCAGCGGTTGTGGACTCGCCGGATTTTGTCAGAAATGTGGATCTGGCGACGGATGTGCTGAAACAGAGCAAGGTGTTTGGCGGAATCGAGAATGGCTACAACAAAATTCAGGATGCATTGGATAAACTGAAAGAACTGCTGAAATAGTCGCAGGGCAGGTCAGAGGGGAATGTGCGTATGAAATTATTTGAGAAAAAGAGAACCAGAGGAGCAATTTCGATTTTTCTGGTCATGATCATAGTGCCGACCATGCTGCTATCCGCGGTATTGATTGACGGAAGCCGGATGGCAAGTGCAAGAGCAATTACGCAGGAGGCGACAGATCTGGCAGCGGCCAGTGCGCTGTCTGCGTACAATCAGGAGTTGAAGGATACATATGGGCTGTTTGCCATTCAGGACCCGGAGCAGGTGGAAACCATCTATAAGGAAAGTCTGTCTGCAACACTGATGGCGTCCGGTCTTTCAGACGATGAAGCTTATTCCGAGAAAATATGGGAGATTCTGAAGTCCCAGGCAGGCGCAGGAAATCCTTACAAGGGGCAGGAGTTTTTAAATCTTTATGATTTTTCCGTGGATTCCTGTGAGGTGGAGCCGCTGTATTCTCTGGTCAATCAAAGTGTGCTGGAGAATCAGATGGTGGAGCATGCGAAGTTTCGCGGAATCTATATTATGGCAGATCGTCTGGAACTTTTAAAGCATCTGGGAGAAGTGAAGGAAGAGGCGCGAAAGAATACAGAGACCGCGGAAGTCATGGAAGACAAGATGGAGGTGGACGAAGCAAATGTGGATGCGGACCGTGCTGTCCAGAAGCTGAATGCGGCAATTGGTGAACTGAATGCAGGGATTCAGGCGGTGAATACGGCGACCACGGCTTATATAAACAGTCTGAAAAGTGAAATGCAGAAGATACAGGAGGAGAATACCGGTTCTGATGACGAGGAGGAAGATGATTCCGGGGATCGGAATCAGGAGCGTGCCTACAGTCAGGCAAGAACGGATCTGAAACGTGCGCTGGAACAGGTGGATGATAAAGCCGGAACGGTTCTGGAGAAGGCGGGAAAGGCAGAAGAGAAGGTACAGGATGCCATTGACAATCTGAAGAAGTTTCAGCAGGAGCATCAGGCAGCAGCTTCCGGAAATAAAGGAATTGAGGGAATGGTGCAGGATGCGGAGGAAAGTATCAAGGAATATGAGGATTTCTACCTGAGAGATGGAATCAGACCGATTCTGTCAGATTCTGTTCTGAACCGTCTGAAGGGAGATCATAATCTGGGCAGAAGTGCATTGCTGGTAATGGAACAGATTGATGAGGCGATCCGGCGGTATATCGATGAAATGCCGGAAGAAGATACTTCGGAAGAAGGAGGCACGGAAGGCGAAGCGGAAGAAGAGGAGGAAGAGGAGCCGGAGTATTATTTCTATTATCTGAGTTCTTCGGACCGTACAACGGAAATCGATGACGCCATTGGAAGCAGCCGGGAGCAGGGAAGCAGGTATTACTATCCGGCACTGAGGAGCGGATACCTGTATTTCTGCAGGAAGACCTGGAGTACCATTTCGCCTGCGGTTAATGCTGCGCAGGGGAAGGACGGGAGTTCTACGATTGACGAGACCTTTGCTGAGAGTCAGTCCAACAAGAGTGAGGACGCTTCGGATAAAGGAGTAACGGCTGCACCGCGGGGGCAGGTGGACGAGGCGGTTTATAATGCGCTTCCGTCGCGGAGCAGGGTCGGAGCAGATTCAAAAAAGGAAAACAAGAAAGGATTTTTTAACAAAGAAGGAGACCTGTCATCATCCCGCAATATCATTCAAAGCGGAAAGAACAGCATGCTGCTGGATCTTGCGGAGACAGCAAGGGATGATACCCTTTGCCTGACTTACATGTTTGGCACATTTAAGTCGCGGCTGACCGGAGTCAGCAAGTTCACGGACGGAAGGCTTCCCGGGTCTGATTCCAACAGCAAGTATCTGCCGAAATGGCGTTATATACATCCGGGCGGGGAGATTGATATGCGCTTTGCTCCCAAGAAGGACCGAAACACGGTATTGCGCGGGGAGCTGGAATATCTGGTATATGGAAACCGGACGGATCAGGCAAATGAGGACGGAGTCTATGCCACGATTTACGCGGAACGGATGGTCAATAATCTGGCGGCGCTGTATATGAATGATGATGTTAATGACGCCTGTGATGGGGCAGCGGCAGCGGCGGCAGTTGCCAGCGCCACGTTACTGGTGCCGATTCCGCAGCAGGTGTTTTTCTGGATTTTTCTGACGGCGTGGTCGGTGGCAGAGACTTATATGGATATGCATTTTCTCGTGGATGGCGGGTATCGGATTCCACTTCTGAAAACCTCTGATAATGTACTGCTGCAGCTGGATCCCAGTCAGTCGGGGGATTCACTGATTCAAAATTATGGAGAACCGGACTGGAAGTTCGTGTGCTATGAAGATTACCTGCTGATTCTTCTGCTGGTGAAAGGAGAGGACAAGCGTCTGATGCGGACCGCGGATCTGGTGGAAATGAATATGAAGAAGCAGCAGAGCGACTTTACCATGGCGAAGGCATTTACCTATTTGAAAGCGGATACGGACATGTCGCTGCGTTATCTGTTTGGCGGAGCGGAGCCGTTTAAGCAGTCTTACGAACAAAATGGGGTAACCGGACGGATGAAATTCAAGAGTATGATATATCAGGGGTATTAGACGATGAAGAGAATACGGCAAAAGAAAGGTTCACTTACCATAGAAGCAAGCATTGTGTATCCGATCTTTATGATGATAATCGTGACAATGCTCTATATTATGCGGATTGTCTATGCGTATGGTCTGGTACAGCATGCGGTGGCGCAAACTGCCAGGGAACTGTCCATGTATACCTATATTTATCAGGTGACAGGGGCAAATGATATCTATCAGAGTGCGCAGTCAGCAGCATCTGATAGAACGACACAGTTTAATCAGGATGCCGATCATGTGGTAAAGCTGTATCAGTCTCTGATGAACGATGGCTATACGGGACAGACGTATGAAGGAACCACAGACCCGGTTGAGATTTTGAAAAATGTAGGAGGAGCACTGGTAGGTGAGGCGTCCAGTGAGCTGAATAACCGGCTGTTTGAGCTGGTTGCAAAGCCTATGGTAGCCGGATATATCGGCGCGGATTCCATGGGGAATTCCGCGGACAGCCGTCTGAAGGCGCTGCGTGTCATAGGTGGGCTTGACGGAATTGATTTTTCCAGCTCCTCCTTCTTTGAAGACGGGACAAGCATAGATCTGGTAGCCTGTTATACGATTGATCCGCTGATGCCGATTGACATTATGCCGAAACTGAACCTGATGAACCGGGCGTCGGTCCGGGGGATGAGCGGCAAGACGATATTTTCCAGAAAGGCGGATGACGGACAGGCGCAGGAGAAGAGCGTATGGGATATGGAGAGTGACGTGAAGCGTGGGAAGGCAATTCAGGAGCAGGAAGGAGTTCGGAATCTTCCGGATAACTTCAAGACATTTTCTGCTTTTGATGCCGGAAGCGGCAAGGCTACCGCAGAGAAGTCCATAGATTTGCGGAGCGCTTCCTATCAGGATGTAAGCAAGATTCGAAATGCAATCCGCAGTAAATGCAGTGATATGGAGAACTATACGAAGACGACTTACGCCGGTGTGACGCTGGATCCGTCGGAAATCCGCAGCAAGGAGCTGATTCTGTATATCCCGTCTTCAACAGGCGACCGGAAAATCGACCGGAGTAAATATGATCAGGCTGTGGCAGAGGCGCAGAAGGATTATCCGGATATCCGGATTGTTACAAAGGAGATCGATTAAGATGTGTGGGAGATGGAAGACATGGAGTGGTTGAATGTGGCGGTACTGGCGGCAGTCTCTGTGCTGGGCGGAATGCGGCTGGTTGCCTGTCTGCTGGAATGGAGAGGCGAGAGGCAGGGACTGTCTGCGATCTGGAAGCAGCGGGAACTGTATGGAGCAGCCGGTCTGTGGCTGCTGTGTGCCGGAGTGGTGTATGGGCTGACCGGAAAACTGGCTGTGGTACGTCTGGCAGATCTGGCCGTGACCTATCTGATGCTGGCGATTGTGGACGGAAGGAAGCGGGTGGTTCCGGACGAGGTACTTCTCTGCTTTCTGGCCGCGCAGCTTCTGCTGGGAGCGGCTTTACAGGCACCGACGGAACTGCTTTCCGTATTGCTTAAGGGAGTGGTCTTTGCGGTGCTGATGCTGCTTGTGGCGCATTTTTCCGGTGAGCGCATGGGAATGGGTGATGCCAAGCTTCTCGGTGTGACAGCCATGACAGCAGGCTGGGGGTATGTGGTGCAGATTTTGGTCCTGGCTGCATTTCCTTCATTTTTTTACAGCATCTGGCTGCTGCTGTTTCGGAAAGCCAGGTGGAAGGAAGAAGTGCCTTTTGTCCCGTTTCTGGCGGTTGGAGTTTTCGCGTCGATGGTGCTTTTGTTGAGATAAATCCGTGGACAAAGTTCACGTCTATTTAAGAAGGGAGTTTTATCATGATGGAGCAGAATATGTTTTCGTATGAAAATGCAGGGGCATCCAGCTATCTTACGGCAGTGATGCCGCAGGGAGCAGAGCTGGTGAAATACCAGATGGAGATGCTGATTTCCAATGAAATTGCACATTTTCTTCCGGTGTCCCGCAGGATGATGAATGGGGAGATGGTGCTGTATTATAACATTTCTTCCAGAACGGCACTCAGCCAGATTCTGGACCGCAGAAAGCTGAAACGGGAGGAATTGCTGCGGCTGATCCAGGGAATTGTTGAGGCAGGAATGGACGCAGGCGAGTATCAGATTCCCCTGTCCGGACTGGTGATGGATCCTGGTTATGTATTTGTGGATCCGGCAAACTGTTCTCCGTATTTTGTCTGCCTTCCTGTTGCGTCGGAAGCGGCAGAGGGAGAGAACGTGAAGCAATTTCTTCTGAATCTGGTGATGCAGGGCAAGCTGGAACTTTCTAATGATAATTTTATTCAGGTACTGCTGGAGGTGGTGAACCGGGAGCCGTTTTCTCTGGAGGAGCTGGGGCGCTGTGTCAAGCAGAGTCTCCAGAGAGGTCCGGTGACAGGAATGAGAAGCGGCCGGACGGAAAGCGTCCAGGTTCCGTATGGGCAGCAGACGCCGTATCAGCAGCAGATGCCAAATCAGCAGCAGGTTCCGTATGGTCAGCCGGCTCAGGGGACAGCGGAGATACCGGTGGCAGGTGCCGGAATGTATGGTCAGCTGCCGGAGAATATGATGCCTCGTGGCGGTGTATCGCAGCACGCGAATGACGGTGCAGCTTTGCAGCAGCCGGAGAAGGCCGATGGAAAGCCTGTGAAGCCCGCAAAGCGTGCAGGAGGCAAGGCAGACAGGAAGGCGGAAAAGGAGGCCCGCAAAGCGGAAAAGAAGGCGCAACGGAACGAAAAGAATGCAGGGCAGGCACCGGTCGGCGATGATGGTTTTGATGCGGAGAAGGCAAAGAAGAAATTCCTGCTCCCGCAGGCAGTGGTGATGGTTGTGCTGGCTGCGCTTGTGTCCTTTGGCGCGTTTATGAACCCGGAGACCGGAGGTCTGGAAGTGACCAATATTTTAGCAGCGGTTATTCTGACAGCGCTGGTGGAGGTGATTCTGTATCGGGAGGCATATGTAAACAGCCGAAATGCGGCACCGAAGGAGAAGAAAGCAGAAGCACAGAAGGCAAACGCAGCCGGAAAGCCATCTGTGTCAGGCAGACCGTCTGTACCGGGCAGACCGTCCGTGCCGGGAAGCCAGTCTGTTCCGGGAATGCCGCCAGCGCCGGAGCGTGTTCCTGTGTCGGAGTCAGTGACAGAACTGAAGTATGTGCAGACTTCGAATCGTACACGGGCCACAGCGCAGCCACAGATTCCGTATGCTTCGATGCCCTGCTCTGATGAAACAGAACTGGATCCGGGGGCATTTCAGTCAGATGGGGAGACAGAGATTATGGACGGAAGCTATGGCGATTCGGCAGCCTATCTGGAGTACTATGAGAATGGAATCATGACGAGGGTGCCGCTTAACCGCCCCAGTATTCTGATTGGCCGTCTGAAGGAGCAGGTTGACTTTGCAGTAGCTAATCCAAAGGTTGGAAAGATTCACGCAGAATTTCAGGTGCAGAATGGCAGTGTTTTTGTCAAAGATCTGAACTCAAAAAACGGAACTTATATCAACGGAGGGAACCAGCGAATTGCAAGCAATACACCGTATCCGCTCCAGGATCGGGACCGGGTGCTGCTGGCGGACAGTGAGTTTACCCTTCGCTGCAGTGTGAAATAAAGCTGCTGAGTGAGAAAATAAAGGAGTTCGGGACAGGGGGGAAGCCATGGAGTTTGAATATGGTGCAGTGACTGACAGGGGGGATATCAGAACAGAGAATCAGGACAGCATTCTTTGTCTGGCAGATATGGTTGCAGGCTGCCCGGCCGGACTGTTTGTTGTAGCAGATGGTATGGGCGGACTTTCCTATGGAAATCGAATCAGTACTTATATCACGGAACAGTTCCTTCGGTGGTGGAATATGGATCTTCCTCAGATGCTTCTGGCAGGCAGGAGCAGCGAGGAGGATCTCAGGGAACTTTTGGAGCAGGAAATCTGGGACATCAATCAGGCTGTGCTTCAATTCAGAAAGACGGAAGGATGCCGTTCCGGCTCCACACTGTCGGTTCTGCTGCTGCTTAAGGATAAGTACTATCTGGTCCATATGGGAGACAGCCGCATATATCGTCTGCGCACCGGAGAACTGGAGCAGTTGACGGTAGACCAGTCTCTGGTGGCTCAGCTGGTACGGGAGCATCGGCTTACGGAGGAGGAAGCCAGGGCATCCAGACAGAAGAACATTCTGACAATGTGTGTTGGGATGTTTGACATACCGAGAAATTACTATTCCAGTGGTCTGCTTCAGCAGGGTGACTGCTTTTTGCTGTGCAGCGACGGACTGTATAACCCACTTGACCAGGAACGATTGAAACATGGTCTGGAGCAGCATGCAGGCGATGCGAAAAGACAGGCTGGGTGCTTGCGTGCCATGATTCAGCCGGGACAGGCATCAGACAATGTATCGGCTATTGTCGTTGAAGTGAGGTGAGAAGAGGCATATAAGAGCAGGAGGAAAAGAATATGCAGGGAGCGGAGAATCTGAATATCATATTGGAACTGGCGGCGATTGGGGTTGCCGTAATCGGCGGGATTGGAGACTGGAAGAGAAGGAAAATTCCGAACCGCCTGACGTTTCCTGTTATGCTGGCAGGGCTTGCCGGGAATCTTGTACTGAGAGGCGGCGCCGGTCTTCTGGACAGCGCCGCCGGTATCGGAACGGGATTCCTTGTATTCCTTCTCTTTGCAATCGGTGCGCTGAAGGCAGGAGATGTGAAGCTGTATATGGCTGTGGGAGCTGTTGCTGGCTGGCATTTTTGTGGGGATACCATTATCTGGTCGATTCTTCTGGGAGGGGCGGCGGCATTGCTTTTGATGGCGTCTCGGCGGACCGGAAGGCGTGCGCTTAAGAATCTGTGGCTTTACTTTGTAAATCTGTTATATACACGAAAATTCCGCATGTATCAGCCGGAGTCTGAACTCTCTTACTTCAGCTTCGGATGCTGCATTGCAGCGGGGGCAGCAGCGGCATTCTTCTGTCCGGTGCTGTAAGGGGGACAAAAGTTTAGCCTTTAAGTGCAAGCCTGATTTGGGTTGAGCATGATTTTGTTGGGCGGGAAATAGTCTTGAAAAAAATTTAAAAAACTCTTGACAACTTCCAACATTTGCGGTAAACTATAACGCGTGTCAGTCAGTTGGCTTCACACACAATTGAATATGCGCCTTTAGCTCAGTTGGTAGAGCAGTAGACTCTTAATCTATTTGTCCGGGGTTCGAGCCCCCGAAGGCGCAGGTCAGGATGCCGGTTTTGCAGACAGGAAGCTGCGAAACCGGTTTTTTGATGTGAAAGGAAAGTTTGCCCCTGGGAGTACCAGTTGTCTCTCGCGGGAGCGAAAGTCTGTTTTGGACAATTATAAGCGAAAATCGGGATAAATTGTCCAATCCATCCTGGCAAGCAGGTATTATGAGGGATAATTGATTGACATAAAACATATTTTGGACAATTTTTTTAAAAACACCCTCTTAATTATCCAAATTCTCCGGAATTTTGGACATGGATAGCCTTCTGAGGGCAAAAATTGTCCAAAGGATCCCATAAAATGCCATTTTCCGGCGGATTCAGGCTTGAATCTGCCTGTCTTTGGACAATTAAGAGGTGAAAAAGCGATTTATTGTCCAATTCCGCCGTCCCCCCCATCCCAACCTCAATCTCACCCCCAATCCCCTGCTGTCACAAATAGTTTTGCCCAGAACAGTTTCGCATTTCGCATATTGTAATAATTGCAACATTGAAACCGGCTCTGAAATATGCTAAAATAGAGCGTATTCGACAAAGGAAGCGAGGTCTTGATTCTTTAATGACTAAGAGATACATACGATATAAAAAGAAGCTTCAGAAGCTTCGCAGCCTGGGGCTGGCGGTCGCGGCGGCGGGGATTCTGGCGGGCTGCGGTGCGCAGCCTGCGACGGTCAGTGAGACAGAGAGCACAGAGGCAGCAATCGTGCTTGCTGAGGAGACACTGGCGCAGACAGCGGCGGATGAGACGATCATGGCACTGTCTCCGGATGGTCCGATTCTGCCGTCCGTAGCCGGGGTGGATGCGGAGTATTCTGAGCCGATTCCCGATTATCTGCGGGTTGGCATGGAACACCCGGTGGTGGCGAAGCTGCAGCAGCGCCTGATGGACTTAGGGTTCATGGACAATGATGAACCGACCGATTACTACGGCGAGGTGACCCAGAGTGCGGTCAAGGTCTATCAGCGGCAGAACAAGCTGGCTCAGGACGGCGTTGTGGGTCCGGAGACCCTGGCGGCGATCCTGTCACCGGATGCTAAGTATTATGCGGCACAGCACGGCGATGCCGGTGATGATATTTCCCGGATCCAGACCCGTCTGTACGAGCTGGGCTATCTGGCGAACCAGAACCTGGTGACCGGCAACTTCGGCGACAGCACCGAGGAAGCCGTGATCAAGATGCAGAGCGTCAATGGGCTGGAGCAGGATGGTAAGGTGGGACGGCAGACCATGAACCTGATCTACAGTGAGGAAGTCAAGCCCAACATGCTGTCCTACGGCGAGAAGAGCGAGGTGGTTCTGGAAGCGCAGAAGCGTCTGAAGGAGCTGGGCTATATGACCACGGAGCCGGACGGCGCTTATGGCAATGACACGATCATTGCAGTCAAGCGATTCCAGTCCCGCAACGACCAGGTCGTAGATGGTTACTTAGGACCGTCCACCAGAATCGCCCTGAACAGCGGCAGTGCCGTTCCCAACGGTCTTGCCCTGGGTGACTCTGATGAGAACGTCCGTCAGGTCCAGAACCTGTTAAGCAAGCTGGGATACTTGAATTCCGGCAATGTCACCGGCTACTACGGCGAGGTGACGGAGAATGCAGTCAAGTCCTTCCAGCGCACCAACGGCTTAAGCGCTGACGGTCTGGCAGGCCGTCAGACCATGGCGAAGCTGACCAGCGACAGCGCCAGAAGAGCACCTGCCAATACGCCCAGCAGAAACAACAGCAGCGGCGGCAGTACCGGCGGCAACCGTACCCAGACTGCAGGCAACAACCAGGGCGGCAAGAAGCCGGCAGGCAGCACCAGCATCCCCAATACAGGTTCTGCAAGCGGCGGAGCAAGCGCACTGATTTCCGTGGCAAGCTCCAAGCTGGGAAGCCCCTATGTCTGGGGTGCCAAGGGTCCCAATGCCTTTGACTGTTCCGGTTTCGTGTACTGGTGTCTGAACCAGGTGGGAGTCCGTCAGAGCTACCTGACCTCCTCCGGCTGGCGAAGCGTCGGCAAATACACCAAGATCACCAGCTTCTCCAACTTGAGAGCCGGTGACATCATCGTAGTAAGCGGCCACGTGGGAATCGTAGCCGGCGGCGGCACCGTCATCGACGCCTCCTCCGGTAACGGCAAGGTCGTTCACCGTTCCTTAAGCTCCTGGTGGGCCAACAACTTCATCTGCGGGTGGAGGATCTTCGGGTAGGCAATGAGACCCTGCATAAAAAAGAACTGGGATATTTCTGTTGAGAACTCGTTCTCATAAGGAAATATTCCAGTCCTTTTTTATATAGGGCGAAGCCCGTGACCGACACGAAGCGAAGCGGAGTGGAGGTGCAGGGGGAGGTGCAAGGTGCAAGGTGCAGGGTGCAGAGGCGCGGAGTGCAGGGGGCGCAGGTGCACCCCCGCCTGCGTCTACACCCCCGCTTCCTTCTCCACCACCGGAAATCCCACCCGCACCTTGAACAGATCGCCGTCGATCAGGATCTCAAAGGTTCCTCCCTGCAGCTTCGTCAGGCTCTGTGCGATGGAAAGTCCCAGACCACTTCCTTCTGTGCTTCGTGACACGTCTCCCCGCACAAACCGTTCTGTCAGCTCCTCTCCGTTGATATTCAGCGGATTCTCCGACACATTCTTAATGGTAAAATATGCCATGCCATCCACCCGGCTCACATCCGTATACACCCGGCTGTGCTCCATGGCGTACTTGAAGGCGTTGTTGTACAGATTCTCCAGCACCCGCCACAGCCGCCGGCCGTCCGCCTCGATGACCATGCTCTCGTCCGGCAGATCAGATACCAGCTCCAAGTGGCGGGTCGCATACTTCTCCTCGAACTCGCCGTTGGTCTGCCAGATCATTTCCACCAGATCAAGCTTTGCCATCTCCAGCTTCAGATTGCCGGAGCTTGCCTTGGATGCCTCCACCAGATCCTCCGTCAGGGTCTTTAACCGCTGGGACTTCTGATCCAGCACATTTAAGTATTCCTGAACCTTCTCATTGGGGATCTTCTCCCGCTTAAGGAGGTCCACATAGTTGATGATCGATGTGAGAGGCGTCTTGATATCATGGGACACATTGGTGATCAGGTCCGCCTTCAGCCGCTCGCTTTTCACCTGGTCCTGAAGCGCCCGCTCCAGCCCCGTTCCGATCCGGTTGATCATGTGGGCGATGGACAGCTCCTTGCCCGTCAGACCATTTACATCCATCTGATAGGAGGTGTCGCCGCCGGCAATCTTGGCGATGGCATCCGCGATCTGATCCTCCTGAGCCGTGGAGGTAAACAGCTTCCGGAACGTCACATAATCCACCAGAATCAGCCCCGCAGCCAGAAGCAGAATCAGCACCCGGCTCCAGTTATGATGGCGCACATTGACCAGTGCTGCGATCAGCCCCACTCCCAGCATCTGCACGCCCAGAAATGCCATGTACAGGCAGAACAGCCGGTGGGTGAAGGTCCGGTTGCTGAAATACTCATTGATGTCCATATAGACATGGTGTACCATGCTGTTCTCCCAGAGGGTCCGGCTCTTGTAGCGGCGCAGCAGGCTGAAAGCCCCCACTACGCAGCAGCCGTATATGATCACGGCGCGCATCATCTGCTCCCCGTAATCCCAGGCATTCTGCGGAATCAGCAGGTGCATCAGCCGGTAGCCGATCTTCTCACCCAGAAACAGCATGAACAGGGTGAAGAGGGCAGTCAGCAGCACGCAGCTCTCCGTGGTGATCATATCATAGCCGTGAAGGTAGGGATTGACCCGGTCCACGGTCCGGTAGCCCGATACCAGAATCAGGTAATACAGGGTCAGGAGACAGCCGACGATGCCAAGTCCCAGCGCGAACATGCCTTCCAGAAAATGTCTCCGAAGCTGCTGGTACTCCATGGCGCTGGCGGCATAAGCGTCGTCAGCGGCATAGTTGGTATCCACAGCCGCCATCAGATAGTACTCCGAAGAGTCGTAGAAGTTGTTCTGCTCCATGGAAATGGTCATATTCGGCGGAATCTGCGCCAGGTTGGTGTCTACGAGAATGGAATCGCTGCTTAAGAAGCAGTAGCGTCCCATGCCTTTCAGCTCCTCCAGGGTCAGATCCGGGGCATTGGTGTACATCAGTCCGTCGTCATATCCCCCGTCGTAGGCAATCTGAAAATACAGGTTGGACGGGCGCTCCATCAGCTCATAGTAGACCGTATAATACTTGCCAAGGCAGTGCAGCACCTCCTTGGACAGGTCCAGCAGGGAGGTGTAGGCGTCGCCCGGTTCGCTGATGGTCGCATTGGGGTCGTAGGCACGCCAGAGAACCCGCTGATCCCGGGTGGTGGAGGCATTGTCATAGAGGAACAGGTCATTGACCACCTCAAAGTTCTCATTTAAGTAGAAGCCCTGGCTCTTGGCGTAGCGCAGTACCTCGTCCAGAGTGTAGACGATCTCAGGACCGTCTCCCCGGGTCACGGCGAACATCTCCCGGGACAGATCCAGGAATCCGTCAGTCTCGAACACGTCCCGGTAGGCAACATAGGCAAATATATTCTCCAGATCTGCCTGAAACTGCTTCTCGAACTTCTCCGACTCCTCGTACTTCTGATCCGACAGCCACTGGGTACCGGAGTTGGTCCGGGTATCCAGATACATAAAGCTGATACCCGCCACAGCCAGCGTCAGGAAGATCAGGTGCAGCAGCACCGCAATGTGCTTCCTGATCTGCATGGAATAATCTTTCAGTTTCATGGGCGTCTCCTACTGCTGCTTCTCGATCTTGTATCCCACGCCCCAGACTACCTTCAAGTAGCGTGGCTCCCGGGGATTGATCTCAATCTTCTCGCGGATGTGGCGGATATGTACAGCTACGGTATTGTCCGCGCCGATGGCCTCCTCGTTCCAGATCTGCTCGTAGATCTCGTCGATGGAAAATACCTTGCCGGCGTTCTTCACCAGCAGAAGCAGGATGTTGTACTCGATGGGAGTCAGCTTGATCGGCTCGTCATCCACCCAGACCTCCTTGGTGTCGTCATTGATGGACAGACCGCCGCACTTGTAGATCTGGTCGCTGGTCTGCTGGTTCATGTTGCCAAGCTGGGTGTAGCGGCGAAGCTGGGACTTGACGCGCGCCACCAGCTCCAACGGGTTGAAGGGCTTGGACAGGTAGTCGTCCGCACCGATATTCAACCCCAGAATCTTGTCTGTGTCCTCCGACTTGGCGGACAGGATAATGATCGGGATGCTGCTGGTCTCCCGGACCTTCAAGGTGGTGCGAATCCCGTCCAGACCCGGCATCATCACGTCCAGGATCAGCAGGTCCACCGGCTGCTTCTCAAGAAGCTCCAGTGCCTCGTAGCCGTCGTAGGCCTTGATGATCTGGTAGCCTTCCCCGGTCAGATAAATATCTATGGCATCGACGATCTCTTTGTCGTCATCACATACTAAAATAGTCTGCATAATAACCTCCTTTATGACTGTATATCGTCTAGTATACACCAAAAAAGGTCCTGCCGCAATCGGCAGGACCCTTTCTGTGCGGCAGAAATCCAATCAGAACCCCTGCTGCATGGTTGACCTACTGGTAATCGAATACATTTAACCAGTTGTGAAGCAATTCCTGCTCCTCCGGACGTTTCTTGGTTAACTGTGCGGCAGCAACTAACGGGAGCCACTGCTGAACATAACGCTTGTCCGTGCCAGTCTTCTGGCAGAACAGGTCCATGTACTTATCTGCCTTCTCCTGGTTCTCCAGGCAGAACAGAAGATAAGTTCTGGCTACGTCGGCACTTGCGTTGCCCTGGGTTGCATGAACCCAGTCGAGCACATACATGGTGCCGTCAGGCTTAACGATAATGTTGTTAGGCTGGAAGTCGCCGTGGCATAACTTAACATGCTTCGGGGTGCTGTCCAGTCTGGTCAGAAGATCGTAACGGTTGACAGGGTTTAAGTCCTCAATCTCAGAGATCTGCCGCGCCATTTTGTCTTTTAACTTGTTCAGTAATGGACAGGTCTTGGAATGAATCATTAATTGCAAATCAACCATCTGATTCAGATATTCATCCTGCTTGTCTGGATTCTCATCCATCAACTGCTGCAGGGTCTTGCCCTCGATGAAATCTTTCGTGATTGCCCAGCAGCCGTCCTCTTCAACAGCTACTTCCTGGATGCGCGGAATGTTGATCCCGCCCACTGCCTCGATACGGGCGCTGATAAGTGCTTCATTCAGTACCTCTGCTTTCGGGAAACCCTGACAGAATACCTTGACAGCCTTATCACCATCACGATAGACACTCTTGGTCGCGTTCTTGGATATTAACTCTCTTGCCATACGAAACTCTCCTTCCATAATAGATTCCATTCATCGGTTGCCTGTAGGTCGATACCTATTTTACTACAAACTTCCCGGAATGTCACCTACTTTTTGATAAATTTTTAACGAAATTTTTCTTCCCCCATACTGCGTTTTGCCCAAGGCAAGGGAACGCGGCATCGATTTGCTTCCAAAATCATGAAAATCTCAGGATTGCGGTTCCATAAGCCGGAAGCGGCAGCTTGATGGACCAGGGCTGTCCGTCGCACTCCTTCTTGACTGCGCGGAGGACAGGAGCCTTCTCCCGACCACGGTACATACCGTGCTCATTATCCAGTAAAAGCGTGTAGTTACCGCGTTTTGGAACACCTACGCAGTAATCCGGACGCTCAACAGGCGTGAAGTTGCAGACGAACAGCAGGTTCTGCTTGTGAGCCTTGGAGTAGCGCACGAAGCTGAATATGCTGCGGTCGCCGTCGTTGGCATTGATCCAGGAGAATCCGTCCCAGTCGTCGTCGGACTCGTACAATGCCGGATATTTTTGATAAATATGTAACAAATCCCGCACATAATTCTGCAGATCCTTATGGGTATCCTCGTTGGTCAGGTGCCAGTCCAGGCTGACCTTCTCATCCCACTCATGAAGCTGACCGAAGTCCTGACCCATGAACAGAAGCTTCTTGCCCGGATGTCCAAGCATGAAGGTGTAGCCCACCTTTAAGTTGGCGAACTTGTCCTCGTAGAGACCGGGCATCTTGTTGATCATGGAGCACTTTAAGTGTACCACCTCGTCATGGGACAGCACCAGGATGAAGTTCTCGCTGGTAAAGTAAGTCAGACCGAAGGTCATCTTGTTGTGGTTGAACTTCCGGAAGTAGGGGTCAAGCTTCATGTATTCCAGGAAGTCGTGCATCCAGCCCATGTTCCACTTGAAGGTGAAGCCCAGACCGCCGTCCTCCGGGTCGTGGGTCACCAGCGGCCATGCGGTAGACTCCTCGGCAATGACCATGGCGCCGTGCCCCCGCTGCCGGACAACGCTGTTCAAGTGGCGGAAGAACTCGATGGCCTCCAGGTTCTGGTTGCCGCCGTACTTGTTGGCGATCCACTGACCGTCCTCACGGCCGTAGTCTAAGTACAGCATGGACGCCACCGCATCCACCCGCAGGCCGTCCACGTGGAACCTGTCTACCCAGTACAGGGCGTTGGCGATCAGGAAGTTGGATACCTCATGCTTCTCATAGTCAAATACCTTGGTGCCCCAGTCCGGGTGCTCGCCCTTCTTCGGGTCTGCATATTCATACAGTGCCTGACCGTCGAAGTCAGCCAGTCCGTGAGCATCCCTGGGGAAGTGTGCCGGAACCCAGTCCAGAATGACGCCGATGCCCTTCTTGTGCATGTAGTTGATAAAATACATGAACTCGTCCGGCGTGCCGTAGCGGGAGGTGGGAGCGTAGTAGCCGGTCACCTGGTAGCCCCAGGAGCCGTCGAAGGGATGCTCCGCAATGCCCATCAGCTCCACATGGGTGTAGCCCATGTCCTTCACATAGTCAGCCAGCTCGTGAGCCGCCTCCTTGTAGGTATAATAGCCCTCCTTGATCTCCCGGTTCTTCTTCTTCCAGGAGCCAAGGTGCACCTCGTAGATGCTCATGGCAGCTTCCCGCGGATTGACAGTCTCGCGCTTCTTCATCCAGGCGTCATCGCTCCAGCGAAAGCCGGAGGTATCTGCCGTGATGGAAGCAGTGCCCGGACGGAACTCTGCGTACTGGGCATAGGGATCTGCCTTGAAGAGTACCTTGCCGGTCTGAGTGGTAATTGCAAATTTATACAGTTCTCCGGTACCAAGACCCGGAACAAATACTTCGTAAATGCCGGAGGTCTCCAGACAGGTCATGGGAGTCGCATCCGGATCCCAGTTGTTGAAGTCGCCCACAACGCTGACAGAGGCAGCGTGGGGAGCCCAGACTGCGAAATAAATGCCGCTTTTTCCCCGGTAAGTCACTACATGGGCACCCAGCTTCTCGTATATCTCATAGTGAGTTCCCTCTCCGAACAGATATCGGTCCACTTCGGTAATGATGCCGGTGGTGTTCTGCGCTTGTTTGTTATTGACAGCCATAAGGTCAATCCTCCATGATTCTTAAGACAACTCCTGAGTTGCCCTCTAATGAAATATTAAGTCTGCCGTCCGTAATGGGAATGATGGTGCCGTCCATCAGGTTCTCGGCCTCCTTCGCGCCGGTGCGCACCGGAATGGAGACAGCCGCCGGCTCGTCGTCGCTGTTGGCGGCAACCACAGCCGTGGAAGACGCTCCGTGGCGGGCAAAGGCGTACTGCCGGTTGGTCAGCATCAGTTCCTCGTAGCGTCCGCCGTGGAAAGCCGGCTCCTCTGCGTGGATGTGTGCTGCCTTCTCGATGAGATCCGTTAAGCCGCAGTGCAGCTTCTTGCCTTCTGCCATGGTGATGCAGGGGCGAAGCGCCACGTCGCTGGTGTTGGTCCGCATGCCCTCCACGCCCCACTCACCGCCGTAGTAAATGGACGGAATGCCGGGAAGGGTGAACAGCAGCAGGTACGCTAAGGGCAGGTGCTCCTTCTTTCGCAGCTTGCTGGCAATGCGGTTCTCGTCGTGATTGTCCAGGAAGGTGTAGAGCTGTCTGCCGATGGCTTCCAGTCTCCGCACATTGTGGGCGATCTCGAAGAAGTTATGGTCATTCAGCCCGGAATACAGGCTCTTATGTAACTCGTAGTTGGTGACGGAGTGAAGCATCTCCGGGTTCACCCAGCGGGCGTAATCGCCGTGGATCACCTCGCCCATCAGCCAGAAATCCTCCTTCATCTGACCGGTTGCCTGCCGCATCTCCTTCATGAACTGGAAGTCCAGCACATTGGCGCAGTCCAGGCGGATGCCGTCGATGTCGAAGGTGTCGATCCAGAAGCGAATCACGTCAAAGAGATACTGCTTTACCTCCGGGTTCTGCAGGTTCAGGCACGGAAGCTCGTAGTGCCCCTGCCATGCCTCGTAGCCGAAGGAGTCGCCCATGGGGCTGCCCCAGCCGAAGTTGACGCCCTTATACCAGTTCCGGTAAGGGGAGCCTTCCCGCTTCTCCTGAATATCGCGGAAGGCGAAAAACTCACGTCCCGTATGGTTGAACACTCCGTCCACCACCACCCGGATGCCGGCTTCATGGCACTGCTTTACGAAGGATGCGAAATCCTCGTTGGTGCCTAAGCGGCGGTCGGTCAGCTTGTAGTCGCGGGTGTCATAACCATGGGAGGAGGACTCAAAGAGAGGTCCGATGTATACGGCATTGCAGCCAAGCTCCTGCATGTGAGGAATCCAGCGGTCCAGCTCGTCAAAACGATTCACGACCTGCTCCTGTGTATTGTGGAACGGAGCTCCGGTCATACCCAGCGGGTACATGTGATAAAATACAGATGATTCATACCAAGTGCTCATTGCGAAAAGTCCTCCTGATGTATGCATTGTTGTGTGATGTTAAATCATAGCTGCTCCAGCAGCTTAAAACGCCTGAGCAGGAACTGATAGCGAAGCTGTGCCGCGTTCAGCTCGTAGATGTAGCAGTCGATCAGTGTAGGGTCCACCACCTGCTCGAAGTGGTTCCTGGCTGACTCGATGGAATATCGGGTCCGGTCGATCTCTGCTTTCAGCTCCAGGTGTTCCGGCGACAGCTCCCTGTGCTGTCTCCGCTTGAAAATAGGTCCTGTACTCATAGGTCCGCCTCCTGTACTCTCCCTGATCCGTCCCGGAATCAGGCGTGGGGTGAAGGTTCTGTGCCCTTCCCACTGGTAGTATCTGTCAGAAATGGGACAGCTATACATACGATACCGTCAAGTCTGGCGGAACATCTCCTCCACCAGATATCCCAGCTGCATCAGCCGTCTGGTACTCTCGATCAGCGTCAGCCGGTAGTAGTTGGAGGTGCCCTCCTGTCTGGCCTCCACCAGTCCGGAATCCTTAAGAATCTTTAAGTGATGGGAGATGGCCGGGCGGGAGAGACTGGTCTGCCGGGTGATCTCGTTGACATTCAGACCCAGCTCATTGCCGGTCTGGGATGCACGGGTCAGGGTCTCGATGATACTCAGCCGGACTTCGTCTCCTAATGCAATGAACAGGGGCATGCAGCTGTGAAACTGCTGTTCCAGTTCCTTGCCATCGATCATAAAATCCCTCCTTGGTTTAAAAATTTAAACTGACATCATTTTACCACTATTCACTGTGTGAGTCAACCAAATACCGTAGAAAAAACATGTCGATTTCCGTCAAAATATCTAAAAATCTGAGAACTGGATGCTCAAAACAAAAAAAGAAACGGCCGCATATTCAGCGACCGTTTCCAACAAACCTTATTAATTTTGCAAACTCCTGAAATTACAGCAGTTTCTTCATAGCGTCTGCCACGAACTGTACCTTCGGTCCGATGATAACCTGAACGGAGGTCTTGCTCGGACGGATAACGCCGGCGGTTCCAGCAGACTTGATCTTCTTCTCATCTATCTGCGTATAATCCTTGATCTCCAGACGAAGACGGGTAATGCAGTTGTCAAGAGAGGTGACATTGTTCTTGCCGCCCAGACCTTCCAGGATCACAGCAGCCATGCCGTCGAAATCGCTGGTGTCCAGAACGATAGAGGTCTCGTCAAGGTCATCATCCTCACGACCCGGGGTCTTTAAGTCAAATGCCTGGATCACAACGCGGAAAATGATGTAGTAAAGTGCACCGAATACCAGGCCGATCGGGATCAGCATCATCGGATTCACAGCCATCGGAGCCTTGAAGCTGAGTACAAAGTCAACCAGACCTGCGGAGAAGTTGAAGCCCGCTCTCGGTCCGAGTACCGTAACCAGAGCTACGGAAACACCGGTCAGTAATGCATGGATGACATACAGTACAGGAGCCAGGAACATGAATGCGAACTCCAGCGGCTCGGTAACGCCGGTGAAGAAGGAAGACAGAGCAGCTGCCAGCAACAGACCTGCTGCGGTTTTCTTCTTGCCCGGTTTAGCGGTGTGATACATAGCCAGAGCAGCTGCCGGAAGACCGAACATCATAACCGGGAAGAAACCAGCCATGTACATACCGGTCTGTCCCATGGTGCCGGTACCAGCCCAGAAGTTGCCCAGGTCATTGATACCTGCAACATCGAACCAGAATACGGAGTTCAGTGCGTGGTGCAGACCAATCGGAATCAGCAGTCGGTTCAGGAAAGCGTAGATACCTGCGCCTACAGCGCCCAGACCGGTGATTGCGATACCGAAGTTTACCAGTGCGGTGTAGATAACCGGCCAGATGAAGAACAGGACAACGGCAACTACGATGGTAACTACGGAAGTAACGATAGCAACACAGCGCTTGCCGCTGAAGAATGACAGTGCATCCGGCAGGCGGGTGTTCTTAAACTTGTTGTAACAGGTAGAACCGATGATACCGCAAAGGATACCGATGAACTGGTTCTGAATCTTTCCGAATGCCGGGTTAGCCTCTGCTCCGGTGAACATGGCAACCGCACCGCTGGAAAGCAGGGTGGTCATCATCAGCCAGGATACCAGACCTGCAAGACCTGCGGTACCCTCATGGTCGTCAGACATACCAACTGCAACACCGATTGCGAACAGGATTGCCATATTGTCGATCAGCGCACCGCCTGCCTTTAACAGGAATGCAGCGACCACGTTGTTGGCGCCCCAGCCGGTCGGGTCGATCCAGTAACCGATACCCATCATGATACCAGCTGCCGGAAGTACAGCTACAGGAAGCATCAGGGACTTACCAAGTTTCTGAAGATACTTCATCATAACAAAATTCCTCCTTCTTTGTGAGAAAATAAATCAATTCGGGCATTCCCCATGGACGACCCGATATTTTTGTTGGAAAATACACCGTCTCTGAATAAAAATGTATGAAAAATAAATATAATTTTTAATTCAGCTCCCCTGACAGAATTATTTTCCTTCCTACACGCCTATCATATGTCGAAATTGTACAAAAGTCAATACATTTCTTTTAGAAAAAGTTTATGATTTTTTTAGATTTACATAACAGGACCGAAGAATTTTGATAAAAATTTCAAAAAAAGGGGTTGACAGCCGGGGGAAAAGTGTGCATAATGAAAAAACAATCAACGCCTGTTCCGGGCGGAATGATTCTGGTATTTTTTGCGTTAGCCGGAGTGTCTGTGTCAGGACACCGGAGAACGTCATGCCGTATCGGCAGAGTATTTTTCAGAAGTGATGGGTAACTGGTGGTGTGACAGCATGTTGTGTTTGCGACGGCAGTTGCGAAAGTGTGTCGGAAGTGGATCGGCAGTTGCGAAAGCGTGTCGGAAGTGGACCGGTAGTTGTAAAAGCGTGTCGGGTGTGGAGCAGGGTGTCTGTCAGGTATGTGTGAAAGGCGGAGGGCATTTTGGAACGGTGTCTGGAAGCCTCAGAGGGAAGGTGATCTGTATGGTGCAGGGTTAGAAGTGTTTGTGACAGAAGGACTTGTGTCAGAGGGCTGGCGTGGAGTCTCTGGAGCGGGAAGCATCATCGTCCTGTGCGTGGTTCTGGCGGGGGCAGCCTGGACGGATGTCCGGTCCGGCAAGGTCCGGAACGGATGGCTGCTGCTTGGAATGGCGGCGGAGCTTGGCTGTGTGGGAGCTGAGTTTCTGCCGGCGGCAGGAGTGATGCTGATTCCCGTGTGGTTCCTGTTCCGCCTCCGGATGCTGGGGGCGGGAGACGGGAAGCTGATGGTGCTGATTGCAGGGGCTTTGGGTTTCTGGCGGGGACTGACTGCAGTCTGGACAGGACTTCTGGTGGGAGCAATATGGTCAATATGCCGTATCCGGCAAGGTGAGAGCTTTCAGGCTCGTTTCAGGTATTTACATGCATATTTCATGCAGATGATCAGTCAACAGAGAGTAATGGCTTATGAGGATTTTTCCGGGGCAGGAGGGAGACACCGGATTCCGCTGGCAGTGTGTCTGGCGGCGGGGGTGTACCTGTACCTCCTGATTTCCCGGATCACGGGAAGGGGAATTGGATGAAACGAATCATGGCGGTCTACGATGTGGACCCGTTTTATGCGGACCGGTTTGCGGAATTTGCGAACCAGAAGGAGAAGACTCCGTTCACGGCGGTGGCATTTACCAGTATGGCGCGGCTTCGGGCGTTTACGGAGCAGCAGCCGGTGGAGCTTCTGCTGGTGGGCGATGAGGTGGAGGATGCGGAGCTTGAGGGGGTGAAGGTCGGGCAGGTGATCCGGCTCAGTGAGAGCGGTGCGCCCATGGAGGACGGCACACCGTCGGTCTACAAGTATCAGGCCTCTGACAATGTGCTGCGGGAGGTGATGGCATGCTATCAGGTGAAGGCGGAGGTGATGCCATTTACGGCGACGGGGATCAGAAGTACCATCATCGGCGTGTATTCCCCGGTGGGGCGGTGCGGCAAGACCAGCTTCTGCCTGACCCTGGGACAGGTGCTGGCGCGAAAGTCGAAGGTGCTGCTCTTAAGCCTGGAGGAATACTCGGCATTTTCGAAGCTGATGGGGGTGGAGTACGGCGGAAGCCTGTCAGACCTGATTTACTATTACCGTCAGGGAGAGTACAACCGCCTGCGGCTGGGCAGTGTGGTGTACGGATTTAACGGGCTGGACTATGTGCCGCCGGTGACATTTGCGGAGGACCTGGAAGCGGTGAACGGGGCGGAGCTGGCGCAGCTGTTCGGGAAGATCGCCGGGGAAGGCGGGTATGACACGATCATCCTGGATCTGGGGCACTTCGGAAGCGGCGTGGAGGCACTTCTGGACTTATGCGGGGTCATCTACGTGCCGGTGAAGGACGACTGCATCTCCATCGCCAAGGTGGAGGAGTGGAAGGCATATCTGGAGGCGTCCCGCCGGGGGTATCTCTGGGAGCGGGTGCAGAAGTTAAAGCTGCCCTGGCAGCGGTGCGCGGTGCCGGCAGCCGCTTATCTGGAGCAGCAGCTCTGGGGCGAGATGGGAGATTATGTGCGGGAGCTGGCGGCAGGAATGGAGGGAACGTGGTGAGAAGAGAGGAGACGAAAGGAAGCAACGAGAGCAGGGGAAGCAACGAGAGCCGGGGAACCAGCGATGGCAGGGAAACTGACAAGATTAGGGAGACGAAAGAGATCAGGGAGACGCTCTCTCGTCTGCAGGCGCAGATCCGGCAGGAGCTTAGGGACTGCCAGCAGATTGACGACGGGGAGCTGTATGTCTGCATCGACCGGGCAATCGGGGAGGAGGGGCGTCGGCAGTATCTGCCCTTAAAGCGTCGGGTGGAGCTGCAGACCAGGCTGTTTGATGTATTCCGCCGTCTGGATATCCTGCAGGAGCTGGTGGATGACCCGCAGGTGACGGAGATCATGGTCAACGGCAAGGACTGTATCTTTGTGGAGCGGGACGGGCGGATCAGCCGCTGGGACCACGGGTTTGAGCAGGTGGAGCAGCTGGAGGACATGATTCAGCAGATTGTCAGCCGGATTAACCGCACGGTCAACGTGTCCCATCCCATTGCCGATGCCCGGCTGGCGGACGGCTCCCGGGTCCATGTGGTGCTGCCGCCGGTGGCGCTGGACGGTCCGGTGGTGACCATCCGGAAGTTCCCGGAGCCGATCACGGCGGGGCGGCTGGTGGAGCTGGGGTCGCTGACGGAGGAGACTGCCGCATTTTTGAAGAGGCTGGTGCGGGCGGGCTATAACCTGTTCATCAGCGGTGGAACCGGGTCGGGCAAGACCACATTTTTAAATGCCATGTCCGGGTTCATTCCGGAGACGGAGCGGGTCATCACCATCGAGGATTCTGCGGAGCTTCAGATCAGGCAGATTCCCAATCTGGTGCGGCTGGAGACGAGAAATGCCAATGCCGAGGGAGAAGGCGCTATTGAGATCAGCGACCTGATCCGCGCCGCCCTGCGGATGCGTCCGGACCGGATTGTGGTGGGCGAGGTCCGGGGCAGAGAGTGTCTGGATATGCTGCAGGCGCTGAATACGGGACATGCCGGCAGTCTGTCCACCGGTCACGGCAACAGTCCCAGGGACATGCTGTCCCGGTTGGAGACCATGACGCTGATGGCGGCGGACCTGCCTCTTCCGGCAATCCGAAGTCAGATTGCCTCCGCTATCGACATTCTGATCCATCTGGGACGTCTGCGGGATAAGAGCAGACGGGTGTTGGAGATTGTTGAGGTAGGCGAATATACGGATGGAGAGATTCATCTGAATCCGCTGTTTCGCTTTCGGGAGGAGCGGGACGAAGAGCTGACCGGAGGAGGAGAGCATGAGAAACAGGAGAAGTCAGCCGGGCAGAGGCACAGAATCCGGACCGGCACAGAGGGCGGACAGGACAGCGGGGCTTCCGACCGGGAGAGCGGAAGAGTGTGCAGGGAGAAGGGCGACCGGGAAGGCGGCAGAGTGTGCAGGGAGAAAGGCGACCGGCAAACCGACAGAGTCCGCGGGCATCTGGAGAAGGTGGGCGAGCTGCAGGCGGTCGAGAAGCTCAGGAACGCAGGTTATCCGGTATGACCGCTATCGGCTTTCTGCTGCAGAACTGCTGCTGGCACTGGTAAAAGGGGCGGGAATCTGCGGACTTCTGTCATTTACCTTCTACCGGAGTATGAGGGCATTTCTGGTGATGCTTCCGCTGGGCTTCTTCTATCCGTTCTACGAGCGGAGGCGTCTGAACAGGCGGCGTCTGGCGGAGCTTGCCGACCAGTTCAAGGAGGCAATGGAGGTACTGGCGGCTTCCCTGAGCGCCGGATATTCGGTTGAAAATGCGCTGGCGGTCAGTCGGGACGAGCTGGTGGTGCTGTACGGGGATGAGGGTATGATTGTGCGGGAGTTTTCCTGCATGATCCAGCAGATTCGCACGAATCAGCCGGTGGAGCGGGTACTGGCAGACTTTGCCGGGCGGACCGGGCTTGAGGATATTCAAAGCCTGTCGGAGGTATTTGCCGTGGCAAAGCGCAGCGGCGGAGACTTGGGCGGCATCATGCGCCGCACGGCGGAGATTATCCGGGACAAGATGCAGGTGAAGGAGGAAATCCGGACCATGACGGCATCGAAGCAGTTCGAGCAGAAGATCATGAACCTGATTCCATTTTTCATTGTATTCTATGTGGAGACCTCATCCCCTGGATTTTTTGACCAGATGTACGGGACACTTCTGGGACGGGTGCTGATGAGCGGGTGCCTGGTGGTCTATCTGATTTCCTTTCTGCTGGCTGCGAAGATTCTGGATATTGAGGTGTAAGAAGCGGGAATCGTGGAAGTGTCTGAGGCGGTGATGTGACGGGAGGCGGGAGTTTGAAATGATGAAAATGACGGGGACAGCCGGGGGACGGCACAGAGGTGTCTGGAAGGAGTATCTGGTTCCGGCTCTGCTGGCGGTGAGCGGCTTCGGTCTGTATCTGCTTCTGCCCCTGGTCCTTCCGCAGAGTGGTCCGGTTTCGGCAGACGGCAGGATTCTGCGGGACGGATACGGAGGTGAGGACCGGGAGTATCAGATTCTGGTAGATGGACTGGGCGGGGAGGAGGAAGAGCTGGGGCTGACGGTTACGGTCAGTCCCAGAACCTACACCGAACAGGAGGCAGAGCAGGTGTTCGGAGCCATTATGGACCGGATGGAGGAAATCATTCGGGGCAGCAATCCGTCGCTGATGGAAGTGACGACGGATCTGACGCTGCCATCCTGGCTGGAGCCGGAAGGCGTTCGGCTTCGGTGGTATTCCTCTGAGCCGGAAGTGATCGGAATGGATGGACAGGTGAATGCAGAGGCGGTGAAGCAGGTGACTCTGTATGTGGAACTGTCGGACGGGACTCACACAGCCGATTACGAGATACCGGTTCGCGTGGTGGAGCCGGAGCAAAGCAGGGTGCAGCAGGTGCTGAGTGACCTGAGTACAGCCATTCAGACCCGGGACAGGGTGCAGCAGAATGCAGAATATCTGGAATTGCCTTTATTATATGAAGGAAGACCGCTGACATATCGTACCGGGGAGCGGACGGATTATGCGGTTCTGCCGATTCTTGGGGTGCTGCTTGCAGTCATCTGGCCGGCGAGAAAGCAGGCAGATCTGCGGAAAAAGGAAAAGCAGCGGGAGCAGGAACTGCTGCTGGACTATGCGGAGGTGGTCTCAAAGCTGATCGTGTTCATCGGAGCGGGCATGACTGTGAGAAATGCCTGGGCACGAATGGTTCATGATTATGAGATTGGTCTGAAACAGGGGAAGATCAGGAAGCGGGCAGTCTACGAGGAAATGCGCCAGACCGGTTATCAGATTGAAAATGGTATGTCGGAGAGCAGTGCATATCGGGAATTCGGACGGCGTTGCCGCCTGCCGCCCTATCTGAAGCTGAGCGGTCTTCTGGAGCAGAACCGCAGAGCGGGCAACAAGAATCTTCGGGGGATTCTGGAGACAGAGCTGGCGGATGCATTTGAACTGCGCAAGAATCTGGCGCGGCGGATGGGCGAGGAAGCGGGAACGAAGCTGCTGCTGCCGTTGTTTCTGATGCTGGGAATCGTCATGGTGATGATCATGGTGCCTGCGATGATGACGATGGGATGATATGTGCCGGGATGGCGGTTGCAAAAGAGTTTGCCAATATACAGGAGGAAACGGTATGAGTACGAGACAGGATTTATATGAATTTATCCGTCAGGAAGACGGTGTGGGCGTGATTGAGATTGTGTTGATTCTGGTGGTTCTGATTGGTCTGGTCATCATTTTCAAGAGTCAGATTACGACGCTGCTGCAGAATATTTTTAAGGAGATCAATAAGCAGTCGAAGGAAGTGTACTGATGAATGGGAGAAGGACGGCAGCGCATGACTCAAAAGGAGCTGAGCTGCCGCAGGCGGCGGGCGCTCAGGTTACGGTGTTTGCCAGCCTGATCCTGCTGTGCCTGTTTGCGGTGTTCTGTGTGCTGGTGGAGTCGGCAAGAACTGCGGGTGCCAGATGGTACCTGCAGATGGCGGCAGATTCGGCTGTGGATTCGGTGTTCAGTCAGTACCATCGGAAGCTCTGGAATTCCTACCGGCTGCTGTTTGCGGAATACGAGGATGAGCAGGAGGCAGCCGCGGATTTTGCGAAATATCTGCAGCCCTACCTGGAAGTGGAGAACTGGTATCCCATGGAGTATCAGACGGCAGAGGTGGAGGAGCTGCTGCGGGCTACGGATGGTGGCGGAAGCTACCTGGAGCAGGAGATTCTGGACTACATGAAGTATGGTGTCTGGAAGCTGGACTATGGGGTGGAATCGGAGGAACTGCTTCGAAATTGCGGCAGAGAGGCGGAGGCGGTGAAGGAGGTCGCGTCCGCTTACCGGGGACATGCGAAGGAGGCGTTGAAGCTGGAGCGGGCACTGGAGTCAATCAGTGAGAATCTGACCGCAGAGCGGGAGCGAAAGCAGCAGGGGCTGGTCCGTCTGCAGGGGTATGACGGACCGGGATTTCGCCGGTCCGCAGAAGATCTGATTCGGGAGCTTAAGAAAATGCCGCGGCTGACGGCAGTCTATGAGAAGCGGGCAGACGAGCTGGCCCGTGGGCTGGAAGCCAGCCGGAATAAGTGTCAGCCCCAGCGGGACCGGTGTTCCGCTCAGGTCAATGAGCTTCTGGAACAGGAAATTCGGGAATATGAGACCTACGTGGCGCAGGATGGGGCGCGCAGACAGGAGGTGGAGCAGCTTGCGCCCTGGTCCGGACAGCAGATCATGCAGGTGGAGTCGATCATTCAGGAAGCCAGAGAGGTGGAGCGTATCATTGAAGAATGGGACGAGGGGGATGACGGTGATGAGGAAGATGATGAGGAGGAAGAGCCGGATCTGGATGCACTCTGGAGCCCGGTGATACATCACTTTCAGCAGGTTGAGATTCGTCAGCTGTCCTTTCAGCACGGCGTGAAAGACAAGGAGAAGGAAGGCTGGCTCAACCAGGTGGAGCAGATGTATCGGGGCGGTCTGCTGGAACTGCTGGTGCCGGACGGAACGCGGATATCGGATTGCCATGCAAATCTGGACGATGTGCCGTCTCTGTCGGAAGGGGCTGCAGGAGGAAGCAGAAGCATGTCGCTTGCGGACCATCTGCTGGTCAATGAATACTGCGGGGAGTTCTTCCGGTGCTTTCGAGACGGAGAGATGTCTGTCAATGATCCATTGAAGCATGCGCTGCAGTATGAAGTGGAGTATCTGATTGGCGGGCATGGGACGGATGAGGAGAATCTGTCATCGGCTGTCCACCGGCTGCTGGCAATCCGGGAAGGGCTGAATCTGGTCCATATTCTGTCGGATTCCGCAAAGCGGGCAGAAGCCCGCAGTCTGGCGCTGGTGGTCACGGGTCTGGCAGCAGTGACGCCACTTGTGATGGTCACGGCATTTTTCATCATGTCTGTCTGGGCACTGGGAGAAGCCATGATGGATGTCCGGGGGCTTCTGGCGGGGAGAAATGTGCCGGTGCTTAAGTCAGCCGAGGACTGGACGCTGAGTCTGGATGGACTTCTGACGATTGGAAGCAGCCGGGAGGTCGATGCCGGAGGCGGTGAGCGGGGACCTGGATATCTGGCATGGCTGAAAATCCTGCTGTTTCTCGATGAGATTGTCCGGCAGGAATACCGGATGATGGATGTGATGCAGATGAATCTGCGTCTGGACCAGAAGGACTTTCGGATGCGCCATGGGATGTATCAGTTGAAGATAACCGGGAAACTTTGTGGAAAACATGTATTCTTCACGCCCTGGTTTGTGGAAAATCTGACCGGTCAGCGGGATCACAGCTATCCGATGGAAGTTCACGCCGAGCGTGTCTACTAAATAAAATGTAAAAGGAAGGAGGTGGACAGGGATGCCTTTCTGCATGGCAGTATTTATAATAACCATAGGCTTATCCGAAATCGTGACTCTCCAAGTACGAATCCCCAAAGAAAATGATGAAATCCTTGTTTGTGAGTGCCAGCGCAGGAAGGCATCCCTGTCCGCCGCCCTGAAGGGGGAGTGGTCGGTGAGGCAGACCGGGCAGGCAATTGTGAGGCAGGTCGGGCAGTCTGCGGCGGCCAGCATGACCATTGAGGCTTCTCTGGTGTTGTCTCTGCTGATCTTCGCCTCGGTAAGCCTGATTCTGCCGATGAAGATTCTTAATACGGAGCGGAAGGTGCAGGCGGGGCTGGAAGCGGTGGGGGAAAGCTACAGCCAGTATGCCTATCTTCAGGATGTGATTTCAAAAGGAGATGCTTCTTCCATGGAAGGGGCTGACGGGTACGCGAAGGTATTTTGTCATTATCTGGGAGCGGGAGTGGCAGAAGGGTTTGCACAGGCGCAGGCCATGAAGCATGCCGATACCGGGGCGATTCGCCATGCGACGATGGTACGGTCCGAGATCATGGAGGATGGAGCGTGCTTTGATCTGGTTCTGGATTACAGCATTCAGATGCCGTTCCCGGTGCTGGGGCTGGGCGAGATCCGCCGTACCGCCCGCTGCCGCCGTCGCGCATGGATTGGAAGCGATGGCAAAGAGGGAGATGGCAGCCCGGAAGCCGGGGAAGAGAATGATCAGATCGTGTATGTGGGAAAGGACGGGACCAGGTATCACTGTGACCGGAACTGTCATTATCTGGCGAATCAGCTGACGGCAGTTTCCTATGAGCAGGCAGCTGACAGCCGGAACAACAGCGGGGGAAAATACCATGCCTGCGCAGTCTGCGGCGCCAAGGCGGGACCGGGCAGTACGGTTTACATCCTGCCGGAGGGAAGCAGCTATCACAGCACCAGAATCTGCACGGCGATTCTTGCCTATGTGCGTTCGGCAAAGCTGTCTGAGGTGGAGCATCTTGGACCATGTTCTTACTGCAGTCAGTGACAGGACCGGAACTTCGAACAGGAAAAGAGGGGGAAGCGTGATGGAACGATGGCTTTTTGCAGGATTTCTGCTGCTTGCAGCGGCGCAGGATCTGGAGCGGAAACAGGTGGATATCTGGATTTATCTGCTGTTTGGCGGGGCGGCAGTGGCAGGCGGAATCGGCAGGCAGCTGGCGGGCGGAGAAGCCTGTGGCTGGCTGGAGTATCTGGGCGGAGTCTGCCCCGGCATCGTGCTTTTGGCGGCGTCAGCGGTCAGCCGCGGCGGCATCGGAGCCGGGGATGGCTGGTTCTTTCTGGTCAGCGGATTGTATCTGGGATTCTGGGAAAATCTGATGATGCTTTGCTACGGAACGCTGTTCTGCGGGATATTCTGCCTGGGATACCTGGTCTGGTGCAGGTTCCGACAGATTCAGAACGGCGGAAAGCGGGTGGTGCCGTTTCTACCGTTTGTGGTGCCGCCGGGAATCTGGCTGGTGATGCGGGGGTGGGGGGTTGGATGAAAGAAGAAGCTTTATGGTGATGCGGGGGTGAGGCTTTGGATGAGAGGAGAAGCTTTATGAGGAGAAACAGCGTGCGAGCCGGCTACACGGTGGAGGCAGCCGGGGTGATGGCATTGGTGCTTTTTACAGTCATGATTCTGATAAATCAGGCATTTCGAATCCATGGAGAGACAGTCCGGGCATTTGCGCTCCATGAGAAGGTGGAGCAGGACCGCCACAGGATAGAGCATGTGAAGGAACGGGAGATTACCATGGAGGCACAGACACGGGACTGGAGTCTGGAGATTACGGTGCCGGTATTTCGCCCGGAGGAGATGCTTCGCCTGTGGAGTCTGGCGGAGGAGGCAGAATGAAGATCAGTTATCGAAGAGAAATGAAGCACAATTACCTGATCATCGACCCGGAGGAGCTGATCTGGAAGAATTATGAGTGCAGCATGCTGGCGAAAAATACCATTGAAGGGGTGCTGCACTTTCAGCTTCGGCAGATTGATGATGAAATCCGGTTCTTCTATGAAATCACATCCAGACAGCCGCTTGGCCGTCTGCTGGAGAATCAGGCGATCGGAGCGGAGGAGCTTCGCCGCCTGGTGCTGGGAATTTCTGCAGTTCTGGACCGGATGGAGCAGTACCTGCTTCCGGAAGGCTGCATTTTGCTGGAGCCGGATTATCTCTATGTGGAGCCGGAGACCTTCCGCGTCTGTCTGTGCCTGGTACCCGGACTGGAGCGGGACTTCCCGGAGGACTGCGGGAAGCTGCTGGAGTATCTGCTGGGAAAAGTGGATCATCAGGACAAGGAAAGCGTGGTGCTGGCATATGGGTTGTATCAGGAAACAAGAAAAGAAAATTATGGAATGGAAGACATCCTGCGGCATTTAAGGCCTGAGGAACCGGAGACGGGCAGGCAGAAGCCGGAAGAAGAGAGAAAAGAGTATACTCCATATTTAGAGCAGAAAGTGGAAGCTCCGCCGGAGAAACCAGGTATCTGGAAGCGGCTGCGCCAATGGCTGAGAAGAAGGAAGGCGGATGAATCGGAAGAGCTGATCCGGGTTCCGATGGAGATGCTGTTCCGGGAGGAGCCCGCGCCGGAAGGTGGCGTGTTGAAGGCAGAGACCTTCACAGCAGAAGAGCGCAAAATAAGGAAGCAGCCGGCTGAGAGGACAGAAGCCGGAAAACCGGCAGAAGCCCGGGATACGGTGCTTCTGGCGGATCTGTCGCAGTCTGTCGGACCGGAGAACCGCTGTCTGCGGGCGCTGGATAAGGGGATGGAAGATATCAGCATCTCCTATTTTCCCTTCATAATAGGAAAACAGAAAAATCTGGCGGATTACCTGCTGATGCACGACACGGTCAGCCGGTTGCATGTGAGAATCGATCAGGACGGTGACGGATGGAAGATTCAGGACCTGAATTCTACCAACGGAACCATGGTCGGCGGGCGGCTGCTGGAGAACAATGAGGCGGTCGCAGTCCATCTCGGTGATGAGGTGAAAATTGCGGAATTCCGGTATCGGTATGAATAAAAGTACATGAAAACCGGGAACTTACCGACAGAATGTCTTAACAAATAAGGAAACATATGCTAAGATATTTACGAAAAATCACTCCGATGACGGAGTGCGTGGATAGGAGAACGGAGCCGAATGGAGTATTCTGGAAGAAGGCGCACCTGGGTCAATGGTGGTCTGATCATCTTAAATATTTTGTATTTCCTGTATCTGGAAATCACCGGTTCCAGCGAGAATACGCTGTATATGCTGAATCATGGTGCCATGTACGGACCGTATGTGATGGAAAACCATGAATATTACCGCCTTCTCACATCCATATTCATGCATTTCGGAATTGAGCATATCGCCAACAATATGTTGGTCCTTTTTGTCTTGGGGGACAACATGGAGCGGGCACTGGGAAAGGTCAAATACCTGATATTTTATCTGCTTTGCGGCGTGGGCGCCAATGTGGTTTCCATGATGCTCAGCATCAATGATCCGGTGCAGGCGGTGGGAGCGGGAGCTTCCGGTGCGATATTTGGAGTGATTGGAGGGCTTTTGTACGCCGTGATGGTGAATCGGGGAAGACTGGAGGATCTGAGTACCAGACAGCTGGTAGGTGTGATCCTGTTTTCGCTGTATTTTGGATTTACCAGTGCAGGTGTTGACAATGTGGCACATGTGGCGGGACTGGTAATCGGCATCGTTCTGGCGGCGATTCTGTATCGGAAACCGAAACGCACACCTGTACAGAGGCTCTGGGATCAACTTGAAGAAAGGTGAGATGCTGCAATTATGAGAGATGACAACTGTATTTTCTGCAAGATTGCAAATGGTGATATCCCGGCGGCAACCATTTATGAGGATGAGGACTTTCGGGTCATTCTGGATCTGGGTCCGGCAACCAAGGGGCATGCATTGATTTTACCGAAGAATCATTTTAAAGATATCTGCGAGGCAGATGCGGAAACTGCCGGCAAGCTGTTTCCACTGGCGGCTAAGATCGGTGCAGCGATGATGAAGGGACCGGGCGCAGATGGATTTAATGTGGTTCAGAATAATGGAAGCTGTGCCGGGCAGACTGTATTCCACCTGCATGTGCATGTGATTCCCCGTTATGAAGGCGGAACGGAGATCGTGACGTGGAAGCCGGGGAAAGCCGATGCGGAGGAACTGGCAAGGACTGCGAGAATCATAAAGGAAGCTTTGTAGTCTGTCAGACGTTACAGGAGGAGACATGATTTCGGTTAACGAACGGTTTCGCTCCATTTACAACAGTTATATGCCGTTGCTGCGCGTGATCGCAAAACGGCGCGGAATACCTTATGATGAGATTGACGATATCGTGCAGGAGACATTTGCCTCCTTCTACAGCCGTTATGAAGACGAGCTTCTGGACATGACGGAGGAACGGGTGAGGCGGACACTGCTCACGATCATCAGAAATCGCAGCATTGACTATTTCAGAAGGAAATCCACACATCCGGTCGATTATCTGGATCCGGCCATGATGCAGGAACAGAGATTCAGACCTTATGATACGGAACAGGACGAGACCCTTGAGATTCTGCTGGAGGCAAAAGAATATCGCGATGTCATGAGTAAGCTAAAACAGATGAAACATGACTGGGCGGAGATATTTCTGCTGCTGGCAATCGAGGAACGCCCTGTGGAAGAGGTCAGCAGACAGCTGGGAATCACACAGGCTGCCTGTCGGACCAGACTGGCGAGAGCAAGGAAGTATCTGCGAAAAGAGCTGGAGTGCTATCGTCCGGTTGAGGTCAGGGAGAAGAAGGAGACCCGGAAAAAGTCAAGAAGGATCTCCGAGACACCCGAACCGCCAGGTGTCCCGGAAAATGCCTGAAATGAAACCAATGTGAGTGTAGATCAGTGTTCCGCGTAATCTGCGATCAGGTTGATCACAGTACCAACCGCATCGGATAACGTGCTCTGGTTCATCGCGTCGATGAACTTCTGACGATTCTGATATGTGTGTTCGACTGCCTGAAGCAGAGTCTCGTCTGTCAGATTCTCTTCTTCCAGAACGGTGGAGAATCCCTGCTTTTCAAAGGAATGTGCATTCAGGATCTGGTCTCCGCGGCTTGCAGCAGCAGAAAGCGGGATCAGAATGTGCGGTTTGCGCAGAGCCAGAATCTCGCAGATGGAATTGGCGCCTGCACGTGAGACGATCAGGTCAGCAGCAGCAAACAGATGACGTAATGGAGCGTCTACATATTCATATTGAACATATCCTTCCCGACCAATCAGGCTTTCGTCCAGATTGCCCTTGCCGCAGATATGTATCACCTGATACGTGTCCAGAAGCTTCGGCAGAATGGAGCGGACCGCCTTGTTGACAGCCACAGAGCCGAGGCTGCCGCCGATAACCAGGATAACTGGTTTGATAGCGGAAAGACCGGTGTACTGCAATCCGGTAAGCCGATCTCCCTCTAACAGTTCCCTGCGGATGGGGGAGCCGGTAAGCACTGCTTTCTCCGCCGGAAGGTAGGAAAGCGTCTCCGGAAAGTTGCAGCAGACTTTGGCAGCGGAAGGAATACAGATTTTGTTGGCAAGTCCCGGAGTCATATCAGACTCGTGGATAATGGTCGGCACTTTATAGTGCTTTGCAGCCAGTACCACAGGAACAGCCACAAACCCACCCTTGGAAAAGACTACGTCCGGACGATACTTCTTCATCAGACGAAGTGCCTGCCCGTAGCCTTTCAGCACACGGAACGGGTCCGTGAAGTTTTTCAAGTCAAAATAGCGGCGCAGCTTCCCGGAAGAGATGCCGTCGTAAGGAATACCGGCGCCTTCGATCAGCTTGCGCTCGATTCCATTATAAGTACCAATGTAATGAATCTCATAGCCGCGCTCCTGTAACGTAGGGAGCAAAGCCAGATTAGGAGTGACATGCCCGGCAGTACCACCGCCGGTCAGGATGATTTTCTTCATAAAACGTTGCCTCCAGATTATTTTAACCTCATAACGGTTCCGAAACCTGTTATTTGGCCTCTAACATTATAGTAACCACAACCCATAAAAAGTCAACCCCGAATCACACAGGAACCGGAGGAAACTCTGGAAACCGCGGGAAAGCAGAGGAGTATCAGTGAGACCTTCAAACGAACAACAATTGGATGAAAAACTGAATATGTTTACAGAAGATGCCAAGAAGCTGTTCGGCACTGACGACGAAAGCATGCTTGACGAGTGGGAAGCAGCCGAACTCGCCTGGGAACAGGAGAAGCTTACTCACCCCGACGAAGCCCGGAAAATCGAATCGGAAGCAGATGCGGGATTTGAAGCACTGATGCGAAGAATCGAGCGGGAGAAGGCGGAGCGGGAAATCGCAGAATGTGAGAAGGCGGGATGCGAGAGTGCGGAGTATGAAGATGAGGAATGCGAGCGCGTAGAGCATGGGAATGCAATTCCCGGGTGTACAGAGTACGGAAGCGCGGAGTTTGGAGCGGCCATTCATGGAAATGCTGTAGTTGAGGCTGAGAGTGATGAGACGGAGCATGAGTCTGATGTAGATGGATGGAACGAAGAAGAAATGATTCGGGGCGGCATGGAGCCGAATGAATCTGACCATGCGGATACGGTTGCCGAGAACCCGATCGAAGCATCGGTTGTGCCAATGACCAGGAATGTGAAACCAGGACGCCTGCGCGGGAAAAAGAAAGTCCTGCTGCTGGTGGCGGCGGTTTGCGTGATGGGGCTTGGGATGACGATGGGGGTTACGGCGACAGGGAAGTATGGATTAAATCAATATTTGGTATCGGATGAACAGGTGAGGCAAGTTAATAGAAATGCTAAGGCTCCTATTGTCCAAACAGATGGTTTAGAGGATGCTTACAAAGAAATTGAAGCAGCATTGAAAATTCCGGTACTTGTTTTGGGAGAACTTCCCGAAGAAATGTGGTTTAAAAGGCTTATTCTTGATAAAGAACATGCAGTTATTGAATTCGTTTATCAAGGAAAAAGTATATATTTTGAGGAAGCAAAAATGCCAAATACAAAAGGATTATCAGGTATGCTTGTTTCTGATAGAAAGACCTGCGAGATGGTTTATAATTTTTGGCTTGATAAGGAAATAGAAATAGAGGAGAATATATTAGATAATGGAGTAGCCGAATATAGTGCACGAATTGAACTGGAAGCATCTTATTATTATTTATCTGGTATTATGAAAAAGGAAGATTTTATTAATATGATTGAGCAGATAAATAGATATTAAACTGTATTATAGAGAAATATTCGAGTATTGATATATGGAAAAAGGAGTTAGATTTAATATGAAAAGAAGAAAAAAAGCTTGTTTAATTAGTATGCTGGTGGTGATGATAATGTTGGTATCACAGAGTATTGCATATGCTGAATCCACATGGGAAAGTAGTGCTAAGGATATTGATATTGTTCAGGAATATTCAAATGGCAAGATGGCACGATTAAATGGTATGCCACGTGGATCATTAATTTCTTCTTTTGAGGTTTCTATCACAGATAGAGGTAATGGAACTGTTGGGTTGTTTGGAAGCATATTATGCCATGAACCAATGCGAGAAGTCAGAATGAATCTTTATCTGGAGGTTTGGGATGCAGAACATTCGGCATGGGCTAAGGTTGAGACATATAAATATACGTGGGTTGCTGCTGAGATGCAAGAAGATTTGACAGCTGCAGTAGTATCTTTTGATGTGGATGGTTTAGAGCGAGGTAGAGATTATCGCTTAAGAGGTATTGCAGGCGCTTACAACTTAGAAAATACGCTCCAAGAAGCTTGGAGAGCGGACTCACAAAGTATTCAGGTTCAATCCTTAGATAATTATGCAACAGAGTAATATATAAGGTCAACATAAAGTTCCCCGTGTAACAGATATTTCCCTAAGTATGTTTGTTGCACGGGAATTTTTACAATTAATCATCATCTACGAATATAATACCGAAAGAAATAATTGACAAAAAAGAAGAGAATCAATCCTGCCATAAAAGCAGCGTCGATTCTCTTCTAAAATTATACGCCTGGCGGCAATCGTCTTACATTACTGTTCGCTCTTATAAGCCTTCAGTGCCTGCGCCAGCTGGTCCGGGCAGGAGGTGGACTTCGGGCCGCAGTGGATGCCTTCGAGGCGGCTGATTGCCTCATCTACGTCCATGCCTTCCAGCAGGCGTCCAACGCCCTGGGTGTTGCCGGAGCAGCCGCCCACATAGCGAACGCCGGTCAGCTTGTTGTCAACTACGTCAAAATAAATCTCTCTGGAGCATACGCCCTTCGGTTTGTACATCATCATAATATTGTTAATCCTCCGTTTGTTCGAAAATTGTGTGTATGTTGTTCAAATGAAATCGGTAAATCTATAAGCGATAGTCGGGCCGCAGGCAGGCAGCCCAGATAATAATTATAGTATTGAAGGAAAGGGATTGTCAAGAGGGGAATCCCCAGATATAATGAAAGAAGTGCTGAGAATCAGTCGATACAGTTACAGAAGTTGTGAAGATTATGAAATGACAGAGTAAAGGAGCTTATATGTTAGGAATTATCGGTGCAATGCCGCAGGAAGTAGAGCAGTTGAAAAGTGAAATGGTGAATCCGGAGATCACGAAGGCAGCTGGGATGGAGTTCTACAGAGGAACCATCGGCGGCAAAGAGGTGGTTGTGGTGAAGTCGGGAATTGGTAAGGTAAATGCAGCGATGTGTGTGCAGATTCTGGTGGACCGGTTCGGCGTGGACGGCGTCGTGAATACAGGAATCGCTGGATCTCTGCGTGCGGAGATCAACATTGGCGACATGGTGCTGGCTACGGATGCGGTGCAGCATGACGTGGAAGCGGTTGCATTTGGCTATCCGGTGGGACAGATTCCGCAGATGGATGTATTTTCATTTGTGGCAGATGAGAAGCTGCGCAGTATTGCCAAAGCGTGCTGCGAGCAGGTGAACCCGGAGATTGGTGTGTTCGAGGGCCGGGTACTGACCGGAGATCAGTTCATTTCTGATAAGGCGAAGAAGGAGTGGCTGGTGCAGACTTTTGATGGTTCCTGCACGGAGATGGAGGGCGCGGCGATTGCGCAGGCGGCTCATTTGAACGGAATTCCGTTCCTGATTGTGCGCGCGATCTCTGACAAAGCAGATGACAGCGCCAGCATGGACTATTCGGAATTCGAGCGCATGGCAATTGTACACAGCGTGAACCTGACCCGGGCGCTGATTGCGGCAGTGTAGAAGATTGCCGGAATACAGAGTGGTGATTGCGGCGGTGCAGGTTTAACTTCAGAATCAGTTTCAGGCGAAATTTGACGAACGATTCTAGGCTCCCTGAACTTTCCAAATTGTTTTTCGAACGCTATAATAAGAGCGTCTGAAATTCAAATTCAGGAAAGAAAGGGGAGCTGTTTTTATGTTGCAAATACTGGAAACAGGAAAGGCACTCTATGTGCTGGCGGCAATCTGTGGCCTCGGAATACTGACGAGACTGATTACCGGACGTCTCTACAGAAGATTATTGAAGGAAAGCACGAATCTGGGGATGACCAGACACCGTCGATTGAAGGAACTCAGACAACGGGCGGAGAATACATATCGTATGAATCAGGGACTTCGGGACAGCGGAGCATGGCTGGAGCATCAGCTCAATGAACTGCGGTTCGCGGGAATGACTCTGTCAGGCTGGAGCGCGTTGTCGATGCAGTGGACCTGGCTGTGCCTGCTGACTGGGGCGGCGGGGGCATTTGCGTCCTACTGGTATCGGCTGGATACGTTTTATATTGTACTGTATGGCGGCGGCGCTGTGATGATGGCAATGCTCACGATGCTGTTCGATCTGGGAGCGGCGGGCAGGAAGGAGCAGCTCCTTTCTTCTCTGCAGGATTATCTGGAAAATGTCATGTGCCCGAGAATGATGCGTGGCGTGTCGGCGGATGCAGGCCGCAATCCGGCTGAGGAACGGACAGCGGACGGGCAGAGGCGACTGCTTCGCGGCGGACGGGAGAGACGAGTGGCAGCAGGAGAGAACCAGGCGACAGCTGAAAATGGAGGCGGATATCTGTCCGATACAGCGATGGGCGATAAAGGTCTGGCGCAGGCAGAAGCGGCGGCTGCAGGTCGCGGGCGATTTGGAATCGGAAGGAGAGAGCGAGGGCAGGATCTGGTTCACCGGAATGAAATAGATGAAAAACAAATGGAACGCGGTGATGCCGGAGGCGGCGAGGCAATGAACTGTGCTGACGGGGCGGAAATCGGTGGGGCTGGAGAATTCGGAGTGTCCGGGGACGCCGGTGGGGGTGTGTCTGAGCATGCGTCGCCAGACGGTTCGGCGCGGCTTCCGTCTGGTTCTGTGGTTGATGGGGGCAGGAGCGGAACAAAAGGCGGGCGCAAGCTCAGTGGTCGGGCTGCCCGAAGGGCGGCAGAAGCGGCGGCAGCGGCAGCCGCCGCAAGAGTGGAGGTCAGGTCGGGAGCGGAGACAAAGTCGAGAGCGGAGATCAGATCGGG
>JAUNPU010000002.1 GCA_030536555.1 Eubacteriales bacterium | reverse complement strand
GTGGTAAGTGTTGTTGTGGTAAATTCTGTTACCACTGGTTTCTGTCGCTGTTATACTTACCGCTTCTTTGACACGGATAAATCCGATGGAATTATAATACAGACCATGCTGTTTTGCAATCATTTTTTTACTCTGCCAGATTGCCCGACTCCTTTGCCGGGCGTAAGGAAGATTCCACCGGTTCCCGGCGATAGAACTCCAGCTCCAGCCTGTCCGGATGGATGCGCACTCCATAGATCCTGTCTTCGGATGCTGGCTCTGCTTCGTTCCAGGCTGTCGGCTCCGCCGACTCCACCGGTTTCAACCACTCTGCCTGCTCCACCGGCTTCGGTTTTCCTGCCGGCTCCGCCTTCCCCGGTATCTGCCATTCAATCTGATATTCTTCTTCCAGCCGAATCAGCCTGATCTCATATCCGCCGGTCACTGCATAGTGCCAGCCGCCGTATCCCAGCTCCGCCGCCAGAATCGGCAAAAGTATGCCTTGCCGACCGACCGTGCGTTTTCCTGCCATCTGTCTGACTCTCCGAATGCGCCAGAGCCGCCTTCTCCTCCACCGGCGGTATCTGCCGGTGAATCTGCTCTTTGCCACTGGTTGCGCTCCTTCCCATCCGAATCGCAGACCTCCAATGCTTATCCCCAAGCTTATTTGCTGCCATCACCCTATTATCATAGCACAGGAAGAGAGCATTTGCCAGACAAAGTGCGTAAATGATAGAGAAAATGGCTGGATAAATGAGAGAGCAATGGCAGGGCAAACGAGAGAGCAATGGCAGCAGACTAAAGGAGAAAGGAATGGCAGCGAACGCACTCGCAATTTGAAAATTGGATAATTTTCCCCGTTTTCAGGAAAAATTGTCCAAAACCTGCAGATTTTCATGAAAAATCCTGGTTTTAGCTTGTCAAAACGGCTGTTTTGGATAATTTCACCCTGAATCTCTAAAAATTGTCCAAAAATCTCTGGATTTTGGATAATTATATGCTGTTTCTCCCCTTAATTATCCAAAACCAGCTTTATGTCAATCAAAATCAACGTAAACCAGCCATCCTAAATGCAGAATTGGACAAGAACAGGGCATTTCTGCCTGTACTTGTCCAAAGTCTGTTTCTTTCAAATATTTTCTGACAATACCCCGAATAAAGCAATGCCTCAATCCATCATCAGATATGCGCTTTTCTGTTCAAATCAAGATTTCTCTGGCTTCCCGTCTACCGGCTTCCGTCTGTCGGCGCCTGGGTTGTAGTCCGCTCGCCGCCGGTGATATCTTCCACACCGCGCTCCACGTCATCCATCAGACCGCCGATGACACCGGTGTCGGTTTCATCGGTTCCGCGGACCGGATCGCCGTCCGTTGATCCGTTGCCGGTCCCGGCATTGCCGCCTGCTGTGCCGCCTGTCGTTCCAGCGCTGCCGGCATCCCCTGCTGCTCCGTTATTCATGCCGCCCTCACTGCCGTTTACTGCTCCGGCACCACCTGCACCGCCGTCGGCTCCCTGATTCTCTGTTCCGGCACCGGACTGGGTCGTGGTCGTTCCGCCGCCGTTTCCATTATCGCCATTGCCGCATGCCGTCACCAGACTCATGACCATCAACGATAACAGCAGGATTCCAACTGACATTCTGATTTTCCTCATAATCATATTCTCCTTTCGCTTTTGTCCTTATTATGTGAAAAGAGAATTATTTTATGAGAAACCACCCTGACAGTTTCTTCCAGATTTTAAACCGGCTGCCTGGTTCCTCACTCCCAAATCAGACGCCACCGTTTGGCCATCTCACCTCAGCCTGAAGCCTCAATCACATCTGACAACCTCACCCCGCCGCCTCGATCACATCAGCCATGCCATAAAGTCCTGCGGGCTTTCCAGCCAGGAACATGGCTGCTTCCAGTGCGCCCTTGGCGAAGATTGCCTTGGAGTATGCCGTATGGGTAAAGGTCACCACCTCATCCTTACCGGCGAAGATCACCTCGTGTTCGCCCACGATGGAGCCGCCGCGGACTGCGGAGATTCCGATCTCCTTCTGGTCACGCTTCACGCGCTCGGTGGAGCGGTCGTACTTGTAATGGTACTGTCCGCCCATAGCCTCGTTGATGGAATCCGCCAGTGCCAGCGCGGTTCCGCTGGGTGCGTCCACCTTCTGGTTGTGGTGCTTCTCCACGATCTCGATGTCGAAGCCTGCACCGGCCAGAACCTTCGCCGCATCCTGCAGAAGCTTAAGCAGCGTGTTGACGCCCAGAGACATATTGGCGGAGCGGAGTACCGCTGTCACCCTGCTGGTCTCCTTTACCTTCTCCATCTGTGCCTCTGACAATCCGGTGGTACAGAGCACCACCGGCATCTGATGTGCCCCGCAGTAGTCCAGCAGATGGTCCACGGCCTTTGCAGACGCGAAGTCCACGATCACATCTGCCTCCACATCACAGTCCTCCAGAGACGCAAATACCGGGTAGCCCTGGGTCGCCTCTGTATTCAAATCAATTCCGGCCACGATGGAAATGCCTTCCATATCCTTCACCAGACCGGTAATTACATGTCCCATGGCTCCATTGCAGCCATGCATAATCATCTTTACCATGATTCTGTCTCCTCTGTCCATGTATTCTCGCTGCTGCTTACAGGATACCATACTCCTTCATCGCTTTTGCCAGGATTTCCTTGTTCTGCGGCTCCATCTCGGTCAGCGGCAGGCGGAGAGAACCAACCTCCTTGCCCATCAGGTTCATGGCAGCCTTCACCGGAATCGGATTCACCTCACAGAACAGGGCATTGATCAGCGGGATCGCGTCAATCTGCATCTGTGCGCTCTTCTTCACATCACCGTCAAAGTAGGACTGGCAGATCTCGTGGGTCTGTCTCGGTGCCACGTTGGACAGCACGGAGATCACGCCCTTGCCGCCTAATGATAAGAGCGGAACGATCTGGTCATCGTTGCCGGAATATACATCCACGCAGCCGTCTGCCAGGCTCATGATCTCAGCGATGATGGAGAAGTTGCCGCTGGCTTCCTTCACACCCACAATGTTCGGAACCTCCTTGCAGAGCTTTACGATGGTCTCCGGCTTCATGGTCACACCGGTACGTCCCGGAATGTGGTACAGGATAATCGGAATATTTACAGACTCGGCGATTGCGGTATAATGTGCGATCAGACCGCCCTGAGTCGCCTTATTGTAGTAAGGAGTCACCAGCAGAAGACCGTCTGCACCTGCCTCCTCTGCGCCCTGAGACAGATGAATCGCTTCCTTTGTACAATTGGAACCTGCACCTGCAATGACCGGAATCCGCTTGTCTACCACGTCACAGATAAAGCGGACAACTCTCAAATGCTCCTCATGATCCATGGTGGAAGACTCACCGGTGGTGCCGCAGGCGATGATCGCATCGGTTCCTCCAGCGATCTGCTCCTCCACGATTTCCTCCAGCTTCGCGTAATTTACCTCACCGTTCTCGTCAAATGGGGTAATCAGTGCAACTCCTGCGCCTTCAAAAATAGCCATAATAATATCCTCCTCGTTCATCCTTTGGTTCTATACTTATCAATAAACACTGCAAATAAGAATAAAGAAAGGCTGACATCTTGGTCAGCCCCTTAAAGTCCGGAAATCTCATACAGGTTTTCTGCTTTAAGTAGCTCTCCATCCGTCCTGGATGACAGTCATATAATTCTTCACTATATGCCCAGACAGACACTCCCGGAAAATCTCTGTCTTCGGCGCCCGCCCTTTCTGCTGTCTTCTCCTGCATCCGGTGCATCCGACAGCCTACTCTTGCTTTGCGCAACCTCTACCCTTATCTTGTAGTTCATAGTAACATTAACTCTCGCAATTGTCAACTTGAACATGCGCGATTTTGTCAATCCGGTCTGCGATCCGTCCGGTCTCCACGGACAGCACCTTGCCTGTCAGAATCACATCCACCTCGTCCCGGCAGTCCAGAATGGCCTTTAAGTCCTCCTCTGCCAGAATACCCAGATCCAGGATTCCCAGCACCTCGTCCAGAATCAGCAGGTCGCACTCTCCGGTGGTCAGCACCTTCTTGGCATAGTTCAGACCGTTTAAGATATTCAGACGTTCCTCCTGCTGTTCCTCCACAGACAGATCCTCAAAGTAACTGCTGGACTTCTCGAACCGGAATACCTTCATCTCCGGCTCCAGCCGCGCGATCACATCCAGATCCTCCTGCTTCTGATTCCCCTTCAGGAACTGAATGACGATGACCGTCTTCTGCTTCGCCAGCGCCTGAATGCCTCTTCCCAGCGCAAGCGCCGTCTTACCGGAACCATTACCACAGATTATCTCAATCTTTCCTGTACTCATCGTTTAAGCACCTCAAATTCTTATCTTCCGCAACTGCTTCCTATCTTCACAGTCACCAGCCTGCCAGTCCGCATCCCGAAGCTTTCCAGTTACGTGCTGACACCAGTCTGTTACAACCAGCATATCGTACCACATTTATGTCTGTTTTGCAAGTCTGTGCTGTATTTCACCTGCAAGCCCCCTGCTGCCGCTATTCTGTGCTGCCCGCTGGCTCCTTCCACTGGCACAGGGCTTCCGGTTTACTGCTCCTCGTCCCCGCACTCCAGCTTGCTGATGGAAACCTCGTAGGCCACCCGCTTCTCACACTGGGTCTCGCTGAGCTTCTTGGTGTATTCCCGGCTCTGCACCCGGCCCCAGACGCGCACCCGCGTGCCCACCTCAAATCCCGCGGCGAACCGGGCATTTCGACCCCATGCGATACAGGGTATGTAATCGGACTTCCCGTATGGTCGGTTGACTGCCAGCAGCAGGTCCGCAATCTCCCGCCCCAGCGGCGTCTTCCGGTAAATGGGATTCTTGCAGATATATCCGTCCAGGAAGATCTGGTTGGTCTTGGTGTAATCCGTAAATTCTTCCATAAAATTGATTTCCCGCACGAACACGGAAAGCACCAGCCGGTTCTTCGTCCCCTCATGTCGGTTGTAGGAGCGGAACTGTCCGATGGCCTCCACCGTACAGCCCCGGTAGTCCTCCTGCACATTGATCAGCCGCTCGGATATCATCAGCGGAATCACATCCGCCTGCTCACTCAGCCGGTTCACTGCCACATCTACCACATAGAAACCCTCCCCGAACACCTCATGGCTGAAGGTAAATCCGGAAATGATCTCTCCAATCACACTCACTCTGTTATTTTCAATCACTTTTTCTGCCATCGTACTTCTCTCTCCTCTTTTTTACTATTTTGCTTTACGCTAATAGTATGTTTATGAAAAAAGCTCCGTACTTATACCCGGATCCGTTCGCCGGATTCCGACAAAAAACGCCCCGAAATCTCCTTCATTTAAAGAGACTTCGAGGCGTTTTATCCACTATATTATGCCTTTCTCATGGCAGCACGTTTTCTCATGGTCGGATCCAGAATCTTCTTGCGGATACGCAGATTCTCCGGGGTTACCTCCAGAAGCTCGTCCGTATCGATGAACTCCAGGCACTGCTCCAAGCTCATGATCTTCTTCGGAACCAGCTTCAGCGCCTCATCTGCGCTGGAGGAACGGGTGTTGGTCAGCTTCTTGGTCTTGCAGACGTTGACCTCGATATCCTCTGCCTTCGGGTTCTGTCCGATGACCATACCTGCATACACCTTCTCGCCTGCACCCACGAACAGGATACCGCGCTCCTGAGCGTTGAACAGACCGTAGGTGATGGACTCACCGCTCTCGTATGCGATCAGGGAACCGGTCTTGCGGTAGCTTAAGTCGCCCTTGTAGGGACCATAGCCGTCAAAAATGGTGTTGATGATGCCGTTACCCTTTGTATCGGTCATGAACTCACCACGATAGCCGATCAGACCGCGGGACGGAATGGAGAACTCCAGACGGGTATAGCCGCCATTTGCCGGGCTCATGCCCTGCAGCTCACCCTTTCTGGAAGTCAGCTTCTGGATGATCGCGCCGGTAAATTCCTCCGGAACGTCGATGTATGCAAGCTCCATCGGCTCTAACTTCTGGTTTCTCTCGTTGTATTTGTACAGCACCTCTGCCTTGCTGACTGCGAACTCAAAACCCTCACGGCGCATGTTCTCGATCAGAACGGACAGATGCAGCTCACCACGGCCGGATACCTTGAAGCAGTCCGGAGAATCGGTCTCCTCCACACGCAGGCTGACATCCGTATTCAGCTCACGGAACAGTCTCTCGCGGATATGGCGGGAGGTGATGAACTTGCCCTCCTGGCCTGCCAGCGGGCTGTCATTTACCATGAAGTTCATGGCGATGGTCGGCTCGGAGATCTTCTGGAACGGAATTGACTCCGGATTCTCCGGGGAACAGATGGTGTCACCGATGTGCAGGTCCGTAATGCCGGATACTGCCACGATATCACCGATGTTAGCCTCCTGTACCTCCACACGGTTCAGACCGTCGAACAGATACAGCTTGCCGATCTTCACGCGGCGCAGCTTGTCCGGATCATGATGGTTCACGATCACACAGTCCTGATTGACCCGCAGCTTGCCGTTGTCTAACCTACCTACACCGATACGGCCAACATACTCATTGTAGTCGATGGTGCTGATCAGCAGCTGGGTCTCTGCATCCGGGTCACCCTCCGGCGACGGAATGTAGTCGATGATGGTCTCAAACAGCGGGCTCATATCCACTTCCGGATCATCCAGATCCTTCTTCGCAAATCCTGCTCTTGCAGATGCGAACAGGAACGGACAGTCAAGCTGCTCGTCAGAAGCATCCAGATCCATAAACAGCTCCAGGACCTCGTCGATGACATCGTTGGGTCTTGCCTCCGGACGGTCGATCTTGTTGATGCACACGATGACAGACAGGTCCAGATCCAGTGCCTTCTGCAGCACGAACTTGGTCTGGGGCATGGGTCCCTCGTAGGCGTCTACCACCAGCACAACGCCGTCCACCATCTTCAGTACACGCTCTACCTCGCCGCCGAAGTCAGCATGTCCTGGGGTATCGATGATATTGATCTTCTTATCTTTATAAAATACAGCCGTGTTCTTGGACAGAATGGTGATACCGCGCTCACGCTCGATATCATTGGAGTCCATGACACGCTCTGCCACCTCCTGGTTGGCACGGAACACACCGCTCTGCTTTAAGAGCTCGTCCACCAGCGTGGTTTTACCATGGTCAACATGGGCAATGATCGCGATGTTTCTGACATCTTCTCTCTTCGTTCTCATAATAATCTTCTCTTCTTTCTGCAGATTGCTCTGCCTTCCACTCACTTCAAATCACTTCAACAAGCTGCTTACACCGCAGCTACCAGCATTTGATTATAACAGAAAACTTTGAAAATGCAAACACTTCCTTAATAAAATTGCCTCATGCATCCGGAAAAATCCTTTCGGTCTCTCAAAACGCCCCTAAGACTGCTGCCGGATCTGCCTGCCAAGCTCCTGAAAACACCGCTTCATATTGCTTCCATGCACGTACAGCACCTGCTGCTCCTGTCGCTTCTCCGCCATGATCCGGTAATATATGGAATGCTTCAGCACGTCCGTGTTCATAATGATATACTTCCGGTTCTGCAGCACGGTGGAATCGAAGTTCCGGTGGTCGGATGCCAGAAAGATTCCGTCCGGAAGCAGCTGGCGCATCTTCTTCTGCCACTTCTGATGACCGCCCACCACCAGAACCTTCTCCCCTGCAAGGGCAGCCGGAATCTCCGCCGCAGTCTGCCTGATTCCCGCCGAAGTATTCGCCGCGGTCTGCCTGGTCCCAGCCGGAATCTCCGCCACGGTCTGCCTGGTTGCCCCATAGGAAGCTTTCTCTTCCGCCGCCATGGCAGTCCCGTTCCAGGATGACGTCTCCTCTTCCTGCTCCGCAGTCCTTCCCATCTCATAGACGAACTCCCGCAGCCGGTTCAGCTCCTCCCTCTCCCCTTTCCGTTTCTGTTCCAGCTGGCGCAGCCGCTCCTGCAGCTTTTCCCGTTCCCGCTCCTTCTCTGTAAGCTGCCGGTCCGCCTCCTTCCATTTGCCTTCCCAGACTCCCAGCTGAAGAGTCAGCCGCAGCACCTCCGCCGCAGTCCGCTCCCGCTCCTTTCTTGCCTCATCCCGCTGATAGACCAGCTCCTCCGCCTGCTCCGTCTCCTCCTCCGCATGGAGAGATGCAATATACTTGCACAGGGTTGCCGTCAGCAGCCTCCAGCCGAACTGCTCCACTTCCATGGGACCGAAGACCGCAAACAGCTGCTCCACCTCCGACCGGTCCAGATGGATATCCGAAAGCATCCGAAGGCTCAGCTGATACTGAAGAAACAGCTGCTCCAGCTCCGTGAAGGGTTTCTCCTCCCCGTCTGCCACCTCAGACCGGTCGTAGCCTCTGCCGGAAAGCATTTCCTCCCCGGTGATCCCGTTCCACACATCCGGCTGCAGATAGTAGCAGCGGTGAAAGGACCCGAAATCCTGATATTTTCTGCGAAGCTGGCGTAAGCTTTCCTTCGCCTCCCCTGAAGGCTCCAGCTTCTTTGCTTCCCCCATCCATTCCCCGTCGTAGAACCGAAGCATCCGGAGCATTACATAGAAGAAGTAATCCACCTCCAGAAAGATCTGCAGATCCTGTGCCATCACCATGGCAACCACGGTTCTCGACAGCGTATCCACCATATCCCCGTCCTGATTGCCAAATCCCCGAAGATCCTCCCCGGATATCTGCCGAAAGCGCTTGACCATATTTTTTACCGGCCGGTATCCTGCATACAGAACCCCCATAAACCGGCGGTACTCCAGATTCTCCTCCTCTGCCCCCTCATCCTGCCGCTTTCCCTCTCTCCGCAGCAGCTCCAGCATCCCGATTGCCATTCTTGCCGCCTTCTTATGGGGCTTCAAAAAGCGATACAGAAATGGGGAATCGCAGTATGCCGATTCCCGGTAAGCCTGATAGTAGCGGTCCCGCTCCGGCTCTGTGACCCTGTCAAGCTCCTGGCGGCAGCGCTCATTCTTCACCACCGCATGGATCAGATAGCAGAAGCTCTCCACCCGGACCTCCCTGTGCTCCATCTCCATCACCGGCTGCAGATAGATGCGCTGGTCCTCCGATATGGTGTCCTGACATTTCAGAAGCTTCGCCCCCACGACCCTGTCAAACGCAAGCTCCAGATCCCGCTCTCCTAAGTTCACCAGCGTGGTGATCACCTTTCCCCCTTCCTGGGAAAAGCTCAGATCCTCACAACATTTCTCCACCTCCAGCGCCTTTCGAATCTCCATCGGTGAAATCAGCCCCTGCTTCATAGCATTCACCATAAACGCCGCCTTTGCCTTCACAAAGCAGTGGATCCCCTCATATACAATTTTCCCCTCTGTCATAAACTACACGTTCCTCCTTTGCTGTTTTCTGCACTTGTTTTGAATGTGATTGATTCCTGCGGCGAGACGCCGTACACAACTTCCCAGAAAAAAGATTCCAGAGCATTACATTCAGATTCGTTCGATTGAACACCTTTACTTTACCACAAATACGCCCCCTGCACAAGGGATTTTTCACAAATAAAAATCCGGCTGCAGCCCACCGGTCAGGGTGAGTACTGCAGCCAGATCACAGCTTCTCATATTCAGAACTTCATACCATACTCTTCTCTTGCGAACTTCTCCAGCACCGGAATGGACCGCTTCACCTTCTCGGTGTCGATGCAGTATGCCATGCGGAAGTATCCCGGACATCCGAAGTTGTCAGAGGGCACCAGAATCAGGTCGTACTTCTTCGCTTTGTTGCAGAATGCGCAGGCATCCTCCTCCAGGGCCTTCGGGAATATATAGAAGGTGCCGCCGGGCTTCACCACCTCAAAGCCGATTCTGGTAAGAGCGTCGTAGAGCAGGTTCATATTGGTCTCATAGACGGACAGATCGCTGGTGTCGTCGATGACCTTCGCCACCGCCAGCTGCACGCTGGAGGAGGGACAGTTGTGTCCGATTCCCCGGCTGATCTGACCGCACATCACGGCGATCACATCCGCATCCGTCGCCCGCGGATTCACTGCCACATAGCCGATTCGCTCTCCCGGAAGGCTCAGGCTCTTGGAGAAGGAGTAGCAGGAAATGGAATTGTCGTAGAACTTCGTCACATAGGGCGCATCTGCTCCCGCAAATACAATCTCCCGGTATGGCTCGTCGCTGATCAGGAAAATGTCATGGCCATATTCCTTCTGCTTGCGCTCCATCACCTCTGCCAGCCGACGGATGGTCTCGGTGCTGTAGGCAATGCCGGATGGGTTGTTGGGTGTGTTGACCAGCACCGCCGCCACATGCTCATTCATCATCTCCTCAAAGGCTTCAAAGTTAATCTGGAAATTCTCCGTGTTGGCGGGAACCACCTTGAGCACTGCGCCGGACAGGTTCACATAGGGGCCGTACTCCGGGAAGAAGGGGGCGAAGGTCAGGATCTCGTCTCCCGGCTTCGTCACGCACCGGACAGCATGGGCAATGGCGCCTGCCGCGCCGGAGGTCATGAATATGTGTCTTGCCTCATAGTCCATGCCGAATCTGCGGTTCAAGCTGTCCGCAACGGTCTTTCTCACCCACTCGATACCCAGGGACGGGCTGTAGCCGTGGATTGTCATGGGATTCTCCTGCTGATGCATGCGGATGATCTCCTCCGTGTAGCTGTCGGTGCAGGGTACACTGGGATTGCCCAGGCTGTAGTCAAATACGTTCTCGTAGCCGATCTCCTTCCCCCGGGCGGTGGCGTACTCGCTCAGCTCCCGGATGATGGACTTGCCCTGCAGCATCTTCTTGTATGTCTCGTTGATCATAATCATGTTCCTCCTGATGTTTATTCGAACAGGATCAGTTCCTGATCCAGCATTCCGTAATACAATGTTCCCATATCCTCGATCAGCGCCTTGCCGGCTGTCTTCTCGGTAACCTGGGCGATAAAACGATCCTTCTCGGCAGCGGGAACCATCAGGGTCACCACCACCTGGTCCGTGTACTGAGTGTCCAGAGTCGTCAGTCCCATCTGTGCCGCCGTGTACTGGATCTTGCCGATGCCGTTGTAATCGGTGGTGATTGCCAGGCGGTTCCCCAGAAACTTCTCCACAACGGCACTGTTTGCCAGTCCCTCCTGCACCGCGCCGGAATAGGCACGGACCAGTCCGCCGGTGCCCAGCAGCGTCCCGCCGAAATACCGGGTCACCACCACGCAGATGTTGCGAATCTCCTCCCCCAGCAGCACATCCAGCATGGGGCGTCCCGCCGTCTGGCTCGGCTCCCCGTCGTCGCTGCAGCGCTGAATCTGTCCCCGCTCTCCGATCACGTAGGCAAAGCAGTTGTGTCTGGCATCCCAGTACTTCTTCTTCATCTCCTCGATAAAGGCGATGGCTTCCTCCTCGCTCTCCACCGGTCTGGTGGTGGCGATGAACCGGGACTTCTTCTCCACCAGCTCGCCCTCGCCTCCCCGGTACAATATCTTTATACTCTCTGCCATATACGCTTCCTCTCCGAAATATTCTTTCCCCCAATCATAGCAAGAAATCGACAGATTTTCAACTGTATTGAATTGTCCTTCTGTTTTTGATATAATGGTAGTTGGATTTTTATGACCCATAGACCGCAAAGGAGGAATTCTTATGAATTCAAATTACGGAAAACATGCGACAGAGAAGAAAATACAGGCTGCAGGCTCCAAAGCCGGTAAATATACAACCAGGATCTGTCTGTCCTTTCTGAAAACCGGATTCGTGCTTTGCCTGTTCTGCGTACTGGTGCTGGTCAGCGTCGGCGCAGGCATGCTCTTCGGTATTCTGGATGGCACGCCGGAGCTTAACGTGGACAGCATCGTACCCATCGGATACGCAACCACCGTCTACGACAGCGCCGGGAATCTGACGGACACGCTGGTGACCACAGGCTCCAACCGGGAGGAGGCCACCTACGAGGAGCTTCCCCAGGACCTGATCGATGCCTTCGTTGCCATCGAGGACTCCCGGTTCTGGCAGCACAACGGCATCGACCTGCGTTCCATTTCCCGTGCAGCCGTAGGTGTGCTGACCGGAGAGAACCGGGGCGGCGGCAGCACCATCACCCAGCAGCTGATCAAGAACAACGTCTTCAACGGCGGACGTGAGACCAGCTTCGGTGCCAAGCTAGAGCGTAAGCTTCAGGAGCAGAAGCTGGCGCTGCAGCTGACCAAGTCCATGGACCGGAAGCTGATTCTGACCAACTACTTAAATACCATCAACCTTGGAAGCAACACCCTGGGTGTGAAGGTTGCCGCAAAGCGGTATTTCAATAAGGAGCTGTCTGATCTGACCTTATCCGAATGCACCGTCATTGCCGGCATCACCCAGAATCCGTCCCGCCTGAATCCGATTTCAGGTCAGGAGGCCAACGAGGAGAAGCGCAAGGTCATTCTCCAGTACATGTTCGAGCAGGGCTACATCACCAAGGAAGAACAGGAGGAAGCCCTGGCTGACGATGTGTATTCCCGCATACAGAACGTGGACCTGGCTTCCAGGGAGAGTACCACCCCCTACAGCTATTTCACCGACGAGCTGACCCAGCAGGTGAAGGATACGCTGATGGAAAAGCTTGGCTACACGGATACCCAGGCACACAACCTGCTTTACAGCGGCGGCCTGCAGATCTACACCACCCAGGACCCGAAGATTCAGGCAATCGTGGATGAGGAGGTCAACAACCCGGAGAACTACTCCGCCACCCGCTACTCCATCGAGTACCGCCTGTCTGTCACCCATGCAGACGGAACCACCGAGCATTTCAACGAGGATCACATCCGCCGCTGGCACAAAAGTGAGCTTCGCGACGGTTATGACAGTCTGTACGATACAGAAGAACAGATTCAGGCAGACATCGACGCATACAAAGCTTATCTGCTGAAGGACACAGACACGATCATTGGCGAGAAGCTGACCAAGACCCTGCAGCCCCAGGCATCCTTCGTGATCATGGACCAGAAGACCGGGCAGGTCAAGGCCATCAGCGGAGGCCGCGGTGCCAAGACTGCCAACCTGACCTTAAACCGTGCTACCAATACCAAGCGTCAGCCCGGTTCCGCATTTAAGGTCATCACCGCATTTGCCCCGGCACTGGACACCTGCGGCGCCACCCTGGGAACCGTCTACTACGACTCCATCTACACCGTCGGCAGCAAGACCTTCTCCAACTGGTACAGCCAGGGTTATCTGGGCTACTCCAGCATCCGGGACGGCATCATTTATTCCATGAATATCGTCGCCGTGCGCACGCTGATGGAGACCGTGTCCCCGCAGCTGGGTGTGGAATACGCAGAGAACTTCGGCATTACCACACTGACGGACAATGACTTGAATGCGGCAACTGCACTGGGAGGCATCACCGACGGCGTGACCAACCTGGAGCTGACCGCAGCTTACGCTTCCATCGCCAATGACGGCGTATACACCAGACCGATCTTCTTTACGAAGATTCTGGACCATGACGGCAAGATTCTGATTGACAACGAACCGGAGACCCACCGGGTGCTGAAGGATTCCACCGCATTTTTACTGACTGACGCCATGAAGGATTCCATGGCAAGCAACCGCAAGTTCGCACGGGCAGGAGTCAATGTCAATTCCACCAGTACCCGCGCCAACATTCCGGGTATGTCCAATGCAGGAAAGAGCGGTACCACCACGGCGAACAATGATATCTGGTTCGTGGGCTACACTCCCTACTACACTGCCGGTGTCTGGGGCGGCTGCGACTGGAACCAGAAGCTGTCCGGCAAGAACGGCGGCACCTCCTTCCACAAGGACATCTGGCGCAAGATCATGACCCGGGTTCACGAGGGCTTAAGCGATCCTGGCTTCCCGGTTCCGGACAGCATCGAGACTGCCGAGATCTGCCGCAAGTCCGGCAAGCTGGCTGTTCCGGGCGTCTGCTCCGCCGACCCCCGCGGCAATGCTGTCTACACTGAGTATTTTGCCAAAGGCACAGTACCGACCGAGGTCTGCAACACCCACGTGAGAGTCACCGTCTGCGCGACCAGCGGTCTCCTTCCGGGCGTCAACTGTCCGAAGGCAGAACAGGTTCGAATCGCCCTTCCGGCTGACGCGTCAGGAGCTACCGACGACTCCCCGTTTGCCATTCCGGGTGCAACCTGCCCCGGTCATGCAGATACCCTTCTTCCTCCGGAAGACACCACCACCGGTCCGGAAGGCTCCACAGGCCCCGGCAATATGTCCCCCATCGGTCCCGGATATGTATCTCCCGGAACCAGCCAGGGGCCGCCGCCCTCAAGCGGCTCCGGTGTCTCCAGAGGACCGGGTCTGGATTAAGACTGAAAAGAACCATGATGCCAGTGATTGCGCTGCATGAATCACTGGCACATGGTTCTTTTTCTCTGCTTATTCTGTTCTGCTCTCTGCCCGGCTGCTGCCATCCTCAGCTTTTCATCTTCGGCTTAAATATCAGCGCCCCCAGGTATCCGAACACCAGCGCCCCGGCGACTCCGGCGGAGGCTGCAGTCAGCCCGCCTTTGAAGATTCCAAGCACGCCGTCCTCTCCGATTCCCTTCACCACCCCTTTCCAGAGGGTGTTGCCAAATCCGAGAAGCGGAACTCCCGCGCCGGCTCCTGCCCAGTCTGCAAAGGGCTGGTAGAGTCCCAGACACCCAAGCACCGCTCCCGATACCACCAGCATGACCATCACACGCCCGGGCATCAGCTTCGTCCTCTCCAGCAGGATCTGCACCAGTGCACAGATCACTCCGCCCACCACAAAAGCCTTCACATATTCCATCATGATTCCTTTCCACCTCCCTTTTGGCTCTGACCGCCGCTCTCCAGCACCACCCCATGGGCGATACAGGGAATGCTCTGTCCCTCGTTGTAGCTGACCGTGGAAAGCAGCGCCCCTGTGGGCACAAACAGCACCCGCTTCCAGGTTCCCTTCATCAGCTCCGGGAGAATGTGGGCACACAGGGTCACTGCCGCGCATCCGCAGCCGCTTCCGCCGGAATGCGTGTCCTGGCGCTCATTATCATAGATTTCCATCCCGCAGTCCATATGCTTTCCGGTCAGATCATGTCCCTGCTGCTTCATAAAATCCAGCAGAATCCCGGATCCCACCTGTCCCAGATCTCCGGTGATGATCTTGTCATAATAGGTCTCGTCCACACCGAAGTCTTCAAAGTTCTGCCGGATCGTATCCCAGGCAGCCGGCGCCATGGCCGCCCCCATATTCATGGAATCTCTGGCTCCCAGGTCCACCATTTTCCCCGTGGTGATTCCCGCCACGCGAACCCGGGCGTTACCGGCCGGCGTCCCTGCTTTCACCTTCCTGCCTGGCGTCTCTGCTTCCGTCTGATCTTCTGTCACTCCTGCTTCCGTCCTCCCCCCGGTCGCCGCTTCTCCCGCCAGCACCACCGCCCCGCAGCCGGTCACGGTCCAGGTTGCGCACTGAGGTCTCTGATTTCCGTATCCCAGCGGGAACCGGAACTGCTTCTCCGCTGTGGCATAGTGGCTGGATGCCATCGCCAGCACCTTGTCCGCATGTCCGGCATCCACACACATCGCCCCAAGACTCAGCGCCTCTCCCATGGTGGAGCAGGCACCATACAGTCCAAACAGCGGTAGATTTAAGTCCACAGTCCCGAAGGAGGTGGCAATCAGCTGTCCCAGCAGATCTCCCGCAAACAGATACCGGATATCCTTCCGGTGGATTCCCCCCTTCTCCAGCGCCAGATCCGCCGCCTGCTTCTGCATGGCGCTCTCCGCCTGCTCCCAGTTGTCACATCCAAACATGGGGTCCTGTACGATCCGGTCAATCTTTGATCCCAGCGGACCTTCCCCCTCTTTCTTTCCGGCAACACCTGCCATCGACATAATATAAACCGGACGTTCCAACCACAAACTTGCTTTTCCCTTCTGCACGTTCAAGCTCCTTCCTGTTACTGAATCACTCTAACCGTACTTTGCCCGATTTTTTCTGTCTTTATCCATTTTCTGACTTAAAAAACGAGGAGTGGTTCATCCACTCCCCGCTTCGCGTTCTCATATTCTCTTATGACAATCCCAGCACAACTGCCAGAACCATGGTCACAGAAGCTGCTGCAATCAGCACCGCCTGGAACTTAATCTGGAATCTTGCCCACTTGCCCCAGTCTAACTTGGCTGCAGCCAGTGCACCCAGAAGGCAGCCGGAGGTCGGCACGATAAAGTTCGTGAATCCGTCACCCAGCTGGAATGCCACAACTGCCACCTGGCGCTCTACGCCCACCAGATCTGCAAGCGGCGCCATCACCGGCATGGTCAGCGCTGCCTGTCCGGAACCGGATACCACGAAGAAGTTGAATACGGACTGGAACACGTACATCAGCCAGGCGGAAATCACCGGCGGGAAGCCCTGCATGCTGCTTCCGATGTTGTGCAGAATCGTGTTCAGCACCGTTCCCTCAGTCGGGTCCGTGCCGCCCAGGATGATAATGATACCCTGCGCCATACCAACACACATGGCCGCGCCCAGAAGGTCCGCCGCGCCGTGGTCAAAGGACCTGGCGATATCATTTAACTTCATATCGTTCAGATGGAACACCACGCCGATAATGCCTGCCACCAGACCCATCACAAAGAACTGGGAGGCGATCTCCGGAATATAGTAGCCCTTTGCCACCACGCCCCAGATGGTCCACACCACGCAGCCGAACACGGTCAGGATAACCAGCTTGTGTCCTAAGGTAAACGGCGGCATCTCATTGTTCTTCTTCATGAATTCCTGACGGTATTCCTCGTCGGACTCATAGGCTACGGACAGCTGCGGATTCTTCCTGATCTTCATGGCATACCGGGTGGTAAATACCACGGCAATGCCTGTAAACAGAATCCACATGGGAATACGGAACCAGGCGCCGGACATAACCGGGATGCCTGCGATACCCTGAGCCACCGCCAGGCTGAACGGGTTCTGCCAGGATGCGCCGAAGCCGATCTGAGTCGCCACGTAGGAGCACATGATACCCACCACAGCGTCATATCCCATGGCAATGAACATGGGCACCAGGATCATGACAAAGGGAATCGCCTCCTCGCCCATTCCGAATACCGCGCCGCCCAGTGAGAACAGCACGATCAGAATCGGAATCAGCAGAATCTCCTTTCCGCCCATCATGTCAATAACCCGCATGATGCCGCTCTCAATCGCTCCCGTCCGCAGCACGATGCCGAAGGCACCGCCCACAACCAGGATGAATGCAATGATTCCCACCGCGGTTCCCCACTTGTCACCGGTGGTCAGTCCCTCAAATACATAGTTCAAAATACCCTGTCTGCCAAAATCCTCCGTTCCGAACAGCGGCGCCACCTGGGTAACCTTGTTGCCGTTCTCATCCAGCACATACTGGAAGCTGTCCGGGTCCAGAACGGTCTTGGTCTTCTCCACACCGTTCTGCATGTAAGTTACATCTTTTGTTTCATATTTTCCCAGCGGGATAAATACGGTCAGCAGCGCTGCCAGCAGTATGACGCCGAAAATAATGATGTAGGTATGCGGCATCTGAAATTGTCTTTTCTTCTTGTCCATACGTTGTAATCCTCTCCACTTTTGCTTATCTGTTTCATTCTGCCCTTGTTATTCTGTCTGTTCTGCTCTTTCGAAGGTGCCCCTTACCAGCACCCTGCCGCCGGAAATCATCCGGACTCCTTTAGCGATCACCGTATCGATCTCCAGCGTATGTGCATCTGCAAGTACCAGATCCGCATCCACATGCTCCGCAATCCGACCCTTCCGCTCCAGCTTTAACAGGGCGGCCGGATTGGAGGTCACAGCCCTCAGCGCATCGGTCAGATCAACGCCGTCCGTCAGCACCGCGTCCCGCATTTCCCGATACAGGGAGGTGACTTTTCCTACGCCCAGTCCCAGAAATGTCCCGTCAGCCCCAAATACCGGAAGACTCCCCTGTCCATCGGAGGAAAAGGTAATGTGCTCCGCAGACACCCCTGCGTCCAGCGCCATCTTAAGTCCTGTGCTTGCCTTCACCTCATCCGGCTCCAGAAAGTCCGGGTCCGAGCTGGTGGTCAGATCAATGTAGCCGCCGCAGGTCTTCGCATAGTCGATGCCGTCCTCCATCAGTGCCTGACTGCGGTTGATATGAGTCGGCAGCATATTGGTCGGCGGAATCTGGCTGTGCCCCAGTACATGGCGAAGGAAGGAAAGCTTCTCCTCCCCGTCGCCCATATGGATATTGACCAGACCGGCCTTGGCAGAAAGGATTCCGCCCACTCTCGTGTCAGCCACGATCTTCGCAAACTCCTCCACCGTCGGCTGAGAGGAGCGGTGATCAGAAATGGCGATCTCTCCGCAGCCCACCACCCGGTCCAGCAGAATGAGGTCATCCATGATGCTACCGGTCAGAGTCCGGACCGGCACCTGATAGGAACCGGTATAAACGTAGGTCGTGATTCCCTCTTCCTCCAGTCCCTTTGCCTTGGCAAGCAGATTGGTCATGGTTCTGGTACATCCGTCCGTTCCCAGACAGCCGACCACCGTCGTCACACCGCCTCTGGTAATGTCTGTCAGCATGATCTCCGGCGTCCGCGTCCGCGCCCCGCCTTCTCCGCCGCCGCCCAGAATATGGACATGGGCATCAATCAGTCCCGGCATCAGAACCTTTCCGGTCCCGTCGATCACTTCCACATCATATGCTTTCTCCGCCGGAAGCCGGTCTGAAATCTTCAGAATCTCCCCGGCCCCGATCAGCACATCTCTCACGCCCATATCCTCCGGCGCATACACATGGACATTTTTAATCAGATACATTCTGCTGCTCCCTTCTGTCAGGCTCCGGTGCAGCAGGCGTCAGAACCTGATGCACGGTCAAATAAATGCATATTTATGCACAACATTTCGATTATATCAGGATTCCGGTCAAAAGTCTATATGGATTTTTTCCGGTCTTCACGAAGCATCGCTTCAAAATCATGCAATGGGACCGGTCTGGAATACAGATATCCCTGCGCCATGTCGCAGCCGATCCGCTGCAGGAACTCCGCCTGCGCCTTTGTCTCCACACCCTCACACAGGGTGCACACCTGCAGCCTGGCTGCCATCTGCACGATCTGCTCAATGATAATACTGCTCTTTTCCGAAACCTCAGACTCATTCAGGAATTCCCGGTCAATCTTCAGCACATCCACCGGAAGCTCCTTTAACAGATTCAGAGAGGAATACCCGCTGCCGAAATCATCGATGGAAATGGGAAAACCGCTGTCCTTGCACGCCTGAATGAAGGCAACCACATCCTGATTCTTGCCTCCAAGCACCGACTCCGTCAGCTCCAGCTCCAGCAGGTTGTGAGGGACCTGATACCGGTCTGCCAGAGCCGTAAGCCTTGGCAGAAAATCGCTGGTTCCAATATGGATGCGGGACACATTGACCGAGATCACCAGATCCCGACGCCCCTCGCCTCTCCATCTGGCAATGGTCCTCAGCACCTCTTCATACACATAAAAGTCAAGACGGATAATAAATCCGTTGCGCTCAAAGATCGGGACAAAGGAATTGGGATACAGCATGCCGTCCTCCGGACTGTTCCAGCGGACCAGTGCCTCCGCCCCGATGATGCGGCCGGTCTCCAGCCGGTACTTTGGCTGATAGTACACCACAAACTCCCGACGCTGCAGAGAGGTCTCCATCCGCTTCTCAATCCTGGTCTCATTGGATATCACCTCCGCCATCTTCTGGTCATAATAGGCAATATTCTGCTTCGGATTCCGCTTGATGGTCTTCCTTGCCGCGATTGCCCGGTCAATGTACACATTAACCGGAAGGTCTCTGTCCTCCTCCATAATATTGCATACACCAAACTTGATAACCGGTCGGTAATGCTGCCGGATTCCATTATTGTCAAACTGAAACTCATCCTCCAGCTTATGGAGAATACTATCCAGATCCGGGTGGAACTCTGTGAGAATCAGGAACATGTCCCCCATCTCTCTCGCATAGACCGCATCCAGACCAAGCAGCAGACGCAGACGCTCCCCGATGCTCCGGAGAATGCTGTCGGCAGCCTTCTCACCGAAGTCATTGTTCATATACTTAAAATGCTCCAGATCCAGAGAAATCATCTGATACTTCTTCTGATCTCCACGGGAAAGCATCTCCCGCGCCTTCTGCCGGAAGCAGATACCGTTCCAGAGTCCCGTGATGGAATCGGTCATGGCAAGATTGCGGTAATGGCGCTCGCGGTTCCAGAGTATCAGCAGATACGCCATACCAAACACTCCCAGGATAATCAGCAGATAGGGCAGCACCCGCTTCACCAGATACATGGTAGTCGGCTCATAGGCGACTTTCACCGCATTCTCAATGGTACAGTCCTCAAATGCGTGCTTCGAAATCTGATGAATGGACTTATTGACCAGCTGGCACAACAGCTTCGCATCCGGTCCGCCGAATGCATAGCAGATGGGAATATCCACACTGTGCATGGGAAGCACAACCAGATGCTCATAATCGTTCAGATTGTACACGGTCTGCAGGAATACGGAATTTACCATGGTTCCGTCTACAATCCCCTCCTCTGCCGCCTTCAGGCACGCTTCATTGTTCTTATAAGGAATGATCTGCCAGTCCGGATAATGCTCCTTCACAAAGTACTGAATGCCGACATAATTCTCCGGCAGCGCAATCCGCAGACCATGCTCCAGTGCCTCGTCCCCACGGGCAATCAGGGTATAGTTGGCATTGATATGGGAATCTGCGGCAACCAGCCCATACTTTTTCATCAGCGCATCATTGATATACATGCCCTCCGACATGTCTGCCTCTCCATCTCTCAGCATGGACCAGACATTCTTGTACTCTCCTGCCGGAACAACCTCAAAATCCAGACCGCTTTCCCGCTCAATCAGAGCCAGCGCATCTGCATACACCCCTCTGTACTCTCCGGTAGCCTCGTCCATATATGACACCGGAAAGCTGTCCGAATCACAGACCACCCGCACCCGCTTCCCGCTGTGCAAAAACTCATATTCCTCCCGGGTGGTCCCGGTCAGAGCCTCCGACGGTCTGCCGTAATAAGTCTCATACAACGAAGAAATAATAAAGGGATACTGTATCTTCATCTGCCGGTCCGCATAGTCGATCTGCTCCATCAGGTCCTCGCGGGTCTGCGACACTGCAAAATACTGCTCCCGCATGCCCATCTTCGCCACATACTTAAAATCATTCCGCTTTCTCTGATTGGAAGCCACCATCAGATCGACACGACCGGCTTCCAGAGCTTCCTTCATCTCCGAATAGCTGCTGCAGTACACCGGAGTATACCGAAATCCATGATCGTCGGCAAACTGCTCCAGCATCCGCTCCATACTGCGGCTCTTATTGACTGCAATCCTCCTGCCGTCAATCGCCTGATACTCATCAAAGCATATGGTCGCATCGTCACTTCTCGCGCAGAGCAGCATATACTGCAGGCTGGAGCTCTCCTGACTCAGCAGCACCCGGCTGCCCTCAGCCTCCTCCTCCGATACATCACAGAGCAGGTCGATATGTCCCGCGTCCAGTTCATGAATCCGGCGCTCTTCCTCCACCGGCACATACTCATATCTCCAGCCCGTGTAAGCCGCCAGCCTCTGCAGATAGGCGACGCCGTAACCGGTAAACTGGTCACCGGACTTCTCGATCATCTGCCCGCCCTCTGTATAACCGACCCGGATCACCGTTCCTGACGCCGCCTTGCTCTCGGCCGCAAATGCGTGTACCCCGCAGCAGATCACCAGAATCACCATCACCTGCAGCATCCGAATCCACCGACTGCCCATCCCATATTTTCTCATTGTTTCCTGTACTTTCATAATGCTGTTTCGCCCCCATAATCTTAAGATGATTATACCGCATTTGGAAGAATAGGGAAAGATAGTTTCGAAATTATATTACATTTTATTTCTTTAAACCCGTTTGTTACGCTTATTCGATACCATTCGTTGACATCCTGTCCCTTGTCTGCTGGTTTGATACTGCTGTTTTCTGGTTTTTGTGTTGCAGTTTTCTGGCTTTTTGATGTCAAAAGAATCTGAAATCTGCTATAATGGAATCAGAAAACGAAATGCATACGAGGAAAAGAGGTCTTCTATCATGAAACACTACAAAATCTTTGTTATCAATCCAGGCTCCACCTCTACCAAGCTGTCCCTGTTCGAGGATGAAGCCTGCCTGTTTGAAACCTGTCTGATTCATGATGCGCCGGAGCTTCTGAAGTTTTCAACCATCAACCAGCAGCTTCCACTGCGCATGAAGGACATTGTCAGTTTCCTGGAGGAGAACCATATCGATCTGACCGGTCTGGATGCCATTGCCGCGCGGGGCGGCGGCTGCTGTTCCCTGGCAAGCGGCACTTATGTGATCGACGAGAAGCTGATTGCAGACACCCGCGCCGGCATGGGCAATCTCTATCACCCCTCCAATCTGGGCGTCCAGATGGCAGAGAAGATTCAGCAGGTCTATGGTGGCCGCATGTACACCGTCAATCCGCCGGTGGTGGATGAATTCGATGACATCGCCCGCATCAGCGGACTGAAAGGTGTGGACCGCAAAGCCAGAACCCATGTGCTGAACCTGAAAGAGATGGCGCTCCGACACGCGGCGTCTCTTGGAAAAGCCTATGAAGACTGCCGCTTCATCGTCTGCCACATCGACGGCGGAATCACCGTCAGCGCCCACAAAGACGGACGTATGATCGATGCCAATGACGCTGCCGGCGGAGGCGGACCATTTACCCCCAACCGTACCGGCGGCATTTCCTCCATCGATATGGTTCAGTACTGCAAGGGAAAAGATCCGGAAGATGTGCTGAAGATGATTACCGGTGCCGGCGGGCTGGTCAGCTATTTTGGTACCTCCGACTCCGACAAGGTTCACGCAATGGTGGAACAGGGGGATCCCATGGCATCTCTTGTATGGGACGCCCTCGGCTACCAGATCTGCAAGGAGATCGGAGCCATGAGCACGGTGCTGTGCGGGCAGGTGGATGGAATCCTGCTGGGCGGGCGGCTGCTCCGCTTCGACGATCTGGTAAGCCAGATTCGAAAGCGCTGCTCCTTTATCGCTCCCATCACCGTATACGAAGGAGAGTTTGAGCAGGAAGCCCTGGCTTACGGCGCTCTGCGGGTACTGCGCGGACAGGAAGCTCCCTTGACCTATACCGGAGTGCCGGTGTGGGATGGGTTCCGGTTCTGAAGCAGCAGGGGTATCATGACAAAAGCGAACAGTCTCACTTGCTGTTCGCTTTTGCGCTTCATCATGCCTTTAACTTTGATTTCACCTGCCCCGGCTTACCAGCATCCCGGGATCTCTTCAACCGCATACAATGGCCACCTCTGGTTTTGCGACAGCTTCTCATAAAACTGAAATCCGGAATTTGAATCTTCCACAATCACTTTTTCTGGTTTAATTGTCTCTGTATACAATTTTTCTCCATAAATATGATAGAGTTCATTATATGTCTGTTTTAATCCGGCATATCTTCCCGATTCACGAATTCCGTATATCTCTTCTACACTATACGGAAGATTAACAAGCCCTTCCCTTGTTGCAATCACAAAATAGTTTCCGGATTCCTGCGCAAGTCTTGCAAATTCATCAGAAAGAACAAAGTCGTTTCCCTCATCAATAAAAACAATCTGCTCTTTCATTACGGAAAGCAATACCTTCCACTCTCGTCCGGAGAGAACAGAACATGTCTTCTCACAATTCAATTCTATACCACTTGATTTCCCATTTTCGTAGTATTCCCGAATCATTTCAATCAGTGTTGTTTTTCCAGTTGCACTGTCGCCTTTTATGATGGTAATATTTCGTCTGATTTCAAAATCATAACGTACCACAGCATTTTTTACAACAATTCTATAACTCCCTTTCATACTGCATACTCCTATCGTACCAGCTTTCCAGCAACGGGCAGCAGCTCATCCATGTTGTGAATCAGCTGCCCCGTATTCTGAACCCTAATACAGAAATCCTCATCTCCAAAATCCATAATATGGCGCAGATTTATCGTCACATCACGCTTTTCACCGATTTTTAAAAGCCACTTCGCACAATTATCGCCACAGGCAGATGCATTAAATACTTTATCCGGCACATGATCAATCAGAATCAGTGTCTTTACGCCGCCAGACAATTCTCTGGGCGTGATTCCTCCCAACACCGGACTGTCAATGATTCGCGGTCCTATCACGGTAGATTTATCCACATCCTTTATCATCTCTTTCGTAAATGGCTCTACAATCCAGGATTCGTCATACACATTCTTAAAATATACAGATGGATTATAAATTGCTTCCGGCATATCCCCATAAAAAATATTCAGCATGCCTGCTCCTTCCGAAACTTTTTATTTAACATATGTATTGCCATTATACACCATCTGTCTGGTTTAAAAAAGCAGAATTATGAAATATGTGCTTTCAGTTACTTCGCATTTCATAATTCTGCTGATTTGTTTTGCCTTCTTAAGCTTAATCCTGTCTACCGAAACGTCTCACCCATCCGGTTCACCAGCTGCATCATCTCTGCCTTCGACTTCACCTGCCCCGCCTGCAAAAGCCAGCTTTTCCGCTCAGTTTCTGTCATCTGACTGTATCGCTCCATCGCCTGCTCATTCATGGCAAGGCTTAAGCCAAATCCGATCGGCACATCCTTGGCTCCTTCTCCGATATCCAGATTCATTTGCTCCAACCTCCTCACAATCCTGTTCTCATTTTTCAAATCTTTTCTTAATTGCCACCCCAGCTTTTTATCCAATCAGTCCCATCGCCTGTCCAATCCAGTACCCCGCTCCCAGCACCCAGCTTGCCAGCACACCAAACAGAATCACCGGTCCGGCAATGGTGAAGATCTTGCAGCCCACACCAAATACCTGACCCTCTGCCTTATACTCAATCGCCGGTGCCACCACCGAGTTGGCAAATCCGGTGATCGGCACCAACGCCCCCGCGCCGCCCCACTGGACGATCTTCGGATATACATTGAATCCGGTCAGAATCACACTGGCAAGAATCAGCTCCAGCTGGGTCCAGGTCTGAGCCACCTCCTTCTCCATGCCCCAGCGGTTCATCATCCAGGTGGTGGATATCTGCCCCATCAGGCAAATCAGTCCGCCGGTGATAAATGCCCGAACCATCCCCACGGGAAGGGAATGCATCGGGGTCACCTGTTTCACATAGTTTCCATATTCCTGTTTGTTCAGTTCCATGTAGTTCTCCTTTCACGCCTGTACCCCAGTTCCATCCGTTCTATGCCGTACCCGCTGTCGCCATGTCTTCTGCCACCATGCCCTGTGCCTCACTGCGAGCTCATCTCCCGCGCAAAATATACCAGTGCGCCTGCCAGCTTGCCTGCGGCGATTGCCAGAATCACATATTGAAAGCCCACCGCCAGATGAATCCGCCGGTTGATGACCGGAAGAGACTGCAATGTCTCTGCCAGTGACATGACCAGACAGCCGACAAATACGCCCACAGACAGTCCGAACATTCCCAGTACCAGATTGCTTCCCTGCCCCATCAGAACAGGAAATTCATAGAGGTCCAGCACATTGCCGATGATTCCGCCCAGCACGATCATGGTCTCATAGAGCAGGATATGACGGCTGGTCCCGGTCTTCCCGATCAGTCTCGGAAAGACTCCGATGATCGCCAGAAATGCAAATACACCTGCCGCAATCACGCCTCCTGCCGAAGCGCCGATCAGCGCCAGAACCAGCTGCTGTCCCAGATGCCCGCCCAGTGCCTGACCTCCCAACACCTGCCCGCCCAGCACCTGACTTTCCAACATCTGCCTACCGTACATCAATTCCCTGCTCCTTTCTTCCGTCATTCTGGATCAGGGTCTTGCTGATATCGTCCTCGTACAGACGCATCTGAACCTCCAGCGGTGTCGGATCTGTGTTCAGCTTCCATTTTGCAATATGGTTGAAGAACAGCAGGATCCCCACCGCAAGCCCCACCGAGTAGGATAGCTCCAGAATCGTAAATCCCGGCGATTCCCTGCCGGTGATCAGCAGGTAGATCTCGCCGAACACATCCTTGACGCTCACGTCATTGTTGAAGGTCATGATTGCAAATGCTGCACCGCAAAAGCACACCAGGCAGACAAATGCCGTCTTTGTCCACTGCCACAGGTGGCGCGGAGGTTTGGACGGCTGGTAGTCGATGATGTACTCCACCTTCCCCACATTGGTGACCTGGATGGACGGATCCACCGCTTCCAGCTTTCGAATCACATCCAGGGCGCTCTCCACATATCGGCGGCAGTGCTGATCGCGGATCGTTTTGACCTTCACCACACTGCATTTGTTCTGAATATTCTGGTCGCTGCAGTATACAGAGGCCACATCCTTCACCAGCACATCCCTGTGCCGCACCTCCGTGATCTCCTGCAGGTTCAGATAGACATTCCTGGTAGTGCTCATGCCACTGCCTCCGGTGCCGGTTTCCCCGGGCGCCTCTGCCCGTCACAGTCACCGGCATCATGCTCCCACACCGGCGCCCCGTTCACCCGCACCAGCGTCCCGCCCGGTCCGCTCTGGCGGCTGCCTCCTGCCAGACAGAACCACACCAGGGCAGCCACCGCCGCAATACAGGCCAGCGCCGCGATCACTCCCATTTTCCGCTTCCATGACTCCATATTTCCTCACTTCCCTTTCTGTCATTCTGCTTTTAGTATGGCTGATCATGGATTCAGATATTCCCGCATCCGGCGCAGAATCTTTTTTTCCAGCCGCGAGACCTGAACCTGGGAAATGTGCAGGTCGGCGGCAATTCTGCTCTGGGTCTGATTTTCAAAATAGCGGCGGATGATAATGTCCCGCTCCTTCTCCTCCAGCTGCTCCAGCAACTGCTTCAGCACCATCTGATTCATCAGCTGCTCCTGCTCCGCCCGCTCGTCGGGAAGCCTGTCCAGCAGGCAGAGGCTCTGATCGTCCCCCGACGCCACCGTCTTGTATATAGATTCCACCTCCGCAGCTGCTTCCAGAGAAGCCGCCACCTCCTCGCGGCTGACCCCAAGCTTTCCGGCGATCTCCTCCAGCCCCGGCTCTCTTCCCTGCTCATTGGTCAGCTGCTCCCGGACGCTGCGGACCCGCATGCCAAGCTCCTTGATGGAGCGGCTTACCTTGATCATGCCGTCATCCCGCAGAAACCGCTTGATTTCCCCGGTGATCATCGGCACCGCGTAGGTGGAGAACTTCACCTGAAAGCTCACGTCGAACTTGTCAATGGCCTTCAAAAGGCCGATGCAGCCGATCTGGTACAGGTCTTCCAGCTCATAGCCCCGCCCGGAAAAGTGTCGGACGATGCTCCACACCAGCCCCACGTTGTTCATGACCAGCTGCTCCCGCGCCTGCCGGTCTCCTTCGTGCGCCAGATTCAGCAGTCTGATGGTCTCCTCCATGAGCCGTCACCCGCCGATTTTCTTTCTCATGGTCACCGTCGTCCCCCTGCCCGGTTCCGACTCCACCTGAACCTCATCCATAAATGCCTCCATGAAGGAGAATCCCATCCCCGACCGGGTTCCGGTCTTATCGGTGGTGTACATAGGCTCCATGGCACGCCGCACATCCCGGATTCCGGTGCCGGTATCCCGCACAATCACCGTCAGCACCGCCCCGTCCACCGTGACCTCCAGCTCAATGATTCCCCCGTTTCCCTGATACCCGTGAATCACCGCATTGGTCACCGCCTCCGAGACCGCCGTCTTCACATCCTCCATTTCCTCCAGCGTAGGGTCCAGACGGCTCAAAAATACCACGACCACCACTCTGGCGAACTCTTCATTTTTTGACAGACTCTCAATCTGCATCTGAAACCGTTCCATCGCTCATTCCTCCCGTATTCTGCTGCCCCGCAGATTTCAAACGCCCGCAGGCTCACCCGGCTACCGCCGCCTCCTTCGTGTCAAAATGCTCCATCAGCCGGTTGATTCCGCCGATTGCCAGCACCCGCCCCACCTGCGCATTGACGCCGTACAAGGTCACCTTGCCGCCGCTGCGCGCCATCTGCTTGTAGCGGTTCAACAGAATTCCGATTCCGGACGAATCCATGAATTCCGTCCTGGAGAAGTCAAATACCACCTTGGTAATATAATTTTCCGCCAGCAAAAGGTCCGTCTCGTACTTCAAATCCCTGCAGTTGTGGTGATCCAGTTCCCTGGGCAGATGAATGATCAGAATCTGCTCCTTTGCCTCATACATAAATGTCTGCTGTGTCATGCTCCATGCTCCTTTCAGTCCCGTTAAACAGATTTCCCTGCCATGCAGCAAAAAAAGACACGGCAGAGCGCCAATCTGGCTTTTTCTCTGTCGTGTCTTTCTTCTTTTTCTCTGTCCCCGGTCTGCAGGCAGTTCCATGCTCTGCCGGTCTTAATATCCCCGCTGCACCTTCGCCTGCTCCGCGTACTCCGAATCCGGGTAGTTCATGATCACATCCCCGAAATGCTGGTTCGCCGTCTCCGTATCTCCGGCTGCCACATAAGCCATACCCAGCTTGTAGATGACCTCCGGATTGTCACCTTTGATCTGCAGGCTCTTCTGGTAGGCGTCGATTGCCTGCGCCGCACCGCCTTCCTGTGCCATGGCCTCATCGCCCATCTGCACCAGAAGCTGCCAGCCATTTTCCGTCATATCCTGCTGCACCCATGCCACGATGCCGTTGAGCACTCCGTCATTCAGCGTCTCCACATCCAGTCCCACATAGAGCTGCGCCGCCGTGCGCGGGTCTGCGTTCCGGTAGGCTTCCAGTATCTGCACCAGCTTCTGATACTGGCTCAGCACACTGCCGCTGTCATTCTGCATGGTCTTTAAGGCTTCCTCCGCCTTCTGCTGCATCAGCTCTGCCGTCTCCAGCTTCTGGTTCAGGCTGTCGATCTCGATGCTCTTCTGGTTGATGACCTCCAGACTCTGCCGCAGCTCCTCGTTGTGCCTGATATTCAGCGCCTCCTTGCTGGCAGGCATCACCAGGAAGAAAATGACCACCGCACCCATCACCAGCCCGGCGAGGATATTAAGCACCGACTGCCAGCCCGTATTCTCCCGGTAGCTGGGCGGCAGAATAATATCATCGTCCTGCATCTGCCGGTGGGAAAATGCATTCTTGATCTTCCTTCGTTCTACCTCAGCGCGGCCGGTATTCTGCTTGACATATGCCATCAGCCGCAGGGCATGGGGATTGTACTGATCCACCTTCAGCGCCTGGTACAGGCAGCGACCTGCCTTGGTGTAGTCCTCGTGGTGGATGTACAGGACCGCCAAAAGCTCCTGTGCCTTCACATAATTGGGCATCTCCGTAAGCATCCGCATCAGAAGCAGCACCGCTAAGTCCTCATTTTCATTCTGGGCATAGATCAGCGCCTGGTTGAACTTCTTGGCTGCCTGATCCGCCACCTCCAGATATCCCCGGCTTGCATGAACCTTTCTCAAGTATTCCTCCGCCAGATTGTCCGTCTCCTGCAGGTTCAGGCTGATGATCCACTGGGTCAGAGCCGAGCCCACCTCACCGATCTCATTGTAGATCAGTCCCAGCAGGTTTCTGGCGTCCGTCTGAAACTTGTCAAAGCGCAGACTCCTCTTCAGGGCCTCCACAGCGCCGCTCAAATCCCGCCGCTTCGCCTTGGCAAGACCCAGATTATAATATGCATTTGCAATCTGACTGTTCTTTTTCCTTACATCCATTCTTATCTCCGCCTGTCACTCCGTCCGCAGCCGCCTCTTACTCCTGCTGCCCGGACCTTCCTTTCATCATCTCGACCATCAGATCTGTCATGTCCGTCAAATCTTCCTTTACAATGGCGTCCTCCACCTCGCTCACATCCATGCTCGGCTTGAAACGGCTGATTTCTTCCTCAAAATCCAGCATCTATCTTCCCTCCCTGTCTCTTAAGTAGCCCTTGATCTCTCCGATCAGGTAGAGGGAACCGACCACATACAGCCGGTCCTCCTCCCCTTTGGCGTGCAGCGCCGCATCCATGGCTTCCGCCGCACTTTCATAAGCCTCCACCACCGGACATCCGGCACGGCGAAACTGCTCCATCAGGATATTCCGGTCCGTGGCACGGGCACTGTCCACCTGCGCCACCGTCACCCGGCTGACAGGCAGCTCCCTGCAGAGCATCCCGATCATTTCCCCGTAATCCTTATCAGAAACCGCCGCAAACACAAGCTGCAGCCGCCCGGCTTTGCCGTCCCCGGCACCTGCCTCGCCGCGCATTCCGTGCGCCTGTACACCTGCCTCGCCGCGAGATTCTTCCACCCCCAGCTGCGCCTTCACCGCCCGGATAAATGCCCGGATGCCGCCGGGATTGTGAGCGCCGTCCAGCCAGAGATTCTTTCCCACCTGTTCCATGCGTCCCTGCCAGTGTACCTTTGAAAGTCCCCTTCTGCACACATCCGCATCCACCCCCGGCACCTTCAGCACCTCCAGCGCCTTCACCGCCAGCGCCGCATTCATGGCCTGATAGGGTGCGGCAAATGACACCTGCCTGTAGGAATCCGCCTCCCCCACAGCATACGCCGGGGCGTGAAGCTTGTCCGCCTTCGCGGCGATCACCGCCGATGCCTCCGGCTGATTGTCGTCGTAGATCACCGGGATCTGCGGCTTGATGATGCCCGCCTTCTCCCCCGCGATCTGCGGGATCGTGTCCCCCAGATACATGGTGTGATCCAGGCTGATGGACGTGATGATGCAGGCAATGGGATTGGCAATCACATTGGTGGTATCCAGCCGTCCCCCAAGCCCTGTCTCCAGGATCACATAATCCGGCTGCATCCTGCCGTACAGCACCATCGCCATGAGAAATACAAACTCAAAAAATGTGGGATGGCTGTATCCCGCCGCGACCATGCGTTCCGTGACCGCCCGTACCTTCTCAAAGCTTTCCTCGAAACTCTTCTCCTCCACCGGGCTGCCATTCCACAGAAAACGCTCCTTCACGTCGATCAGATGGGGAGACACAAAGGTCCCCACCTGATAGCCGGCTTCCATCAGGATCGCCGTCAGGTCTGCACAGACAGAGCCTTTTCCGTTGGTTCCCGCCACGTGGATGATCTTAAGCCGGCGCTCCGGACTTCCCAGTTCCCTCAGAAAGTCTCCCACCTGCTCCAGTGTATTCTTTTTTCTTGTCCATAATGGGATCTGCTCCAGATAATCCCCTGCATGTTCTCTCATCATTCTAACCGTAATCTTACCTTATTATCTTATGCGGCTTTATGCCACCTTATGACCTAATCATTATACGGGAAAATATTTCATAAATCAATTCCAATTTCACCGCCCCGGCACCCGGGCTGTCCGCTCAACACAGTCAGGGGCACCCGGTTCCTCCAACCAGATGCCCCCTTTAGTTCATATCTCTATCTTTCGCTCCTGTTACTGAAGCTGTGCCAGACGCTCCTCCACCTGATTCATCATCTGGGTGTACTTCTCAAGCTTTGCCTTCTCCTCGTCAATCTTCGCCTGCGGAGCCTTGCTCACGAAGCGCTCATTGGACAGCATGCCGTTGACACGTGCAAGCTCCTTGGTCAGACGTTCTTTTTCCTTCGCCAGACGCTCAATCTCCTTGGCAACGTCCACCAGCTCTGCAAACGGCATATAGATGGCTGCCTGTGGAATCACTGCGGATACAGCGTCATCGGCAATGCCTGCCTTATCCTTCTGCAGGAATACCTCGCCTGCGTAGCCCAGGGTTGCAAAGAACACCTTGCTGTGCTCGAAGATGTCAAGCAGTGCCTGATTCTCGGAAACCACATAGACCTTCGCCTTCTTGCTGGGCGGAACATTCATGGAAGTACGCACGTTACGGATTGCGCGGACTGCCTCCTTGATGGTCTCCACTGCGGTCTCCTCCGCCTCAAAGCTCCACTCTGCCTTGTACTCCGGCCACTGAGAGATCATGATGGACTCTTCCTCATCCTGCAGGTTGCAGAAGATCTCCTCGGTGATGAACGGCATGTACGGATGCAGCAGTTTCAGGGAATTGATCAGTACCGTCTTCAACGTCCAGATGGCTGCCGCCTGAGTCTTGTCCTCGTCGTTCCACAGTCTCGGCTTCACCATCTCGATGTACCAGTCGCAGAACTCCTCCCAGATAAAGTCGTATACCTTCTGCAGTGCGATGCCCAGCTCGAACTTGTCCAGATTCTCGGTTACGTCCTTTGCCAGAGTATTTGCCTTGGACAGAATCCACTTATCTGCCATGGTCAGATCGGTCAGAGCAACCTCGTGAACCGGCGCCTTCTCCATATTCATCATGATGAAGCGGGATGCGTTCCATACCTTGTTTGCAAAGTTACGGCTTGCCTCCACCCGCTCCCAGTAGAAACGCATGTCGTTGCCCGGTGCATTGCCGGTGATCAGGGTCATGCGCAGTGCGTCTGCGCCGTACTTGTCGATGACCTCCAGCGGATCGATGCCGTTGCCCAGAGACTTGCTCATCTTGCGTCCCTGGCTGTCACGAACCAGACCGTGAATCAGCACGGTGTTGAACGGGCACTTGCCGGTCTGCTCGATTCCGGAGAATACCATACGAATTACCCAGAAGAAAATAATATCGTAACCGGTTACCAGCACGTCGGTCGGGTAGAAATACTCAAGCTCCCTGGTATTTTCCGGCCAGCCCAGAGTAGAGAACGGCCACAGTGCGGAGGAGAACCAGGTATCCAGAGTATCCTCGTCCTGCCTGAAATGAGTGCAGCCGCACTTCGGGCACTTCTCCGGCATGGACTTTGCCACGACGATCTCGCCGCACTCCTGGCAATAGTAAGCCGGAATCCGGTGACCCCACCACAGCTGACGGGAAATACACCAGTCACGGATGCCTTCCAGCCAGTGCAGGTAAGTCTTGCCAAAGCTCTCCGGAACGAACTTCAGCTCGCCGCTCTTAAGTGCCTCGATGGCCGGCTTAGCCATTTCCTCCATGCGCACGAACCACTGCTGCTTCACCATCGGCTCAACGGTGGTCTTGCAGCGGTCATGGGTACCTACATTGTGAGAGTGGGGAACCACCTTCACTAAAAGTCCCTGCTCGGTCAGGTCAGCAACCATGGCTTTTCTCGCCTCGTAGCGGTCCATACCATCATACTTGCTGCCCGGGCAGTTGATGGTGGCATCGTCGTGCATGATGCAGATCTCCGGCAGGTTGTGGCGTCTGCCCACCTCGAAGTCGTTGGGGTCATGTGCCGGGGTAATCTTCACGCAGCCGGTACCAAACTCCTTGTCCACGTATGCATCTGCAACCACCGGAATCTGACGGCCGGTCAGCGGCAGCTCCAGCATCTTGCCTACCAGATCCTTGTAGCGCTCATCCTCCGGGTTCACTGCCACAGCCGTATCGCCAAGCAGGGTCTCCGGACGGGTGGTTGCGATCTCCACGAAGCGTCCCTCTTCACCCACAATCGGATAATTGATGTGCCAGAAGAAGCCGTCCTGCTCCTCATGCTCTACCTCTGCATCAGAGATGGAAGTCTGGCATACCGGGCACCAGTTGATGATGCGGGAACCCTTGTAAATGTAGCCTTTCTCGTATAACTTGGTAAATACCTCCAGCACTGCGTCAGAGCAGCCCGGATCCATGGTGAACCGCTCTCTGTCCCAGTCCGCAGAGGAGCCTAACTTGTGGAGCTGCTTGATGATGCGGGTGCCGTACTCCTTCTTCCAGTCCCAGCATGCTTCCAGGAAGCCGTCGCGACCCAGGTCGTGCTTGTCGATGCCTTCCTTTCTCAGCTTGTCGATAACCTTCACCTCGGTAGCGATGGCTGCGTGGTCCGTACCCGGCTGCCACAGCGCCTCGTATCCCTGCATTCTCTTATAACGGGTCAGAATATCCTGCATGGTGTTGTCCAGCGCATGTCCCATATGCAGCTGACCGGTGATGTTCGGCGGCGGCATAACAATGGTAAACGGCTTCTTGCCCTCTCGCCTGCCCCGCTCCGCGTCTGCGTGGAAATACTTGTTGTCCAGCCACTTCTGATACAGCTTTTCCTCGATGGAAGAAGGGTCATATGTCTTTTCCAGTTCTTTCATGTTTCTCCTGTTCCTTTCCTGTTGAAAATTTGATGGAAATAAAAACACCCTTTACACAGATTCCTCTGCATAAAGGGCGAATAAACTTTCCGCGGTACCACCTTCATTATATCGCCGGCACATAAAATCTCCCTGCGATACATCTCTCCATCCGTAACGTGGATGATACGGGAATCCCTACTGATATGCGGCACCGACCGGCATCTCACATACCCTGTCGTCCCGGCACATCTCATTCAGCACTCCGGCTCCGAAGCTACCTTCCGCACGCGTTACCCCAAACCGCCTCTCAGCCGGTGAGCGGTTCTCTCTGACGGGCACTTGCGACGTACTCCTCTTCTTCACTGCCATTTTCTGTCTGTATGGTACGATGACCACTCTGTAGCGTCGCAGTCATCATATAATCAATATGATAGTGTTTTCAGGAATATTTGTCAAGTAAAAGATGAAAATCCTCTGTCGATCACCCCAAGCCTCACAAACACCGGATACAGATAGCTTGCCCCAAACACTCCCAGCTTCTTTGGTCCCGTGACCACTCTCCCCAGAGCCAGCGCCCTCTGAAACGCAATATTCACCGTCGCCCGCGTAATCGTCTTCTCCTTCCTGGAGAACAGAATCTCATTGCCCAGCCCACCTTCGTGATTCCGCTTAATGCAGTAGGTATATTCCAGTCCTTTCGCCGTGGTAAACCGGCAGCCCTGAAAGAGCAGAATCGCCTGCCACAGATTCTCCTCCGTCATATCCTGTCTCAGCCGCCCCACCGACTGCTGGCGTGCCACACAAAGCTGTTCCTCATCCCTGCAGCTTTTGACCTCACCATCAGACTCATATTCTCGCTCTCCCATGTCAGTGTTCTCCTCCATTTGACGAGTTCAATTTTCTCACTCATGCAGCTCCAGCGGCAGCCCGTCCGGGTCCCGGAAGAACGTCATCTTCCCGCCGGTAAATTCATCTGTTCGAATCGGCTCACAGGCTATCCCCTTCTGCTCCAGTTCTCTCACCGTATTCTCCACCGATGCCACGCGAAATGCCAGATGCCGCAGCCCGCACGCTTCCGGATTCGTCACCCTCATCGGCGCATTCGGCATGCCAAAGATCTCCAGTTCCACCGCCTGGGGATCGTCCGCATCCCCCAGCCTTAAGTCCAGCTTCCAGTCATTTCGCTCCGGCCGGAAGTTCTCCCGGATTACAGAGAACCCCAGCTTATTCACATAAAAATCTCTGGAACATGCATAGTCCGAAACAATAATTGCTACATGATGAATCAATGATAATTGCATATGTCTGCCTCTCCTTCTGCCAACAGCCAGTCCAGTACACTGACTACTTTAATGCCTTCATAATTTGATTACAGCAGCTGTTTTTCAACCACATCAAATCGCTCAACGGGATAATCAGCTGTTCCAGATACTCTTTTCTGATAACCAAATGTCATCAACGTAATATTTTTATTCTGCTTTCATGTGTCCAGTGTCTTATAAATAAGGATTTTCCTTGAAATAAATATGTAAATTCGTATGGCGTTCTAACGAATGAAGTTCTTCTCTTATATACTTCCATGAGGCAGGGAAACTATCAGGACATCCGTTTACTGCATCACTTTCCAAAAAGTTTATGAATAGCTTTTCATGACCGTCGAACATCTCATAGAATTTATTTGAGTATAATTCTTTCTCCTCATCCGACAGATTCATTTTATTATAAAGTGCATGATCCAAATTGGAGGACATAAAATAACACCGATATGGAATCCCCTTAATCTCAGATAGATTAAGCAGTTCATCCATTGTCTTGCTCTTCCATTTGTTTCTTCGAATTACTTTTTCTCTATCATTGCAAGATATTACTTTAGTGGAATAATAAAGCTTGCCAGTCTCTCCCATAATAATTGCATTTTCAGGAATATAAGTTCCATCTGTATCAAAAATTTGAATGATTTGCCATATATGATTTTTATTCAATTTGTTTTCTTTCATATACGCTTCTACTTTTTCGTAAATAATAGACTTTATTTCGTCCAGGGTCAGAGTCTCGTCACTTGTCACGTCTCCTTTTGTAAATTCAAAAGTGACATTTTTATGTTTATATATCACTTTAAAAATATGTTCCAATGCAGTTTTATCTGATTTACCTTCAACAATAAATATCACTGCTTTTTTCATCTCTGTTTTTCTTGCCATAGAAATCTCATCCTCCCTTCTGCGATTTTTCTAAAGCTTTGCCTCCTGCAGAAGTTTTCTGAAGGCATCTGACATTTCTATTTCAACATGTGATTCGCCCTGCCCGGCACGACGGAAAGCATATCCCATACCTTGAAGTTCTGTCTCATCGTACAATTCTTCTTTCTGTCCTCCAAGTGTAATTGTTCTAATATAAAAATCTCTCCTATTATGATTCTTTTCCACTCCTACAAGACGAATATATCTGTTTTGAGGATTAATAGTCGAGCACACAATATTTTTATTAGGTAATTTCTCTAAAATGCGAAGATTATGAGACGTAAAAATTAATTGTCCTTTTGCTTCCTCATTTAACATTCCCAGCATTTCTCCCAGTAAATACTCAAAAATCCCTGAATCGAGTTCATCTACCACCAAACATACTTCCGGTGAATTATATAATGCTATCAAATATTGCAATAAGGAAATGATCCGTTTGATTCCCTCTGACTCATACTTTGTCAGAAATCTTTTGCCATCACGGTTTGAATAGACTTCTACTTGCATGTATTTATTTCCATCAGATTTCGATTCTTCATTACATACCACCAATTCTATAGACAACTTCGGAATGATGGATTTTAATGCAATATTAATGGAATCAATAACTAGTTTGAGCTGTTCATAAAGTTCTTCTGGTACTTCCCCCCTTCCCATCATTACAAGCGGGAGGCATCCCTGCGTAATCATAGTTCCCGTTTCACAATGCACATTCAGTGGAATAATATTACTATTAATAGCTCCTAATTGGTTTACCTTCACTACTTGAAAACATGCTCGTCCAAAGTGAATCAGACTTTGGACAACATTTCTAAAATCTTCTTCCTCGGTTTCTTCAACAGCCACCCCTGATATAGTCTTTGATATTAAATCATTAAAAAATACTGATATGTTTTTTTGAGCACAATAAACGGCAAGATTTTTAAGAATTCCCGTTTTTTCAAAGAAACAAATTCTTTTAGACTCCATCTTCGGCTCTATATTATTAATAATCGCATCGCTGTCATAGTACGGATTTGAAAATTCCACTTTTCTTTCTGTCTTCCATCCAGCTCCTCTTTCTTCAAAAGAAAGCATTTCCGTTTTCAATAAAATCTTTTTTTCTGTTTTATCAACAGATAATGTCACATCATATACAACTCTATATTTTGCGATACCGTTCTCAACAAAAAAAATCGTCTTAATCACCGTATCATTCTGATCACTAAGCAGACCTTCGTAACTCTCGAAAGGAATTTCCATCCCGCTAAGTATATATTTTAAAATATCAAGAGCCTCAACCAATGCGGTTTTACCTGAACCATTTTGTCCATATATTCCAACAATGTCCTTTTCTGTAATACAAGCATTGTTCTGAACACTACTGTAGTTCATATACTTAATTTGTCCGTACTCTACATTTTTAAAATTAACCAGCTCATTCTGTACGATACGTACTATTGTCTTTTCTCTCATAGAGTCTTCCTCCCTTTATGACAATATATACATTCATTCCTATTATTTATATATTTTCAAAATGTATTTTATATTATTTACAGTCCAATTATATATCAATCCGTACATTTTGTCCAGTTTCGAGTATTTTGCTCTGATTTTCAATACTTTGCGTCTTCCTCAATTCGCCGCACAACAAATCACTTTATCGACAGGCACTTATAGTAACTATTAGCTTACTGTGAGTATTCCGGAACTTTTTGAACCGCTATTCCGGTGAATGGATACCGCCGTTCCGGTAAAGACAATACTCCAATACTTGGCACTTACGAGGAACAAGCAGAAATCGCAGGATATTTCATAATGTAAGAATCCCTATTAGGCTCATCGCACACCTAATAGGAATTCTTTCTGGAACTTTATTGGTAGAGAAGATTCATTTTCTCAATAAACTCTCCCCATTCTGGATTCTGATTTTTTTCTTGTATTGTCAGATGATACTGATACTTGTATAACATCCTAAGCCCTTTATTATCATACTTTCCTGTTTGATACAAATAATAGATAACATCATACATTTCAAGCAGCCCCATATCATCTAATCCGGTACTCAATTCCTCTGCCTCGCGAATCAACAACATCGGAAGATTATCATTTGCCGCAAAATATAAGAAGCCTTTCACAGCCATGTACGACAGTGATCTCACTTCTCCTCTATCTTTAGAATTGTCACGTTCCGGAACATATTTTGAATATTCAGCTATCTTGCGTATGTAAGTTTGCATTAAAAGTTTTTCCGTTTCAGATAGTTCAGCATCCATATATACCCGCAGCTTTGTTGGTGATTCTAAAGATTTTGTATCAGCGTAAGATTTTACTCTTGCTTCAACTAATTCATCGTAAACAGATTCATGTACCGCCAGGTTAGGAAAAGCATCAAAAACAGGATCAAGCCAAATTTCACTGTACTTCTGAAAAGGTATGGGCTTGGAACCCATTTTGCCACGATCTGGTGGAATTAAGAATCATGTCATCATTATCAACATATAAGTCAAAACCTAAATCCATAGGTGATTTTCCGAACATAGACAACAGTTCAACGAACTCATCATCTGTCATATTCCCATCCTCATAGTTTTGGATAAATTCTTCCAGCACTTGATTGGAAATACCCGTTCTTTCTGTCTTTTCATTCAGAATCTTATAACAGTCTGGAGCTACACTTGCAAATATTTTACTATACCGGCTCTCTGAATTCCGGTCATCTATTGCAAACAAATTATCAAACATATTCTGTTTGATATAGCCTTCTTCATATAATCGAAGTACAAGAGAATGGTATGGAAGCCACCATTCATTTTGCAGACGAGCCACAAAGCGAAGCAATCTTAACTCAGATACATCATCAAGATTTGATGCGCGAAATTGGGAAATAACTCTTGAATGTAGTGCTTCTCTTGAAAGCAATAGTTCTGCTGCAAAGCGATCAGCTTTTTTTTCCGTTACCTTATCTTCTTCATCAAGATTAGTATAAGCCTTTCCTGACTTGGTAATATAATGGTACAATTCATGTGCCAGAGCAAAAATCTGCTCGTCAAAATAGAGTGATGTATTTAAACCTATAAAAGTTATCGGACCATAATCTGTCTCAAACCATGTAATGTTTGCATCTAAGTGAGATTCCTTTTCTGTGTGAAACGGATATTGACAAAGAACAATTTCTTTCTTTTCAAGCAACATAAAAATATCATTCGCTATTGGCACATCACCATAAACACCAAATAGTTTTCTTGTTTCATCTGCCAGCTGTTTTACTTCATCAATTTGTTTTTCAGATAATACAATTTCATTATTCATGGTGCAAAGCCTTTCTCAGCATAATCTGCTGTTTTGCTGCAAGCATCATATCCATCAAGTGCTCGACACCAGCTCGCTCTTCATCCGTCATATGCGAACCTCTGAATGCAGTAAAGACTGTTGGCTTGTTTTCATCCACAAATACCTTTTCCATATCGAAAGAAAGTGCCTCAGCTAATTTTTCCAACTGCGGAATAGTTGGAATATAATCCATGCGTTCTATTCTGCCAATCATATTACGGTTAATTCCAGTTTGCTCACAAAGCTGCTCCTGAGTAATGTTTTTCTTAGTACGTTGACTTTTGATTGTATCTGCCAATACAGTTAAAGACAAAGTTTTCATTGTAGATACCTCCTCACTACAAATCAATACGCTTCTCTATGCGTATATATGATATCGTGAATATCATTGCAAGTCAATATGTTCATCAACCGTTCTTTTTATGATACTCAAAACATCTTTCACAATAGAAAACAAATTTCAGAAATCGGCAGTCTGGATACTAGCGGCTCTTCCAGGCTTTCCAGTCCTTCCAGCCCCTTTGCAGCCTCAGATATCGTTCCAGTCCAAATGCGTGTACTCCTTCTTTCTATCGATTAATCAGCTTCTTCGCCTGATTATACTCTTCAACCGTCACATCTGCCCCCTTGCAGACCTCTTCCAAACTTAAATTCATATTCTTTCGAAACTCATCAATATTTTTAACAAGTGTAATCCATTTGCCCTGCTTTAAACCTTGCTCCAAACCCTGCGTTCTCCCGCGTTCCATAGCCTCTTCTTCCCATACTTCCTTCGCATCTTCCAGATTGAATTGTGTATACAGCATATTCCTGACCTCCGTCCCATGCTCTCTGATAAACTCCACCATGATGCCGCGCTTCACACAAACCTCCATCGCTTCCTGAATAGCTTCGTCCAGGCTAAGTCCTGCATCTGTGCGGTCACGAATCTCCTGCATAAAGCAGGAATACTCATACAGCGTCTGGCACTCTTCCAGAATCGGATGGTGCGCCGATGGATTGATATTGATTACCTTCACACCTAATTTTAACATAGGCTCATCTGTCTTTACAAGATATGCATCCGATAAATTCATGGTCCATTCTGTCGGCCGCGGTTCTTTGCCATTGTAAAACATATAGAATTCCGGTGTCGGAATCAGGATTCGCCTGCTCTTATAGATTGCCCGCGGCTCAATCAGCTTCTCCATCGTCCTGCCATAATAAATGACACTTCTGAGCGGCATATTCTCATTGACTGTGGACTGATGTTCTCCCACAACCAAAACCTTCCTGTCTCCGGTAAAAGCCAGGTCATTTTTCCTTGCCAGATACAGCACGCCCTGCAAAGTCTCATACTTAATACTCTGCGGGTCTACATCCGAAGCGTGAGCCAGCGCCTGATACAGATCTGCTGCATTCTCCGGTACCCCATAATAGGATGTAAATGCACTCGACTTCACTTCCCGGTTGGGATTGCCCGCCTCCACCACAGTCACCTTGCTGCCTGAAATTGTCTGTACACTTTCTTTTGTCATAGATTGTCCTCCATACCTGTCTGATGATGCTACATGTCTGAAAATTTGCAGAATATGCAAAGATTCTTAGATACACGGGATGAATTTCCCTTTGATATAGCATCATTATAACAGGTATGAATGAAAAATGCAAAGACTATTTTTTAGCCATAGAATCACAAATCCGAATACAGCTCCTCCGCATACACGCCATCCGCAATCAACTTCTTGAAGCTCTCCACCACTGCCGCCTTGTCTTCCTTATAGGTAACTCCAAACCAGGAATCTCTCGTCTCCAGTGCCTTCACCGTACACTTCCCTTCCCTCAATAACCCACCGATATGAACCGGCAGCAGGTATTCCGCTTTCAGCGGATTGGATGGAACCGTATCTTCAAAGAATTCCACAAATCCCTGCTCCAGAACCGTCAGATAAGCAGGAGCGCAGCCTTCGCACGCCGGGAAGCCCCAGAAATTCATGGAAACGTAGCTTTCCGGATTCAACACAACACCATCCACTCCATCACTCTCGCGGACTTCCGCACCAATTTCTCCGGTTTCGCTCACCGTTTTTACGATATTACCGGTCTCAATAACGTCAGAAATATGCGTGTGTCCCTCTGCGACCTTACACACACCTCTGGTCACACCGCCATTGTCAGATAAGGTATTCTTCAGGATAAACCCTGCCATGGCAATAGCAGTGTCCTCATGATCCAGAACAAGCCAGTCATGAAGTTTCCGGAATGCCTCCTTGCCATAGTAATCATCCGCATTGATCACAGCAACCGGCTCATGGATGAGCGCTTTCGCCGCTAATACAGCCTGTCCGGTTCCCCATGGCTTTGTACGGTCTGCCGGCACTTCTCCCGGAACGTTATGCAGATCCTGAAATGTATAAGCGACTTCCACACCAAGTCTCTCACACAACTCTTCCACGCGATTTCCGATTCGCTCCTTAAAATCCGCCTCAATATCCTTCCGGATAATGAAAATAATCTTGTTAAAACCGGCTTCGATTGCATCATGGATGGAATAGTCCATGATGATCTCATCATGTAAGCCCACCGGCTCCAGCTGCTTGATTCCACCGCCGAAGCGGGAACCGATACCGGCTGCCATAATCAGTAATGTTGTGTTTTTCATATTATTTTTTCCCCTTTCGAATAGCAATCGCCAAAAGCCATATCCTGCCACACCGCCCAGTACATTCATGATCACATCATCCGTCTGCAGATATCCACGCTGTGTCACAAACTGTATCAGTTCAATGCCGATGCTGAGTCCAGCCAGCACCAACGTGACTGTGTGCAACCTGCGCAGCTTTCTATGCATCAACGGCAGAAACGCCCCTACAGGCAAAAACATAATCATATTCTCAATCTCATAGGCCCTGCTCTGCGCAGTCGTTCCCCAGGTGCTGAAGGGAATCAGATCCGTGGCCGTCCTGCTTCCCGGCTCCCGCGACAGCAGTGTGACCTGGAGCAAGACCGTGCCGTAAAAGGCCAGGAACATGCTCTTACAGAGTAGAGAAATAAACTCTTTCTGTTTCCCATCATCTCTACACCGGCGGTGGTTCCATATGGTTAATGCCAGAGCAGCACAAAGCGCAGCAGCCAGACCATATTTCAGATAGGAAAATGTATCGTAGATGTCATGTAAAATAAGCGCTATCATTTATTCAGCTTCCTTATACTTGTTTCACTATGCTTTTTATCTCGAATTTCGCCATCTTCATTCCTTCGCTGGAGGATTTATACTATTTGATCCAATTCATATTGTGTTCACTGTACCGAATATACATATATTGCCTTCCTTGTCTATTATAAAAACGTCCGGCAACAAGATTCTTTTATTTAAACAAACTCTCCCCAGCCCATTTTATCTTTTCCTGAAGCGTTAATCTTGTCTCTCCAAGTGTAAAAAAGAAATTGATCAAAATGAAAGAATTCTGTTTCTCTGTATGGATATTGTCTTGTGTAATTACCAATATTCGTGACTAAACCTGTAGAGACAGAACTCATTTCATAGCTTTTATATTTAAGTGAATGCTCCAATTGTTTGTATAGAATATAATTAAATGAATCATCCATTTTCATATGCTTTATAACTGAATCTACGCTATCATAATCTACAAATAAAACCAAATTGATAGCACACAGTGCAAACAATTCATCATCTACACGTTTAGAGTAATAAGCAACTCCATCATATTTAAGTTTTTTACATGCCATCATAATAGATTGCGATATAAGATATTCCGATTTAAAAGTTCTACCTTCCTCTGTGACTCTATAGGAAGTTGCTAATGATAACATAAGTAACTTTATCCAACAGTGAACCCTGGTTGATTCAAAATTATTTAATCTGGTAAAATCTCTTGTTGTTACCGCTAAATTAAATATTTTTTGTGTTCCATCAAGAATAACTGGTGCTACGTTAAAATCACTCTCTGATGGAAATCCGGTTTCAATCCAACAGCCATATGATGAATTTGCAAGGTATAAACATGGATTTCCAGGTATACTAAACCGATAATTTCCTGATTTAGTTCTCATTTTTTCTGGTATAAATAACATCTCTTTAGCCTTAAAAGATTTTGACGGATTTCCCAATCTGCATCTGAAAAATTGTAATTCACCATGCGTATTACCATGAAAAGCATAACTCTTATTAAGCTGATTCACAGCAAATGGATTTTCACCAATATCTTTTACCAAATTGTATATAATTGTATTACTTTTAGAGATATCTGCTCTATAGTAACATTTTAAAGATTCAATAATTTTTCTTTTATATTTTTTTATTATCTTTATGCTTTCATCATCCGCACCAGCTTTTTCGGCTTGTTTTTGTAATAATAAAAATCTTTTGTTAAGGTCTTTGATATAATCTGCATCTTTAGATAAGATAAATGGAGCATATAATTCTTTGCATATAAAACCATTATTTAACCATGATAATCCCATTACTGACATCAACTCCTTTTGTTCCGCATGTCACTACCCTGATTTGTTCACATTCTGTCAGCGATGCCAGAACTCTTTTAGACTATATTACTAATTTTTTATTTCAATAATACAATTATTACATAAATGATTTTTTCCGCCATCACCATTAAAATACGATCCGCAACGATCACAGTTTTCCACCTCATTATCATTGCCACAATAACAGCAATGTCCAAATTTATAAAAGTCTTCTCGCAGAGACACTCCGTATTTGCCGCACTCCCAGCAAGGAAAATCTGCAACCGGAGGAGCGGTGCCCTTTTTTACGCTTTCGTATTCCAGCGATTTAATTTGAGGAACATATGGATTCAAATTTTTAATTGCAGTTTCCAATTCGTTCAAAAACTTATCACGTCCGCTTCTATCGGTTTCGGATTTACTGAACAATTCAATACCACCATTATCAAAATCTTCACCACCGCTTCCGTTATGATAGCAAATCGCTGGCGTACACGAATTATCTGCATCGCTGTAAACATCTTCACCTGCTTTATGAAGAACGTAACGGAAATGTATATAGCTGTCCTCGTCCATACTATCCTCAATATTTAATGAAACCTGAACCTCAATATAATAATCCTCACAGGCTTTACAAGACACATTGAACACAGTCTGCCACTCTGTATTATCTTCCAAAGTATTTTCTTCACTTACTCCGTACTGTTCATCAAAGTAATATAAATCATGAATTGCTGTATAGAGATTATTTGCCTCATCACTGAAAAGCTCAAATATATCATCGTGCCAAAGGATCTCCACACCTGTTTCTCCCTCGATTCGAATGCGGAGATAATTTTTCTCCCAGTCTTTGCTCTGCTTCTCAGTTCTTATTATATCCTGATAAGCACTCCACATCGTCTGATTCAATTCTTCAGAAGGAATGGATCTTTCAAACATCCAGTTTGCGTTTGTAACCAGATGATCCATATCTGAAATACTTTTTCCCATTCGCCTATATGCCTGATATGTCAACGGTTTATTATGAGCCACATGATTACGATTCTTAATAAAATCAGTAATCAACTGTTGTGAATCTTGGTATTCTGAAATACCAGGTTCTGTGGCAATCCCATTGGCGCAAGGTGTCGTAGTTTCAAAGTAATTTTCAAAAATATCTTTCCACAGATCTACCTTTACCGTTCTCCTCTTCTGAATGTACGCTACAATATCTCCTTTACCTTTTTTAGCGAGTTCTATCAGTTGATCATATTCCTGACGTTGAAGCTTATACTCAGATTCGTAAATTTTGCCTTCTTTCACAATTTCAAACAGCATTTCAAGCGTCGCTGAAATAAGTGCATCATCAACATCTGAAAACGCAGGTACACTACCTCGAAAATCTTTTGCCCGCTCTTTACAGCTTTCAGCGTATTTTTCAAGCCCAGGACTCTCTAACCACTTCGAGCCGATATTCCTGATAAGAACTTCATTTACAAATGCACGGATTTTATTCTCTGTGTAAAAAATGGATGGATACAGTTCCGAACACAACTGTTCTGACTGCTCATCTCTGATCCATACGCAACTTTCCCAGTCTGGACGGAAAGCATTTTTCAATTCTATCTTCACTTTTTCTAAAACAGTATCATATATAATCATCTGTTTAGGATCTATCACCGATACATTTATGTCAGCCATCAATGCTTCAATTATCTCAGAATTGTTTTCCGGGGCTTCCTTACTGGAATCAATATCCTGATCAAACCTATCTCTTGTACCAAGCGCAACAACGCTTGGTGTATTTATCCTAGAAACAGCTATCATTTCCTCATCAGCATAATCTGTTCTTTCAGAAGACTCTATTTTTACAATCATACGAGCAGTAATATACTCATATGTATCTATGGTGCAGCTTATGGTATACAATCTGCCAGTGCTTAACAATGTAAATATTTCATTTGCAATTCTTCCAGAGGATCTCTGATAGGAGAGTTTCTTTATTTCCACAATGCTCTCCTTCATAGCCAGCATAATCTGTTCACAATATTCTTTTCCGAAATATTGCCATAAAGGTGTCGTCTTTTCTACACCAATTGAATTTTCACCGCCAGACTCTCTTCGTTCCTCGCGATACAACTTCGACATATCTTTAATTCCGCTGAATAGCATCTCAACAATCATTATTCTCACCACCATTTTTATGGAACACTGCTTTGTTTATATTGCAATAATACTAAACTCTAGTAAAATATCAATATAATTCCGTATGCCTTGGCATCCATCCCTACCTTCACGATTGGATTTACACTACTCCACCCTAGCCATCTTGTTGTCAAGGTACTGGTTTTGGAGCGTTTACATCCATTCTTTAAAATCTGCCAGAAAGAAAAATCCGAAATCAAATCATTTTTTTAATTCTTAAGTAACGGGACCCTCTAGTTGCCTATGAAATTTTGGGATTTCCTATTATCATAATTTTTTATCTATGCATTATTCGTCTAACCAATGGCAACAGTAGATCTTTATTAACTACCACAAATAAAATACATGCAACTCCTTCTATTAATATCAAGCCCCCAACGTGGGATACTAAATTAACAGCAAACATTGCAACAAAACTCAATAGTAATAATGCCACTAATGTGCCTTTCTCTATTTGAATCTTAAAATATCTTCTTGTTTGCACAATTCTTGCTAACCAAATAGCACCATTTCCGACCATATTACCTAATGCTGCAGCATATAGCCCTACAATATTTATAAGCACTAATGTTAACACTACATTTGCAATTGCGCCCCATATTGTTGTTGTCAAAGCTCCTATCGTCTTCTTTGTACTCAGATACCCTGTTCCATAGAATCCTGCAAAAGCGTTAAACACACTAGATAAATATAATAATCCAACAAACTTATACGCATCTTGATAAGCTGAATCCATAAAGAATACAATTATAAATTTTGTAACCGGAAGCAAAGCTATAATTCCTGTCATTAAAACCTTATGGTAAATGTTAAATATTTTTGTATAATAGGCATCTCTCTCTTTACTATCATATTCCGAAATTGCCTGCTCCTGCCATGCTTGATAAAAGAACGTTGAAAGCATATTAACTAACGTTGGAAACTTCATGGATATTGCATAAATACCATTTGCAGAATTTCCCATCCCCCAGTTAATCACTATTCGGTTAGATGCTGAAACAAGCCACCATGCTATATTATTCGGAACAATTGGCAAGGAAAACTTAATCAAACCTCTTGCAATTGCAAAATCAATTCTTCCTTTACTAATATAATTGTTTACGAAATGCTGTGTAACAGCCATAAATATAGTTGTAACAACATAAGCTATTGCCATTGACAACAGCAAACCACGTGCTTGAAGTTGTAACCAAATAACCAAAATAAGATTACAAACAAGCAATGTTATTGAATAGACTATACCTTGAACAGCATAAATCTTATTATTTCTAAGTCCTCTGGTAATAAACTGAGCTATCGTATAAAATGCAGTCGAAGTAACTAATATAATAAATTCAAATAAAAAAGTATAATTGATGAATTCTAATACTATAAAAGCAATAATATCAAAAACTGCAATTGCACCTAATGCTGTAAGGAGACCAGTCTTCAATACATCCTTATCCTTCGTCTGTTTATCTAACAGCCACCTATATAATCCTTCATTTAAAGCCAAACATGCCAACGGAAAGAACAAACCCACATATGTATTTACTAAATCAAATTGTCCCATTTGATCGGTGGTAACGTAATATGTATAAAGAGGAACTATAAGTAGCATTAATAGCTTAGCTCCTGCGTTTCCTACAGTAAACAATAATGTATTTTTAACTAAGTCCCTTTCTTTACTAGCCATTCCTAATGTTATCCTTCCTAGCAGACAGACAATTTATTTTATCTATGCTTTTCAGCATTCTGTACTTTCTATCCGCACATATAATTCTATTATCACAGTTTATACTAATTGTTTCTGACCCTTGTTGATGTTTGGATGCATTACAATCAAACCCAATAGCGATGCCCCCCCATCTTCATACTATGGTTTGCATTTTCTAATTAGTACTTCACATCATCAAAGGTTAATGTTCCTGAACCACCATTTATATTAATCATTTCTCCAATAATCATTCTACACGAATTTGATACAAGTTGAATAGCCATGTTTGCTATCTCTTCTGTATGAATATATCGTTTTGAATCATTCATTGGCCCCGATAAGTTATCTGTTCTTTCAGTTAACATTGGAGTAGCTGTAGGACCAGGCGCAATTCCATTAACAACAATATTATACTTAATAAGTTGCTTAGCAATTCCTAATGTAAACCCTCTAACTCCCCATTTTGCAATATTATATGGATTATTTGCAGGCCTCAATCCAGAGGATGAACCAATATTTAAAATATTACCTGGTATCTGGTTTTTTATCATATAGTTAGCAAACTCTTGTGATAAAAATACCATCCCTTTTAGATTAATATTTAATACCTCATCATAATCTTTCTCTGAAATATCAAGAAAATAAGTGTCACTAGATATTCCTGCGTTGTTTACTAAAATGTCAATCTTATTGCTAACTAGCATTTCAATCTGCTCAAACACATTTTTAAAATTTGAAACCTCTGAATTGTCCAAACCAAAAGGAAAAACAAACCCATGATATTCGTTATCTAATTCTTTTACAACGGTATCTAATTTACTCTTATTTCTTCCTGTAATTACAACGGTTGCACCAGATCGTAAATACGCATTTGCAATTGCTAAACCAATTCCACTACTTCCACCGGTTATTACGGCAACTCTTCCCTTTAACAAATCGTTTTCTTGGACATTTATCAAAACCGGAGTTTTCACTTGAACTTTGAATTTATTAATTAACCATTTTATATTTCTTTTTATGCCCATAATTACACCTAGATTTTGGGCGAAGTGATTATCATCTCAACCCAAATTACCTTTCTTAAAATTCTATGAGGCCTTCGTCTCTTTTGTCACCTTATCCTGTTCATGATTCATCCATTCTTCATCAAAACGGCTCCACTTTCTAATCTGTATGGCCATTTCTCAGTATGTAACCTCTTTGCAAGCTCATAAGTTTCTTTATCCTCTCCTCTGTGACTTTGAGCTGGCATAACATAATGAATAGCACTACGGTGATGCTAATTGTTATACTATGTAACAAATCTTTTTGCCCAGAGTCGTGCTTCTATTAATTTTCATATTCCTGGTGCTGGAAGTTCGACACATACTTCGATGTCCTTAATAAATTCTCTACATGTGGATTATCATTAATTAATAAAAATCGACTTCTTGCAGGAATAATTTTTAAAGTAAATACAATGCACTTACTTTATACATTGATATTGGGCACTTCTGATTCTTGTATTCTCCCCCACTATCCGCTAATTGATTTGCTTTCTTTAACAACTTGTAGAACGTAATTTTCTTGCGAAGACAGTTTATTTGTCAGTTTCGGTTTCAAACATGTTGTTTGTTTAGTTATAAAATCTCTATTTTTACAACATTTATATATTTTTTACTAGATTCCATTTCTTTACAGGCTTTGTATAAAGCAGCTCCTGAATTATCGGCCTCATCGTTCAACGCTTCAGCTAAAGTCTTTTCTTTTCTGGCTAATTATTGTGCAATTATTTCCTCTGCACTGTTAGTACCCCTCATACTGGTATCTTTCTTTATACTTGTTCTGAGAAAATACCTTTTTCTCGACAATACTCTAAGAATTAAATTTCCAATAGGTTCTTTCCCCAGAACAACCATAATCTTATCCTGACAGCTTCACTTATCAGCATTTTTGTATTTGATTATTTCAGACAAACCCTTCTGATTCTTATCCGATCAATTTGGGTGATGGGTGACAACTACTCTACATCAGAGTGATTATTTCACTTACAATCTCTTCAAAACTTTCTTGAGTCCAGAATAGCCTTTCTCTCCTAAAACATTCTTAACAACTTTTTTTGTAGTTCCATATGCTGACGAAACCATATTTTTGGTCATATTATAGGCAATATCATCATCAGTTTCCTCAATAAACACTTCAAAAATAATTGGTTTTTGATAAGTTTTTTCTGATACAAAGTATTCTAAATGGTTCAAATACTCTTCTTTAGTTTCAGCCTTCAGATATTCAAATCCCATATCTTTTGCGAAATTGCATAGTGCATTGTGTGATTTATTTCCAAAATGTCCACCAGCAGCCATGTAATCATCTGCTGCTTCACCAAATTCCTTACCTATACTTCCTGAACAATGCATTTCATATCCAGTCCCATTATTTGATACAATAATACGTAGATTTGGTCCAATATGACGATTTCCTAAAACATTCATGTCATAAAAAGTTGCCAAATCTCCTAATACACAAAAAAATAATTTATTTGGATCTGCTAATGCTGCACCTACACATGATGATATAACACCATCAATTCCAAACCCCCCTACATTTGAATAAGAGTACACAGCTCTGTTTGTATCAAATAAGTTCCACGATCTCAGACTGTTTAATATACCTAGATGTAAAACAGCATTTTGGGGTAATTTCGGTGCTGTTTGCTGGCATAACCATGCATTTGACAGAGGCAATTCTGCTAGCTGATTCTGTAAATGTCTTTCCTCCTCTCTCCATTCAATCAAATATGTGTTCTTCTGAACGCTCTCTTTTCTTTTATTATAATACTTAAAGAAATCAATTTCATCCATTTGAAATACACCTACAAGTGCCTTAAACGGATCACGCACTTCTCCATCGATGCTAACTCTCCATACTGGTGTATTTCGAAAATAATAATAAGAACCTGTTATTTCTCCTAAATGAATTATCAAATCTGCTTTTCTACAATTAGGATAATAATCGCTTTGATTTGCAACTAAACCACCAAGTACTCGATACTTACCTTTATAATTCGATGTTTGATCGCATAATACGATTGCATTATATTTTTCGCAAAATTCATCAACTACCTTTTCTAATTCTGAAGTAAATTTTCTATGCGATCCGACAAAAATGCAAATTTTATTACCTGCAACACTTGGCATCTCTGACTTTAATGTATACCTATTAATTACTCTTTCGTTTGGCAACTTTTGCACACTAAAATCATGGCTAAATGTAGTTGCTATATTAATGTGCACTGGTCCCCCGCCATCTTTTGTTAACTGTAACAATGCACTATTAATCTTAACGTTATTTGACCATCTTTCTTCATCTGAATATGGATACGGAATTTGAACACTTTTTGTTACTATATCATTTAACTGAATATTTCTATCGGTAAATTGTGGAAATAATTGTCCTACTCTTCCAAACGGTTGTGAGGCCGTAATTGCAAGTACAGGTAATTTTCTATAAAATGCCTCTGTTAATCCCGGAACATAATTTCTTGCTGCTGTCGCACCCGTACAACTTAATGCTACTGGCTCACTACTTTCTTCTGCCATTCCGCATGCAATATATGCGGCAGATCTTTCATCTACACATGAATATATTTCAAAATACGGATCATTCTGAATACTTCCAATAAATGTAATGTTTGTATTTCCAGGGCTTGCAATAATTTTTCTAATTCCATGTGCTTTTAACAATGCAATTAATTGAAGAATGTTTTCTTCATTAGAATACATTTTTCCCATTTTAAAATTATATGATAATTTACATATAAATTATCATACTTATCCTCCTTTTTAATTATCAAACATTAATAATATTCTATTTCTTTTATTAATGCCATCATAGTCTCACCCAAATTAAAGTAACAGTTTAACAACTTATTCCATTGAGAAATAATACTAAACAATATATCCTAACTAAAATGTAATATATTATAATGTTTACTGTATAAATTTTTAATAAACGTCCATTTGACATATATTCAAAAATAGGGGATGCTAAGATTAATTATTATACGTCGATTTTATAAATATTACTATGAGAAAACTAATTCTTTCTCACACATATCCAGTGCAGATGCAATAACCGCATCCATATCATAATATTTATACTCGCCAAGACGTCCACCGAAGATGACCTTCTCTTCTGCATCAGCAAGTTCTTTATACTGTGCATAAAGCGCACCATTTTTCTCATCATTTACCGGATAGTATGGCTCATCTCCCGGTTTCCATTCGGAGCTATACTCACGGCTGATGATAGTCTTTGGAAGATCGTTGCCTTCTTCATCCTTACCGAATTCAAACCATTTATGCTCAATGATTCTGGTCCAAGGTGTCTCTCTGTCTGTGTAGTTTACAGCAGCATTTCCCTGGAAGTTTGGCTTGTCTAAGATTTCGTTTTCAAATCTTACGGATCTGTATTCCAGTGTTCCTAACTTGAAGTCAAAGTATGCATCAATCGGACCTGTGTAGATCACCTTATCAGCCATGGCATCGAATTCTGCCTTATTCTCAAGATAATCCACGCCAAGACGCACTTCTGTACCTTCTAAGAGATTCTCTACCATTTTGCTATATCCGCCGATTGGAATACCCTGATACAGAGCGTTGAAATAGTTGTTATCAAAGGTCAGTCGAACCGGAAGACGCTTAATGATGAATGCCGGAAGCTCCTTGCAGTCACGTCCCCACTGTTTCTCTGTGTAACCCTTTACAAGCTTCTCGTAAATATCACGGCCAACAAGTGAAATTGCCTGCTCTTCCAAATTCTTTGGTTCTCCTGTTATCTCTTTGCGCTGCTCATCAATCTTTGCCTTTGCTTCTTCAGGTGTTACAACACCCCACATTTTGTTAAATGTGTACATGTTAAATGGCATGGAATAAAGCTCGCCCTTATAGTTTGCAACCGGTGAATTTGTGAATCGGTTGAAGTTTGCGAACTGCGTAATGTAGTTCCATACTTTTGTATTGTTGGTATGGAAAATGTGTGCGCCGTATTTGTGAAAATTAATGCCTTCTACCTTCTCGGTGTATACATTTCCTGCGATATTCGGTCGCTTATCAATTACGAGCACTGATTTGCCGACTTTCTTTGCTTCCTGTGCAAATACTGCACCGTATAGACCGGACCCTACTACTAAATAATCATACTTTGCCATTTTTCTATTTCTCCTTTTCTTAACGATATCCATTCGGATTCTGCTTCTGCCAGTTCCATGTATCCCTGCACATATCCTTCAGATTTCTGGTTGCCCTCCATCCCAGGATTTCTGATGCCTTGTCTGAATTCGCCCAGAATTCCGGCATATCTCCTGCACGTCTTGACCCGATTTCACAAGCGATTTTCATGCCATTTGCTTCTTCAAATGCATGCACAATTTCCAATACACTATACGGTGTACCTGTTCCAAGATTAAAGACTGTTACACCCTTTGCATCTTTGACATAATTCACAGCGCGTACATGACCGTCTGCCAGATCCATGACATGTATATAATCTCTTCTGCAGGTACCATCCGGAGTCGGATAGTCGCCTCCGAATATCGTCAGATGATCTCTTCTCCCAACAGCCACCTGTGCAATATATGGCATTAGATTGTTCGGAATACCCTGTGGATCTTCTCCCATTCTTCCCGATTCATGCGCTCCAATCGGATTAAAATAACGAAGCAGCACAACCGTAAGCTCCGGATCTGCATTTGCCGCATCCTCAAGAATTTCTTCCATCATAACCTTCGTCCAGCCATACGGATTTGAACAGCTTCCACGTTTCATTGTCTCAACATATGGAATTTTATTTTCCTCTCCATATACGGTTGCAGAAGATGAAAATACAAAATTCTTCACACCTGCTTCCTTCATGCACTCAATCAACGTAAGTGTGGTATCAATATTATTACGATAATAACGAATTGGCTGTGCTACGGATTCTCCAACTGCCTTAAGTCCAGCAAAATGGATGACACAATCAATATCATTTTCTGCGAAAATCTTTCGAACCATCTCTTTATCTTTTACATCAGCTTCATAGGAAACAACCTGTTTTCCTGTCAATTCTCTGATGCGGTTTACCGCTTCTTCACAACTGTTACTGTAATCATCTGCAATCACTACTTCGTGTCCCGCATTCAATAATTCCACTGCTGTATGTGAGCCAATATATCCGGCTCCTCCTGCTAGTAATACTACCATCGTAACACCTCCTGCTAATTAAAACTCAATTCCATTAACCTTAAGCAATTCTCTTGCACTCTCTAATGAATCCATTCCTGTCTTATTCTTAATTGGCGCAAATTCATGATCCCGTTCGACCTCATAAGGGATACAGTCATCCATCATTTCTACCATATCAAGCACCAGGGTCTCAAACTTATATCCATTTGGCTGATCCGGTTTTACTAATTCATTATCATCATTTATATACGGAATCTTTTTTTCAACAATATGAAGTGGCAGATTTCTGTCTGCAATCTCAAATAACTTATTAAGGCTGAACAAATAATTAAGGATTACACCAAATCCATATTCCAGTTCCCCGTCTTCTCTTCTCTTTGTTGCGAGTTCTTCCGGCATTTCGTAATATTCAATAATTGAAGGATGTCCATTAACCCTGCACATTACCCCCACTTTTTCATCCGGGCTGACTTTTCTGACTACTTTGGATCCACACTCACATCCGGAAAGAATCGTTGCTCCAACAAATCCCGGATCTGCAATTCTCTGGAGGATATTATCAACAGCAAATACATTTACCCATTCAATTCTCCTTTCTCGTAAATCCTTATCAAGTCCTGCATAAATCATTGACAGGAACCAGCCACCATTTCCATTTGGTGACATCGAAAGGCTGTCTTCTGCCTCCATATAGAGTTTTCCATTGTAATCAACAGATGGAACCATATTCTGAATAAAGAATTGCACATAATTCTTATCATAACCAAAATAGTTATGTTCCTCAAAAAAAGTAATTGTATCATTGTTATTCTTTTCACTTGTCATGATATATAGTGGGACCCATGCATCAGCTAATTTTACAACATCCATAATGTTGTTAATAAGCTGCTCAAACAAAAACAATTCCTTGTGAATTCCAACATTTAACGTTCCTTTTGGCTTATCTAATCCAAGTCTTGTTCCCTGGCCACCAGCAAGCAATACTGCAGCAACTTTTCCGTTCTTAATTGCATCCAAGCCTGCTGACATATACTTTTCTTTATTTTCCTTGATATCTTTAATTTCCACAGCATTCAACGGCTCTACATGCTTTTCAGCAGCGCGCTCATTCTTTGCATTATGTATACTCTCAACAACATTCCAATCAATTGCTTCAATCTGTCTGACAAGTTTTTCTTGTTGATTTTCAGGTAGAGCTACTAATCTTTCAGCAACCTTATCCTGTCCATGTGTATTTAATTCCTTTGTAATTTCAATAATATCCATCTCTTTCTACCTTCCAATTATTATTAAGACATGAACAAATCTTTCATTAGTTTAAACCGAATCTTAGACTTTGTTTTCTATTAAACTCTGTTCCAAATACTGATAGCTCTCTGCACGTAACGCTGATAACTTTTTATCTACTATTGCATAATCTATATCAGTAAAAATGTTTGTCAATAACTCATTGGTACCACTGACAATTCTGTTCTTTAGTCCTAATCTCTCTAATATCTCAGTTTTTCTAAACTCAGATCCACCATTTTCACATATTGAATATACATTTTTCCCCAAATTTAAAGATAAAATTGTTCCATGATATGAGTTTGTCACTATCATTTCTGCATTATATATCAATTCTAAAAATTTACGCGGTCCCGCCTCTGGATGCATTTCAATGGTACTATCATTAAATCTAACATATGCAAACGGTGTTATCACCTTAACCCTAATGCCTTTCTCATTAGCTATTTTTTTTAAATTCGCCATGTCTTTTTTTAGTGGTTTGATGCCTGCCAAAGAATAGTAAAGAATATATTTATCATTATTTTTCTTTTTTTGAATGTTTAATTTATCAATCCAATCTGCTTTGTTCAACAGGAATGTAGGATCCACTACCGAGTCAACTTTTCTGTTCATCAAGTCTGTCATTTTCAATGCACTTCTTTTTTCACGCATTGACAAAGCCACAAATTTAGATACGTCGGCTACAATTAATTTCAATTCATCATCTGTCATGTTTGCAACAGAAGATGCATAGGAAATTTTCTTGCCGCCAAAGCCATGAAGCAAGTATGGTTGCATGTACTCCATTCCTACATTCTCTAACTCCAAGGAATGTTTATTCCAGATCTGATCACTACCACTAATAATTGTAGAATAGTTATCCCATAATTGATAAACATCATCTGGATAAGTACATTCATCACTCATATTTAAGAATTCTTTAAAGAAATCCTCAAATTTGTTTATTCTTTCAGTTCTCTGTTTTTGCACCGGAAATTGCATCAAATCCTTTAATAACGTTTTGATTCCATATCTCATTCTATAGAGTGAATATATATTCTTCTGTTCCGGCATTCTATAATTAATTATTTCCGCTTTATATCCGAGTTTTTCTACTGCACACTGTGTAGCATATGCCTGTAATGCAGATCCATAGTTATAGGCTGCATGATATGTAATAATTCCAATTTTATTCATTATAAGCTATTCTCCTTTATCAACATTAATCAATTTACTATCTTTAGAGCATAAAACAAACTGCCAGCATAACGCATTAATTATCGTACACAGCACACGATTTTGCACTACTGTAACCAATAATAATGCAAATGCCATAATAACAAAACCCATTTGCTTTCTTGCTCTTGGGCACGCAACATAATTTATTACTGATAATATTGTAGGGATTATATACCATATTCCCCAAATCAAGCCCCCGTAAGCTAGAATAGCACCTATTCCAGTACTAAGACCTGCATTTAATCTTATAAATGAACGATAAGGATCAATAGCTTCCATATTTTGATAACCTACACCATACAAAATATTTGATATAAAACATTTAAACGCGGCAATAATATCATCTACTCTAGCTGATGAAGAATAAACATTGCTTACAAACTTATCCTGAATAATATAGGTTGACAAAAATATCACAACACCTAAAATAATCGGCACTACAAATAATCTAAGCACCCCGTTGTGCTTTAACTTATCATAAAACTTTAAATATAGCAAAACAACAACGAGAACTAAACCTGTCGTTGAAAATGATGTTGCAATGGTTATTATTATTACAATGGGATATAACTTTCTAGTGCCTTGTTTTCGTAAAAATAGCTCATAATACAATGCAAAGCTTAACGTATAAGTGAGCATTGGTCCTTCTAAAAACAAGGATATATTTCTTACGCCCAAATATCCTAAAGCAGAAACATATTGCCCTTCACAATACAAATGATAAAAGTCATAATAATCATTTGGTCCCCATCCAATTTGTTGATGTGAATAAAATCCTGTTGGATTAATAATATCTAGCAATGAGCCAAATATAAAAAAGAATAAACTTAAAGAAGCTATGACAAACATTACATTTGTATATTTTTCCATAAAATCAATTCCATTATATTCGCCTTCAGTATAAATTAAAAACAATGGAAAAGGAGTTAATACCGAAAGAATAAATTCAGTATTTGCAAAATAATCACTAAAACAAAGTAGCAACAAAATCCCGCAATATAATAACAAAAGACTTACTAATTTTTTTGTTATTATAATCTTCTTTTCTAGTATTATCAATAAAGCAAGAATAATATTAATTGCCAAATAAAAATATCCATTAGGTATTATCATAGACAATAAAGAATAGCATTGTAATATGACGAGTATTACTAATAAATAAACTAATAATCTTTTAATAATTTTCATATTTTTCACAATAGATATGTAACCTGCTCGTATTATTACTTAAGCAATTGAATACAGTACATTATCTTCCTTTTTAATGATGTTCGTATAACTTTACTCTTACTCCATTTTTCCTCTGTATTAATAACTCCACACTCAAAAATCTTATAACTGTTATATCTAAAATAGACATTTAGTAATCTTTCTGACATGAATCCGTAAATTCGCTTTTGATAATCGTTGTATCCTTCTAAATCTACCTTTGATTCTAATTCAAACAAAATTGTAAAGAGCCAATTGCAATAACTATCGAACACTTCTTTCTTTGCAACAATCATATTATAAAAATATATATCATTCCCCTCCATAACTTCATCATAGGTATTGAGGTAATTAGGAAACTTCATCGATATTATCTGTCTAACTTTATCCAGATCTGATTTATATCCCGATATTTCGCAATAATCCTCTACCAAAGTGTTATTCATGCGATGTTTAAAAGGAAGAATTACATCATATTTTTTTAAGATTTTTTTCACATCTTCAGCAGTAATTATTTTTTTTCTTAATGTATTTGAAAAATATCTTCGATAATGAACTAATCCCTTATATTCATCAGAAGAATTTTTCCAAATCCAATAAAGTCCTGTTAGTTCACAAAAGTTAGCATTTTTATTTGAAATATTAATCCCTGTATCATCTGTAATGTAGCCTAATTTATTTTTATTTGAAGCTCCGACTTGTATCGGCTTGTATCCGTCAAGCTTTGGTTCTTTAAACTTTTTATGTGTTGCAATATATATCATGTTTTATACTCCATATACTTCCATCAGTTTTTTTGCTGTATCCTCAATACTATATCCATTCTTTAATAAACATTTACTGTTATCAACATGTTTAGTGTCAAGACACGAAAGTGTTTTATCCACCCATTTCTCCTGATCATCCAAATCTAAAAATTCAATTGTAGGAGATAATTTTAATTCTGGTGAGACATTGTTCGATACAAAGATCGGAAGACCTGCTGCTTGAGCCTCTACCCCAACTATTGGTAATCCTTCAAAATGCGATGGTAGCAGAAACACATCCATAATCTGCATATAGTCATTCACATTATCAACGTTCCCCAAAAATATAACTGAATCTCTTAGATGTTTATTGTGAACCAACTTCTGAATTCGATCAAAATCCTCGCCTTCTCCAATCAAAAGCAACACACTATCATTATGCTGACTTCTGACTTTTTCAAATACATCTATTAAATATTCATGGTTTTTTTGATATGAGAACCGACCCACATGACCAATTACAAATGTTTCTCCTGAAACAGCTAGTTTTTTTCTATACATTTCTCTAACTTCAGAATTAGGAGCAAACTTTTTCAAATCAACACCATTTTTTAAAATCAAAAGTTTATTTTGTGCTATTCTTCTCGAAAATTTCCAATCACCCGCCACCTGTGAACATGCAAAATAGTCCGTCGGGCAAAAATGCATAATTGGCAATGATGCCAGTTTAGCTAATCCATATTTTATTGTTTTCTTTTCTGCCGCGCAGTGTGAGTGTACAATAATTTTTTTTACATGATTGATGCGTGCAACAAAAGCAACTTCTGCCAAAACAGAAATGCTCCCCGAGTGAACATGTACAACATCATAATGATTGTTTTTTAAATATTCACTCAATGGTTTCATAATATTAATACGACTATTTCCAGGAGCAAATGGTAATTCCATTGCGATAATTCTGCCTCCACTGTTTTCAATCATCGACTTGTAATATGTATTGTCACAGTGATAAGGCGTAAACACATCCACTCTTGCTCTACTCAAATCCATATTTGCCAGTACATTAAAAACAAATGCTTCCTGTCCACCGTTTTCTATAGGTTCACCTAACACTTCTAAAATCTTTTTCATCTTTATTTTTCCTTTGGATATACTATTTGAGGTTTAAACCTAAATCCTTTTAACGTTGCTTTAAGCATTAATTTTATTTTTGACAGCTTTGCACTAGATTTAGTTAATATTCTGAATACATGAAGGAAATTTCTAATCAAAAGATAAAAATACCCTTCTATGCCATCCTGTCTATACATAACGACATCATTTCTATACATGTACTCAAATCGATTCAATCGATCTTCTGATACAGTAACAATATCTGCGCCTATATTACTTGCGCACCAATGGTTAACCACACTTTCAGGCAAAAAATACGATTCACATGTCTTTGATATACGCCTTGTATATTCCCAATCATCCGCCCAAATAAAAAAGTCTTTATATGGCAGACCTACGCTTTTCACTGTTTCAGCCTTTACAAAAAGCGAAACAAAAGAGGCATACTGTATTTTTTCGCATTTATCGTATTCCTTTAACTGCTTCCACTTTGTAATTTTTTGTATGTTCATTGTACATATTGATTCATCTTTCCACAAAACTTTGCTCGATAAAAAACCATACTTACCTTTAAGTTCATTATCTTTTTGGACAAATGCTTCTAAAGCTGTTTCAGTCGGCATCGTATCATCATCTAAAATCCAAATATATTTATATCCTTTTTCAACAGCTTTTTCTATCCCATAACTAAAACCACCAGCTCCACCTAAATTACTTCCGGTATTATAGTAATGAACATTTTTTTTTGAATTTCTAAATAATTCTGCTGTGCCATCTGTACTAGCATTATCAATTATCATAATATCTGGAACTACAGACTGACCCTGTAAAGATTCAACGCATTTTTCCAATAATTTCATTCTATTATATGTTACAACAACTGCAACAATATCTTTTCTACAATGATTATTAAAAGCTTCCTTCATATTTATCTCCTAAAAACTTTGCTTTTAAAAAAGCAATTCCTTTTTTCCACCAATTAATCTTCTCCATATGAATACAATTAATTTCCATGGTTTCCCTCTTGTCTAATTCTCCTGATTTTATCTTATAATCGAGCCATACATTAAAAATTATTTCGGAAACCCGACCATAAAATCTACCTTGAAATGTACTTAAATCTGGCATATCAATTCGTTTTTTTAGTTCAAATAATATGTCAAAAAGCCACGTACAATAGTCATCCAAATATCTTCTTTCCATAATCATCATATTAAACATATAACCATATGTATGATTGATTACCTTTTCATAACTTTCCAAATATTCTGGATATTTATCCTGGATTATCTTCTTAGTTTCATCTAAGTGAATAGCATAATGTGTATGACTATAGTGGCTATACAATGTTTCAATATAATACCTTCTCTTTTTAGGTGTAAATACTTTTATCTTATCAAGATATGGCTGTAACTCACTACACTTCAAAATATTTTCAAACCCTGACTTATTCTTCATTGAGAAATGTCTTCTATAATGTGCTAACCCAATATAATCCGCATCCAGGTTCTTCCATGCCCAATACAGTCCTGTTAACTCGCAAAAACTGGCATTTAAGGACGAAATATTATCTCCAGTATTGTCCTTTACATACCCTAAATCAAGCGGTTTCCCCGCATCATCTACTTTGCCCTCCGCACCCACATGCACCGGAACATACATTGGGTCTTTCGGCATTTTATACTTCTTATGCGCCGCAATAATGATTTTTACAACAGAATTTTGTTTTTCCATCTTTACCTATTCCTTTAATTTCTTTCAAAACTTAATTGATATATGCAAATGCTTGCACAATCACTTCATTCATAACTAATCTATTACATTGTCCATCTGAATGCAAAATAAATCACTTATGAAATCTATCCTTTTATAATCCTTTACATTACCCACATAGCGTATTGTCTGGATACCATGAAACCAATTGATAGCCAATCTTGTCATATACCTTTATAACCATTATATTTTTCAGATTATGAGAAATAGTTGTAACTGCACCAGATAATAAAGCATTCCAAATCCTTTCACGTAAAGACAAGTTGCGCTAATAGTTTTAAATGGCAGTGTAAATATACTCTAATTTTCATGTCCTTGGCTGTCTTTCCAACAGTATCCTTATTCATCTGGTTAGCTTCTGCCCTCCTTTATCAGCTATATTCCTTGTAAACACAAGGTTTCTCGCTCATTTCCTAGGGTAAGAAATATGAACTTCCCGGTCACCAAAAATCACTATCTACCGGTTTGTTCCTGATATGGCATAAGGGTATTATGCCGCATACATATTATGCCACATGCAGATTGTAACTCCATCATCAGTACCAAAAGCAACGATATTATATTTCTTTTCCATAATATTTACTCCTAACTTCCATCTTTTCGATGGCTTTGTGTTTCTATCTCGAATCCTCCGACACAAACTTTTTACATATCCGTAGTGAAGTTCCATATCTCAATCACACAAAAACCTCCTAATGCAAGGCCCTTAGACAATTATATACCTTACATTAGGAGGTCATCCTATTTCTCATATTTTTCTATCAGACACTCATGTTTCTTAGTCTTTTTATCATAATTGATTCCGACCAGCAGTATCTCTCCTGTGTAGGACTCGATTGCCTGCGTGTAATGCTTGTCTTTAATCTGACTTATCGCAGTTTCTGCATTCTTATCCCACTTTAATTCCACCACAAGCGCGGGTTTATCTGAATGTTTTCTAGGAAGAAACACCAGGTCTGCAAAGCCTTTTCCTGTCGGCAGCTCGCGAATCTGGATGTAATCTTTTCTGGCACTGTAATATGCCAGCGAGACAACAAAGCTTAGTGCATTCTCATCATGATAATTCATGATTGATACCTGCTCTTCATGAATGGTTTATCCTCCACCGCATTCACAAATTCCCGCTTTACTTCTTCATTGGGTATATAGACGGATTCCTGAGCCTCATCATATCCCAGATATCCGAGATGAATCAGCAAAGACAGGACATCATCGCGACTGTTCAGTGATGTCATATCATTTTGAAATCTGGCTGTATTGATGGGAATTCTGCCACCGGCAATCAAGTGAACCACCGCTTCCTTCAATCCATCAAAGTTCATGACAATATAGCTTTTCAACGATTCATACGTCTCCGTACTGGTCCAGTGGCTTCCAAACTCGCCGTCAATCATCGTTTCCACTACAGAGCGTGGGTTATAGATATCTCCGGCGCCACTTAAGTGATAGCCATCGTACCACTTCTTCAGTTCGTCAAAGTCAACATGATATCGGGAGCAAAGCGACTGAACCTCTGACTCCATAAAGCCGAAGTATTCCGACATCCACCTGGGATTGATCATGGAGTATTCCTTGAAGTTGTTCAGTGCTGACTGAGTACCGTATTTCTTAATCGGAAGTATCCCCGTGATATAGGCAAATGCAATGCACTCTTCTGGGATACTGCCTTTAAAAAGTCCTCGCAGCCAGTCAATATACTCATTCTGCAGTTTCTGGTCTTCCTTATAATTGCGGAATACGGCATCCCATTCGTCGATAATGACGATGAATCGCTTGCCCGTCTCCATATGCACATGCTGAAGCACTTCCGGCAGGAAGTAATCCTGTTCTGTGACAATCTCCGGAAATTCCTTTCGAAACTCACGGATAATCAGTTCATTCACATAGCGCATCGGCAGAGTCTCTTTCCCATACTGCACAGCTGTCATCGCCATATTCAACATCCATTGAATGTCCATCCGAATCACATCATACTGATTCAGGTGTTTATGAAAGTCCTCTCTGGTGCTGATAGCCAGTCCCTGGAATAGCTTTTCTGAATCACAACCCTTGCTGTAATATGCAACCAGCATGTTGGCGGCAATCGTCTTGCCGAATCGTCTCGGGCGGCTGACACACACCATAGGTTCATTTGTACCAATCATCCGATTCAGATTTTCAATCATCCCGGTCTTATCTACATAAATAGGCGAATTCACTGCCTGGGCAAAGCCCTGATTGCCCGGATTGAGATAAATCCCCATATAGAGCACCTCCTTTCACGATACATCTGTTACTATCATATCATGCTCATCGGTGCTTTTCAAGTTTCATAATGTAAGGTATGTAATTGTCAATGTTCTGGTCAAATCATCTGAGAGTTAAACTCTCTTATACAGCCTCTGCTTACAGAGCCCATATAAGAAACTTTAACCGGATGCCGCGGAGAGAATCCTGCTTTACTTGCAGGCTTCTCTCCCGACACCATCCATCTACAGCGCCCCTTCCCGCGCAAACACCACCATCACCGTCTTGAACAGGATCTTGATATCCAGCGCAAAGTTCCACTCTGCGATATACTTCCGGTCCAGCTTCACCACATCTTCGAAGTCAGTAATGTTGCTTCTGCCGCTCACCTGCCACATGCCGGTGATTCCGGGCTTGGTTGCAAGTCTTGCGCGGTGGTGGAGATCGTACTTCTCCCACTCATCCACAGTCGGCGGTCTGGTGCCTACCAGGCTCATGTCGCCTTTCAGGACGTTGTAGAACTGCGGGAACTCATCTAAGCTCCAGTCGCGGATAAAGTTGCCGATGCCCTTCTTCACGGTACCGTCCTTCAGCTTCTTGCTGCCGATGATTCGCGGGTCCCAGTCCAGCTTGAACATCATGCCGTCCTTGACACGGTTTTCCTTCATCAGTTCCTTCTTCCGCTCCTCAGCATCCATATACATGCTGCGGAACTTATAGATTCGGAACTTCTTGCCGTTCTTTCCCACACGGGTCTGTGAGAAGAAGATGGGTCCCGGTGACTGGATATAGATGGCAGGTGCCAGCACAAGGAACAGCAGTCCGGTGATGATGCAGCCCACCAGTCCGCCCAGGATATCCAGCATCCGCTTCATAAACAGCTGACGGTTGCTGGCGTAATTGATGCTGGTGGTGAGAACGGTGTAATTACCCAGCCGCTCTACGAACTTCTTTTCCCCTACCAAATTGGAGGACTTCATCAGCTTGATGTGGACCACGACTCCCATTTCCGTGAACTGATTGATCAGCGCCTCCGGATATGGCAGCTCCATGGGAAGATTGATAAATACCTCATCGACCCACTCGCGGCACACATACTCGCTCAGGTTATCGGTACTTGCAACCACCGGGACACCGTCGATGACCTGACCGCACATATTCCGGTCAATGACCGCGATTCCGGCCATATGAAACATTTCATAGTTATAATTCTTGATATTTCTAACAACCGTATCAATCATGCTCTCTGATGTGATGATCAGGAGCGAGCGCTCGCCGCCATTTGCCATCTTTACTTTCAGCCAGCGCTTCCAGAGAATCCGGACTGCGAAGCTGAGCAGCAGGTAGATGCATGACATGTAGAACATGGCAAGTCTTGAATACGTCTGTGCATTTTTCGAATAGAACAGATAAAAGGTCAACAATAACACAACCAGCAGCACATGCTTCACTGTCATTGCAAATTCCTTATAGTAACCTCGTTTTAATACATTTTTCATGGACTCAAAGAATAACATGACACCCAGATTGACCAGGGTCATCGCGATAGCAAGATTCCGGTAAACCGGTATCTCATACGGATTGTGCAGACCACTCCGCATAAAACACGAAATAAGAAATGATATGTGTAGGCAAATCATATCAAGCACCATAAAATCCAGGTGTTTTGTCCAGCCTTTCGGCCCTTTTCTGTACATACTGCTCCCCATCCTTTGTAAATCAAAAACCTTTGTTACGGTGGAGACAGGGGAGAAGGAATGCTCCTCCTCTGCCCCGAAAAAAACCATTATTTTGCTGCAATCTGAATCGTGCAGGAACCTGGTGCCACGAAGGTAATCTTCTTGGTTACCGGATCTACCTTAACGTTCGGGATTACTTTCCACTGACCGGTTGCGTTGTCATAGCATACAACGGTTACGGTGGTTACATTAGCCGGCAGAGTATCTACCGTCATGGTGATCTCTGTAGCTGCTGCCTTGTTGCCGTTGGTCACATCGGTGGTTACGATGGCACGGGTGCCGCCGACCTTGGCGAATCCTTCCAGACCAAGACCCGGAAGTGTAGCGCTCAGTGCGGAGGTGCCGTTCAGTGCCTTGATCGTGTTAACGACCTCTGTCGGCAGACCTGCGGTCTCTGCTGCGCCTACTGCGATACCTACGGTTACATTGCCGATTACCAGCTCGCCCTTGGTATTGCTGGTTACTGCAACGCCTGCGCTGGTGGTGGTGGAAGTTACCAGACCGATGGTGGTGTTGGTAGCATCCTTGGTGGTGCTTGCTACGGTGGTCTTCTCACCATTAGCTGCTACCTGTACAGTCGGCTGAGACGGTACGGTTGCCACTGCGCCGGAAGCAACGCCTGCTTCAACGACCGGGCTGCTGGTGGTAGAGCTGCTGGAAGAAGAGCTGCTGGAGGAGCTGCTGGAACCAGAACTATAGCTGGAACTTCCTGCTGCACCTGCAACAACCGGCATTGCAACCAGAGCTGCTGCGATTGCGAATGCAATCAGACCTTTCTTTTTCATGTGTTTCACCTTCCTTTCCCTTATTGGGAATATTTATTCAATAAACAGTGCGTTGTCGCACTGATTACTGCGTCTGTTACACTTCCCGGTAGAACAGATCCAGCACGATCGGTATCAGTGCCTTGCGATCTGCGCGAAAAATATCATGCTCGCCTGCATTCATTCCCTGCCCCGGCACGGTGCGGAAGTTCTCACCACTTAAGGCTCCTGCCTGCATGGCATCCATGGCAATCTTGAGATAGGTTTCTTTGCCCATGTCCGTCACCATGTAATCCTCCGCCATTTCAAACAGATGGGGGACAATCTGGCTGTCTTCTTTTGACTTGCTCTTGACAGCCTGAAAATAACGGGTGATGTATTCCTGCTGCTGATCCATCCGGTACAGGGCGGAATTGCTCTGTGTGATATCCCGGTAGCGTACAAATGCCTCCGCCTGATCTCCATGCAGGGTAATGGTGCTTCCCTGCACGAATGCCGGGTCCCGCTTCTCCATCCCGGCGGTAGGCACGGTGACTGTGACACCGCCCACTGCGTCATTGAGACTGCCGATGATGCTGGTGTCAGCCGCCAGATAGTGGTCGATCTGAAATCCGCTCAGAAGTCCTTCCACGGATTCCACCACATTGCTGCAGCTTTCTTCTCTTCCATCGCCGTAAGCATAGGCCATGGTCAGCTGCGTGATATCTTTCCAGCTTTTGCTCTTGTCTTCACTTAAAAATGTGATCGCCGTCATGGTATCCCGGGGAATCATCAGGATCTTCAGTCCATTGCGGGCTGTATCCTGAGCAATCAGGAAGATGCCGTCTGCCTGTCCGGCATCGCCAAGCTCCCTGGTCTCTGTCATCGTATCCTGGCGGTCAACGCCCATGCAGAGGATTGCCTTCACATAGCTGTTCCGGCGATACTGCTTTCCCTGATAGGTGACGCTGTCTTTTGCAAGGATCGGTTCCAGATTCACATCGTCCGGATTCACATCCGTCCGGATTAAACCGTCGGTGGACGGACCTGCTCCGGCTCCGTCGGTTGCCCCGCTTCCGCCGTCTGTTCCGGCACCATTGGCTTCACCATCTGCTCCCGCTTCGCCGGCTGCCATCTGCTCCTGCTCCGCCGCTCTGGCTGCAATCATCGCTTCCGTCGCCTTCCGGTTCTGATAGAGATTGATGCTGAATCCGGCAAACAGGGTGATTCCCACTGCTGCTGTGCCGATGGCGGCGCTTCGTATCTGATTTTTGTGGCTATTCCACCAGTTCTTCTCTCTCATGCTTCTGAACTCTTCTGCTGCTCATACCGCTCGTAGCGGGCGCCGTACTTGCCGTATTTGCCGCCATATTTCCCGTACTTGCCGTATTTCGCATATTTGCCATAGTAGGACTCATTGTGAATATCCACCTTGTTGAGTACCACACCCAGGATCCGGCAGCCGGACTTCTCAAGCTGACCCTTCACCTTCTGCTCCAGGCGGTAGCTGATGGCGCCGCTCTCGACGACCATGACCGCTCCGTCACAGTTTCGCGCCACGATCGCTCCGTCAATCAGATTCGCCATGGGAGGCGTATCCACGATAATATAATCAAAGTTCTGCTTTGCGTAGCCAAGCAGCTGAACAAATAATTCTTCCTCCAGAAGCTCTGCCGGATTCGGTGAATAGGGTCCGGCAAAGACAACGCTTAAGTTGTCCATGTTGGTATCGTAAATGATCTCGTCTATGTGCTTCTGTCCGCTTAAGTACTGGGACAGACCGTATACCTCATCTTCCAGCTGATACCGGGACACAAGCACCGACTTGCGGATGTCCGCGTCAATCAGAAGTACCTTCTTCCCGATCTGTGCCATGGACTGTGCCGCCGCAAATGCCACGTCGCTTTTGCCCTCGTCCGGAAGTGCGCTGGTGAACATAATCGTGCGGATATTGCTTCCGCAGAACTGGATATTGGTGCGCAGGGTCTTGATGGCTTCGTTGTAGTTATAATCATCCTGCATGTCACGGCTCAGAGCCACAATCTTTCTGCTCATTTTCTCATTCCCCGTTTCTTTGTATTTCTCTTCTTGTCTTTATCCTGCTTTCCTGCTTTGGAACGGCGCATGGTTGCCGCATCCTTGTCCTCTTCCTGCTCGCCTTCCCGCAGCGGAACCGATGCCAGTACGGAGAGACCCAGATATTTCTCAACATCCTCCTCGGTCTGAACCGTGTCATTCATAATGACTTCCACAACGGTGATGCCGCATACCAGCACCATACCCAGCAGTGCGCCGATCAGGGCGTTCTTAGAGTTGCTTGGACTGGACTTTTCTGTAGCAACCACACCTTCCTCGATGATCTTCGGCGGAACCATCTCCATGATGTCTCCGATGTAGTCGGAGGATGTCCCGGCAACGGCATCTGCAATGCTCTTTGCCTGTGCCGGGTCCGGGTCCTGGGCTGTGATTGACAGGATTCGCGTATCGGCCGGATTGCCGATCTCAATCTTCTGAAGCAGCTCCTTGTAGGTCAGATCCAGATTCAGCTTCTGGATCACGTCTTCCAGCACCGGACGGCTGGTTACAATAATCTTGTAGTCCTTGGTCAGCTGGCTGCCGATCTGCAGGTCCGCCAGGGAGGTCAATGTGGTCTCCTTGGACAGAATGTACACCATCGCCGTGGAGGTGTACTGGGGTGTCAGCACGAACTTGCTGAAGGCGCCTGCGATTCCGCCTACCAGAACTCCCGCGGCCAGAATGGCAACGATACGCTTCTTCAGTGCCCGCAGCAGCTGAAGAAGGTCAATCTCAATCTCATCATTTTCATTTAATAATCCATCATTTCCCATTGTTCTTTTTTCCTAACTGTATTTTTAACTGATTTTCTTATGATTGATAATGCAGAGTGGATTCTGATAGCAGATCCGCTCCAGATATTCCGGGCTGATATGGCTTTCCAGCCACTTCCATGCCTCCTCGATCTCCGGAGGGCGGTAATCAGTCCGGTGCATGTCGGTTCCCAGCAGGTGAATCTTCCCATCCTCCACCTGTTTGCGGCACCAGCGGACCTCCTGACTGTACCAGGGTCCATGCAGACTCTCATAGTTCATCTGCATCCGGCATCCGACAGCATGCAGCTCTTCCGTCCCCACTGTTCGAAGACAGGCATAGCGCTCCATATGGGCTAATATTGGATAATACCCTGACGCCGACAGCTTTCGAATGCCCTGGAACAGCGTCCCGTAGCTGACCGTCGTGTCAAATTCCACCAGCACATGCCGGCTTCCCGCCATGGTGTGAGCTTCGCTCGCCTTCAGCCGGTCGGTCAGCTCCTCATGATAGTAGGTCTCCTGCCCCGGATAGATCCGAAAGTCCGGATAAAACCTCTGAATCGTCTGCTGCAGCTCTTCTGTCAGCTCCTCCAGACCGTGCAGGGTTCTGCGTCTGGAGTAATGCGGTGTGGCAAAGACACCGGTGATTCCCTGTGAAGCAGCCATCATCAGCAGCTTCACAGATTCCTTCTTCGTTCTGGCACCGTCATCCACCCCCGGAAGCACATGGGCATGGACATCGATGATTTGTTGTTTCGTGTTCATGTGTTATTCACCTGAGGTATGCGTTACTGCAAGCCTTTCTGTTGAGATAATAATGAGGGAGATTTCTGATAAGGGATATTATCATTTCCCGTCATTACAAATGCTTAAAGTTTGGTTACATATTTTTCTTTCTTTCGATATATTCAAAAGATTCTATTACTTCTTTTCGAACCATTCTATCACTTTTTCTCTGGATAGACAAGGTTAATAATCCACAATTATACATTTCAGGTCGTTATTTCATGTTCTTTTTTCCATACAATCATTTTACCCCCCCCCCGGGTATTTTTTCGTATATCCGAACGAAATCCTACTTATTTTCTGTAACTTCCTATAATATCCCTTATAAGAAGTTGCCCCGTCTCTACAGCCAAATACCAAAAGAGGAGCATCCGACGCCGGATTCAGCGTCAGACACTCCTCTGTTCTTATAACCAGATATCCACTTATACGTTCTCCACCTGAGCGATATCGATCAGGGTCAGTTCTTTCGCACGGTTCTCCAGGCTGGTAGCCAGAGCCTCAGCGGTATCCAGAGAGGTCAGTACATGTACGCCGGTCTCGATGGCATTGCGGCGGATCACGAATCCGTCACGGCTGCGCTCTGCACCCTGCTGCGGAATATCGATAACCAGGTCAACCTCGTGTCCCAGAATCAGATCCAGGATATTCGGGGACTCCTGCTCTAACTTGCGAACCGGCAGAGCCTTCACGCCGTGAGCGTTCAGTGCCTTGGCGGTGCCTCTGGTTGCAAAGATCTGATATCCAACGTTCTGGAATCTCTTTGCGATCGGAACCACGTTCTCATGCTCGGACTCGCGGACGGTGATGATCATCTTCTTGTGCTTCGGCAGCTTGATGCCTGCACCCTCAAATGCCTTATACAGCGCCTCATTGAAGGTCTTTGCGATACCCAGACACTCACCGGTGGACTTCATCTCCGGTCCCAGGCTGATATCAGCGCCGCGGATCTTCTCGAAGGAGAATACCGGCATCTTGATGGCGATATAGTCTGCCTTCTTCTGCAGACCCGGGGTATAGCCCAGTTCCTTTAAGGTGTGACCGCAGATCACCTTCGTTGCCAGCGGAACGATCGGAATACCGGTTACCTTGGTGATGTAGGGCACGGTTCTGGAGGAACGCGGGTTCACCTCGATGATGTACACCTCTTCGCCAGCCACGATGAACTGAATGTTGATCATACCCTTTACGTGCAGCGCACGTGCCAGCTTCTCGGTGTAGTCCACCAGCTTCGCCTCAATCGCCGGGGTGATGCTCGGTGCCGGATATACGGAAATACTGTCGCCGGAATGTACGCCGGTACGCTCAATATGCTCCATGATACCCGGAATCAGGATGTCCTCGCCGTCACATACGGCATCCACCTCGATCTCCTTACCCACAATGTACTTATCTACCAGAATCGGATGATCCTGTGCGATCTGATTGATGATACCGATGAACTCCTCGATATCGTGGTCATTGATACAGATCTGCATGCCCTGTCCGCCCAGCACGTAGGACGGTCTTACCAGTACCGGATAGCCCAGCTCGTTGGCAGCCTTCTTCGCTTCCTCTACGGTAAATACGGTGTGTCCAGCCGGTCTCGGAATCTGGCACTGTTCCAGAATCTCGTCGAACAGCTCTCTGTCCTCTGCCGCATCCACATCCTCTGCTGCGGTGCCAAGGATCGGCACACCCATCTTCGTCAGTGCCTCGGTCAGCTTGATTGCTGTCTGTCCGCCGAACTGAACCACAGCGCCATCCGGCTTCTCGATGTCCACGATGCTCTCCACATCTTCCGGAGTCAGCGGCTCAAAGTACAGCTTATCTGCAATATCGAAGTCCGTACTTACGGTCTCCGGGTTGTTGTTGATGATAATGGTCTCGTAGCCTTCCTTCTCAAATGCCCAGGTGCTGTGCACGGAGCAGAAGTCGAACTCGATACCCTGACCGATACGGATCGGGCCGGAACCCAGAACCAGAATCTTCTTGCGGTCGCGGGTCTCCTCCACCTCATTGACGCCGTCATAGCAGGAGTAGTAGTACGGAGTCTCAGCGGAGAACTCTGCCGCACAGGTATCCACGATCTTGTAAGCTGCGTGAAGGCCAAGTTCCTTTCTCATCGCCTTGATGTCATCCTGAGACACGCCGGTCAGACGGGAGATCACATTGTCCGGGAACTCCATCTTCTTGGCTGCGGTCAGCAGTTCAGCGGTCAGCGGTCCCTGCTTTAAGGCATTCTCCATCTCCACCACGATAGCCAGCTTGTCGATGAACCAGCGGTCGATCTTGGTGATATCGAAAATGGTATCGTAGGAGACGCCTCTGCGCAGTGCTTCTGCGATCACCCAGATTCGTCTGTCATCCACCTTGGTCAGCTGAACCATCAGCTCCTCATCGGTCAGATGGCTGAAATCGTAGGACATCAGGCAGTCTACATGCTGCTCTAAGGAACGGATTGCCTTCATCAGAGCGCTCTCAAAGTTGGTACAGATGCTCATAACCTCACCGGTCGCCTTCATCTGGGTACCCAGAGTACGCTTTGCGCTGATGAACTTATCAAACGGCAGGCGCGGCATCTTCAGTACACAGTAGTCGATGGTCGGCTCGAAGCTCGCATAGGTCTTCTTAGTTACAGCATTCTTAATCTCGTCTAAGTTGTAGCCCAGAGCAATCTTGGATGCAACCTTTGCAATCGGGAATCCGGTCGCCTTGGAAGCCAGTGCGGAAGAACGGCTCACACGCGGGTTTACCTCGATGACGCAGTATTCAAAGCTGGTGGGATGCAGTGCATACTGTACATTGCAGCCGCCGGTGATGCCTAGCTCGGTAATGATGTTCAGTGCGGAGGTGCGCAGCATCTGTGCTTCCTTGCTGCTTAAGGTCTGAGCAGGAGCCACTACGATACTGTCACCGGTGTGAACGCCAACCGGGTCCACATTCTCCATGCTGCAGACGGTGATTACATTGCCTGCGCCATCGCGCATTACCTCGAACTCGATCTCCTTCCAGCCGGAAATGCAGCGCTCAACCAGAACCTGTCCTACACGGGACAGGCGCAGACCGTTCTCCAGAATCTCGCGGCACTGCTCCTCATTCTCGGCAATACCGCCGCCGCTGCCGCCCATGGTGTATGCCGGGCGCAGCACAATCGGATAGCCGATCTCGGCTGCAATGCGAAGACCGTCTTCCACATTCTCAACGATGTCAGACGGAGCAACCGGCTCACCGATCTTCTCCATGGTCTCCTTGAACATCTCACGGTCCTCAGCCTTCTTGATAGTCAGAGGAGTGGTACCGATGAGACGCACGTTGTTTTCTTTTAAGAAGCCGGACTCCTCCAGCTCCATAGCCAGGTTCAGTCCTGCCTGACCGCCCAGGGTCGGCAGCACGCTGTCCGGCTTTTCTTTCCTGATCAGCTGCTCAACCACTTCCACGGTCAGCGGCTCGATGTATACCCGGTCTGCAATGTCCTTATCGGTCATGATGGTTGCCGGGTTGGAGTTCAGCAGCACAACCTCGATGCCCTCTTCCTTCAGGGAGCGGCATGCCTGGGTGCCTGCATAGTCAAATTCCGCTGCCTGGCCGATGATGATCGGACCAGAACCAAGTACCAGTACCTTCTTAATATCAGCAATCTTTGGCATTATTTGTTACCTCCCATCATGTTCAGGAATCTGTCGTACAGGTTTCCTGTATACTGCATCTTCTGACTTCCATCCGGGCAGAACTGCACGGATAAAATATTCTTGCCAGCGTAGCTTACGCCCTCGTTGGTGCCGTCATTGACATTGACATATGCCGCAGCCATCTTCGCTGCATCCATGCTCTCCGGAACCACTGCATAGTCATGGTTCTGAGTACAGATCACAGCCTGTCCGCTCTCCAGATCCTTCACCGGATAGTTGGCGCCGTGGTGACCGTAGGTCAGCTTGCAGGTGTCAGCCCCTGCTGCCAGTGCCAGGATCAGATGTCCCATACCGATGGCAAACATCGGCACCTCGGACTCATAGAGTCTGCGAACCTCAGCGATGATCTCCGTGTTCTCCTTCGGATCAGACGGTCCGTTGGACAGAAGGATGCCGTCCGGATTGCTGCTTAATATGGTCTCTGCTCTGGTATCACAGGGATATACGGTAACCTCACATCCGCGTGCACACAGTGCTGCCGCGGTGCTGCGGGTCATACCCAGATCCAGCAGTGCAACCTTCTTCACAGGCTCAGCAAAATCTTCTGCCTGCTTCATCACATAGCTCTCCTTGCAGGAAGCTTCCTTTACAAGACCGGATACGCTGTGAGCCTTGATTCTTGCAACCGGCTCTGCCAGGTCCTCATAAACGGTGGTGGTGATCATGCCCTTCATGGTACCGTTCTCACGGATCATTCTGGTCAGTGCTCTGGTATCAATGCCGCTGATACCCGGAATCTCATATTTTTCTAAAAAATGCTGAATGGTGTCCTCACTGCGGAAATTACTTGGAATACGTGATAATTCTCGAACGATCAATGCATCCGGCCAGATCTTGTCGGATTCCATATCTTCATAACAAACGCCATAGTTGCCGATAAGCGGATACGTCATCGCTACGGCATGTCCTGCGTAAGACGGATCGGTGAGAACTTCCATATAGCCGATCATAGAGGTGTTGAATACAATTTCACTGATAACTTCTTTGGTGGAACCGATGCTGTTTCCTTCAAATACGGTGCCATCTTCCAGTATGAGAAATGCTTTCATATGTGGGGGTCCATCCTTTCTGAATCGTATATTTTCGTGTTACATATTGCGACAAATAAAGTCTTTTTTTGAGCTTTTTCTTATCTAAGCCCAAATTGATAAGATTATACATGATTTGTTTTTACTTTGCAAGCACTTTATTTGACGTATTTTCTTATAAACAAAAATCCGTTTTTCTTATAAATCCGTCACACTTATTATTATAACAGATATATTAATAGTAAGCACGTAAAATAAGGATTTTTATGCCAAATATTACAGCCATGCGACCGGATGTCAGAGCCATGGCCACAGAGCTGACCTCCCGGGGGTATCTGCAGGTCAATGTGGTCAATATAGAGAACAACTTCCCGATTCAGAATGCCTCCGTCACAGTCTCCTCCTCCGTCACCCCGGACAATCCGGTGGAGCAGGTCACCACCGATGCCTCCGGGCAGACGGACCAGCTGACCCTTGCCGCACCGCCTCTGGAGTACAGCCTGCAGCCGGGAAGCAGCCAGCCCTACTCCGAGTACAACCTGCGCATCACCGCCCCGGGCTTCAAGCCGGCTGTCATTTCCGGTACGGAGATCCTGCCGGATGCCGCCGCCATCCAGCCGGTGCGCTTAGAGCCAGAAAGCGACCCGGAAGTGGTGGAGAATCCGGTGCTCATCCCGGAGCACACCCTGTATGGTCACTATCCGTCCAAGATTCCCGAGGCTGAGATTCAGCCGGTTGGTGAGACCGGTGAGATCGTCCTGAGCCGGGTAGTGGTTCCCCAGACCGTGGTCGTCCACGATGGTCCGCCCTCTGACCGCTCCGCCTCCAACTACTTCGTCCCCTACCGGGATTACGTGAAAAATGTGGCATCCAGCGAAATTTACGCCACCTGGCCCCGGGAAACCATCACCGCCAATGTGCTTGCCATCATGAGCTTTACCTTAAACCGGGTATTTACCGAGCATTACCGGAACCGGGGATATGACTTTACGATCACCTCCTCCACCGCTTACGATCACAAGTGGATCTACGGGCGGAACATATACGAAAATATCTCCGTCATCGTGGATGAAATTTTCGACAGCTATCTGTCCCGCCCCGGTGTCCGCCAGCCGATTCTGACCCAGTACTGCGACGGGCGGCAGGTCCAGTGCCTGCAGCGGGGCTGGATGACCCAGTGGGGCTCCTGCTCTCTGGGTGAGCGGGGCTACAACTCCGTGGAGATTCTGCGCCATTTCTACGGGGACAGCATCTACGTCAATACCGCAGAAGAGATTGCCGGAATCCCCGCCTCCTGGCCCGGCTTCGACCTGACCGTCGGCTCCTCCGGTCAGAAGGTCCGTCAGGTACAGGAACAGCTGGATGCGATTGCCACCGTCTACTCCGCCATCCCCCGGATCACTCCGGACGGAGTCTTCGGACCGGCAACGGCGGCAGCCGTGGAAAGCTTCCAGTCTGTGTTCGGTCTGCCGGTCACAGGCGTGATCGACTTCCCCACCTGGTATAAGATTTCTCATATCTATGTGGGGGTATCCGGTATCGGAGAACTGTACGGCTAGAAGGAATCTCCGTGAGGCTTCCCTGGATTGCCGCAGGACCTTTCGGACACACGAAGACCGTAAGACAGAGTCGGTTGAGATACTCTGCCTTACGGTCTTTCTGATATTCTATGCTATCTATATCCTATGCTATCTGGATTCTATGCTATATTCAGGTTGTCCCTCATCCGGTCTACAGCCATCTTAAGATTGATCTGCTCAAGCGTTGTCTTCTCCCACCTTCCAGCCAGCATAAGCGCCTGGTCCAGCTTTCTGTCCAGAAAATCATGGCCTTCTCCGATAACATCGATCTTCTTGCTGATATCGCTCTCCACCAGCACATGAAGCTTCGTGATCTTCTCATTCAGCTGAGTATCCACTTTATCCATGCGGGCTTCCAGTTTATCCATGCGTTCATTCAGCTGAATCTCCAGATTGTCCATACGGGCTTCCAGTTTATCCATTCGCACTTCCAGCCTGTCCAGCCGGTCATTGATTCCATCCAGCTTCTCAAGAATCAGCTTCTCTACCTGCGTCATATATTACACCTCCACATTCTGTTCTTTTCGTCATACAAACCCTGCTTCCCATCCATTCACATCATTCTGTTACAATCATCACGACCACCCCTTTCTAACAGCCATTGGCTCTCTGGCATGCTTTCTGAAATCTCTGGTCGAGCTGACCTGATCTTACAGAAGAAAACTCATAATATCTGCAGGGCATGATACCCTGCGAAATGGAATCACATAAAATATTTTAACATAGACTCTTCCCTTTTACAATGATATGCAGGCAAAAAATGCATGTTTTTTATTCACCGTTCAGACAGAAGAAAGCGAAAAGGAACAGCCAAAGCAGCCGCCTGTCCTTTTCGCTTCCACAACTTACATTTTATTTTTCACTCTCCGCAAATCGTCTGATATTGGAGGCATTCACAAACTTCTGAATCTCCCCGTTCTTCACTACCACCAGCGTCGGTGCCTGCATAATGCCAAACTCACTGGTCAGCTGCGGATTCTCCTCCGCATCTACCACCTGATAGTCCACATCCCGCAAAAATTCCCTGGCGATCTTACAGTTCGGACAGGTCTTTGTCGTAAAAAGATAGGTGCCGGACTGCTCCGCACTGTCCGCAGCCTTCTGCCGGCTCTCCTGCTGCTCCGCTGCCGACTCTCCCCCGGTCTTCACCGCCTCTTTCAGCGCCTTCGCCGTCTCCGGATTCTTCCGCAGTACCGAATGTGCAACATCATAGGTGGTGCGGTTCTTATACTCCTGGGTCTTGCCTTCGTTCCAGTTCTTCACCGGGCGATAGTAGCCGGTAATACGGCTGTAGACCTCCGCCTCCTGTCCGCAGATCGGGCATCTTGCATGCTCTCCGATCAGGTATCCGTGATCCTTACAGATGGAGTAGGTCGGAGACAGCGTATAGTACGGAAGCCGGTAGTTCTCCGCAATGGTGCGCACCAGCTTCGCCGCCCCCTTCCAGTCCGGAAGCTTCTCTCCCAGAAATGCATGGAACACGGTTCCGGAGGTGTACAGGGTCTGCAGCTCGTCCTGAATATCCAGAGCCTCGAACAGGTCTGCCGTGTAGTCCACCGGCAGATGAGAGCTGTTGGTATAGTACGGGGTATCGCCCTTGCATCCCGCTGTGCGGATATTCGGATACCGCTTCACATCGTGCTTTGCCAGACGGTAGGTGGTGGACTCTGCCGGAGTCGCCTCTAAGTTGTACAGGTCACCGTACTGCTCCTGGTAGATCACCAGACGCTCACGCATATGGTTCAGCACATCCTTCGTAAACTGCTGGGTCTCCTGATGGGTCATGTCCTTCTGGATCCATCTCGCATTGAGTCCCGCCTCATTCATGCCGATCAGTCCGATGGTGGAGAAATGATTCTCAAAGGTACCCAGATACCGTCTCGTGTAAGGGTACAGACCGCCATTCAGCAGCTTGGTAATCACTTCCCGCTTCACCTTCAGAGATCTGGCAGCAATATCCATCATGTGATCCAGCCTCTCGTAGAAATCCTCCTCGTCCGATGCCAGATATGCGATTCGCGGCATATTGATGGTCACCACTCCGATGGAGCCGGTGCTCTCGCCGGAACCGAAGAATCCGCCGGTCTTCTTGCGCAGTTCCCGCAGATCCAGACGCAGGCGGCAGCACATGCTGCGCACATCGCTAGGTTCCATGTCACTGTTGATGTAGTTGGAAAAGTAAGGAGTACCATACTTGGCTGTCATCTCAAACAGCAGACGGTTGTTCTCCGTATCCGACCAGTCAAAATCTCTGGTAATGGAGTAGGTCGGAATCGGGTACTGGAAGCCCCGTCCGTTGGCGTCTCCCTCGATCATGGTCTCGATAAATGCCTTGTTGACCATGTCCATCTCCCGCTTGCAGTCCTTGTACTTAAAGTCCATCTCTCTGCCGCCGACGATAGCCGGAAGCTCTGCCATATCACCTGGCACTGTCCAGTCCAGAGTAATGTTGGAGAACGGCGCCTGCGTCCCCCAGCGGCTGGGTGTGTTGACCCCGTAAATAAAGGACTCGATACACTTCTTCACTTCCCGGTAGCTTAAGTTGTCCACCTTCACGAAGGGAGCCAGATAGGTGTCAAAAGAGGAAAATGCCTGCGCCCCTGCCCACTCGTTCTGCATGATGCCCAGGAAATTCACCATCTGATTGCACAGCACGGATAAATGCTTCGCCGGTGAAGAGGTGATCTTCCCGGTAATGCCTCCCAGCCCTTCCTGCAAAAGCTGCTTTAAAGACCAGCCTGCACAGTAGCCGGTCAGCATGGACAGATCATGAATGTGAATATCTGCATTCCGGTGCGCCTCCGCGATCTCCGGATCGTAGATCTCGGACAGCCAGTAGTTGGCGGTCACCGCGCCGGAGTTGCTTAAGATCAGTCCGCCCACGGAGTAGGTCACCGTGGAGTTCTCCTTCACACGCCAGTCCTCCACTTTCACATAGCTGTTCACCACATCCTTGTAGTCCAGAATGGTGTTCTTCATGTTGCGGATCTTCTCCCGCTGTTTTCTATATAAAATATACGCCTTCGCCACGTCCGTATAACCGGTCTGCTCCAGCACGTGTTCCACACTGTCCTGAATCTGCTCTACCGTAACCCGGCTGTTCTCCATCTTCCCCTGAAAATCAGCCGTAACGCGAAGAGACAGAAGCTCCAGAATCTCGTTGTTGTAATCCTTCCCCGTCGCCTTGAATGCCTTCTTGATGGCCTCGGTAATCTTCCCCAGATTAAATTCGGCTATTTCTCCATCCCGCTTGATGACATTGATCATGATCTCCTTCTCCTTTCATCCTGCGCCCCATACACAGGACCCTGTATCTGATGCAGCTGCACATCTGCCGCTTTCTGACAGACGCAGCTGCCGCTATGGTAAATTATAACAGAGTGAAATCAAAAACACAATATCTGGTTGCCGCATTTTCACAGTTCCCAGATATTGTGTTTCATCATATTTTCTAATAATCAATTCCCACACAATTGCGAATATTTATCAGGTATTTTCCATCAGTCCTGCAAAGAATTCCGCCGGAACATACGCTTTTACAGCGATTCCGTCCGCCTGATACTCCTCGGACAGCAGTTCCCCGTATTTGCGGATTGTCTGAATCTTCCCGGCTTCCTGGTAAGTAAACACACGTTCCAGGTAAACTTTCTGACTTCGCAGAATCTGTTCCAGCGTATCTATAAGCTGGTCTAATCCTTCGCCGGTTTTTGCGGAGATCCGCACCTGATAGTCAGAATGCAGATCACGGGGCAGCTCCTCATCCTCTTTCCGGTCGATCTTGTTGAATACCGTCACGATGATCTTGTCACCGACCTCCAGCTCCCGCAGGGTCTCATAGACCACATGCATCTGCATATCCATCTGCGGATTGGAGCAGTCCACCACATGAAGGATGATGTCGCTGTAACGTGCCTCCTCCAGCGTGCTCTTAAATGCCTCGATCAGATGATGCGGCAGCTTGCGGATAAATCCCACCGTATCCGTCAGCAGGATCTGCTGACCGCTCTCCAGCTCCAGATTGCGGGTGGTGGGATCCAGCGTTGCGAACAGCTTGTCCTCCGCCAGAATGCCCGCGTCCGTCAGCTTGTTGAGCAGGGTGGACTTGCCGGCGTTGGTGTAGCCTACAATGGCTGCCACCGGCGTGTGAGCCTTCTCCCGCTGCTTGCGGATCACATCCCGGTGCCGCTTCACCTCTTCCAGCTCCGCCTTCAGCTGTCCGATCCGCTCGTGAATCAGCCGGCGGTCCACCTCCAGCTTCTTCTCACCTGGTCCACGGGTGCCGATGCCGCCGCCCAGACGGGACAGGGAGCTGCGAAGTCCCACCAGTCTTGCCGCCCGGTATTTGAGCTGCGCCAGCTCCACCTGAATCTTACCCTCGCTGGTGGTCGCCCGGGTCGCAAAGATATCAAGAATCACCATGGTCCGGTCCATGACCTTGGTGTCCAGCGCATCCTCTAAGTTGCGCAGCTGTGCCGGAGAAAGCTCGTCATCACAGACCACGCCTGTGGCATTCAGCTCCCAGATCCGCTCCCGCACCTCGTCAATCTTACCCTTGCCAAGGTAGGTTCCCGGATGCACCCGCTCCCGGTTCTGAATCATCTTATCGACCGTCACGGCTCCGGCGGTGCGGACCAGCTCCTCCAGCTCATCCACCGACGCCTCTGTATCATCCTCGTCACTGGTGCTGACTGCCAGCAGAATGACCCGCTCCTCGGTTTCCTTTAAATCGTATAACTCTGCCATATTTTTCCTGTTCTTTCTGATTGCTTCCGGTCAGCAGAGCCCTTCTGTTCCCGCTCTGTCTGCCCGGTGTGTTAATAACTGCCCTGCCGGGTTTTTAAGAATGTGATTTCCCGGTCCGCCTGCTCATTGGAGCCGTACTGCTGCACATAAGCTTCAAACAGCTCCAGTGCCTTCTGGTAATCACTCTTGTATTCCCAGACGACTGCCTCGTTAAATGCAAGCTCAGCCCGGACGCTGCTGTCGTCCTCCTGGTCTGCTCCGGCTGTCGCTCCCTGTGCTGATTCCGCACCTGCCGCTCCCTGTGCTGATTCCGCACCTGCCTGTTCTCCCGGCTCTGACTCTGCGTTCTCCTGCCCCAGTGCCGCCTTTCCAGCCTCGATGGATGCCAGCGCCTCGTCATAAGCTCCGGCCTCGATCTGGCTCTTCGCCATGCGGCTGTACACACTGGCATCTGCCGCATGCAGCTTCAGCGCTCCCTCATAGTCGCCGGTCTCAATCATCGCCAGCGCTGCGCCTTTCCGGTATATCTCATTGTCCTTATCCTGCTGAAGCAGGGTCTCGTAGGTATGCAGCGCCGCTGCGTAGTCCTGCAGCCGGTATTCCGCCTCAGCCCGGTAGAGAAGCGTCTGCTCCTCCAGTTCGCCGATCCGCCCCTTTGCCAGGGACAGTCCCTGCTCAAACTCTGCAATGGCAGCCTCGTAGTCTCCCGCTTCCATGCTGGTGACTCCCGCTTCCAGAAACGCTTCCTTCTCCTTCCGGTTCCCGGCTCCGGCAACTCCGTAAACGGCGCCTCCCACCATCAGCGCCGCCGCCAGAATGCCACCGCCGATCATCATCCTGCGACGTCTCAGCCGTGCCCGCCGCCGCGCCATGGCTCTGGCTCTTGAGGAGCTTCCCAGTCCGCTGGTTCCATGACCGCTGCCCATGCCTTCGGCTCTCCTGCCGCTGGCTTGAAGCCTTGACCGGCTGTGCCTGCTGTTATGATTTCTGCTGTATTTTTCCAAGATGTCCGTCACTTTCTGCCGGTGCTTCCATGTCCGCCCCGGTCCTCATGTCCCAGTGTCTCCACTTCCTCAAACTGAATCGCCGGCTGATGCTCCATAATGCGGAACTGGCAGATCCGGTCATTCACATGAATCTCCGTATCCCGCAGCGCATACGCCGCCATGAACCACTGATCATTGTCTCCGCAGTAGGTCTCATCAATCACACCCATATGGTTAGTCTGGATGATTCCGAAGTTCTTATACGTGCTGCTGCGCGGCACCACATGGGCCTCATATCCCCGGGGCAGCTCCATGGCAATCCCCAGTGGAATCAGCTTAAACTCCCCGGCTTTCATCACAATGTCCTCCGCCGCCCGCAGGTCGATCCAGTCGGACTTGCCGCCGATATAGGTCAGCTTTTCAATTTTATCTGATAAATACTTAATCCTGATCTGTGGCATGTATCACTATCTCCTCATCTCTGTTTTCATGTTCTGTCTGCTCGGTCTCCCCGGCTTCCTTCTCTGCTGCGCGGTCTGCCGTCTCCACGGCTTCCTTCTCTGCTGCGCAATCTTCGGTCTCTCCGGCTTCCTCGGTCTCCCCCTGCTCGTTCAGCTTCAGCTGCAGCTCCTCCTGCACCTCCTGCCGGATCTCCGCCTCCTGCTCCGGGTTCATGGTCGGCAGGTCCACCATGGAGCTGACGCCGAACCGGCGCAGAAACTCCTCTGTGGTGGCAAACAGCGCCGGACGCCCCGGCGCATCCAGCCGCCCCGCCTCGTAGACCAGCCCGTACTCCACCAGTCGGTTCACCGCATGGTCCGAGGACACACCGCGGATCTTGGATATCTCCATCTTGGTCACCGGCTGCCGGTAGGCTATGATCGACAGCGTCTCCAGCACCACATCCGTCAGCACCTGCTTCTTCGGTGTCGCCGCCACCCGAATCAGATTCTCATAGTATTCCGCCCGGGTGCTCATCTGGTATGCATCCTCCAGCTCGATGATCTGCATGCCGCGGTTCTCCTGCCGGTAGCGCTTCTTAAGCTTTTCCACCACCCGCTTTGCCACCTTCTCACTCTGATCGATGGCGATTGCCAGCTGGCGCAGTTCCACGGAATTGCCCATGGTGAACAGCACTGCCTCCACGATAGCCTCCCAGTCGCTGGCAGGAAATATGCCAGACTTCGGCTCTTCCTCCGCGGTGACCTCCAGCTTTCCCTCCGCATCTGCAGCGAAGACGCTCTGCACCGGATTGCCCGACTCGATCTCCTCCTGCGCCTCCAACTGCTCCTCCGCTTCCATCTCCGCATGGCGGGCCTCTATGGCTGCCATGTCAAATTCGTCATCTTCCTCTTCAAAAAAACTTCCCATCCTGTATTCCTATCCTTCCAGTCCCTCGATGCCTTCCAGCTCCAGCTCCGTCTCCTCGCCTTCCGCCTCCAGCGTCTCGATGAACATATCATCAAAGGTATGCTCCTGAGTCAGATGAATCTTCCCGATCTTCATCAGCTCCAGAATCGCCAGAAATGTCACCACCACCTCCAGCTTATCGCTCTGCCGCTCCAGCATCTGCCGGAAGCTGAAGGTCCGGTGCTTTCTGGCATAGCTCATCACGTCCAGAATCCTGGTCTCCAGGCTGACCGGCTCTTTTTTGATGGTGCCGAACTTGCTTCGGATCGGGTCCACCTTCTCCCGCTGACGCTTCATCACCGACTCAAAGATGCTCTGCAGCTTCGCAAGAGTCAGACCGTCCAGCAGCTTGTCCAGATCCACCGGCGGCTCATACTTCGCCACCTCCTTCGGCACAGTCGGATTCTTGAAGAGCAGTCCCTGGGCATTGTCCTCCATGTCCTGCAGCTCCAGCGCCATCAGCTTGTAGCGCTTATACTCCAGCAGGCGGGCTACCAGCTCTGCTCTCGGATCCTCCTCCTCGCCTTCCTCATCGACCTCCACCGGAAGCAGCATCCGCGCCTTGATCTCCAGAAGCGTCGCCGCCATCACCAGAAAGTCGCTGACGATATTCAAATCTTCCTTATCCATCTGGTTCACATAGTCCAGATACTGCTGCGTGATCTCCACAATCGGAATATCATAGATATCGACCTTATTTTTCTCGATCAGATGCAGCAGAAGGTCCAGCGGACCTTCAAACTTTTCCAGTTTATATGAGATTGCCATTCTACTCCTGTCTTCTCCCCATCCTGACACTGCCTCTGGTGAAAGCTTCCGTGACAACGCACATTCCCTTTCCCGGGCAGACCGTACTTCCCAGTATAGCAAATTATCCCTGCTCTGTAAACATCGAACCTGGATTCCGGTTCCTGCAATTCCAGTTCCTACAGAAAGAACTCCATCCACGTTCCCTTCATCCATCTTCGCCAGGGCGCACAATATGTAAATACAGCCAGTATCGCTGTCACCAGACATCCGCAGATCACATCCACCACGGAATGCTGCTTTAAGAACATGGTGGACAGGCAGATGGCAGCCGCCACCAGACAGGTTCCCCACTTAAACAGCGGTTTCTTTCTCAGCACATCCGAGCGCAGCGCCACCACCGCCACGGCCGTGGACGAAGACACATGGATGGACGGACACACATTTCCCGGCGTATCCACCTGATGCAGAGCACCTACCAGCAGTCCGCAGAAGTTGTCATGTACCTCCTCCGGCCGCAGCTCCAGCCCGTTGGGAAAGATCCAGTACAGCAGGATGCTCAGGGTCATACCGCCAAACATTATCATGCACAGATCCTGAAAATCCTTCTTTTCTGTCACCATCGTGAAGACCCAGGATGCCGGAAGCAGCAGAAACCACATACAATAAGGGATGATAAAGTACTCATTAAACGGAATAAGCGCATCCCACGGACATGAAATAATGTACCTCGGCTCCAGCAGCCGTTCCGACAGAAAAAATGCTGCCAGATAAAATCCCATATATCCAACAGCATAACAATACCGGTGTTCTCTGATCCATGCTATCATTGGTTTCTCTTCCTGTTCTTCAAAAATCCTGTTCTCACAGGTTATCTTTCTCATTGCTGCCGGGTCCTGATTCCGGTATCAGTCGAACCACCACCAGCTGTGGGTAATTGTTCAGACGGATATTGATGGAGTGAGTCCCCAGACCCCGACTGACGACCATGACCCGTCCATCCCGCTCCAGGGTTCCGGCGCAGCACGGCAGAAAGAACTGATACTGCGGAGTCATCACCCCGCCCAGCAGCGGAAGCCGGATGGTCCCGCCATGAAAATGTCCCGCCAGCGCAAGATCCGCCCCCCACGCTGCATAAGCTTCGTGATACAGCGGCGAATGGACCATCAGAATCTGGAACCGCCGCGCATCCGACTGCCCCAGATGGTCATGAATATAGGAAGTCTTCATTCTGGCAGGAAAAATATCCCGATAGTAGCAGGTATCCAGATTCAAACCACTGATTTGGACATCCTCCCATAACTCTTCTGATGCATCCGACAGATAGTGCACGCCCTGCTCCTGCAGGATCTCCAGCAGCTCCCGGTACAGGTTTCCATAATGCTCTGTCTCCCGCTCCAGCCGCTGCTCGTGGTTGCCGTTTGCATAGTAAACAGGCCGCCCCAGGTTCCTCAGTCCCTGCACCAGCCGCCGCGTCACATCCAGACCGGCTTTCCCTTTCTTCGCCACCATCATATCTCCGCCGATCAGCACCGCATCCGGATTAATCTTTCGGATTGCCGCCAGCAGTTCTTCATTGCCCGCTCCGAATTCCTTATCATGAAGATCCGACAGAAATACCAGGGTTCTGGCTGTCCTGATCTTCGGTGAAGCGATCACCGTTTCTTCTATTTTAAAGTGATTCCGCTCATGCCGTGACCGCAGGGCGCAGATGACTGTAGTCACAGCTGCAGTAGCTGCCACCCACGCTCCGGAGTGTGCCATATGCATCCATCTCTCCAACGTTACAGCTCCCCCTGCCGTATCCGGTCCCGCACCTCCAGCAGGGAACTGCAGACACAGGTCACGCGGCTGCGCAGTGAATCATCCGGCTGGGTCAGATCTGGCACCATGACCGTCACAAATCCGCCGCGGATTCCTGCCTCCACACCGTTGAGACTGTCCTCCAGCACCATGCAGTGCTCCGGCTCCTCGTCCAGCACCTTCGCCGCCGTCAGAAACAGCTCCGGATCCGGCTTGGAATGGGTCACCATATCGCCGCTGATGATGTGGTCAAAGTACTCCTCGATTCCCACTTCCCGCAGGTTTCTCAGGGAATATTCCTTCGTGCTGGCTGTCGCCAGGGCGATCTTGATTCCCTGCTCCTTCAGATAGGCAAGAAGCTCCTTTAAGCCCGGCTTCACCGGAACTCCCCGCTGTCTGAGAAGCTGCTCAAACAGTTCTCTCTTCCGGACACGCAGGGGACCATAGTCATAAGAGTCGCCAAATGCCTCCTGAAACCGCTTTGTGGAATCCTCATAATTCATCCCGCGAATCGTGCAGAGAAATGACTCCTCCAGCCTGATTCCCATCTCTCCGCCTGCGATTCCCCACGCCTCGGTGGAAACCCGCTCCGTATCAAACATCAGACCATCCTGATCAAAAATGACTGCCTTTACTGTTGTACTCATTCCTGTATATCCTCCTGATTCTAACGTTACTTCCGATTCTGAAATACCGGGTCTGCCGGATAGCTGCCCACCAGCTTCTGCATAGTCCGCTGCACCGCATCCCTGGAATTCTTCCAGTCTGCATCCTGATTCCGATAATCGAACTTCTCAATCAGCCAGTCGATGTCCTCCTGAATCCGGTCCAGATTCCTTCTCATCAGCTCTCCCAGCTTCGGAATCCATACTTCCTTCTCATCCGGCTTCAGCTTCTCCTCGCACACACGCAGCACATCTGCAAAATGGTGCATGCAGAATCCCTTCGACTTCAGCAGATGCTCACAGAATGCCGGATCATTTCTCAACTGGTACACGAAGGTGTCCAGCATCCGGTCATATATGATCTGCATCCGGTCACAGACATAGCAGTGATGCTCCTCAGACCGAAGCCACTGCTCCGCTGCGCTGCCTCCAAAACCATCCCCATCCTCGGCAGAACCAAAGCCGCCTCTGGCTGCAGGCTTGCGAAACAGCCCTGCAAGGCCGCCGGACTTCTTTCCTCCCGGCTGATACTGGTCCATCTGCTTCCTGAACTCACGGTTCATATGTTCCATTCTGGACTTTAAGATCCAGGCATTCCCCAGCGTATTGCCATAATCGTACATCATCTTCGTGTGATGACGGCAGAATCCCTTCTGGCTGGTCTGTTCCCGAATATCGCTCTCCATATAGGAGGAACCCAGCACAAATTCCAGATTCTCCTGCTCCAGCTTCCGCTCCAGCCAGCAGAACATGCACTCGTCATCCGCCTTCACCGCATCTGTCAGTTCTATGGTATATAGTTTTTCCTTCATCAGCATTTTCCCCTTTTTCCGGTGCAACGTATGTCAGAATTGTACCATAAATCCGTATAAAAGAAAAGAGATGAAAGCGTGATGTCTCACGCTCCATCTCCCACACACATTCCAGTGTATACTTTCTCCAGCAGATGCATCAATGTCTGCCGTTCCTCTTCCCCCAGGGGCGCAAGTGTCTGCTTGCTCCAGGCTGACGGAAGCTCTCTGACATAATTGAATACCCGGTGACCTTCCTCGGTCAGATTCAGACTGTAGCTGCGTCCGTCCTCTGATCGTCTGCTCTTGCTGATATAGCCGATCTCACAGAGGCGGTTCACCATCCGGGTCACCAGGGCCTTATCTGCCTGGAGTCCCTCTCTTAGGTCCACCAGGGAACAGCCCGGATGATAATTCACATAAATCAGATAAAAATAGGATCCATTGGTCAGTCCAAAGGGCTCCAGTGCCACATCGCAGTGATGTCGGAAATGCTTGCTGAGCAGTCCGATATGGCGCGCAACACTGGCAGTATTATTCTCGGGCATGACAAACCTCCATCCAGTTTGAATTTCTTTCCTATTTTATCCTATCGGAAGGATTTCTTCAACCCGAAGCACTGTACTTACAGCAGAACATGCCGGATTTTCCTTCTGGAGCTGCTCTAACACAGCCTGGTCGGTCTCCAGAGATACCTTAATCCTGGCTCCCTGATTGCGTTCCATCTTCTCCTCTGCCTCCGGGTGATACACATAGTAGCTGAGCATGGCCTCTCCGGTCCGCTGTACATTTGCCTTTGTCCCGTTGTCCGCCCAGTTAAAGTACAGATGGGAGTCCCCTGCCGTTCCCGGCACTGCAACGATCAGATTGGGAGTACCGTCCTCATTCACAGTGGCGATGGTGCAGCTTCCTTCAAACTTCCCGATGGAATCCCACAGCCTGTCATGATCAAAGGACGCATCCTGATAGAACATCTGGGAAGCGCTGGAGACTGCGTCCACCGCCTCCGCAGCAGTCTCTGTCTCCACGACACTCTCCGTCTTCGCGGCAGTCTCTGTCTCTGCTACACTCTCTGTCTCCGCCTGCACCGTGGCTGCCTGTGTCTCCGCAGCTTTCGCCCCTGACTGACATCCCGCCAGCAGTGCCATGGCGCACACCGCAGCTCCAATTACCTGAACCTTCACACATTTCATTCTCATCATCGCTTCTCCTTTTCCTGAGCTTCCGGGCGAAGCACACAGCCGATGGATGCCCCCGACTTCAGCGCTCCAAGACACTTCTGGTTACAATAGAGGCAGTAACGGATACTGTCCAGATCTCCCGCCTCCGCCTTCTTCGGCCATGCCGGATCAGCAACCAGCTGGCGGGACATTCCGATCATCTCGATACCCTGTTCCAGCAATGCCTCCATCTTATCCAGATGCTGCAGCTTTCCGACGGTGCAGACCGGGCGGTCCGTATACTTCTTTACCTCCAGAGCCAGTGCTGCAAAGCAGCCCTCCTCCTTAAGCTTCTCGTGATTCCGCGCCGGAATCGTGTCTTTCACATCTGTGTGATTGGCAAGCGCCACGTGATAGCTGTCCACGCCGCAGGCATCCAGCTTTCTCACAAACTCGCCCACCTCTTCCTGAGAGATTCCGCCTCTTCCGAGACCTTCCTCCTCGATCCGCACGGTCAGCTTGTAGTCCACCGGGAAGTCTCCCACTGTCTCACGGACTGCCTTCACGATCTGCTCCGGGACAACGCTGTGGGCACCGAACTCATCCTGTCTGTGATTGAACAGCGGAGAGGTGAAGCTTCCGATCAGTCTGTCGCCGTGAATCTGCACCATGTCAAAGCCAAAGCTCTTTGCCCGCTCCGCCGCCTCTGCAAATGCCCGGATAATATCCCTCACCTGATCGGCTGTCAGCTGGTCGCAGTAGGTTCTGGTACTCTCCGCCAGTGCTCTTCTCACATCCTCCGGTGACATGCTGCCTTCCTCTCTTGCCTTCCGGTACAGAAGGCTGATCGCAGCCACATCATATTCCGGATGGAACAGCTGTGCAGAGATCTTGCAGCCGTGGCTGTGGCAGAGATCGATGATCTGCTTAAAATATGCCTCATACCGGTCCGAATCCAGGGAAGGCGCTCCCATCATGGACGGAACCACAGACAGATCTGCCATAATATAGAGCCCGCAGCCGCCTGCGGCAATCTCCTTACAGATTGCCGCTTCCCCGCGGCCCACGGATGTCGGTGCAAATACAATACGGTTCTTTAACGATACATTTCGAATGGATACTGGCGTAAATACCTGATTCATATAAATTTTCCCTTCTCAGTCTGAATTAGTTGACCTTGTCAAGTAATAATCTACCACATATAATTGATGTAGTCAACTATTTTTTTCATTCACCAATATCTTCCATTTCGCATATACCCGGGTCTCTTCTCCCAGCTCAGCACTTTCCGGGTCAAATTCCTGTCCGGCACTGCAGGCTGCATCCGTATACCATCCGGCAAACTCCACCGTTTTGTCGCCGGAAGGATACTTCGGTTCCAGATAGCTTCCAGAAAGGACTACATTTCCCGGTTTCTCATATGCCGGTATCTCATAGGTGACCTCTGCATAATAGCCATAGTAATTGCTGCTTGTCCGGTCGGAGTGCAGGTAGAACTTCACCGTATCCCCTTCTACATCATACTCATTTGTGGTTTTCACTTTTCCGCCCAGCTTGCCGGATATGGAACCGGTGTGGTTCGTAACAAGCGGCGTCATATCAGGCGGATAGATGCATACCCAGTCATAGTTGATGCTCTCCGTCTGACAGGTGATTTTTACGTGAAGACGGTCTGCCCCCGGGATCGTGACCACCTGTATCTCATTCATGCTGTTTCCGTATTCCCCCTGAAAGCTGCTGCCATCCTCACTGACATTCTTCGACTTTGCAATCTTTCTTACCAGCTGCGGCGGCACCTGAATCACTCCGGTCTGATAAAGGACCTGATTGATCACCAGGTTCGGGTCCTCACCAAAATATCCGCCATTGGCATCGTAGATTACCCTCGGTGGTTTCGCCGGAGGCTGCAGCCTGATTTCCACACCGAAGCTGTCCCGGCAGGTCAGCCCTCCTTCTGTGTAGGAGACATGAACCGTATACCCGGCCCCGCTGGTATTAAAATCCCCTGTCACACTTGCCGGATCTAGCTCCAGTCGGCCAAACGGCACCACCGCGCTGCTGCCGTCATCGTAGGAAACCGTTGCTTCCAGGTCCCCGGCACGAAAGGCATAGGTATCCTCTGTATCCGATTCGATCACCGCAGGTCCTGAGTAGGTCACAGTAAGCCCGGTCATCTTCTTTCTTGCGGCAATCAGATTGACGCTGCCGGTCATGTGACTGAGCTTCTCATACTGGGACATCTCATTGTGAAAGGTAATCTCCGCCTCCTTCGCGGCAGTCAGATCCACCACCGCTCCCTCAGCCTCCGGATAATAGCGCCCCGCCTCCGGCACCGCGCTTCCGATGCCCACCAGCTCTGTAACCTGACTCACAGGCGTAACTCCGCAGTGGCTGTACCGGCTGCCTTCCAGCTCCGTGACCCTGTAGATTCCTGCCGGAATACCGCCAAGAACCGTCTCCCCGCTGTTGACACCGTCCAGGGTGATGGTTCGGATCCATCTGTGCTCCCTCTGGCTGACATCTCTGCCGGAAATCTCATAAATAAAGGTTGGTCGGCCAAATGCCTCGTACTGCTCGTTAATCTTCTTGTTGATCCGGATCTGCACCTGTTCAAACGGGTCATAGCTGAATACCGTCTGCTCCACCGTGCAGTTGTCCCCGTTGACCGAAAACCGGACCTTGTCCCTGCTGATGCCATAGCCGTTCGGCGCCTTCTTTTCCTCAAAATAGTAGCTGCCCCAGTCCAGACCGTCTACCCTGACGCTTCCGTCTGCTCCGGTGATCAGACCGGACCGGATCAGGCTGCCATCATTTCCGTACAGGCAGAATTCTGCCCCCGGAAGCCGGATGCTTCTGGTATCTTCATCCATTTTCACCAGCATCACGCTGCCCCGAATCCGGTTATTGACCGCCCTGACCTGCTGCGGGATATCCACCTGTCCTGCATCCACCATAAACCGAATAGGCGTTTCGTCCATGACATATCCCTTCGGCGCTTTTGTTTCCACAAAACAGTAATCTCCCCAGACAAGCCCCGTAACCGTTTGCGTACTGCCATCTTCCCCTGTCACCAGATTCTCTGCCACCGGAATATCACTTCTCTCCCTGTATAAGGTATAGACAGCCCCGCTCAGGGGAAGCCCGTCTTCTGATGTCTTCTTCAGCTGAACCGATCCCGTCTTGCGCCGGTTCACATGCCGGATCACAGGCACCGTTCCGGTACCGGCTGCATCCAGCGTAAACTCCGGGTATTCCTCCGATATCTGATATCCTCTCGGTGCCAGCGTTTCCCGAAGCTGATAGGTCCCGAACTTCAGCCCGGTCACCGTCAGCTCGCCTGCCGCGTTTGTCTTTAATGCCTCCCGGATCTTCCCCCACTCTGCCGTTCCGTCAGCTGTGTGAACCTTCTGTTTATACAGATCATAGCAGGCATTCTGCAGCGGCTCGCCGGACTCCGCATCTGTCTTTCTGACCAGCACATCCGCAGCAAGCTGCCGGTTCTCTGCAAAGACCGAGGCGACAATCCGTTCCGTCTCCGGGTTATACAGCGCTTTTCCCACACGGAATTCAATCGGCGCTTCCCCGCCCGTATATCCCTTCGGGGTCTTCCGCTCTACAAACCGGTAGCTGTCCCAGGGCAGGTTCGTAATATGAATCTGTCCGGCATCATCGGTCACAAAGACGCCCTTCGTCCCCCTGTCAGAATATGCAAATGCCTCGTCCGTAAAGACTTTCCTGCCATCTGCCCGGTACAGTTCGAATTCCGCTCCCGAAAGGGGCCTGTGGTTCTCATCGTCTGCATCCGTCTTGGTCAGGATCACTTCACCCGGAATCCGGTAGTTTTGTACAGGCAGGACCTCCTTCACCCCGTCAATCTGGAATTTCTGCCTCCCCGCTATTCTCCGGTACCCCGGCGGAGCCTTCCGTTCTTCATAATAGTAGGTTCCATACGGCACCTTCGACACGGTAATATTTCCCAGACCGTTCACTGCACGGCCCTCCGTTCCAAACAGCGGATTTCCATCCACGTCATACACCTGAAATACCGCTCCCGTCAGAGGCGCATAATGAGGCGTGCCATCCGGATCGGTCCCCAGCAGACGATCTCCGTCCTCCTTCTGCAGAACAATCTGTCCTACAGTATCCAGAAGCTTTACCCTGGTTTCCGAGGACAGAAGGGAGATTGACCGCTCAACTCCCGTTCCCCCGTCATACGCATCAAAGGTAACCAGATACTGGTTGACCGCCTGCTGCCCCACCGCTGTGCCATTGTCCGATGCGACGTTGTCCATTACGACGTTGCCCGATGGGACCTGTTCCACCGCTGCAATCTCCGGTGCCCGCATCCAAACAACGACATAGACCATCTGTCCGGCTTTCATGACGCCATGCTCCATCCCGGACGTATCCAGGCTGACAGCCACTGCACGAACCGACGCCGGGTCCGCAGGCACTGTGGTACTCCATCCCTGTGCATCCAGACTCAGCTCCTGATTCGCGTCCTCGGAATAGAATACTGTCGGAATCATCCCCAGCTTCTCTGCAAATCCGGTATCCACCTGCTGAAACTCCCCCTGCCAGCCGCTTGGAATCACCGTTACCGCATCCGGTTCCTCCTCATTTAATGCAATTGTCGCCCCCTGTTCAATCCGGTCATACAGCACAATATTCCCGGCACTGGAGGCACCCAGCCCTAAGTCCAGCCGGTAGGAGTACAGCGCCTGGGCTTTCTCCTCTGCTGTGCCGTCGGCACGGAAGCATTTTGCCACGGTATCCTGAACGTAACCGCCGGAATAGCTGCTCTTCACATACTTTGAGCTGTACCCCCGCCACTCCGACACATCGTCGGACACGACAGCGCCTGCTATGTTGTACGCCATGCGGTCCGTCAGCACTCCGTCTCCGTCAATGTCATACTCATCCGCTGTTACTGCTTCTCCGCTGATCCGGTCCAGACCGCCGTCCTGGGGCAGCAGAAAAGTAGTTACCTCATACCGGTTTCCGTATGTCAGATAGTCCACGTAAATCAAGGAAGCCGGAATGATCATATAAACGCTCGTCAGCTGACTAATGTCAAGAGGCGCTCCTGCAAAATCAAAATCCGCCGCAATCACATCCCTGCCATTCCACTTCTCCATACGGACCGCTGCATAATCCTGCAGACCGTCAGCCCCTTCTCCCGTCAGGAAAAAGCCGCTGCCGCCGATCTCGATCTCATCCCGGTCAGGATCTGTGCGGAGCCCGTCCGGCAGCACCGCATACAGCGAGAATCGCTCCAGCGGTCCCTGCTCATCGGCGCGGATGCGCCCTGCGGAGGATATCCTTGTCTCAAACCGGTCCCTTCCTGCCAGCACAAAATCCTGCAGCAGGGTTCCTGCCTTCACCTCCGTAACCGGACTTCTCAGCCATACATGGGAGTAGCCCCGCTGCTGATATTCCCCATAAGTATTCCAGTCACGCTCTGCCAGCTCCCGCCCGTATGCTTCCACATAGCTGTCCGCTCCCACCACATTGTCCTTTTGCTCCCCCTGGTCCGCGGTCTCATACATGGACCGCAGATATCCAAAGTTGATCACCCGCTCCTCGTGATCCACCCGCTCTTCCACAGGCTTTTTCTGCTCTGATTCCCAGTCAAGATGAAACCGGATTCCCACATTCACATGCAGCTGACAGCTTCCGGTGATTCCGTTCGCCCGGACATAGACCGCCTTGCAGCCTTCATCCAGATGAAACGTCTGCTCCGCTCCCGTGCTGCCGGTTCCAATCAGCTCATAGGCTGAAAAATCCGTATCCTGCGTCCCGGCCCCATAGACCTGGTAATCATAATCCCTGCCATCCGACGGCACCGTGACAGATTCCACGTCATACTCCTCGTCCTCCAGCGCCCGGATCTCGCCGTTATTCTGACAGACCGCCAGCTTGTCGTCTCCCAGAATCAGCGAATACATCATATTCTCCCCGATTCCGTTCCTCCCGGCTCCATCTGTTTCAAGAACCAGCTCATCCTCAGACAGAATCTCCATATCCGACGGACTTGCCAGCTCCGAACCATCAGCTTCACCTGAAACTTCTTCCACCTCCGGCAAATCCGCCACATCCGACGAACTCGCCAGCTCCACCGAACTCACTAAGTCTGACGAACCCGCCAGCTCCACCGAACTCACTAAATCCGACGGACTCGCCAGCTCCCCGCAGACTGCTGACCTGTCAATGTCTTCTCCGGTCTCATTGTCCCCGTACCTGACTCCCGCCGCTGCCGCTTCCCCGTAACTTCGGTTTGCCTGCCCGCTCAGCGTGAATTTCACCACCTGACCGCTGTACAGGGAAACCGCATTGAGCCGGTCCGTGTAATCTTTCGGTGCCGAGTGGTTGTGTATATTTTCATAGCCTTCACTGTACTTACTGACCTGATAGACATATCCCGTATACTGGAATCCATACCCTTCTACAGTAAACGTATCCTCCACATCGACGCATTCATTTTCCCCCGCCTGCACCGTCCAGTCGGTCTCATCCTGATATAAGCGGTTCAGATGTCCATGAAGGCTGACCTGCTGACCATCCAGAGCTTCCCTGCGGAATCCGATTCGGAACTGATTCGTGCCGGCAGCAATGTCCGTGGAAAGGTCTCCTCCCCGCTCCCGAAAGGACAAGAATCCCCATGCTCCGCTTCCGTCCGATGCCAGTTCACAGTCTCTTCCATCCAGAATGACCTTTACATCACCATAATCCGCTCCCTCCGGAAGCTCCACGCTGACAAAATACTCCGACCGGTACAGCCCTCTCGCAAGCCGGTCCACATCAAACCGGGTCCCGTACTGATACCACACATAGTCCGGGTCCGCTGTCTCCGCCTGCGCGCCGGTCAATCGGCTTCGGTTCCATGACATCCTGTAGCGATCCCTCATCGAACCAAACCGGTATTCCAGCGGCTCCATGGTAATCGCACCTGCCCCATCCACTGCAAACACCGGAGACTTCTTCTGTGTATACCCGTCTGTACAGTCCCGTGCCTTCATGGTCCACAGCATTTCAAATCCACCGGAAAGCGACTGCCCTGCCTTTACGTCAAACCTGTTGGTAAATGTGTAGACATCCTGCCGGGAATCCCAGACATAGCTCCACTCTGCCCCATCCTTGTCTGCCGCGATCTTCGATGCCTTTTTTACCTGCCCGCGGACCGCACTGCCGATTCCCGGTATGGTCACAGACAGACTTCCAGCCGGATAGTCCCTGCCTGCCTGTTCCAGCCGATAGGTAAACATAAGCTTCGGCTGCCGCTCCTCATCACCGGACGCATTCCACACATAATCCGGGTTCAGATCCGCCCACACGCACTCCACGCTCCAGCCATCCAGATAACCGGAATACGCTTCTTCCGCAAATGACAGCGCCGGAACACGGACCACAAGCATGACCAGGCACAGCCACAGCGCCAGCAGCCGCCTTCCCCTTCCTTTGCCTCTCCTCACGCCCTATCTCCTTTCCAGAAACTGTGTCCATGCCTGCCTCCACGGCTCCGCTCCGGTAAACGGAACCCCATCCAGATCCAGCACCTGCACCGATTCTCCGTAAATGAAAATCTCATAGTCCCTCACATCCTCTGCCTTCTTAAACCGGGTGCTGACCATTGCAAACAGCGGCACCGTATTCTGCCCCGGCTCCACCGCCTCCGTATAGTAATAATAGCCTCCGTTCAGAGGATCCTCCTCTCTGGAAGTATACACCCAGCCTTTCGGCAGATGGTCTGTATACTCCATAATTGGATAATATAGATTTCCATCTGCCGACAGCTGTGAGCAGTCTTCCACATCTCCGTCAGAAAATCCCACAAACATCCGGACATAGCAGGGGACGGTCCCGGTATTTCTCACCTGAACCACCTTCCTGTATCGGTTCTCCCCTGCCTTCATCTCCTCCGGCGGAGCATAATCCTCTGTCACCGCAATGGTATTCCCGCCGACTGTAAATCCGTTGTGTACACTCTGACGATATGTCATATAGGCAGACACCGTTCCCGTCAGGAGAAAGAGGGCGCCAAATACAGTCAGAAGCCATTTTCTGTGTTCAGCGATTATTCTCACCCTGCATCCCTCTCTTTCTGCTGCCTGTCACCAGCAGGATTCCCATGCCCGACAGGCACAGATTCATCATCCCCTCGATGCCGTGTCCGGCATCTCCCAGATCCGGAAGTCTTTCCGGTATGCCGGACCATACGCCCCCTGTCCTGACCATCCTTCAGGTCACGTCTGCATTCTGGCGGAAGTAGATGTCATAAATGGCATTCAGGCTGGCTTCCGTCAGACTGTCCGTCAGGTTTGTCCCGTCTGTGCCCAGAATCTCCCCTGCCTGAATCGCATAGGCTCTGACCTCCACATTCTGAGTCGCACCTGCCGTCAGCTCATTCTCGATGACATTCTTCAGCTGAACCTTATCAAACAGAGCTTCCGTCTGCTCCCCCTGCGCAACGGCAGTCCGATAGGCAAAGACATACCTGCTGACCGTATCACTGACACTTCCCTTATCGCCCAGCTCCATCCATCCGCCATCAAAATGATTCTCATGTGCAGACGGAAGATCAGCCGTATCCTTCAGCCAGAACAGGTCCTGAATCTTCTTCGTCCCTTTGGTCCCGTCATCGGCAGTCAGCGTCACATTGGCACGCGGCACCTCCACAGTCATAAATACGACCGCATCATTGGTCCCGGTGTTCGTCACCAGCGGATTCTTCGCCACCTCCTCATTTGGAACCAGATGCTCCACATCCGGAGTCCCGTTTCCTGGATAATCCGGCTCTGTCAGGTCGATCTGCACCTGACCCACTGTGAAGGTATTGGTCACACTTCCCTGATCCGTAAGATACGCCATCGTTCCTCCCAGCGCCATCGCACCAAGCAGCGCACAAGCCGCCATCGTCAATACCATATTTCTGTTTTTCCTCATACTGTCTGTCGCAGGAATCTCCCGCAGCAATGAACTCCCGCTCTCCTTTCCTGTTTGCTGTAACTGCCTGTTTTCTGACAGTTTTGTTGATTTATTCTGTACTCTGCAGAATTTCCCGGGTATTTCCGCATCATACGAAAGCCTTCAGTACGAAAGCCTGCTGCCATATCAAACGATACGTTCAAGCACGGTGCTCAGTACATTGAGAAACACCAGCCAGCCTGCCACAACCACCAGAAGCTTCCTGTCCAGCCCTGCCATCAGAAACCCTGCCATGGGAATCTGAAATCCGCAGGTCCCGATGATCTGTTCTCTTCTGACCGGAGTCAGGTCTTCCATGTGATTGGCGTCGCCCTTTGTGATAAAATCACCGGTTTTCTCATCAATCCCGCTGATTCGATGAGTAACCGTAATGTCCGCGGTCTCCATCTGATACGCAATGACATCGCCCTTCTCAACGTCCGTGTCCTTCGTATCGATAAACACCACTGCACCGGTATGGATCGTCGGTTCCATGGACCCGGAGCTTACAATGTAAGGTCTGTATCCGAACACCCTCGGCACTGTGAACACTGCCGCTGTGAGAGTCACAGTCAGAGTCACCGCCGTAATCAGTGCACGGATTCCTGTAATTATAGATTTCATACCGTTAATACCACCATCATTCCAGTTGCTGCGTAAATACGATCTGCAAAATTCTCTTTGATACTGCTGTTTGGAAAAATTCGTATGAAAATTCCTGATAAAACTACTGAACTTGTTAAAAGATAATTCTTTGGATGTGAGGTCCCGGATACAGGACCTCACCAAGAAAACTTATGAAACTATTATACACTATTTTGGCAAAAAAGAAAGCCCCTGTTTCAATATTTTTTTTATAATTGAAACCGTCCTTCCAGAGCCAGGAACTGATCCAGAAGCATCCGGCTGACCTTCGCTCCGAACATGGTGGCCGGATGAGCCGGATAATACATGGCGTCGCTGAAGTTCTTGTTCAGCATGACCAGCACATAGGGGCCGTAGGGCGTGTAGATGATACCACCGTCATTGCGGCAGGCGTCCATGCTCCCGCTTTTGGATGCCACCTGCACCAGAATATCATCGGTGTTGTCGCTGTCCATGTAAACCGGCGGAAAATCTTTGGTAATCATACTGTTATAATGCTGCTTTTTCAAGATCTCCACCATACCGGCATCGGCTTTGGGGCTGATCAGCGTTCCAGCCGCCAGACGGGTATACATGCCGGCATAATCCCTGGGTGTAGTGGTTCCCAGCTTCTCGTACCGGTCAAAATGAATGGGATTGTGAAGTACCGTATCCCTGCAGCCCAGCCTCTGTATGCAGGCATTGATGGTATCCAGCCCCAGATAGTCGATCATGATATTGGTAGCAATGTTGTCGCTGACAATAATCATAAGAGTTGCCACATCTTTGGCACGCAGCACGACGCCCGGCTCCAGTGCGCACAGCACGCCGCTGCCGTCCACCACGTGCTCCTGCCGGTAGGTCAGCAGCTCCTCCAGACTCTTGTTTCCTTTTTCTGCCTCATCGAACAGCGTGGCAAGAATATAAAGCTTCACTGTGCTGGCTGTCTCAAACTTCTCGTCAGCTCCTATGGAGATGATATTGCCGTGGAAATCGTCTGCGTACAGGCACATGGTTCCGTCATAGCTCTTCAGTTCTGCCTCAATCCGTTTTTCCAATGTAAGTCTTGCGTCCATCCCTGTTCTCCTTTAGAAAATACTGCCCACGGCGTATAAGCTGTCCGCCAGATCCTGGCGATACCACTCACTGTCCGGACACAGGCTGTTCACCACCACCCCGCCGCTTCCCACTTTTCCTGTGGAATGAATGTAAAGCCCATCTCCCATGTACATGGCAATGTGACCCGGAAAGTACAGAAGGTCGCCTGGCTTTTTGTCCTCCGGCGCGATCTGGTGAACCGGATATCCCTCCACAATCTCAGCATCCCGATACGTGAGGATTCCATTCATCAGATAACTGGCAGACGTAAGACCGGAGCAGTCGATACCGGCTGTGCTCTTTCCGCCCCAGCGATACTGAGTCCCCAGATACATTCTGGCCGTCTCCACCACATCACGGCGAAACTGTGCCTCATTTTCCACCTCTCTCTGCTCCGGCTTTCCGGTCCAGACACCTGCCTGAGAGAACTTCTTCTCCCGCAGATACTGATTTCTCATATATCCTTCCCGTCCATCTGCAAGACGCACCTTTGCCCATCCGGCATTCTCCGACTCCATACAAAGCACCTCGATCAGACAGCCCATGAACAGGGTATCCAGACGGACGCCCCGAACTCCCGGCAGGGAAACCACATCCACGCAGAACCCGCATACCACAAAAAGAGCGGATCCTTCCCATGCCATAGCTGCCTCCCGATCCATAAGCAGCACCTCTTCTGTCCGAAGATACCCTGTATATCCGTAACAGGTCCGCACCGGCAAAAAGCCCTGCTCTTCTACCCCGGTCACCTCCAGAAGCATCCCGCACAGCCCCTCGTCTGCAATGGCGGACACCGTCTGTCCCTTCCACGCTTTCACTTCCGCCGGAATCTCATAGATGGTGCTCACCGGCTTCTTTACAACTGCAAATTCCATATCGAATCCCCCGTATTCTCTGACTGTTACATCCACTCCTTTGCCTCCCTCTGGCTGGCAAGCACGAAGTGGTTCGGGCGAAGCTCCAGCCATTCCGGCTGCTCCGACCTGTAATCATGCATATCCGGATCATAGACCAGCAGCTTTTTCTGCCGCTCATGCCTTGGATCCGGCATGGGAATTGCCGACAAAAGGGCGCGGGTATAGGGGTGGATGGCATGGGCAATCAGCTCCTCTGTCTCCGCCATCTCCAGGATTCTTCCCTTATGAATCACCGCAATCCGATCCGTGATAAACCGCATCACCGACAGATCATGGGCAATGAACAGGTAGGTGATCTGCCGCTTCTTCTGCATGTCCGACAGAAGATTCAGTACCTGAGCCCGCACTGACACATCCAGCGCCGAGATCGGCTCGTCGGCAATGACAAATTCCGGATTCATGATCAGCGCCCGCGCTATCCCGATTCGCTGCCTCTGTCCTCCGGAAAATTCGTGGGGGAAACGGCTGGCAAATTCCGGCAGAAGTCCCACATCCCGAAGTGCCTGCTCGACCCGGGTCTTGCGCTCCGCTTCGCTGATGCCCTTTTCAATATTCAAAAGGCCCTCGCTGATGATATAGTCCACTTTCGCCCGTTCATTTAATGACGCCTGCGGGTCCTGGAATATCATCTGGATCTCTTTGATAACTTTCCGGTCCAGCTCCGGGGAAATACGACCGTTGATTTTCTCTCCTTTGTAGATAATGTCGCCGCCGGCGGAGGGAACAATCCGCATAATGGCACGACCGATGGTGGTCTTTCCGGAACCGGACTCACCCACCAGACCGAAGATCTCCCCTTTATAAATCTTGAAATTCACTTTTTTTACTGCTTCGTACTGTTTCTTTCGTTCTCCGAAGGTCACGTCCAGATCTTTGACCTCCAGCAGCACTTCTCTCTCCATCAAATCAGACCTCCGTTCCGGATTTTTTCCACCACCGCCGGCGGTTCTACCTTGGGCGCCCGCGGATCCAAAAGCCAGGTCTTCGCCTTATGCGTGGGAGAAACCTCAAAATACGGCGGTTTCTCCAGAAAATCAATCTTTAAAGCCCGTGGATTTCTCGGCGCAAACGCGTCTCCCTGCACCGGGGTGAAGAGGTTCGGCGGTGTCCCCGGAATAGAGAACAAATCCGTGCCCTTCACACCTACCTGCGGAAGTGACGACAGAAGCGCCCAGGTATACGGGTGCCGCGGGTCGTAGAAGATATCCTCGCTGGTTCCAATCTCAACAATATCCCCGGCGTACATCACCGCCACCCGGTCTGCAATGTTTGCCACCACACCCAGATCGTGGGTGATCAGGATGATGGACAGTTTGTATTTGTGCCGAAGCTCCTTCAGCAGATCCAGAATCTGCGCCTGAATGGTCACATCCAGCGCTGTGGTCGGCTCGTCGCAAATCAGAATCTGCGGGGAGCAGGCGATGGCGATGGCAATGACCACCCTCTGGCGCATACCGCCGGAAAATTCATGGGGATACTGGCCAAACCGGCGCTCCGGATCCTGAATTCCCACATCGCTTAAGTAGTCCAGAGTCTTCTTCCTTGCCTCAGCCCGATTCAGCTTCTGGTGAAGCAGCACGGCCTCCATGATCTGGTCACCGATGGTCTTCAGCGGATTTAAGCTGGTCATCGGATCCTGCATGATCATGGCAATCTCATGACCGCGGATTTTATACCACTCTTTTTCTTTTTTCAGAGCCGTCAGCTCCACCGGTTTCCCGTCATCGGCTCCGTAATACATCACGCTTCCTCCGGTGACCCTGCCGTTCTGGTCCAAAAGACCCATGAAGGACTTGGTGAACACGGATTTTCCACTTCCGGATTCTCCTACAATCGCCAGAATCTCTCCCTTATACAGTTCCAGAGAGATTCCGCGAATGGCATTTAAGGTCTTCCCGCGAAGTGTAAACTTGATTTCCAGGTCTTCCACCGTCAACATCTTCTCAGCCATGGCGTCCTCCTACATATGGTTCTTGGGATCGGCCGCATCCGAAAATGCATTTCCGATCATATAAAATGAAATCGTTACAAATGACAGGATGATGGTCGGATACACCAGCTGATACCGCAGCGCCGGGCTGGTGATCAGGGCCCTGCCCTCGTTGATCAGGTTGCCCAGGCTCGGGATGTCAACCGGAAGCCCCAGACCGATGTAGGTGATAAACACCTCGTTGCCGATGGCCGCCGGAATGGTCAGCGCCATGCGCAGCATAATCACCGATACCAGATAGGGAAGCAGGTTCTTCACCATGATTCTCCATGTGGGAGTTCCCAGACACCGGCTTGCCACGTTGTAATCCCGGTCACGGATAATCAGAATCTGGTTTCGAATGAACCGTGCCATCTGAATCCAGCCGGTCAGGCACATGGCAAACACCAGCGTATTGACGCTGGGCTTCAGGATGTAGGAAATCAGGATCAGCACAATGGTATTGGGAATATTGTCAATAATGTTGTAAACCTCTGTCAGGATAAAATCCACGCTTCTCACATAACCCCAGATTACGCCCACGGTGATCCCGATCAGAGCCTCTGCCAGAGCCACGGAAAGACCGATAAACAGAGAGGTTCTGGTTCCTGCCCAGATTCTTGCCCACAAGTCCTGGCCGATGGAGTTGGTTCCCAGTATAAACTGGTCTCCCGGCGGGACATTCCGGTACTGCATGCCGTTTGCATCGTTGATAATCAGGTTTGGGTCATACTGCCCCGGCAGATACGGCTGAATCAGCGTAAACAGAAGCAGACAGGCCAGCAGCGCCAGCAAGGTCACTGCCACCCGGTTTTTGGTAAATGCCCGCACCGTACTTCTCCAGTAAGAGTAATTGCTGTAGCCGGTCCGCTCCACATCCTCCGCATGGAACTCGGCAAAGGAGAAAAGTTCCTCATCTGACATGGCTGCAGCTGATCCCATCCTGGCTGCCTCATCCATGTTCTTCATCAAATCCGCCTCTTTCGTATGGCGGTAGCTGAACTGTTTCATCATCGATCACCTGCTTTCTTCCCAAGGCTGATTCTCGGATCCAGCAGCACCATCAGAAGATCCCCCAGCAGAAGCCCCAGGACACCGACACAGGCATACAAAAGTACGATGCCCTGAACCATGGTATTGTCATGCTTTTTAATCACAGTAACCAGAAGTCCGCCCATACCCGGAATGCTGTACAGGGATTCTATGTAGATGGAACCGATGACCGTATTTAGAAATGCCGTAGGAATATACTGTGCCAGCGGTACAAATGCATTCCGGAAAATATGCCGGAACATGACACCGCTCTCAGACACACCCTTCGCCCTGGCAAGCCTGACATAATCCTTATTGCTCTCGTCCACCATATACCGCCGCAGCCACATGCCATAGAACGCGATATTGTTCAGGGACATGGAAATCACCGGAAGGATCCAGTATTTGGAGTCATGGATGTCAAACAGAAGCCCCACATCCAGAATCTGCGTTCCGTAAAGCTGAATATACAGATAGTATACAGCAGCCGGAATCGCCTGAATGCACACGATGAACATGGTTCCCAGCTTATCAAAGAACCGGAACTTGTATCTGGCCATCAGGGCTCCCATGGGAAGCCCGACCAGAAGCGACACAATCATGGACAGCACTCCAAGACGGATGGAGACGGGGACCTTGTCTGCCAGAATCTCCATCACAGGAACATTGGCCCGGTATATTCTGGACGTTCCCAGATTCCCCTTCAGAATGTCACTGAAAAAATGGACAATCTGTACCGGGAGCGGGTCCGTAAGCCCCATCTCCTCCAGCCCCACCTGAATCTGCTGAGGTGTCATTTTCTCGAAGTTTGGAAAATATCCTTCGATCGGCATCAGACGCAGCAGACAAAACACGATGGTAAGGATGATGACCAGCGTGATAAAGGAACGTCCGATTCTTTTTGCGAGATACTTTAACATGTGCTTAACTCCTTTGCTCCTTTTGTAATATCAGGCTGAAGCATGATTCCTGTCTGCTTATTTCGCCTTATTGGCCTCATACTCCTCCATGGTCACATAGTGGTCAAGAAGGTGCTGCCCTTTGTATCTCAGTTTGGATACGCCGAATGGTGCATACTGCGCCTCAAACACATCCAGCTTTGTAGCCACATACGGGCTGACGGTGATGCTGAACGGAATCACCAGCGCATGCTCCATCAAAAGCGCCTCAGCCTCGGCAAATGCCTCAAAACGGGCATTGGTGTCCACGGTAATTGCCTTGGCTGCATCTACCTTGTCAAAATACTCCTGAACCACTGCTGCGGAAGCCGTATTCTCCTCAATAGCCTTCGCAAGGAATGCGTATTTGTAGCCAGGATCATAAGAGCCTTCTCCCTTTACCTGATAGAACGGGTCGGTCCAGGTCTCCGGATCTGCATAGTCAGCGCCCCAGCCGCATTTCATGAACGCGTACTTACCGGAACGGCGAACCTCAGTTAAGAAGTTGTCGGTGGGTCCTGCTTCAATGATGATATCCAGGAAATCAGCTCCTAACAGAGTCTCCATCTGCTGCTCCACGACCTGACACTCCTTGTCCCAGTCGGTGGTAGACGGGTTGTAGCTCATCAGCGCCTTTACCGGGAAGGTAACGCCCTCAGCTGACAGCTCGGTCATGGCCGCTTCCTTGTACTCTTTTGCCTTTGCTTCATCAAAGGTACCGCCAAGCTCTGCCACAGCACCCACTTTTGTGAAATCTGTGCCGTCTGCATTGTATGCAAAATCAAACGGAGTTACTGTGGAGAGAATGTAGTCGTCCGGTGCATTTGGCTCCAGAACTGCAACCTCCTTCGTCTTATCCAGTCCATAGTACAGTGCCTTACGGAAATTCTCGTTGTTTACCGCCTTCTTCCAGTTCTCCGGCTCATAGGCTGCGTCAAACTGCGGATCGAAGTTGAAGCAGTAGAAGTAGGAATAACTGGTGGACGGGCGGCTGCGGCTTACCAGATTCTGGGTATCAGCACCGCTTAACCAGTCATCCAGCAGATCCGAGCTGATCTCCGCGTAGTCAATCTCGCCTCGTTTGATCATCTCCGGTCCGATGGTGGCAGACTCTGCATTGTAGATTCTCTGAATCTCGTCAATGTACACATTTGCCGCATCGTAGTTGGAAGGATTCTTCTTGTATACGTGCTTCTCCTGCGGAGCAAACTCCGCCAGATAGTATGCGCCATTGTAATACATCTTGTCGGCTGCGGTACCATATTCCTTACCCAGCTCCTCCAGCTTCGGTCCATACCCCGGCATATACACCACATAGACCAGGGAGGAAATGAAGTATGGAACCTCTTTTGCCAGCGTGTAGGTCAGCGTATGGTCATCCACTGCCTTCACACCAACCTCAGAGAAATCAATGGCATCCCATGTCTTGCCGTCGTCGTCCGCTCCGCCGTTGTACACAAGTCCGTTGTAGTATTCCTGTGCATTGGCGATAATGCCGAACAGGTTCTGAACATTGGCACTTTCATATTCCGGTGTCAGCTCGTATTTCATTGCATCCACAAAGTCCTGTGCGGTCACATCGGCAACCTCGGCGCCGGTATTGTCCACCCACTTTGCATCCCGCAGGGTAAAGGTCCAGGTCATGCTTGCCTCATCATACTCCCACTTGGTCGCCAGGCCTTCCTTCAACTGACCCTTGGCATCATACTCTACCAGAGTATCGATGCAGTTTGCGCCGACCTTCTGCTCTTCGATGGTAGAGGTCACCAGATAGTTCAAGGTAGAGGACTCGCTGGAGTACAGTTCCTTATACACAGTGCTGTCCTTAGCGGCTGCCTGCTGCTCTCCCCCTGCACCGGTTCCACCTGCATCACTGCCGCCGGACTTGCTCCCGCAGCCGGTCAGAACCGTTGACGCAGCCATCGCTGCACACAGCATCCATGCCATCAGTCTTCTCTTTTTCATACAATCTCCTCCATTTCTTTTATTTGCTATCCCCTGACGGGAGTAACCTCATGTTCTCATCTTCCTGCAAATGCAGGAACCTCTGTGATTCCCATACCCCATGTATCGTTCATGATGATCCTGTTTCCCGCATATACCGGGCCCCCTGTGTACGGGTCTTCCCTGCACAGGGACGGACCATCCAGATCTGCTCTGGTGATGATTCCCTTTCCTGCTGCCAGATGGGCCGCCGCACTGACTGCAATCTTGCTTTCCAGCATACAGCCGATCATACACTCCACGCCGTAGCTCTCGGCAATGGCACAAATCTTCAATGCCTCGTAGATGCCGCCTGTTTTCATCAGCTTGATGTTGATAAGGTCTGCCGCCCTCTCCTGAATCAGCCGGATGGCGTCCTCCGGGGAGAATACGCTCTCGTCAGCCAGAATCGGTGTATACACCTGACTGGTGACAAGCTTCATGCCTGCAAAATCATGGGCATTCACCGGCTGCTCCACCAGATCCATCTCTATGCCCATATCCTCCATGGTCCGGATGATCCGCACCGCATCTTTGGCACTCCAGCCCTGATTCGCATCAATCCGCAGCCGGATTTCTGGTCCCACCGCCTGACGGATGGCACGGATCCGTTCCACATCCTTCAGGCCTTCCTTGCCGACTTTGATCTTCAGCGTGGTAAATCCCTGCTCCACAGCCTTCAGGCTGTCCGCCACCATCTCCTCAATCCCGTTGACACTGATGGTCAGGTCTGTCTCGATCTCTTTCCGGCTGCCGCCTAAGATCTGATAAAGCGGCTTGCCGCAGGACTTTGCAAACAGGTCATAAATCGCCATATCCACAGCCGCTTTTGCCGATGTGTTTTTCAGAATCGCACCGTGAAGCTTCTTCATGATGCCATCCAGATTCTCAATCTCCATCCCGATCAACGCCGGTGCAATGAATTCCTCAATGGCGCATCGGATGGAACCCCTGGTATCCCCGGTGATCACCGCTGTGGGCGGCGCCTCGCCGAATCCCTCCTGCCCGTCGTCTGTGGTCACCCGTACCAGAATGTCATGGACACTGTCCACCGTTCTCAGTGCTGTCTTAAACGGAGTGACCAGCGGAATATTCACTTCTGCAGTTTCAATCTTTGCAATCCTCATCGCACTGTCCTTTCTACGCTTTCCTGCGCCGGAACGTCTTCTCTCCTGCCCGGCTGGCTGTTCCACGGTAAAATGCTTTCTCCCTTACCTGGCTGTTCCCCGGTAAAATGTCTTCTCCCCTACCCGGCTGTTTCCCGGTAAAGTTCCAGAGAAATCTCTGCCATCAGGCGCTCATAGGCTGGCACATCCGTCTCATTTCCGCAAAAGCAGACGATAAACGGCTGCTTTCCATATACAATTCCCACGTCGTGGGTGATTCCGGAATCCTCTCCCGTCTTATGGGCAATCTCCGGTTCATCCACAAGTGCATGAAGGTAGAAGGGGATTTTTCCGTTAAGCTGCTGATTCTTCATAATCGAAAGCATCTGTTCCGACGCTTCCCGGCTCACCAGCGTCCCCTCATAGAGACGTCTCAGCAGCCGGCCGGTCTCCCCGGCGGTAATCCGGTTCTGGATTCCCCGGCTGGACTTTTCCAGATCAAACATCTTTCTCTGAAGGCTGGCGTCCTGAAATCCCAGTTCCCGGATCCCCCGGCCGATGTCTTCCAGCCCCATCAAATCAATCAGTACGTTGGTCGCTGTGTTATCACTGAATATGATCATCAGCGTAATCAGATCCGCCACCGTCACCTGCAGACCCTCGTGCAAATAAGCTACCGCTCCGCAGGACGGGACATAGTCCTCTCTCTTCATGGCAATCATCCGGTTCGCGTCCAGCTCTCCCCGGTCGATTCTCCGGAATGCCTCTGCCATAATATACAGTTTTATGACGCTGGCCGCCATCATGCTTTCCTCCGGACGGTACGCCATCTCCTCTCCTGTCACCAGATTCCGGTAATAAAAGCTTACGGAACCCGGCATTTTCCCCAGTCTGTCTTCTATCTCCTGTCTGCTCATATTGCCTCCTGCCTCATCCGCATCTCTCAGGTCACCGATGGTTGTAAAAAAAGAGGCACTGCTCCTCACGTTTCGCAGCCACCTCTTTGCACCTGTCCTGTTTTATATATGCGAATTTATGTTTAGTTATAGTATAATAGCTTTTTCAAAAAAATCAAGCATTATTTAACTCAAACCTCCCCTGTCCTCTGTTAGATCTGCTGAAACATAGTCTGAGCATATACTTTGATATCATTGGGATTAATCATATTGTATTTTTCTTTTACAGCACTAAAATATTCACCCATCTGCTCTTTCAGAATCATCCTGTCGGATGGTACATTCTCCAAAAGTTCACCTCTGGCAGATAACCATGGTGCCTCAGAATGTGTAAATTTTTCCAGCACTTTTCCGCTGTAGCAGCAAATATGTTTTGCAACACTCTCTAGAATTGCTTTTTCCGATGAAGAAAACACCGAATCATCAAATTCATCACTGCACTCAATCGGGTCAAACTTATAATCACGGTATCTGAAATAGATTTCCCGGTAAACCGGTCCGTGTACCCATGCCTGACAATCTTCGGAAAACAAAAATGTTTTATAAAAAGCATAGTAAAATCCCTGAATATAATACAGTGCTTTCTGCAGTGCCAGCGGTGTGATATCCTCGCATTGATTCAATAAATACCCAATTACCAAATCAATTTTTGTCTTTTCAACTGTACCGGTGCCAAGGATTGCAGCAACTGCTCTCTTACTTTTATCGTATGATGCGGTTGTCTTTAAATTGCCTTTATTCTTCTCTAATATTTCATCGTAATAACCCGGATTATCGTAAATTCGTTTTAAAATATCAGAATACTGTTTCGTAGGTATATCTCCGTCACAGTAACGTGAGAAGGTCTGTTCTCCCCATCCAAGCAACAGTGATATTGGTCGTTTTCCTATTGCATATTTTTCGGGTATTTTTAAAATTGCTTCCAAAGATATAATCTCATTTTTTTCTCTGTACTTATCATACAATGCCTTTAAATTGTAATCATTGATTTCTGACACATAAATTTCAGAACCACAGTCAGCGCAATGTGCCACTTTGCCCAAATAGCTGTAAGTCTCCCCTTTAATCGTACCTTTCATCTGTTTAACTGCAACATTAAACGTTACATCATGTCTGCATTCTTCACAAAATACTTTTCTTTCACTCATAACAAGAACTCCTTTCACATTCTGGCTCATCTGAACAGATAATCTATCGGCTTGTTTCGTTTATGAAAAGAAATTACTACTGTCCTGCTGCCATTTGGCATATCAATTATATTAAACTTTGTATAAACATCCACTGTTTCTTCTATCCCATCCGCATTAAATAACTGCACCTGCGGAACAAAAACATACAAGACCTCATACTCATATCCAATTTTGGTGTTCTGTAATGTATGACAAAAATCCTCTGTCTTAAGCTGCAGCAGAATACTCTTTTGTTTATCACTGCGAATATTGTATTCATTGATGAACTCTATGTTTTCCTGCCTGTTTTCATTTAATGCTATCGTATATTTGTTATTGTGAACACAGCTTTTTATTTTTTCCAAAACTGCATCTATTTCTTCTTTTGTATAGTTCTGATTATAATATGAATTCATTGCGTCACCTCTCTGTAATACAATGATACTTTATTTCACGCAGAAAGTCAATATCTATGCACCAATTAGTACATTTTATTTTGATCAAGACCAAAAGAAAACACCCTGCATCTCCGCAAGGTGTCTTCTCATTTACCCTATCTCTTTTCTCCTATTCAACAGCTTTCAGCTTCCAGAGCTGATTATCTGCCTCCCGGTACTTGCGAAGCCGGACAAATCCGTCATCGTCAACCGTTACTGCCAGTTCCTGATCGGCCTCCAGCAGCAGAGCAATCCGGTCACCGACCTGCTCCACTACAAACTGCTGGTCACAGGACGCTCCGTTCTTCTTCCAGCACTGCAGACGCGCACCTGCCCTGGCTGTCTTGTCCGTCTTGTTGTAGACATCCAGCACCTTTCCGCCCTTCTTCCCGATATAGATACGGTAGCCCTGATCAGAATCCTCAAAAATGAACTGCTGCGTATCGCTGGTGGTCGGAGCATAGACACTGACCTTCACACCATTTCCCATGGAACCGGCACTCTTGTTGGTGTAGAGATTCAGATTCTTTCCATTGGAATCTGTCAGATTGTACTTAACGCCAGTCTGTATCCCCATATCCGTAACAGCATCCGCCCCTTCCTCCGGAAGCTCCGGGATATAGGGAACTCCGTAGCGGCCCAGGTAGTAAAATTTAGAGCCATCACCGACATGATCAATCAAATCATCAAGGGAATCTGCCATCTTCTCAATATCCTTTTTGACTCCTGTGCGACCAATCAGAATTGTATTGTTCCGCTCTCTCCGTATACCATCTGCAATATCTCTATAAATCTGCGCGGATTGATTCCCCGACTTAAAGGTCTCATATGGAATCGGTTTATCTGTACCGCGATGATCTGCTCCCAACCTATATGCATTTTCCACAGTATTTGCCAGAGCATGTGATACATCTCTGTATCTGTCCTGAATCCCTCTGATATAGTCTGCCTGAGCCTCTCCAAACTCAAATATAGCCGACCCAAGATCCACAAAGGCATACGCTGACTCCGCCAAAAGCTCATACGTTGTCTGAATCGCTCCCGCCCACTCCGGGAGCTCAATCCCGCTCACCTCACTGGTGATTTCATCTTCCGCAAGTCCCAGAAGCTTCACTGAATACTCCTTCAGATTTTCCACCACGCCATCCACAACACTCGCCTCGCCAGAGCTGACCGCCTCATTTCCCTTTGCTGTGTAGCCAAAGGCAGTGCCCATAGAACCGAATGCCATCACCACTGCCATCGCAACACTCGCGATTCTATTTCCTGATTTCTTCATATTCATTTCCCCGCTTTCTTTTTGAACGTTCCTCATATGAGTGTACGTGGACGGTCGTACCTGACGTTCCCTATTCCGTGCCAGAGTCCCATGTAACAGCATCACTCCACAGGGTGAATCCCCAGCTTGTGGTCTCGTGAATCTCACCATCTGCCCAGATTTCCGTTACCGGCGGCATATTGGTCACATCCATCACCATCTGATAAATATTGATCTCCAGCACTCTGCCATCCTCCATCTGCGCAGTCGCATAGGGACTTTCCTCTCCTGTCAGCTGATAGGTTCCCTGAATCACCTGATCACCAAACGTATACGCCATTTGCCCATCCTGGCGAAATATCAGATACGGACTCCACTGAACATTGTATTTCTGATTGGTCTCCTCCGTCCATAAATCCGTGCGTACCGCCCAGGTACCAAGGATGGCATCGCCTGTATAATCCACCGCTTCCACTTCTAAAGCCAGCGTGGTCTGCGCCTCTTCTGACTCTGCTTCTCCAACTTCTCCCGCGGTCTCAGTCTCCTTCTCTGTCTCGGCTTCCTTCTCAGCCTGCGTCTCACTGTTGCCCTGACCGCTGATCTCCGCAATCACCTCATCTGCTCTCTCTGCCACCAGATCTGTCACAGGATCCGATTTCGGCTTACTTATGCAGCCACACATACCGAGGCTCAGCATTGCAATCAGACAACACGTTTGTATACTTCTCTTTTTCAATCCCTGTCTCCCCTATATATCCCTTTTCCCGGTTTCCAATCCTCTTTTGAACTCCAGAATCTTCTGGTAAAGCTTCAAATCAAATTTCTTGTCGTTCTGCTCCTCCGCCTTCTCCAGAAAGCTTCTGGCCTGCCCCAGATTCGAGTTCCGGTAATGCTTTGCCAGGTCGAAGCTTGCCTGCGCGGAGCCGATCATCGAAGCCAGTGTCAGATTCTCCAGCCACTTTTCCTGGTTTGGCCGGATTCCATCCGGTCCGTAAAACCGCAGCGCCAGATTCAGAAATCCGTTGGGATAATGGAGCATCGCCGCCTTCTCCCAGATTTTTCTGGCTGACTCATAATCTCCACTTTCAAAATCAATCCGCGCCAGCTGATCCATCGCCCACAGATTGTTCCGGTCAGCTGCCAGCTTCCAGTAGCTTCTGGCATCCAGCAGCCCCTTCATGGCCATGGACTCCCGGATTTTCGGCAGAATCTCCTGCTGATACCGCTTATTTTCCAGAAATGCCCCCAGATTGGAATGAGCATACAGCCATCCGGCTCTTCCGGAGCGTTCATAATAGCAGAGTGCCTTCTCAAAATGTTCCAGCATCTGCCGCTCCTCTTCCCCGGTCCGCTGCTCCAGCGCCAGAAGCTTGTCCCCTCTGACCTTTTCAATGTTTCCCATTCCGTTTAAGGATGGGGGATGTCCTTCCTCCACCCCGTACTGGTAGTATTTCTCCGCCCGGTTAAGCCGCTCCTCTTCCGGGATATCCGGAAACAGATTCTCCTGAAGCATATAGCCCAGCGCCCAGCTTGCCGTAATATAATGCGGAATACAGTCCGCCGCGAATTTAAAGTACCGGGCCGCCAGACTGTAATCCGGCATCACCTTGTAGGTACCGTTATTGCCCCGGCCTTCATTGACCACCACATACTCCGCACCGTAAAAATACTGGGTTCCCAGTTCATCGGCTGCATACACGTTATGGTCCGCATACTGCTGCAGCGCAAAGAAGTGGTCCAGGTTGTTGTTCCCGTAACAGTTGACCTTCTCCTCCCACTCCTTCCAGTGAGCTTCCATATCCACGTGGAGTCCTTCTTCCCCCTCCGACTTTTCCGGAAACTGATTCCGGACCCGTCCATTTAAATCAAAGGACACAATCTCAAATATGATATGAGCCAGCACAACCGGCGTCAGCTCCTCCGCTCCGTCCAGAATGGAGAAGGCTTTCCTGTCTCCGGTTTTCTCAAACTCGGACTTCATTTTGTCCAGAAGCGCCGCCATCTCCTTCTCACCGAAGCTTCCACTTCGAAAACGCATGAAAAAGCGGATAATCGTCTGGAGACGGTTCACAATCATTCCCTGGTTTCCGTCGATCTGATAATGCTCCATATGTACCTGCGGAATCGGGAAGGAGGGATTGTTATTTATATGCTTGCCTATGTTTCCGGAATCACCATCCAGAGAATTGCGGAGAATGAACTGAAACTGCTGCTGAAAGGAGTCCTGCTCCCTTCCGGTTCCCAGTCCATACTCCAGACTGCTTCCCATCCCATTCCCGTAGCGGCTCTGCGTCATCATGCGGATTCGCTCGCACTGATTCTCAGAGCAGATGTTCGGATTGGTAAACGCAAACAGGGAATGATACAATATCACCTGGTTCGGGAACAGCTTCTCCCCCTTGCCGGACAGAAGCCGGGTCAGGGTGCGGAGGATGGTTTCCTTTTGTCTGCTGTCTTTCAAAATCATTCAAATTCCGTCCATTCCCAGTTTGTTGTTACATGAAGCACATGATCATCGGTCACATCCCAGTTATAATACCAGTGAATGTCCCCGATCGGTCCATAATACTGGTCCACTGCACCTGCAACCAGCTCATCCATAAACGGAATCGGACACTGTTCCCGCCAGTCAGCCGGAAGCTGTGCCTGCATATTGTGTACCTCTGCATCTTCAAACCAGGAGTCGGTCCAATCGACGCCGGAAATCTGATTAAACACCTGCTCATACCAGGTCGGTACGCCGGATACCGATACCCAGTTCTCCCATTCGCTCATATCCGAATACAGCAGCAGCGGTGCTGTATTATCATAGTAAAACCTGTGCGGATAATAACATACAATGCCTCCGTCCGCGCCGGAATATCCATATGTCCACGTCTCATTCGTCTTCAGCTTGCCGATATCCGCTCCATCCTCCTCAGTCAGATGATAATAAGTATCGGTTTCCCCATCATACCAGTATCCGATATCCAGATATCCGTTGGCATCAAAATGATACCAGTCCCCGCCGATCTGCTCCCAGTCATTCACGGTATAGCCGCCATCATCGTGCTGATACCACCATTTCCAGTTTTCCGGTCCATCATAATGCCACTCGGCTGCCCAGGCTGTCAGAGCCGTGCCTAAGGTCATTCCCATAATCATTGCTGCTGAATATAGCATTTTCTTCCATCCATGCTTTCTCATACCCAGTTCCTCCTTGAGATAAGTTTATTATCTCAAGTATATCAGCCATCCGTCATAAATCAAGAAATGATGCAAATCCTACAATTGTAAAAATTCTGATCCATCTACAGAACCTGTAAAAAGATAATTCAAAGAACGTGAGGCCCCGGATACAGGACCTCACCAAGATAAACTTATGATATTTTTCTGACCAGAAAGAGCCGGTTCAGCCCCTCCTGCCACGGATAGGTAAATTCCATGTACCGCTCTATGGTTCCGTAGGCTCCCAGTATTTTTTTCCAGTGATTCGTCGTTTCCTGATGCAGCCGGAGGATACCATCCTCCTGATACAGATGGTCTCCGATGCTTTCGTAATCAAGGCTTCGAAGCTCCTTTGCCGTGTAGTAGGGATTCAGCTTGATAAACCAGTACCCGCCCGGAGCCAGCACACGGTCCAGCCGCTTTAAAACCGTCTCATCCACCTGCTCCGGCATCACATCCAGCACATTGGACAAAATAATCCCGTCATACTCTCCTTCTTCAAAGTCCTCCAGCATCTGGCTGTCTCCTGTAAAGAAATGCAGGCTCCGGTACCGGCTCAGCTTCGCTGTCTCCTTCGCAAATGCAATGCCCGCTTCCGCCTCGTCAATGCCGACTCCCTTTTTCTCCGGAAAATCCTGCATATACTGGAATATAATGTCCCCGGTACCGCAGCCAAAATCCAGCACACGGCTGGTCTTCTCGCCGAACTCCCGCAGCACACCGTCAAATCCCGGCTCCACCGTCAACTGAACCGTTCTCAAATCCACCGGCTGGCACTCCGAATAAACCTCGTTCCATAATCCGGTCTCTCTGTCATACGCTTTCATGTCTCTCTTTTTGCCTCTCTTCCTGTATCCCGTCCTGAATCACGCAAACGTCATGAACTTCTTCTACAACCCCGGTGACGCCTGGTTTGCTTGCGATAATATCGTTCAGGCTGTTTCTATCGCAGCCAGCCAGTCCCAACAGACAAGTCAATGACAGTGTGATTATAATAAATCATCTCAGCTTCTGCTTATAATCCCGCTCCACTTCCCGCTTCATATCTTTCTTCGCCAGATCTGCCCGCTTGTCAAAGAGCTTCTTGCCTCGCGCCAGCCCGATCTCCACTTTCACCAGGCTGCCCTTAAAGTACACCTGCAGCGGCACCAGGGTATAGCCCTTCTCGCGGATCTTGCCTTCTAACTTGTTGATCTCGCTCCGGTGAAGCAGCAGCTTTCTGGCACGCAGCGGGTCCTTGTTGAAAATGTTACCCTTCTCGTAGGGGTTGATGTGCATGCCGTAGACATACACCTCCCCCTTGTCGATGCGGACAAATGCCTCCTTGACGCTGCACTGTCCCATGCGGATGGACTTCACCTCCGTACCGAACAGCTCAATGCCGCACTCGATCTTCTCATCTATAAAATAATCGTGATATGCCTTCTTGTTGTTGGCAATCAGCTTTACTGCGTCCTTCATGTCTGAATCCTCCCTGTTAATCCTGTCCAGTTTCCTGCACTGTCAGTCGATGATCGTCCTCTGCTCCCTTTGGATTCGCTGTCTTCTACGCTTCCCCTGACAGCTCGTCCTCTGCCGGAACAAAGTCGATGGTTCTGGTCAGACGGTCGGTGCCGCTCACGGCGACGCGGATCTTCTGTCCCAGCTTGTAGCTTTTTCTGCCCAGCTCGCCGCGAAGCTCCATATGCTCCTCGTCGAACAGATAGTAGTCATCCCGCAGTTCATTGACACGTACCAGTCCCTCCACCGTGTTGGGCAGCTCCACATAGAATCCCCATGTGGTCACGCCGGAAATGACTCCCTCAAATACCTCGCCGATGCGCTTCGTCATATACTCGCACTTTTTCAGCTTGATGGTCTCCCGCTCTGCTTCCTCGGCGCGGCGCTCCGTGGCGGAGCACTGGATAGTCACCCCGGTCAGAATCTTATCATAATGGGCGATGCGCCGGTCTGTCAACCCGCCCCGGAGATTTTCCTTGATGATACGGTGTATCTGCAGGTCCGGATAACGGCGGATCGGCGAGGTAAAGTGGGTGTAATACTTCGCCGCCAGACCGAAGTGTCCGGTGCAGACCGGCATGTATTTTGCCTGCTTCATGGAACGCAGAGTCAGACGGCTGATCAGTGCCTCCTCCTCGGTTCCCTCGATCTTATTTAACAGCTTCTGCAGCTCCTTCGGGTGCACCTCGCCGTTCTGGGTGCGGATGCTGTAGCCGAAATTGTTGATGAACACGCCAAGACGCTTCATCTTCTCCGGGTCCGGGTTATCGTGAGTCCGGTATACAAATGGAAGCTCCTGCCAGAAATAGTCCTCCGCGATGGTCTCATTTGCCATCAGCATGAAATCCTCGATGATCTTCGTGGCCGCATTGCGCTCATAGGGTTTGATTTCAATGGGCTTCCCCTTCTCGTCCAGAATGATCTTGGTCTCCGGGAAGTCAAAGTCGATGGAGCCGCGTTTCGTCCGCTTCTCCCGGAGAATGTCCGCCAGCTCCTTCATCAGGTCAAACATCTCCACAAATTCCTCGTACTCTGCCATCACCGCCTCATCCCGGTCGGTGACAATGGCATTGACTGCGGTGTAGGTCATGCGGCGGTCCACACGCACCAGGGTCTCTGCAATCTCGTGCCCGATCACACGGCCCTGGGGGTCGATGTCCATGATGCAGCTCAACGCCAGACGGTCGGTTCCTGCGTTCAGGGAACAGATGCCGTTAGACAGCTTGTGAGGCAGCATGGGAATCACCCGGTCCACCAGATAGACGCTGGTGCCCCGCTTCAGTGCCTCCTGATCCAGAGGACTTCCCTCCGGCACATAATTTGTCACATCCGCAATGTGCACGCCCAGACGGTAGCCGAACTCCTCCCGGCTGATGGTGATGGCGTCGTCCAAATCCTTGGCATCCTCGCCGTCGATGGTCACCATCTGCCAATCCCGGATGTCCCTGCGCCCTGCCATATCCTCCGGCAACACCTCGTCCGGAATCCGGCTCACCTGCTTCATCACCTCATCCGGATACTCCTCCGGCAGTCCGTATGCCTTCACAATGGACAAAATGTCCGTGCCCGGGTCATTGACATGGCCGATGATCTCCGTCACCACGCCCTCCGGGTTGCGCCGCTCGCCGCCGTAATCGGTGATGCGCACCACCACCTTGTGTCCGGTCACCGCGCCCATATCCTTGCCCTGGGGGATGAAGATGTCGGTTCCGATCTTCTGATTGTCCGGCACCACAAATCCAAAGCTCTTATTCTTCTGATAGTAGCCCACCAGCGTTGCGTTGGCATGCTCTAACACCCGCACCACAGCGCCCTCGGCTCTGCGCCCCGGCCGCGCCGTGGACGCCACAATCTGCACACGGTCACCGTGCATGGCCTCCCCGGTCTTGTCCGCCGGAATGAAAATATCCTCCGGCATTCCCTCGATGGTCACGAAGCCAAAGCCTTTGGCGGTTCCAGAGAAGGTACCCACCAGCGAGAAAGCCTCCGGCTTCCCGTACTTGCCGCGCTTGGACAGCCCCACCTTGCCCTCTGCCACCAGCGCGTCCATCACTTCCTTCAGTTCATCCCGCTGCTCCCGCGGAATATTCAACAGCATGGCAAGCTCTTTTAGCTTCATCGGCACGTAGGTCGGGTCCTCTACCAGCGCCAGCATGCTCTTTTTTCTCTGTTCCAATAATTCCTCTGTCATATTGCTCCTTTTGTTCTCTGCTATGATAAAACCGATTGCTCCGTGCTTCGCACTCCCGCAATCGCCGCCAGTATTCGCAATTCAGGCTATCGCCTTTCTTGCTCATACCGGCTTACCCATCCGATGTCCATATGCCAGTGTGTGCAAGCACACCTGTCACATGACCGCCGTCTGGGTTTTTATAGTAAAAAAGCACCCTTGTTCCCAAGAGTGCTCAGTCGTTACAGTACGTTCAGCGCGATCGCAATCACCATAAATCCGATAGCAGCAAACGTTGTGAATTTCTCCAGGTTGCCTTCCATGGAACGGCCCTTGTTCTTACCCCAGTAAGAATCAGCCATGCCGCCGATCGAGCCAAGTCCTGCGGATTTCCCTTCCTGAAGTAATACGATCACGGTCAAAGCCACACATATAAGAACGAAAATCACGGTTAAAATCATCTTCAGCATCCCAATGCACCTCCTAATAGTCAAACACTGTTAGTTTAGCATAGTCGAGCCGAAAATACAAGCATTATTTTAACTCTTCCTCAATCCGCAGCAGCTGATTGTACTTTGCAACCCGCTCCGACCGGCACGGCGCACCGGTCTTGATCTGACCGCTGTTCACCGCCACCGCCAGATCGGCGATAAAGCTGTCCTCCGTCTCGCCGGAGCGATGGGAGATCACCGCCGTGTATCCGGCGCTCTTTGCCATCTCGATGGCTTCCAGGCTCTCCGTCAGAGTGCCGATCTGGTTCACCTTCACCAGAATGGAGTTGGCTGCACCTTCCTCGATACCCTTTTTCAGCCGGGTCGTGTTGGTCACAAACAGATCGTCGCCCACCAGCTGTACCTTGTGCCCAAGAGTCTTCGTCAGCAGCTTCCAGCCTTCCCAGTCTTCTTCCTGAAGACCGTCCTCAATCGAACAGATGGGAAAGCCTTCCACCAGCCGCCGAAAGTATTCCACCATCTCCTGCGCCGTTCGCTTCACCTTCACGCCGGTCATCTCGCTCTCCCCCGGAAATACATAGAGACCGGAATCCGCGTCGTAAAGCTCGCTTGCCGCCGCATCGATGGCAATCTGAAAGTCCTCCCCCGGCTTGTAGCCGCTCAAGGTCACCGCATCCACCAGATAGGTCAGCACCTCCTCGGAATTCTTGAGATTGGGGGCAAATCCCCCCTCATCTCCCACCGCCGTACTGTAATTGCCCGTTTTCAGCAGATTTTTCAAGGTGTGATACACCTCGGAGCACATCCGGAGTCCGTCCGAAAAGTCTTTCGCCCCCACCGGCATGATCATGAATTCCTGCAGATCTACGGTATTGTCGGCATGGACACCCCCGTTTAACACATTCATCATCGGCACCGGCATGGTTCTGGCATTGACACCGCCCAGATACCGGTACAACGGGATTCCCTGCTGAGCGGCGCAGGCCCGCGCTACCGCCAGCGACACGCCCAGGATGGCATTTGCCCCCAGCTTCGCCTTGTTTTCCGTGCCGTCTGCCTCCCGAAGCAGCCGGTCAATGGTGGACTGGCAGAAGGCATCCTCGAACATCAGCACCTCCGCCAGCACCGTATTCACATACTCCACCGCGCGGCGCACCCCTTTTCCGTGGTAGCGCTGTCCGCCGTCCCGCAGCTCCACTGCCTCATATTTTCCCGTGGACGCGCCCGACGGAACCGCTGCGCGGCCCACAGCTCCGCCCTCCAGCCGCACCTCCGCCTCCAAGGTGGGATTGCCCCGGGAATCCAGAATCTCACGGGCGGTCACACCCACGATTTCAAACTCATTGCTCATAAAAAATGGCCTCCTTTTTTCATAAGGATAGCCATTCTTATGTAGATTATTCATGATTTTGTTTTCAGAGTTCCCCCATGCGTAAAAACGTCTTAAAATATTCATCATTCAAATAGCCTTAAAGCTGCAACTATTATATAGATCATTTTACCGGATTGTTTTAACGATAGGTTTCCACATAAGAGATTTTCATACTATTTACCTTTTTATTGTCGATTATAAAGGTAATTTGAAGTTCTCCATCCTTATATGACATAATATTATCATATTTACAACTATCCTTCCCCTTATATACCTCATCCACCTCTTCTATACTACTTCCAACATGAATCTTATACTCTGTAAAATAATACTGTTCACCTGTTACTTCTATATACCGAAATGTACCATCTACATAAAATGTAATAGAAAACCCATCATAAAACCATACCTCTCCATTTTTTTCATTTTCTCCATATGGCTCTATTGAAAGAGGCTCTCCGAGGTCTTGTCTCACCTGATCATCTCCCCTCAGAAGATTCGTTAATCCCAAAACTGCCGGATAATCCTCTAACATCTTATTTTTTTGAAGTTTTATGTATTCATGTGCAACAATACCCAGTGTAACGACACACAGAATCAATATAATCATTTTTTTAATCATCTGTTTGTGCTTCACATCCTTCCCAATTGCTCTCATCAGACACTATTTGCCGCAGGAATATGCTGTATCCATGATACCATTGATATTGAGTTCCATCAAAACCTCAAGGTGCTCACGGTTCACATCGTTGACATATTCTACCAGCTCATAATCCTTCTCCATGCCGGTGGGTTTGAGGATCGTCAAGAAACATTTTTACGAAATTATCAGCATCGTTTCACCTTAAATGTATTTCGTTTACTCGACTACTAACCACATATTTATATCGTCATACGATTTTATTTTGTACCTAACTAACTTATTTAAACAAAATGTATCATGACCTTTATATATTGCAATAAAATCTTTACCTTTAATAACAGTCCCTTGTGGATAAGAATAGCTATTAACTCCTTGCACAAAAACTCCAATAGGATATATCTTCTTAATTTCTTCCCATTGTTTCTCATACCTTTTTAGAACAGATTGCCAAATATTTTCAAAGTCTTGTTTTTCTAAATTAATTATATTGCCGTCTATGTCCTCTTCATTAAATGGATCTTCCATCAAACAATCTTCTAAACAAGAAATATGAAATTTATTATATTCATCCAAAACAATCTGCCTATTTGCATACCTATCGTCATCTAACTCAAACCAATACTTTTCTTCATTCAGTATCAATAACAAATATTTCATAATTATACCTCGTCTATTGTTTACCAACTGCTCCTGTACTAACAATTCTATTTGTTAAGTCTAACGATGAATCATTTGGAACTACAAATACACCTTCTCGTCCCTGAATTACCTCCAAATCTATCACATCAATTTCAACATAATGTGTGTATTTATACTTGTTTGGAACATTAATAAATCTTTTAGCTAAACTTACTGGATTTTGAGTACTAGGTTCTATATCTGACAAATACTGCCCATTGCCATATCTAGCATCTTTAGGATTGTTTGCTTTTAAGGACGGATTTCGTTGATTCGACTCCACAATTCCATTCATTCCGCTTTCATTGGTGTAATGGTGAAGTGTTTTAACATCTCCGCCACCCTTATTCCGCTCAACGTTCAGACTCCTTATATAATCGAACTTTCATAGAAGATGGCGGATGTCTAACCCCATTCCCTTTTCCACCATATTCTCCTGTACATATCACTTTAATAGATGTTCTGCTCATAGGCGGCACACAAATTATATGATTATTTAAAACCTGAGCATCTCCCTCTCTTATCTCGATAGAATCCACCTCCATTATCTCGATAGAATCCACCTCCAAATTCTCCTTAGCTAAAAAGCCATCATTCACATCTCTTTTGGAGGTTATCTCTAATATTACATTACATGGTCTGAATGACATATTATAAATGTCTCCAAAACACATAAACTCCACTTCTTTCTTGTTTTCTCGAAGCCATCCTCCTCCAATATCCGCGTTCTTGATAAAAACCCTATTAGGAATAAATTGTAATACAAATAGAAAAATAATAATAGACACTGCAATAACTTTAAACCATTTTTTCATTTTCTACTTACCTCAGCATTTCAACAAACCAATCCGATGACTCACATCAAAAAACGCATCCATCCGGCCAGTCCCCGCAGCAGCACAATGCGAATCCACTGCTTCGTACTGATGGACTGCGGTGTTCTTCCGTCCAGATTCCGGTAGGAATCCTCGTCCGCAACCGCCAGCGCGTCCTGCTCGTACTGTTCCATTCCGCTTCGCAGCGCCGCATTGACCTCCTCGCTGTCAATGACCAGCATCATTTCCGTATTGATGTAGGTGCTTCGCATGTCCCAGTTGAAGGAACCGATGCCGGACAGCCTGTCGTCTATGGTAAAGCACTTTCCATGATAGGACACGCCCTGATCGTATTCCAGAATCTGCACTCCCGTCTCCAGAATCCGGTCTTTATTCTTCCAGTAATCCATAGCCCCAAAGGGATTACCGTTGTTGGCGATGGAGTTGGTCATCATAACGACTTCCGGGACCTTGTCACACACGTTCTCTAACTGGTCCAGCATCCAGTCATTGCAGATGATATAGGGCGTATGAAATCGTACCTCCTCCTCGGCCTGTGCCATCAGCTGCGTGATGGCGGCATATACCACCGGCTCTTTCACACGGCTGTGAACCGGGTTCGTCAGAAGCTGTATATGATGGACCGGCATGGTATCCTTGCTGTAATCGCGCGGCTCAAACCATGCCGCCTTCGTCTGCTGCATGGTCTGATATCTGTCCCGCAGCTCCTGCCCGGCCCGTGCAGCCGCCTCTTGTTCCAGTTCCGCTTCCTCATCATGGTAGGTCCGGCACAGCGGCTGGTTCCAGATATTCTCAACATACGCCGCCAGCTGCTCCATGGACGCTCCCCTGCCATCACCCTGCTGCCAGACCAGCACATCCCAGTCGTAGTTGATATAGCCGTCATGGTCACCCAGAAAGAAGTCATAGGTATTCCGACCGCCTAAGATATACGCCGTATCATCGGCAATCAGATATTTGTCATGCTGTCTGCCCATCAGCTGCCATGGCTTTAACACATTCACCGGATTGTACACCCGGATTTCTACCTGCTCCATGGCAGACAGGGCGCAAAAGTATTCATTTCCGGTCAGTCTGAGAAGCGCAGGCATCCCGTCCACCAGAATCTGCACCGACACGCCCCGCTCAGCCGCCGCCTGCAGCGCTGCCAGCATATCCTTGCCGCTCTCATCCGACCGAAACTCAAATGTGGACATCCAAATCCGTTCCTGCGCCTGAGCGATCAGGCGAATCCGCTCCTCCAGCGCCTGTCCGTTCTCTGTCAGAAGCTGCACCCGCTCCGTCGACTGCCCCTCATCCGTATATACCATCTGAGACAAAGAAGCGTTTGTCTCCCCGGAAAGCTCTGGAGCCACCGCATAGGGCAGAATTGTCCCGGCAAGCTGATAGAAAAGCAGGACGAGGCTCATAAGTTTGATTGTTTTCTTCATATGTGCGTCTTTTTTCCTTCACCAAAATCAAAAGAGAGCCGTTGTGTCTCACCACAGCCAGCTCTCCGGCGTCATTCATTCAGCTCTCCGGTGTCACCATAACTCCTCTCTGGTCAAAGGTATAGGACACACCGTCGATATCCATGGTCGTGTCGTGAACCATCACCCCGTTGGAGTCCAGATAGTACCAGAGCTCATTCACCTGAACCCATCCGGTCTGTTTGACGTAGTCCTTCATGTAATACCATCTGCCGTTCACCAGTTTCCAGCCCTCGGACGGAATCAGACTGCCGTAGTCCACAAATGCCAGCTCAATCGTCACATTTCCCTTGATTCCATCCACCGAACCCTGATCCGTACACTGCCAGATGGTTCTGTTCTGATAGTTATTCACGGTGCCGTATCGGGCGTACCAGATATCATAGGGAATCTGGCTGGTATCCATGTGGCGGGTAAGCCATTCGTTGTTGGCATAGACCACCGGACGATAGCCGGCATCGGAGATGGTTTTGCAGAATGCATTGACCTGATCCGTGATCTGCTGCGAGGTCAGCCCCTGATCCAGCAGGTACTGGGATTCCACATCATAGGCAATGGGATAGGAAACCGGGAAATCTTTCACAATCTCCAGCACATAGTTCGCCTCATCCACCGCTGCCTGCACATCCAACGCCTGCGTGTAGAAAAATATGCCGGTATGGATGCCCTGCGCCCGTGCCTCCCACATATTCCGGTCAAAATAAGGGTCCTTGTCCTGATAATATCCCAGCCGGATCATGGCAAAAGATACGCCGTCTGCCGCTGCCTTCCCCCAGTCGATGCCGCTCTCCGCGTTGGCACGGTTCTGGTACTTGGTGACGGTGATGCCCTTGGCACAGGCGCCTTCCACAACAACGCCAGATGTGTCAACCACCTGCCCGTTTTCCACCCGCCAGTCCTGCGCCGCCTGCGCATGGACCGGGGTCAAAAGTCCCAGCGCCATGGAAAAGACCGCGGCTGCGGCTGCGGTTTTCCTGGCAAAATTTCTATTGTATGTGATACTGTTGCTGCATTTTGTTCTGCTCATGGAACTGCCTCCTTTATATTTGCATTTATGCTGCATGTGAATGGTGTTTCCCTCTTCTGCTCGCTTTTTCCTTTTGTCAATACCTTACCCCTTGGGTTTGCGCATGTCAATCAGGATAGTCTTACGTTTTCCTTAAAGTGATGGCGGGGTTCTTCGGCTTTGCATCACACTAGCCATAATCAAAGTCTATTTCTTAATCTGCTCAAACAAATATGTATAACCTTCCGGAAAGTTCAATCTATCCCATTCCACTTTTTTAGCAGCATACACAATTTCTGAATAAATATTTTCATTCCTGCTTTTACGAAATGTTGCAACAATGCGCGCTTGTGGTGTTTCAGTGCATAATCTGATATCTTTATTTAAAACAGTATTGGGAACTAGATGTTTTGTTACAGCATCAATCCGAAAACCAACACATCCTTTGACACCTCCGGCGATTTTCTCGGTATATAAATCCAATCCGCTTCCGTTGTAGTTACCAATTGCATTCGCAGACAAATTTTTTGTCATTAAAAATGGAAGTACCTGAAGTTTTAAATTAGTAGTTCCGTCTGTCCTAAGTTTAAAATCTTTCGGGCTCAACTTTTTCGCCAGACATATTTCCAGAAAACGTTCAGCCGGAATTGCTTTCTTGTCGATTTCAAGTCCAGTGAGATGCAGGTAATTCCACTTTTCAAAAAACACCTCAATGGCAGAAGTATTTTTGTGCTTATCAGTCGTAATAAAAAGCAATGACCTTTCTGAAAGCTGTGAAACATATTTACCAGCACATTCCGTTACTATTTTTATTGCCTGCTCCTTTGAGTACTCCATCTATTATATTTCTCCCATATCACATTGAAAAGTAAATTTAAAGGGAGGACCGACAACACCGCAGTGCTGTTCCGCCTCCCTTATTGACTGATTTTTCTGTTGTCCGCCAACTGTCAGTTCCATCCAGCATATACTGTTCTACTGCATAGCTTTCAGGTTTTTCTGTTGCCTGCCAACTGTCGGGTCCTAGGTCCCGCATATCTTTCGGATTTTAGGTGTCAGCCACACCAGCAGAATGACGTCTGCTTTCCTATCTTTATTATACGCAATCGAGTTTAAAAAATCAACTACCACTCAGAAAACTTTTTTATGATAACAATAACTGCAATCGTACAAACCAGCAGCACCCCAGCGCTGAATATGACAACGACTCTTTTCAGCCTTTTATCAGCCTTAACCGCTTCATCAATCTTGTCTGAAAACAGGGCGCAAATGATTGCCAGTATGATAAATATCCCGTATAGTTTCACCTGACTTCCTCCCCCGCAATCCTGACTGTCTCAACCACCCGGTCCCCCTCATCCCGCGCCAGAAAGTCCACGCTTCCGTCCTTCCTGACATCCGAGAAGCAGCGGACGCCGCCACTATATACCAGCTCCGGGTCCTTGTCGGAACGATTGGCAAACCGCTCCGACGGCTCCAGCACAAATGTGCCCCTGGTATCCAGAATCCCCCACTGACCGCCCGACGCGTCAAACATCGGCACCGTGCCGCCGTCCTCTGTATAAGGAATTACCTCTGCATCAACCAGCACAGATGCATAGCCATTTGCAAAATCATGAACCAGATTGTACTTACAGGGAATCACCAGCTCGCCGGATTCATCCAGAAATCCCATCAGCCCGGTATCCATATCCCGCACCGCCATCCTGCCGTCCTCATAATATCTGCCGGACTCTCCTGCCCGGTATCCTGTAAGCTGCTTTGTCAGCTTGAAATCTTCATCATACCAGGTCACGGTAAATGCTTTCTCATCCGCCACCATATAGCCGTCCGGCACCTTCGTCACAATCCCGTGGGTGGCTCCAACCTCATAGCTGAGTACCGGCTGATACAACTGGTCCGGCTTTGCCACATGAACCGTTCCGTCGTACTCGTAGATCAGATACTCCCCGGCAGTGTAGAGCAGATTGTCCCAGCGCCTTACCTCCAGCGTCCGGCTTCCGTCCAGACGCACAAACTCGCGGCTCTGGCTGTTGTAATCGACAGCCTCTTTGCCCTGCCCGTCCCGGATGGTCTCCGCCTTCTCAACCACACTGGCCCAGCGATAGCTCCCATCCGTCAGATCCCGTACTTTCTCATAATCCTTGCCGTCCTGTTCGTAACGCAGTTCCCCAGTCACCAACACAAAACTGACCTTCCCGGCATATCCGCGCGTTTCCAGCTGGCTGTCCTCCCAGACAGCCGTGATTTCATAGACCTTATCCCTCTTTAATTCCACTGTATCGGTTTTCCCGCCGGTGCTGCGCCGGATATTGCTCTTTGTCTCCGGCTCCGCCTCCGTATTTCCCATCTGGGAAATATCCCACTCCCGTACCACAAGCTGCTCCGGCGCCGTCCCCAGGGTAGCGGATGGACTGATTCTCCATATCATGGCATAAGGCACCGCATCCATACGCTCAAAATACGGCACCTCAAAAATCTCTATCTCACACCCGTTTGGTGCATCCAGCGGATGTGAACCGCACGCCACAACCGAGACTGTCTCGCCGTCCTCCCGGTACGACCACTGGTAGCTTCCGGAGGTGACGCTAAACTCGTTAAAGCTGCTGAGATAAAGCTCTGCCAGGGACAGGCTGGGAGGATTGACAAAGGAAACCGGATTTTCTTCGATCAGTTCCGCTTCTGTCGTATCGGATGTTTCGACAGCCTTAATGCCTGCCGCCGGATTCGATGCTTCCGCAGTTTCCGTTCCGCTCTCCGGCTTCTGCTCTCCTACAGATTCCGTCCCGTTCCCTGACTTCTGCCCTCCCGCAGGCTCCGCCTCCACCAAGCGCTGCCCGTTCTCCGTCCCATTCTCCTGCCCGCCGCTTCCCCTGTTCCCGGCACAGCCGGTTCCCAGAATCACGCAGCACAATACCGTGGCACACAGCACACATCCATATCTCTTTCCGCCTTTTATCCAAGTCATAGCACCACCTCCGAATTGCCATTCTTTTCCGTGTTTATCTATGACTATTTTACTATAACCGGCTGTGAAGTTCTTTACTTTTTCATCATCTTTTTCTTACAATCCGGCAATTCTGCCCGGTGCGGCTACTTCCGTTTCTTATATTTCTTCAGCAAAGACAGCACAGTCTCCATCCGATGCGCCTCCACCCTGTGCGTCCGGCGGAAGCCCTTGACACGGTGCAGGGAAGCTCTCGATATGCCGCCCATATTTTCAAACACACGCTCCATATGCTCCCTGGAGAACCGTTCCCGCTCCGCCGCCAACTTCGCGGCAATCGCCTGCTTCCCGTCCTCCGCCAATTTTGCCGCAATACTCTGCTTCCCATCCTCCGCCAGTCTGGCGGCGATACTCTGCTTTCCGCTCTCCAGCAGTTCCCGCGCAGACTCTCCGGCAGCTGCACTCTTGTCTACCAGAGTCTCCACAAACTGCTCCAGATGGGCATTGACATGCTCGTCCATCTCCGCCACAATCTTCTCAAATTGAGACAGGGAAGAGATCGTCAGCGTAGCGTCCACGGAAATCACGCTCATCAGAACCAGACTCAGTGCCTCATAGCCAAAGGGTCCGATCCCCGCCGTGATTCTTCTGACCACCGGCGCCAGCACATACACGATCAGCAGCCCGGCGCAGCCAAAGGCAAGGGAGCAGGGCAGGCACACGCGGCCGTTGATATTAAAGGGCAGATGGCTGTAGTCCCACCAGTATGCATGAAACAGCTTTTCCAGCCCCCATGAGGTCACATACTCCAGTACGATACTCCCCAGAAATGACACCAGAAACACCTGCTGCCAGGAATAGCTGTACTGGGTGATTCCACCGGAAAGCATATCCGCGACCGCCGTCACCAGCATCCCGCCCACCCCGTAGATCGGACAGACGGGTCCGTAGAGAAAGCCGCGGTTCTCCCACCTGGCTGCCTTTGCGCTGCAGTAGATGGACTCATAAATCCAGCCAAGAACTCCATAAATGATAAAATATACAAAATATTTACTGATCCACATCGATATGTACTCCTAACCTTTCTTCCTCTGCCAGACGGTCTCCACCGCAGAACAGTATTTATCTGCCAGACACACAATGACCGCCTCCCGGCTCATGGGTACACGGGTCAGATTCAAGGGCCACATATGACAGCGGATAATCGCCTGCTCCTTCTCCCCCACCTGAAAATACCGCACCGCATTGTTCATGGCAACCGCCGCATGGGAGAAGCCGTGCAGCCGGTGATACGCCTCCGGCACATGCCAGTCGTACAGGTAAAAGTCATGGAGAAATGCCCCGGTCACCAGCGCCTGCTCGTCTGCATGCAGTCCCAGCCGCCGGTTCAGCCAGAAGCTCACCCGCGCCACATTCTGGCAGTGTTCATAGGTACTGACTGCGCCGTGCTGGATATATTGCTTCATTTTCTGGACATGAGAATCCTGCTGATACTGTCCAAGCAGCAGCTCCAGCTGCCGCTGCTCCAAAGCTGTCAAAATCATGTCGAAATCAGCCTCCTGCTTTTTTAAATGTAGCTATCATAACTCGTTTACCGTGGTTTGTCCATACGGAAAAGAGGAATTGCAGAAATACAGAAACGCCTCTGTCTTTCCACAATTCCTCTCTTATTCTATATTATGCTCTCAGCTCAATCCCCAGCCCCTGCAGGCCATTCAGAATCTTCTTCATAGCTGCGCCGACCTCGTCGTCGGTCAGGGTGTGATCCTTCGCACGGAATGCGATGGAGTAAGCCACAGACTTGAATCCGGCTTTAATCTGGGAACCCTCGTAAATATCGAACAGGCTGTAGCTCTCTAAGATCTTGCCGCCGCGCTGTGCGATAACGTCCTCGATCTGTCCAACAAGAATCTCCTTCGGTACCACCATACTGATATCACGGGTGGTTGCCGGGTATTTTGCAATGCCGGTGTACTTGCGGCCGAAATCTGCAAACGGTGTCACGTTCGGCATATCCAGAACTGCCACGTAGGTGCGCTCGCCCAGCTTGTAGTTGTCAGCAACATCCGGGTGAATCTCACCCACATATCCAAGGACTACGCCCTCGTATACGATGTCAGCCTTTCTGCCCGGATGCAGATACGGGCGGTTGCACTCCGGATTGTAGTGGACCTTCTTCGTCATGCCCAGCTTGTCGAAGAACTCTTCCACAACGCCCTTCATGGTGAAGAAATCACCCTCGCCGTACATACCCAGTGCAAACTGCATGCGCTCGTCCGGAAGCTCGGTCAGAGGCAGTGCCTTTGGCAGATAGATATTTGCCAGCTCATAGAGCTTGACATCCTTGTTTCTGCGGTTGTAGTTGGTGGACAGGGAGGTCAACAGTCCGTTTAACGGGCTGGTACGCATCACGCTGAAATCCTCACCAAGGGGATTTAAAATGGTCACGGTCTGACGCAGTCTGCAGTCAGCCGGAAGCAGCAGCTTGTCAAATACCTTCGGGCTCTCGAAGGAGTAGGTCATGCTCTGGCTGAAGCCGGAGAACTCTGCAACCTCTCTTGCCAGCTCCTCGATGCGAAGCTTCTCGGACAGCTTGCCGGTGGTCGCCTCGCCGGACGGCAGGGTGGTCGGAATGTTGTCATAGCCGAAGAAGCGTGCAACCTCCTCTGCCAGATCTGCCAGACGATGCAGGTCCTGACGGAAGGTCGGAGCAATGACTTCCTGTGTCTCCTCATCAAAGCCCAGATCGATTTTCTTAAAGTAAGCCTTCATATCCTCCGCGCTGATCTGGGTTCCCAGAAGATCATTGATCTTGTCAGCGTCGAACTTCACCCGAACCTCCTGGCGTTTTACCGGATATACATCGATGATGCCGCCCACAACCTCACCGGCACCCAGCTCCTCGATCAGCTGGCAGGCACGGTTGATGGCTGCCTCTGCATTGTTCGGATCCAGACCCTTCTCGAACTTACCAGAAGCGTCGGTTCTAAGACCCACCTTCTTCGCAGACAGGCGGATGTTGGTACCGTCGAAGCAGGCTGCCTCAAATACCATGGTCTTTACGTCATCGGTAATCTTGGAGTTCTCACCGCCCATAATACCTGCGATGCCGACCTCCTTCTCGCCGTCATTGATCATCAGCACAGTGCTGTCCAGCTTACGAATCTGCTCATCCAGAGTCTGGAACTCGTCGCCGTCTTTTGCACATTTCACCACGATCTTGTGACCTGCAATCAGGTCATAATCGTATGCGTGCATGGGCTGACCGTACTCTTCCATCACGTAGTTGGTGATGTCCACGATGTTGTTGATCGGGCGGATACCGCTTGCAGCCAGTCTTCTCTGCATCCACTCCGGTGACGGAGCCAGCTTGATATTTTTCACCATTCTTGCACAGTAGCGCGGGCAAAGCTCGGTATTCTCCACCTCTACCTGCAGGTAGTCGTGAATATCCTCGCCATTGCCGGTCTCGGTCACTACCGGCGGGAAGAAATCCTTGCGGAAGGTTGCCGCCGCCTCACGTGCCAGACCTACCACGCTGTAGCAGTCCACACGGTTGGAGGTAATCTCATACTCAAATACCACATCATGCAGTCCCAGAACTTCGATTGCATCCGCGCCTACCTCCGTGTCTTCCGGCAGAATGTAGATACCGCTCTCCGGAGCCAGCGGATACATATCTCTGCTGGAGCCAAGCTCCTCGATGGAGCACATCATGCCGAAGGACTCCACGCCCCGCAGCTTGCCGTTCTTGATGCGGATTCCGTCTTCCGGAAGGGGACCGCCGTCGTGACCGCCTGCTACCTTGCCGCCGTCCAGTACCACCGGAACCTTGTCACCTTCTTTGACATTGGGAGCGCCGGTTACGATCTGAATAGTCTCGCTGCCGACATTTACCTGACAGATGATCAGCTTGTCTGCATCCGGGTGACGCTCGATCTTCTCAATCTGACCTACTACGATTTTCTCCAGGTTCTTGTCAAGGCAGACAAATCCCTCTACCTTGCTTCCGGACAGGGTCATGGCATCGGTGTATTCCTGTGCGGTGACATCCAGATCCGGAACATATGCTTTAATCCATGATAATGCTGTGTTCATGATTTGTTTCTCCTTATATTTTCACTGTCTATATTCTACTCCGGCGTGCCTAAGCTCCAAAGACTTCGTCTTTCTCGCTTGAGGGCATTCGCCCTATGCAGCCAAGCCAGCAAAGTCAGCCGTACACAAGCAAGCTTGCTTCCGTCTGCCTTTTCTAGCTTGTCTGCGCACGCCTCATTGCTTATCAAAACTGTTTCAGGAATCTGATATCGTTCTCGTACAACAGTCTCATATCGTCAATCTCATATTTCAGCAGCGCGATACGCTCCAGACCCACACCGAACGCGAAACCGGTGTACTCTTCCGGATCAATGCCACACATCTCCAGTACGTGCGGATGAACCATACCACAGCCCAGAATCTCAATCCAACCGGAACCCTTACAGAAACGGCAGCCTTTTCCGCCGCACTTGAAGCAGCTTACATCCACCTCGGCGCTGGGCTCTGTGAACGGGAAATGATGGGGACGGAATTTCACCTTGGTCTCCTCGCCGAACAGCTCTTTTGCGAACTCAGCCAGAGTACCCTTCAAGTCAGCGAAGGTGATGTGCTTGTCAATTACCAGACCCTCAATCTGATGGAAGGACGGAGAATGGGTTGCATCCACCTCGTCAGAACGGAATACACGACCCGGTGCGATCATACGGATCGGCAGCTTGCCCTGCTCCATCACACGAGCCTGTACCGGGGAGGTCTGGGTACGCAGCACAATCTCCTTGTTGATATAGAAGGTATCCTGCTCGTCCTTTGCCGGATGGTTTGCCGGAATATTCAGCTTCTCGAAGTTGTACTCGTCGTACTCTACCTCCGGACCTTCCACAACCTCGTAGCCCATGCCTACGAAAATACGCTCTACCTCTTCCAGAGCGATGGTGTTCGGATGGCTGTGACCGATATTTGCCTTCTTCGCCGGAAGGGTCACGTCGATGACCTCTCGCTTCATCTGCTCCTCACGGGCTTTTCTTGCCAGTGCGGTCTTAGTCTCCTCCAGCTTCGCCTCGATCAGCTCTCTCGCCTCGTTGACCATCTGACCAACCTTCGGGCGGTCCTCCGGAGCTACATCCTTCATGCTCTTCAACACGCTGGTCAGCTCGCCTTTCTTGCCCAGATAAGCCACACGGATGTCATTTAAGACTTCCAGTGCCTCGGAAGCTTCAATCTTAGCCAGCGCTTCCGCTTTGATTCTCTCTAACTGCTCTCTCATGGTTTCATTCCTTTCTTTTTGTGGGGGTATAAAAAAATCCCTCTGCTGCGGAGTCTGGCTCCACACCAAAGGGACGATCTGTACAATCGCGGTACCACCCTGATTCCTGCGGCGTCTTTCCTCTCTGCCACAGACACTTCCTTATGCGTAACGTGCATGATGCGTCACAGCTTACTTTTACTTATCTGATTTCCTGTTGCAGATGACCTGCCGGAAACCGGTTCAGCCGTGCAGCTCCCGTGCGAACTTCATGTGTCTATCTGAACTGAAAGAGGCTTACAGCCGGTGACCTCTTCTCTCTGGCAGAAAATAGTACATTACTTAACACGTTCCTTGCCTTTGTCATTTCTTAACGAAATCTAAGTAGTATTTTAGACTTGTGGAGGGGAAAAGTCAAGTGGATTTTATTTTGCTTTTGGTACAAACTCAATCTTTAATGCCATTCCCATGCCGTCTGCTAACTTTTGCAGCAGCTTGATTGAAGGATTTCTGGTGCCGTTTTCCAGTTTGCTGATATCTGCCTGATGAATCCCCGTCCTCTGAGCAAGCTCTTTCTGCGTCAGATTCTGAGAAATTCTGGCATCCACAATCGCTCTGATCACATCCAGTTCCGGCTGTATCGCTTCGTATTCCCGTGCAAATTCCGGCTGTTTCATCTGCTGAGCTTTATATTGCTTTAATGTTTTCATTCTGCTCCCATCCTTTCCATATAATCCGCCCTTCTCCGCCTTGCTTTCTCGATTTCCATCCATGGTGTTTTCTGCGTTTTCTTCACAAAACCATTGGTCAGCACAATCTTTCCACCGCAATAGAAAAAATATAAAACCCTGCGGATATCCGTCCCATGCTTGCATCGAAGCTCATAAATCCCATCTTTCAGATGCTTGCTGTATGGTTCACGAAGCATATTGCCCTTCTCTTCCAGAATTTCAAGCAATCCAACCATTTTCGCATGTGTCTTAATGTCCAGAGAAGAAAGAAAATCCTCCACCGGTGAATCTCCATTCATCTTTTGATAAAATACAATCTCAAATTTCTGCATTCGTTCTCCTTATATTATATGGCATATATGCCATATTGTCAATAAGCAAAATTCTACCTGTCACTGATAAATCTTTTTCATATCAATCCAGACTATCACCGCCCTTCCTTCGCTATTACACATACAAAGATCGAATCATTGTGTGACTTCACACTTGAGTATAAAGATATAACTCTGACTAAACAGGAAAGAAATTCCTGTTGAGCTTGTTTCAAATTATAAAAAAATCATAACCATCTGTCAATGCAAACTGTAAAAAAGAGGGCAGATTTAACCAGAAATCGATATATGCTCCACCCTCATCAATCCCATCATAACTCATTTTATAAGTACAGAAGTGATTCACTTCCCCAACATCCCCCGAAACACCTCATAGTTCCTGCTATCCCTCGGCGAGCAGTACACGGCAAACACAATTTCCGTAAAATACCCCGCATACTCCGGAAGTACCTCCCTATAAGCTCTGGCAACCACTTTTGGGTTGTTGCAGAATGCACCGCACCCGAATGCGCCAAGTACCAGGCAATCCGCTCCATTTGCAGCCGCTGCCCGCAAAATCTTCTCAGCCCTGGACTTATGTATATCCAGCAGTTCTCTGTCGCTGACCTTCACCGCCGCACCGCTTCCCGGGTTCATGGCATTGTAAGGTCGCTCCCGCAGGTTGGGGGCAGCGCAGGTAATCACATCCACCGGATTCCACTCCTTCTCCGGCAGCAGCTCCGGAACATCCGTATCCGACTTTACAATCAGAATCCCCGGCGTATAGATGCAGGCATCTGTGTAGCGCGCATCTTTTCCGGCGCGATGAAATCCATAAAACTTCCGGAACAGATCATCGGTTTTCAGACAGGGATACAGAGTGGAACATCTGCAAAGCGCCTCCTCCTGCGCACTGCTTCCCCGCTCCACACCGCCTCCCGGATTGGTGGCAGACGCAAAATTGTGCACCGCGATCCGGCTGTCCGGATAGATACTGCGAAGTTCCATGGCCGCCTGAAAGCTGCGGTCACTGCTGACGGTAATCCTGCCCGGACCGGCTTTGGAACAGTTCAGTTCAATCTCCCCATCCGCAGGATAAACAACTGTTCCGTGAATCGTGTCTTCGATTGCAGCGGCAAGTACAGGATTCTCCCTGCATAATTTCATCGTATCCTGAAATATTGCAACTCTTCGTTCTCTTGCATCAAACATCATAGTTTCTCCCCTTCATATTGGTCAGCATCATTTTGCAGGATTCCTTTTATGGTCTGATTATTCAGCAGAGTTCCTGCAGAATTTTTACATGTTTTCCGAAAAAAGCCATTCCGATTTTCAGTATCGTTTCAACTCCCTCATCCTTCATTTCCATGTCGTATCGCTTATCATCAATCTGACGGATTGCACGTTCCGCCTCCTCGTTCATCCTTGCGTCATCCGTATATTTACCATACTTAAATTCCATCAGGATACCCGGATATCTGGAAGACCGCGGAAACAAACTGATATCAAACCTTCCCTCCCCAGACTCCCTGTTTGAGCGAATCCTGTAATTGTCATCCAGCAAAGCAACCAGCCCAAGCATCAGGCCATGATAAAATCCTTCCGTTCCAGCATCATAATAGCTTGCCGAAATCATCAAATATTCCGAAATAGCATGCTGTAATCTTTTGACATCCTTCGCATACAGACTTTCTGCAAATTTGTTTGCCGTCGATTTCATGATAGCCCCCGTCTGCAACAGATGCGACAGAATCTCCCGCTTATATACCGCCGCGATCTCCCGATTGGGAACAGATACCTCGCAGAGATAGGTTCCATCCGACTGAAGCATTCCCGATACTGCCTTAAGATAACCGGACACCAGCAGAAGGCTGTATATATTGGCAGGCTCTTCCGTCAAATGTCGATATACCACGTTCTGGTCGATTCTTGCCACAACCGCTTTCTTCTGTAAAAGTGCAATCAGCTGCTCCGACACATCATCGGTCGCACATCGAAGCACCTCATCCAGAATCTCATTCTTCCCCGTATTCGCCCAGTACGGCTGCGGAATACATCCCCTGTCAACATAGTTGATTACAGACCATGGATTGTAGATTTCCGTCCTGCCAAAGCAGTATCCATCATACCAGTCCCTCAGTTCTTCTGACTTTTCCGGAACATCATAGTACCGTAAAAGCTGCTGCACCTCCCTGTCCGTAAATCCAAAAAAACTGCTGTACTCCTGATCCATCACTGAATTTACCGTCACATTGTTCAGACCGCTGAAAATGCTTTCCTGCGCGATTCGCAGGATACCGGTCAGAAAGCCATAGGACAAATGCTCATTATCCTTAAATGCACCGGAGAAAAACGTCCGCATAAACCCGATGATTTCCTCATAAAAATCTCTGGAATATCCTTCCTGAATCGGTGTGTCATACTCATCAATAATAATGATCGGCTTCACCCCATAATGGGAATCCAGCATTTTAGACAGATTTTCCAGGGATGCCGAAAGCTCTACTTCATTTGCCCTCTTATTCAGCACACTGTTAAAATAGTCCTTTTCATATTCCGCAATTCTGTCGCTTTTCAGAAGCTCCATATGCCTGCCATATTCCTTCTGCAGCAATCCTGCAATCTTATCCAGCGTTGCCGGCCACGAATCGAACTTCACATCTTTGAAGGTCAGAAAAATAACCGGATATTTTCCCTGATGATTCCGGTACTCCTCTCCGCAGTTCCAGATTTCCTTGTCCCGGAAGTAAACGCCCGTATCTGTCTCTGCAATCTCAAAAAATACGCGCAGCATATCCATGTTCAGCGTTTTACCGAATCTCCTCGGTCTGGTAAACAAGGAAACCAGTGGTTTTCTGTCGAGAAATTCCTTAATCAGCATGGTTTTGTCCACATAGTAATATTCCGACTGGGCACGTACATAATCAGATATGCCGATGGGAAGAGGCCTCTTCCTCTCCCGCTTGTATTTCCCGGTTTTCACACGACCGTCATCCGGCTTCACCGCATCATCCGGAATCTCCCAGCCCTTTTTGCTTTTCAATGCATTCGGTATTTTTCCATTTGCACATAATCCGCTCACGGTTCGTTCCGCGATACCCCATTCCTGTGCCGCTTCTTTACAGGTACGCATCATATCACCCCCATCATTATTTCTCTACGCTAAGTATAGCAATTATGCGGCAATATATCAACATTATATGATATATTGCCGCATAATTATCTTCATTAGGGGATAGATCGCTTTTGGGGAGTGCACAAATACCATTCATTTTCATATAAAACAGCAATTCCTCCCTCGACTCTTGCATAGGGCATATTCAATTCCTGATTAAAATTTGTTTCTCCATTTTTTTCAGGAAATGTGCCTGTATATGACTTTGTATATCCAATAATGACACTTTCATCAACTTCAACAGGGCTTGGCTCTGCCGATAAGAGATACACTGTGTCCTCTACCATGATTGCCGCTGGATAATCTGTTTGTGCATCTGGATAAAACAGTAAATCAATATAATTCATTAAATTAACCGAAGAAAAATCAAGAGGATCTGCACCATTATATTTATAAAACGTTCCATCTATGGTAAATCCATCTTTATACGGTGTTACTGCTTGAATTATATTTCCTTCTGTGTCCTGTAGCTCCATTCGATATTGATAGCCAACACGAGTATTCTTTTCTGAATCTGCTGCAAAATCTAACTTCCCATATAATTTCAATAACTTGTTAAACTCAGTATTATTATCTATTTTATTGAAAATTAGTTCTTCACCATTATTACCATTTACAGTAATAATACTTGCAACAGATGAAATATCCGGCACTCGATTTTCTGCCATCGGCACTTCTTCCGAACCTAATGTGATATATTTCTCAAGTATACCGTTGACGTTTCCTTTTTCTGCTGTTGTCAGCTTCAAATTACGGTCATTTTCTGAGTCATTGAATGTTCCACATTCTGAATGATAGTAATATACTTTTCCATCAAAGATGAGTTTACAATCATTGATACACTCTGCAGTTCCTTCATTATCCCAGTCGCCTTGAGCTAAAATATTAGAGATAAACTTTACTTCTTCTGCCGTTAGTTCATAAGGTTTCTCTGTTCCATTTCGAGTAACTGTTCCATTCGTGTCCTCTTGTTCTCCAAACACAATCTTGTGATCAACAGGAGAGAGATACGGTTCTACCATGTTGCTTCCATGTGCAAGAATTGTATCAAACCATTCCTGTCCATTGGAAGAACGCTTGATACATTCTTCAATATCGTTATAACTGGTGTTTTTCATTCGGTAATACCGCCACCTACCATCTGCAAGTATCATCGCAAGCTCTGGTTCGGACTCGTAAAAACGGAGTTCCGCAACTTCATCAAAATATATTGTAATGTCCGGAGCTAATTCTAAGGGAGAAGAATACTTTTTTTCTTTCCATTTAGCATTATCAAGAAATACACCAATGTCTTTGCCAGGAACTTGATTCTCTATGCCATCCAAATGGTGTTGTATTTCTAATGTCTCCGATTGAGCCGCAACAGATACAAGGTTCTCATAATTCAGAAAAGATAAATCTTGCTCTTTTGGGCTTGTCAGGAAACATACTGCTACAATAACACAGGAGACAAATGCAATTACAATAAGCCAAAAGGCTGGCTTTTTATAGTTTACAATATGTTTCACCCTTTCTTTTACTCCAACTTCTCCAAAAGCCAGTGGGCAGGCAGAAATCATGCTGCGATGAATACTACAAGTCAACAAAGACTGTGAATAGTCTGCACGCTGTTCCACACCAAGTTCTTTAATCACGCGTTCGTCACAAGCCAGCTCTATATCCCTGCAAAGAAGAGTGTAAGCAACCCATATAAGCGGATTGAACCAATAAAGCGACAGCAGCATGAACCCGAAAGGCTTAATCAAATGGTCCCGGCGCTTGATATGGGTTTGCTCATGGACGATTACGTTATCCATATCCATGTCTGTCATTTGAAATGGCAGATAGATCCGAGGACATAAAAATCCCAGCACAAACGGCGATCTCACATTCTCGCTTTGATAAATATTATCTCTAAGTGGAACAGCAGTTTCTATTCGCCTGCGGAGACGAAAATAGCTGATACCTGCGTACAAGAACATAAAGACTATGCCAATAACCCACACAGCAGCTGCTATCGGAATCAGTATCTGTAAGGGATTCGCACTTGCTTCCGGACTGGGAGCAAATGAACCCGAAATGATTGGATTAACCATATTATTCACTACCGGAATACCGCTGTGAATGGCTGGACTTTGGGAATACATGATTTCCGGGCTAATTGGTTCGCTGCTGGGGATCAGACTCAATGCACTCTCAATCGAAAAAGGCATAACCAGGCGTATCCCTACAATCCCCCACAAAACTGTATTCAACCACTTTGGTGCTTTTTTCAATAACAAACGAAGCAGGACCACTACCAGCACCAGCCAGCTTGCAGCAATGCTCATATTTACAACTTGCAGGAAAATGCTGGTCATTGTGTGCCCTCCTCCCTGTAACGGTCAATCATCCTTTGTACCTCATCCAGTTCCGTGCTTGAGATTTTCTGATGTTTGGTAAAGGCAGCAATAAATGCCGGAAGCGAACCTTCAAATTTCTTTTCTACAAACTCATCAATTTCCGCAGCCTGTACCTCATCCTTTGACACCAGCGAAGATACCATAGAATTTTCATTTTTCAAAACGCCTCTTTCGGATAGACGTTTAATAACCGTATAAGTTGTAGTACGCTTCCATTCTAATTGCTTCTGACACAATTTCGCCAATTCCCCGCTGTTGATCGGTTCATGTTCCCATAAAATAAGGCAAAAACGATATTCACTTTCAAAGATTTTCGGTGTTTCCACAGTATAGCCCCTCCTTGTCTAACCCATTAGACTCTACATTTAGTCTACCAGATTAGACACAGGAAATCAAGAGGTTCACAAAAACATTTCACTTAACCTGCATTCTGTCTCTGTTCCGGAATCGTTGCTCCTCCCCTGCTTACAGTTCCCAAAACACCGGTTCCATCCCCTCAAAGGTACAAAACTGCTCAAACCCAATCTCCTTCAGGATTCTCTTCACCTCCGGAATATGGTCGCCCAGATGTACAGTCTCGTGAGTATCTGACCCCAGCGTAATGATTCTTCCGCCCAGATCATGATACAGCTTCAGAATCCTCCGCGACGGCATCAGATCCGGCAGTCCGTATTTGAAGCTGGAGGTATTTACCTCGATTCCCTTGCCATCAGCAATCACCTGCCGGAAAATCTTCTCCACGATACCCAGAATCTTCTCATCGGGATAAGGACCGAACTCATCATAGCGCTTGATCATATCCACATGGCCCAGAACGCTGTAATCCTTATAGTTCTGTACGACCTCATAAATCGCCTCATAGTATGCCTGCTGATATTCCTCCTGGGTCCGCCCCTGCTGGAACTCATAATTCCAGAACTCCCGGTCGCCCACCTGGTGGTTGCTCAGGATCACAAAGTCGAAGGGATACCTGGCAAAGTCCTGCCGGTACTGCTCCATGGTATGCATCTGCACCCCGAACTCAATCCCCTTTTTGATATTCAGCCGACCGCGATACTTCTCCTGAAGCAGCGCCAGCTCCTTAAAATATTTTTCATAATCACAGTTCAAATCCGTCTTTACACCATAGTCTACATGGTCTGTAAATGCAATCTCATCCAGCCCGATCTCCAGCGCCCGCTGAATCATATCCTCCACGGGGCACTCCGAATCATCGCTGTAACAGGTATGTACATGGTAATCTGCAAACATTGTCTTATCCTTTCTGCCGGCAATCAGCTTGTCACCGCTGACCCTGTCGGCTCCCTCATCGCTCTCGTCCCTCAAAGTACTCCGTCAGACCATCCTGGTCCATCATCTCAAGAACCTGCCGCATTCCCGCCGCCAGTTCTTTCTTCTCATAGTCCTCTCTTGAAATCCAGTATACGTTTCCTTCCTCGGAAGCTTTCAATTCCCCCTCATACTCACAGGCCCGGTACATAAGCCCAATCTGATGCACCCCGCCCCGATACCAGTGAAAGATACCGCGAAATTCCGGATTCCGAATCCGCAGTCCGGTTTCCTCGTAAATCTCCCGAATCACAGCATCCGCAAAGGATTCCCCCGGCTCCACATGCCCGCCCGGAAATGTGGTGCCGGTGTAGCTGCTGTTCACCTTGTCCAGCGCCAGAACCTGATTGCCGTTACAGACCATGCACATATTCATGAAAACGGCTTGTTCCGGTTTATGATTGTTCTTTTCCATCTTCCTGTCCTCTTACAATGCTATATCACTCCAGCCTCCCGCAGCCCCAGCCATATCCCCCCATGGTCCACGTCCTCCGTCACATAGTCCGCGCACTCCTTCACCGCCGCATCCGCGTTCCCCATGGCAACTCCGATTCCTGCAAAGGCAAGCATCTCCCTGTCATTTTCCCCGTCGCCAAAGGCGATGATCTCCTCCCGCCTGATTCCGAAGCAGTTCATCATCCACCCCATTCCCGTGACCTTTCCGCCATCCTTCGACACAATATCAACGCCGTAAGGGTTCCAGCGGGTCATCTGGCAGTGGGGCATCTGCTTCATCACCTCTGCCATGTCCGCCTCGTCCGCAAACATATTGACCATGTAGACCGGCTTGCCGCCCCACCTGCCCGGTTCCGGGGGCGGGGAGGAAATGGCGGTCTGTGCCGTCCGCACCCGCTCATTGATAAAGTTCATATATGCCCGGTCCTGCTCCACAAACACCGTGGGAATCTCCATTTTCTCAAAGATCTGCCAGGCACCGCGGATGTCTTCGCTGTGGATGGGAACCGCATGAAGCAGCTTCCGCCTGCTGTCCAGACAGAGCTGACCATTTAACAGCACATAGCCGTCAAATTCCAGGTCTCTCGCATCCAGCTCGTCCAGCTCCAGGATGTGCCGCCCGGTGCTGGTAAATACAAGGATTCCCTTGTCCCGCAGGTGCTTAAGTGCCTGTCTGGTGTCAGCCGGGACCCTGCCGCTGCTGTGAGAGAGCAGCGTCCCGTCTATATCAAAAAATGCTGCCTTTATCATATTCTACTTCGCGTCCTTCACCGTCTCCCAGGCCTCATCGTCAAACTCCTGATCCTTGTAAAAATACCTCCGGTCCTCCTCCGTGATTCTGCGGATCACCCGGCACGGATTGCCTGCTGCCACCACCCAGTCCGGGATATCCTTCGTCACCACACTGCCTGCGCCGATGACCGTATTGCTTCCGATATGCACCCCGGGGGTGATCACCACGTTGCCGCCAATCCACACATTATCCCCGATGGTCACCTCCACACCGTACTCGTACAGCGTATTGCGGGCCGCCGGGTGAAGGGGATGCCCTGCCGTATAGATTGACACATTCGGCGCTATCTGGCAGTTGTCCCCGATGGTCACCGGTGCCACATCCAAAATGGTACAGTTATAGTTGGCGAAGAAGTTCTTTCCCACATGGATATGTTTGCCGTAGTCGCAGTAAAACGGCGGATTGATCATGGCATTTTCCGGGTGGTTCAAAAGCTCCCCAACCACACGCTGTATTCCCTCAAAGTCAGACACATCCATGGTGTTGAGCCGCTGCAGAATCCGCCTGCACACGCGCTGCTCCTCCATAACCTCGCTGTCTGAAATATATACCATTCCCGCATCTCTTCGCTCCTTCTGATTCATCCTCTCGTCCTCCTGCATATGATTATATTCTGCACGCTACCGTGTTCCGGTCAGTGTCAGCACAAAATGATTCCTGTGAAATTTCAACCGACTTACGCCTGTTATTCTACTATAATGAACTGGAAAACGCAACAAACCTGTAAGATGAAATAAGAATTCAGAAGGATTCATAGATGAAAAGAAAAATCGTACACATTGTCGAAGAACGATGCAATGGCTGCGGCGCCTGTGCCGAAGCCGCCTCCCCCGGTGGCCGGTTCAGATTAAGCCTGCCCCGGTCAACGCACCGTATTTTGACGGTGCCCGACTGCTGATTGCAGCCGACTGCACCGTCTACGCCTACGGAAACTTTCACGAAAGATTGATCAAAAACCATATTACGCTGATGGGCTGTCCCAGGCTGGATTCCGTGGCAGGTGGTGACAATCTCCACGGAAGGCGAGATTCTGGAGTAACTGATATTTACTCCCGTCCCGCCGCCACAATCTCATCAATAATATCCACGTAATCACCGCAGAACTCACTGTAGATCGGGGTGACGGCCTCCTGGAACTGCTGCTTCTCCTGCGGGGTCAGGGTCGTCACCTCGCATCCTGCATTCTGTACCTTCCGGGCAGAATCCTCGGACCGCTCCTTCCACAGCTTCCGCTCATAGCGGGCAGACTCCTGGGCGCACTCCCGGATGATCTGCTGATACTCCGGTGTCAGCTTCTTCCAGGTCGCCTCAGATACGATCTGCAGCTCCGGCACACGGGTGTGCTCGTCCACAGTGAAGTATTTTGCCACCTCATAGTGATTGGCTGACTCGTAGGAAGGCCAGTTATTCTCAGCCCCGTCAATCTTGCCGGTCTGCAAAGCAGAATACACCTCGTCGTAGGGTGTCGGCACTGCCGTGCCCCCCAGCAGCTCGATCATCCGCACCATCATCTCCGACTCCTGCACACGAATCCGCATGCCTTTCAAGTCTTCCGGACGGCGAATCGGCTTCACCGGGTTATAGAAGCTTCTGGCGCCTGCATCATACCAGGACAGCGCCACCAGACCGGAGCCGTCAAAGGAATCCAGAAAATCATCTCCGATCTCCCCCTCCAGCACCTTCCACATATGGTCCGCCCCGGTATACAGATAAGGCATCTGAAGCACATTCAGCTTCGGCACAAATCCGGAAAGAGGCGACACGGAGACACGGGCGAAGTCCACGCCGCCGAACTGCATCTGCTCGATGACCAGCTTCTCATCCCCCAGCGTACCGCCGGCATTGACCAGAATCTCGATCTTCCCTCCGGTTTTTTCCTTCACCAGCTCCGCAAATCGATATGCCCCCTGGGTCGTGGGGTAATCCTCAGCCTGATTCTCCGCATAGGTCAGTACATACTCCGGCACACTGGCATCCTCCGCCTTCCTGCCCGGACTGCTGCAGCCTGCCAGCATGACCACCGCGCCAAGGAGCACGGCTGCCGCGCCGGATGCCAGAACCACCTGTATTTTTCTCACAGAATCCACCTCCCACAGCGACGCATCGCACAGTTTTCATTCCTGCACAGTTCCGATTATCGCACAGTTTTCATGTTCGCACATATTTTCAGTGACGTTTATAATACAGCTTCAGGCATTAACCTGTCAAGTTAATGCCTGAAATTCTCCAAAGCTCTTATCTTATGCTGATACAGATTCCATTATTTTGCCAGAACAGTCGGCAGCCACATGCTGATACCCGGAATGAAGGTGATCAGCAGCAGGGTGATGATCATGCACAGGTAGAACGGCAGGGTTGCCTTTACTACCTTCTCCATCGGCTCCTTCGCAACCGCAGAACCGATAAACAGAACCGCGCCTACCGGCGGGGTCAGCAGACCGATACCACAGTTTAAGATTACCATGATACCGAACTGGATCGGGTCCAGACCGATGGAGGTTGCGATCGGCAGCAGGATCGGAGTCGCGATCAGGATGATCGGCGCCATATCCATGATACAGCCCAGAACCAGAAGAATCAGGTTCAGAAGCAGTGCCAGCAGGATCGGATTGCTGGTCATGCCGGTGATGGCATTTGCCGCCAGATCCGGCACATGCAGACGGGTCAGGCAGTAACCGAAGATGCTGGAGGTGGCAATCAGGATCATAACGATGGACAGGGTGTCCACACAGTCGCCCAGAACTCTCCATACGCCCTTCCAGTCAAGTCCCTTGTAGATAAATACGCTGACGATCAGGCTGTAGATAACTGCTACTGCCGCAGACTCGGTTGCGGTAAATACACCGCCGACAACGCCGAATACTACGATCAGAACCGCTGCCAGTGCCCAGAAGGATACGCTCAGCTGCTTTAACAGAACTGCAAAGCTGAACTTATCGCCCTTCGGGTAGTTGCGCTTTACGGAAATGATATAGGAACCGATCATCAGGGATGCTGCTAACAGTGCACCCGGAATGTAACCGGCCAGGAACAGGCTTCCTACAGAGATGCCGCCTGCGGTGGTTGCATAGATGACCATGTTATGGCTCGGCGGTACCAGAAGTCCCTCACAGGAGGAGGTGATGGTAACAGCCGTTGAAAAGTCTGCGTCGTAACCCTGGTCTACCATCATCGGAATCAGGATGGAACCCAGAGAAGCGGTATCTGCGGATGCAGAACCGGAAATACCACCGAAGAAGTAGGATGCCACGATATTTACCATTGCCATGCCGCCGCGCATCCAGCCTACGCAGGCATTTGCCAGTGCAATCAGCTTATCGGAGATACCGCCGGTACCCATCAGACAGCCCATGGTGATGAAGAACGGAACTGCCATCAGGCTGAAGGAGCTGATACCCTTTACCATCTGCTGACAGATGGTGGTCAGCGGAAGCCCCTGGCTTAACAGGCATAATACGGAAGAAAGCGCTACTGCATAGGCAATCGGGAACCGCAAAAATACCATAATGAAAAAGCTTGCAAGTAATACAATGATAGCTGTTGTCTCTACGCTCATGCTTATGCCTCCTCCTTCAGTACGATTTCTTTTACGTGATTATACAGTGCCTCCAGCTCAAATACCAGCATTGCCACGCCGGCAAGCGGTACCGGGAAGTACATCCAGAAGCGGGATACATTCGGCATGCTGACATAGCTGCCCTTTGCGCCGATGCCGCTTGCGTACTTCCAGCCAACCACGATCATGATCACTGCCAGAATCAGCACGGACACATCTGCCAGAATATCCAGGAACTTTACCACTGCCTTCGGCAGATAGCGGTCAAATGCAGTCATGCGGATGTGCGCATTTCTGCGGATGGAAAGTGCTGCGGACAGCACAGCCATGTAAGACATACAGGTCAGAACCACTTCCTCACTCCAGGACGGATCCGGAATGAACGGAATGTAACGTCCTGCCACTGCCATGCTGGTGATCAGGATATCCACGATCAGAAGAAGCTTACAGATCGTCATAACGATCTTGTATGTCATGTCATATGCAGGCTTGATTTTATCGATTTTTGCAAATAATGATGCCATCACCTATTCCCCTTTCAAAAAATCGGGCACAGAAGAAATGCTGCCTCCTGTGCCCTTTGTCTCTTTCCCAAAAAGACAGTTTCAATTATTTCATATCCAGAATCTGCTGATACAGCTCTTTGTTGTCCTTGGTAGACTCTTCGATGATACCCTTACAAGCTTCCTGCCACGGAGTGATATCGGTAACCTCAACCACGTTGCAGCCGTCTGCCTTTAACTGATCCAGAACCTCTTTCTCTTTGCCCTCAGAGATCTCTCTGTTGTAAGCGGAAGCCTCTTTACCAGCCTCCATCAGCACGTTCTGCTGATTCTCGGTCAGTTTGTCCCAAGCCTCGTCGGTGATGATAACCTGGATTGCACCCAGTGTATGACCATCCAGGATCAGGTTGTTGGCAACCTCCGGGAATGCGTTGGAAGCGTAGTTAGCGATCGGCTGCTCAGCGCCGTCTACAACGCCGGTCTGCAGTGCAGAGTACAGCTCGCCGAAGGATACAACGGTCGGGCTTGCACCAAGACCTTCAACCATACCGTTCATGATCGGGTCGTTGGATACACGAAGCTTCATGCCCTTTAAGTCTTCCATACCCTTGATCTCTTTGGTGGTGAAGAAGTGACGGAAACCTTCCTCGCCGTAGAACAGACCACGCACGCCTGCGCCGTTCTCCTGCGGCTCCATCAGGAATTCCTGAGCCAGATCGCTGTTAGCGAAGTTCCAGAAGTGGTCACGTCCTGCAAAGGTGTACGGTACGGAAAGCAGAGAAGACTTCTGTCCGCCGTAGCTGGTCAGTGCGAATGCGGAGATACGGGACATATCGATGGTGCCGCCGCCGCCAAGCATGGTATCCAGCACGTCGTTCTCAGAACCAAGAACACCGCTTGCCTGTAAGTCGATCTTGATAGAACCGCCGGACTTCTCTTCAACCAGCTCTTTGAACTTGCTGTCGGTCATACCAACGATGGTGTCTAACGGGTTAACCTCTGCCATAACCAGAGTAACTTCCGGATCTGCTGCGGCTGCGCCAGCCTCAGCTGCTGCCTCGGTCTCGCCTTCCTTAGCTGCCTCAGTAGCTGCTGCCTCGGTCTTAGCTGCTTCCGTTGCTGCTGCAGTGGTGGTCTCCGGGCTCTTCAGTCCACAGCCAGCCAGAGAACCTGCTACCATTGCTGCGCACAGTGCGGTGCTGATAATTCTTTTTCTCATGATGTTTCTTCCTCCTCTTAAATACTTTTTTTATGAATCACTTATGATCCATAACGTATTCTTTACGTTAAATTTATTATAAATTAATTCTTTCTGATTGAACATGGTAATTTTTTGTGAATCATAGTATAATTTTAACCTGTTCGGCATTTTCCTTTTATACATTTCCAACAAATGACAATTTTCTACTTCAATCAGCCCCTCTGCAGCGTCTCCAGACGGTATTCCGTAGGACTCTGCCCGGTGATCCGCTTGAACACCTTGGCAAAATAGTTGGCGTCCCCATAACCCACCGCCTTGCCGATCTCCTTCACATTGACCGTAGGCTCCGCCAGAAGCTGCTTTGCCATATTGACCCGGTACTCCGTCAGGTAGGAGGTGAAGTTCTGGTTGAAGCACTGCTTGAACAGCTTGCAGAAATACGCCTCCGAGTAGTTCATCATCCGTGCCAGCTCCTGCATGGACAGCTCGTACATATAGTTCTCCCGGATATAATCGGTGATGATCTCCATCACCCGGGTCATGCGGATGTCGCCGCCCTCCGGCTCTGTATCCTGAGAAAGCTGCTGTCCGACTCCGGAAGAGGCAGCCCTATCTCCTGCCACCTGCCGCATCGCCTCATCCAGCACCAGCATCAGCTCCTGCTCATTGTAGGGCTTCAGCAGGTAGTCCATCGCCCGCACGGTGATCGCCTTCTTCGCATAGGCGAACTCGTCAAAGGCAGTCAGGAATATGATGCAGCAGTCCTTGTCCTTCTCCCGGATCTGCTCCGCCGCCTGGATGCCGTTGATTCCCGGCATCTCGATATCCAGAATCGCAATCTGAATCTTCTTCTCCTCATAGACCTTCAGGGCTTCCCGCCCGTTCTCCGCCTGAAAGATCTCGCACTGGTCTCCCAGATTCCTGCTCAGCGTCTTGTAGAGCACCGCCCGCTCGATCATCTCATCATCCGCTATCAGTAAACGAAACATCCTAACCATTCTCCTCTCCCTGTGGAATCTTCATCTGTACCGTGGTGCCGCAGCCTTCCCGGCTGTAGATCCGCATGGACCCGCCCTCATACATAATGTGGATTCTCCTGTATATATTGCCCAGTCCGATGCCGACTTTTGACGTCCGGCGGCTCTGCAGGGCTTCCTCCAGCTCCGTCCGCTTCGCCTCACTCATGCCAAGTCCCGTATCGGTCACTGAGATTGTCACGCAGCTTCCCTCCTGCCAGATCCTGAGATGCAGCCGGCCTCCCTGCTCCTTCTTCGACAGTCCGTGGATGATCGCATTCTCCACCACCGGCTGCAGGGAAAATGACGGGATCTTCACCTTTCCTGCGTCCACCTCCACGCTGCTGTCATACCGGATTCTGCCGCCAAACCGCATTTGCTGAATGTAAATATAGTCCTGAACCACCTTCAGCTCCTGCTCCAGAAATACCACCTGCTCCGAGGTCTTTAAGGTATACCGGAACAGATTTCCCATGCTGTAGATCATCTTCTCCGTGGTGGACGCGTCCTCCAGCTTCGCCATACAGCCGATCATATTCAGGGTATTGAACAGGAAATGGGGATTGATCTGACTCTTTAACAGCTCCAGCCGCGCTGAGTTCAGCTGCTTTTCCATGTTGATGCGCTCCAGCTCCTCCTGGTGAAGCAGCTCCGCCATCTCACTGTTCTTCTTCAGGGTATTGATATAGCCTTCCGTGGAATGCTTCATCTTATTGAATGCCGCCACCAGCTCTCCCATCTCATCCTGATTGGGCACCTCCAGATCCGTGCCGCCAAAGTCATTGCGGGCGATCTTTCTGGTACAGTGCGCCAGCCGGATCATGGGATTCACCAGAGTATTGCCCAGAATCCGGGTAAAGCCCACCGTCAGCACCAGCATCACCAGAGAAAACACCAGAATCCAGTAGGGCATCTGCCGAAATACCGGTTCCTTCTCGTGGTAGCTGTCATTTCCGTCTGTCAGCGTCACCTGCACCAGCCGTCTGGCATAGGTCTGGATATACTCCTGCATGGAATAGACCCGGTAAAGCTTCTCGATATATCCGCCGCTGCGCACATCCATGCTCAGCACATCCTCCCGGAACAGGCTGTAGTTCTCATAGGCATTCTTCACATTCCAGGTCCTGGCATACCGTTCTCTCCCGATTCTCCCATAGTCATAGGGCAGAGACCGGATGCACCGCTCCGACCGGACGCAGGACAACACATACTCCTCCCGGTTCTCCACGCTCCGGTTCCGCACATAATTCTCAAATGCACCCACCTCCAGCTCCATGGCCTCCTGAAAGTCATGGCATCTGGCATTGTCGTCCAGAATCCCGCTGAAGCCTCCCAGGGCGTAATCCATCATCCGGATGTTGAACACCACCGAAAGCCCCATCACCAGGACCACCATGATCGTGTAGACGCCAAGCTTCTGCTTCAGAGAGATGGAGAACCACAGTGTTTTGATATTTTGATAGATTCTTCCCATCGAACTTGTTCCCTTCCTTGCAGTCATGGTTCTATTCTACTATTTTTATGGAGAAATGTAAATCCGAACCCACGTCACCGACACCTGTTCTGAAACACCCGGTCCACTCAAAACAGTCCACCGGACTGTTTTTTCGCATGCTTGGCAACGCAAAAAGCGGGCAGCCCACACTTCCGGGCCACCCGCTGTTTCACAAATCACAATGGATTAATCTCTTCAGTTCTGTCTCTGCTTCATCACCAGCAGGAATCCCAGAGTCAGCGCAATGCCCACCGGAAGGGAAATCCACGGAGACTGTACAAATCCAGCCACCAGATAGGTCACAAAGGAAATCGCCGCCACGCTCATCGCATAAGGAAGCTGAGTGGACACGTGATTGACATGGTCACACTGTCCGCCTGCGGATGCCATGATCGTCGTATCGGAGATCGGGGAACAGTGGTCACCACACACTGCACCTGCCATGCAGGCGGAGATAGAGATGATCATCAGCTCCTGATTGCCCTCTGCAAATACAGCTACCACAATCGGGATCAGGATACCGAAGGTACCCCAGCTGGTGCCGGTTGCAAATGCCAGACCACAGCCTACCAGGAAAATGATACCCGGAAGCAGGCTCATCAGACCGCCTGCTGCATGCTCCATAGCTGCTGCCACATAGTCTGCTGCTCCCAGACTGTCGGTCATTGCCTTTAAGGTCCATGCGAAGGTCAGAATCATGATAGCCGGAACCATCGCCTTGAAGCCCTCCGGCAGACAGCTCATGCACTCCTGGAAGCTCATGGTGCGGCGCACCAGGTAGAATACCAGTGTGATCACAAATCCAAAGAAGCTACCCAGCACCAGACCTACGGAAGCGTCACTGCCGGAAAATGCCTCCACAAAGCTTGCTCCCTCGAAGAAGCCGCCGGTGTAGATCATGCCGATGACACAGCACACGATCAGTGCCACGATCGGAACAACCAGATCTACTACCTTGCCGCTGCCCTTTACCATATGCGCATTCTCTGCATTGGCGTAAGGACGTCCCGGAGTGGTGTAGATATCGCCGTTCTTGGCATTCTTCTCGTGAAGCGCCATGGGACCGTAGTCCACATCCAGCAGCACCAGTGCGATCATCATCACGATGGTCAGCAGTGCGTAGAAGTTGTACGGGATCGCGCGGATGAACAGGGATAAGCCGTCCTCTCCCTCCACGAAGCCGGTTACTGCCGCTGCCCAGGAGGAAATCGGTGCAATGATGCAGACCGGAGCTGCCGTCGCATCGATTAAGTAGGACAGCTTTGCTCTGGACACGTTCTGCTTATCCGTCACCGGACGCATCACGCTTCCCACCGTCAGACAGTTAAAATAGTCATCGATAAAGATCAGGCAGCCCAGTGCGATGGTCGCCAGCTGGGTTCCCTTTCTGGTCTTGATTCTCGCGCCTGCCCAGCGTCCGAATGCAGCGGAACCGCCCGCCTTGTTCATCAGCGCCACCATCGCGCCCAGAATCACCAGGAAAATCAGAATACCCACGTTCCATCCGTCAGACAGCACGGAAATCATACCGTCTTCAAAAATATGGGTGATGGTTCCCTCAAACTGGAAGCCGGAATAGAACAGGCCTCCCACTAAAATTCCCACAAACAGGGAGCTGTACACTTCCTTGGTGATCAGTGCCAGTGCGATTGCCACGATCGGCGGAACCAGCGCCCAGAAGGTTGCATACAGTGCCGGCTGCTCCGCGGCAGCCTCTTCTGCTGCGAATGCCGTAAACGGCGTCGCCAGAAGCATGGTCAGCACCATCATCACCAGCATGGCTGTCAGGTGCCGTCTCTTACTCGTATCCCTCATAGTCTCCTCTTTCTGCCGGTCAGACTCCCAAATCTCCTTCCGGCTGTTTTCTATTGATTGCCCTGCAACCACTTTACCACATTACAGTTGCAAACAGCAATTATATTGTTTCTATCACAGAACCAGATAAATGTCAAGAATTCGTTAATATTTATGCAGGATTTTGTTAAATTTCATGAAAAAATTCATCCCGTCTTCTGGTCGCGGCAGGTCTCCGCCAGCCCTTTTAACTCCTTCAGGATTCCGACCACGATCACCGTCGCCAGCACAAAGGTCAGCATATCCGCCAGGGGCTGCGCAAGCTGCAGCCCGAACAGTCCTAACGTCCGGGGCAGGATCAGAAGCGCCGGAATCAGGAACAGTCCCTGGCGCCCCATAGCCACAATGGACGCCCGAAATCCGTATCCAATGGACTGGGTCAGCATATTGACCATGATGACCCACGCCTGGAACGGCATGGTCAAAAGCTGCAGCCGCAGCGCCAGGGTACCGATCTCGATTACCTGCAGGTCCTCCCGCCGGAAAGCGGTGACAATCGGGCGGCTGAAGATAAATGCCACGATGCCGAAGGTAGTCAGCATCGCCACCGCCACCTTCACGCAGAACCAGTAAGCCTCCAGCACCCGGTCATAGCGCCTTGCACCGAAGTTGAAGCCGCACACCGGCTGAAAGCCCTGTCCAAAGCCGATCAGACTGGAGTTGATGAACATCATGAACCGGGTCACTATGGACATGGCTGCAATCGCCGCATCCCCGTAAGGTCCCGCCGCAAAGTTCAGCACCACCGCCGCAATGCTGGCAAGTCCCTGACGGCAGAAGGACGGCAGTCCCGCATGAAGGATCTCCCCGTAGATGGAAAGCTTTGGATGAAACTTCGAAATCTGAATCTTAATGCAGTCCTCTCTGGAATTGCACTGATACAGCAGGATTCCGAAGCTGATCATCTGGCTGACCATGGTGGCAATCGCCGCCCCGGAAATCCCCATATCAAACCCGAAGATCAGAATCGGGTCCAGAATCATATTCAGCACGCCGCCGGTGGTAATGCCGATCATGGCGAACATGGCATTGCCCTGGGAACGCAGGATATTGTTCATCACAAAGGAAGTCATCATAAACGGCGCCGCAAACAGAATATACCGTGCATAATCCTGGGCGTAGGGCGCGATGGTCTCCGTCGCCCCCAGCAGGTACACCAGCGGCTCCGAAAATGCGATCCCCAGCACCAGAATCGCCAGTCCGATGATACCCGCCGTGTAAAATGCCGTGGCAGCAAACAGGCTGGCACGCTCCTCATCCTTATTGCCCAGAGACCGGGAAATGTTGTTGCCGCTTCCCATCCCCAGAGTAAATCCGATGGCCTGGATCATCGCCATGGCGGAGAACATGACTCCCACCGCCCCCGACGCGCTGGTGCCGATCTGGCTGACGAAAAAGGTGTCCGCCATATTATAAATAGAAGTAACCAGCATGCTGATGATGGTCGGAATCGCCAGCCGCGGAATCAGCTTCTCCACCGGCGTACCGATCATCTGCTGATACTTTTCTTCCTTCGTCATCATTTTTGCCATAGGGTACCCTCCTGTGCCGGCAGCTTTCCAAGAGTACGGCTGTAATATAAAGTAAACACCACGCCCTTGGCGATGCTGGTAATAGTCAGCGCCCACCAGATGCCGTCAAGGCCCAGTCCCGTATGTCCCAGCAGAATCGCCAGCGGAATCCGCGCCGCCGTAAAGATAATGGTCAACACCGAACAGGACATGGTCTTACCCATTCCCTGCAGGGCTCCCACCGTCATCAGCTCCACACACATGGGCATCTGACCATAGCCGATGATCCGCAGGTAGCTGATACCCATAGGCAGCACCTCCGGCTCCTGAATGAAGATCTGGAAGATGGCACCGCCGCCAAATACCAGCAGCAGCGAGGTAAAGGTTCCCCAGGCTCCGATCAGTCCCAGCGCCAGCCAGTAGCTCTTCTTCACTCTCTCATAGAATTTTGCCCCGAAATTCTGTCCCGTAAACGCATTCATGGCAGAACCGAAGCCCTCCGCCGCCATCCAGGAAATACACTCCACCTGACCGCCCACACGCTGGACTGCCACCGCCGCATCCCCCCAGGTCGCCACCATTCTGGTCAGCACCATGGAAATACCGGAGTACAGCATACTCTGCAGGGCAGAGGGAACTCCCAGCTCCAGGATCACCCGGATATAGGAGGCAGAGGTCCGGCGAAACAGACGAATCCGCTGAAACAGCACCGTATCCTTCCCTGCCCGCCAGATCATCATCCCGGTCACCACCGCCTGGGCGATAACCGTAGCCGCAGCCGCGCCCACCGCTTCCATCCGCGGAAATGGCCCCATGCCGAAGATCAGCAGCGGATCCAGAATCATATTGGTCACCAGACCGGTGCAGTTGGCAAGAAACGGTGTCCGGCTGTCTCCGATGGCGGTGAACAGTCCCGTCATGGTCTGATTCAGGTAGTTGAAGAAGATCAGACCTCCCGCAATCCGCAGGTACCCTTCAGCCTCTGCAATGGTATGGGCATTGTCCAGTCCGAAGAATCCGATCAACGGTCCGCAAAACAGCAGCACCGTCAGCGCAAAGACCGCTGCCAGAAACAGCGTCATCTGAATGGCTCCCCGCCCGTACTCCACCGCATCGTCCCGGTTGTTCTCTCCCAGACAGTGAGCCACCTTGATCTGCCCGCCCATTCGCGCCAGGGTAACGATTCCACTGGAGAACCAGGTATACATGCCGGCAGCTCCCACCGCCGTCACCGCCCCGGACCCCACTCTTCCAATCCACGCCATATCCGTCAGGTTGTATGCCATCTGCACCATGGAGGTAGCCATGATCGGCAGTGCAAGCCCGGTCAGAGACGGCAGAATCCTCCCGTGCAGGAGGTCAATGTGTGATTCTTTCTGCTTCTTCATCGTCAGTCAGTTCCTTCCTTAATTCCTGATATACATACCAAAAAGAGTGCTGTGACCTGCATCACAACACCCTTTCCGGTATCTATACGCGCAATCTGTTCTTATTATACACAGATTTCCTTCAATTCTCAAGCTTTCTTGCTGAGATATTCATGAATACCCTTCGCACCGTGCTTACCAGCCTCCATGGCAAGGATAACCGTAGCTGCACCGGTCACTGCGTCACCGCCTGCAAATACGCCTTCTCTGGTGGTCTGTCCGTTCTCAGCCTCAGCCACAATACATCTGCGCTTGTTGATCTCCAGACCCTCGGTGGTGGAGGAAATCAGCGGGTTCGGGGAGGTACCCAGAGACATGATGACCGTATCCACTTCCATGGTGTAGTCAGAGCCCTCGATCTCAACCGGTCTTCTTCTGCCGGAAGCATCCGGCTCGCCCAGCTCCATCTTGCGGACTACTATGCCTTTAACCCAGTCATTCTCATCGGTCAGGATCTCAACCGGATTGGTTAAGAGGTTGAAGATCACGCCCTCTTCCTTGGCATGGTGAACCTCCTCCACTCGTGCCGGAAGCTCTGCCTCACTTCTGCGGTATACAATATGTACCTCAGCCCCCAGACGAAGAGCGGTTCTCGCTGCGTCCATCGCCACGTTGCCGCCGCCGACAACCGCAACCTTCTTTCCTGCCACGATCGGGGTGTCATAGTCCTCGCGGAATGCCTTCATCAGGTTATTTCTGGTCAGGTACTCGTTGGCAGAGAATACGCCGTTGGCATTCTCACCCGGGATACCCATAAACTTTGGAAGACCTGCACCGGAGCCGATAAATACTGCCTCGAAGCCTTCCTCGTCCATCAGCTCGTCGATGGTCACGGACTTGCCGATGATCACGTCAGTCTCAATGGCAACGCCCAGCTTCTTCACGTTCTCGATCTCAGCGCGGACAACCTTCTCCTTCGGCAGACGGAACTCCGGAATACCGTAGGTCAGTACGCCGCCCGGCTCGTGAAGTGCCTCAAAAATGGTCACATCGTAGCCCATCTTTGCCAGATCGCCTGCACAGGTCAGACCTGCAGGACCGGAACCGACCACAGCCACCTTCTTGCCCAGCTTCTTCTCAGCAGCCTTCGGCACGAAGCCGTTCTCTCTGGACCAGTCAGCCACGAAGCGCTCCAGCTTACCGATGGAGATCGGCTCGCCTTTGATGCCGCGGATACACTGTCCCTCACACTGGCTCTCCTGCGGGCATACACGGCCGCAGACTGCCGGAAGTGCGGAAGACTCAGCGATCACGTTGGCTGCAGCCTCGAAGTTGCCTGCCTCCACTTCCTTGATGAATCCCGGAATGTTGATGGATACCGGACATCCGCCCATGCACTTGGCATTGTTCTTGCACTTTAAGCATCTGGATGCCTCTGCCATCGCCTCTTCTTTATTGTAACCATAGCATACTTCTTCAAAATTAGTCGCACGAACCTTCGGGTCCTGCTCTCTAACCGGTACTTTCTTTAATACGTCCATCCGTCTTTCCTCCCGATTCTCTCGTCTGTTGTTAGTCGTTATTGCAGTGGCCGCAGCCGCCGTGATGGGTGTCGCCCTCTAACTCCTTGAGCATAGCGCGGCCTTCCTCGGTCTTGTACATCTGCTGTCTCTTCATCGCCTCGTCAAAGTTCACCAGATGACCGTCGAACTCCGGTCCGTCCACACATGCAAACTTCACTTCATCTCCTACAGTCAGACGGCACGCACCGCACATACCGGTTCCGTCTACCATGATCGGGTTCATGCTGACGATGGTTTTCAGTCCCAGCTCCTTAGTCAGCTTGCAGACAAATTTCATCATGATCATCGGTCCGATGGCTACGCACACATCGTACTGCTTCCCCTGAGTCTCCACCAGGTCCTTGATCACGTCCGTAACCATGCCTTTTCTCACATAGGAGCCGTCATCGGTGGTAATGTACAGATTGCCTGCTGCCTCCTTCATCATGTCTTCCAGAATCAGCAGATCTTTAGTCTTGGCGCCTACGATCACGTCTGCGTCAATGCCGTGCTCCTTCAGCCACTTTACCTGCGGATATACCGGAGCCGTGCCGACGCCGCCTGCCACGAACAGGTATTTGCGCTTCTTCACTTCCTCAAGATCTTCCTTTACGAACTCGGACGGCTGTCCCAGAGGTCCTACGAAGTCCTGGAATGCATCGCCTGCCTGAAGGTTCGACATTCTCTGGGTTGATGCGCCCACGATCTGGAATACGATCGTCACGATCCCCTTCTCACGGTTGTAGTCACAGATGGTCAGCGGAATACGCTCACCCTTCTCATCCATCTTTACGATTACGAATTCGCCCGGCTGGCAGGACTTCGCCACGCGCGGCGCTTCCACATCCATCAGGAAAATCTTCTCTGCCAGTTTCTCGGCTTTCAAAATCTTGTACATGTCCATCCTCCTAGTTTGCATCCTTTGCATGTGCTGCTCTCTATCATAACTGCTCAGAAGCCTGGCAGTTACTGCTGATTGTATTTTACCATCGACTGTCGTCGATTTCAATAGGAAATCTAAAAATTTTTTAGGTTTTTATCGTAAATCTAAAAATTTTTGTTCCTATAATGCTGGTAGGTGTAGCAGAGATCAAAATACGTCTGCTCGTCGCTCTCATCCACCAGCTCCCAGTCCGGATTCTGCTCCAGATTCGGAAAATAAGTATCCGCCGCATACTCAAAATCAATATAAGTCACATGGGCTTCCCGGCAGTGAGGCAGAAACTGCTCGTAAATGCTCTGTCCGCCGATGATATAGATATCCTCCTCTGCATACTCCTTCAGAAGCTCCATCACTTCCTCCAGACTGTGACACACGCTGGCGCCCTTCACCCGGTAAGCCGGGTCCTTCGTCAGCACGATATTGGTTCTTCCATATAAGGGTTGTGCCCCCGGCAGGCTTTCCAGTGTCTTTCTCCCCATGACAATGACTTTTCCCAGAGTCATGTCCCGGAAGGTCTTCTGATCCTGGGGAATGCTCACCAGAAGCTGTCCCCGGTTGCCGATGGCCCAGTTCTTATCCACCGCTACAATAATGTTCACAGGATTTCCTCCTTACGCTGTTCGTCTGCTGTTCCTCTGCTCACGCTTTGCTGTCATCTGCTGTTTCGGCAATCACGCTTCGCTGTCGTCTGCCGCGATGATCAGCTCCTCCGCATAGGGAAGCGTCCGGATCCAGTCGCAGAAGGTGTGCCACTCAGTCAGCTTGTGGTTCCGTCTCGCATAGTAAATATTGATCAGGGTCTCGTAGTTCAGGGTACAGGTCCGCATCTGGTTGTAGCTGGAAGGAAGCAGCTGAATCATATCATACCAGTCCTTCTTGTTCTTGCCCTCTTCCATGTATTTCAGGCGGATCTTCTCCAGCTGCGCCACCACCGTCTCCATAAATGCCAGCGTCTCCGGCGTCATATGGTCATGGCTGAAATCTTCTATATCAAATGGCTTGCTGTGAATCTTGTGCATGGTACTGGTGGAGTTCGCCACTGTCGCCACCTTGTAGGTGTCATACTCCTTCCACCAGTACAGCGGCGCCGTAATGTCCACAGACACGAAAATCTGGCGGACAAACTTGCGGTGATCGCTGCCTGCCCTGCGCAGACGCTTCGCCAAGTCCAGGTCATTGCTTCCCAGAACGTAGCTGCCCTCCTCATCGTAGGCGCTGTCCATCCTGCCCCAGCTGTTCATGGGATTTCTCGCACCGCGCATGGCATTCTCCAGGTTCATCACACTGGTTCTTTCTAATTTAATCATGTTCTGTCCTCTCGTTTTGCATTTCTATCCATTATAAACAGGGTTTCCCGGTATGGCAAGTATAATTCCCACAAACTTTCTCCCGTTTTCCCGCATTTTATCGTCACTGCAGGTCTGCTGATTATTGTAGCAAAAAAATATCGGTAAGGCAACTTGCGCTTTACCGATATTTTCATAGCAATTTGTTATACCTGCTATTCCTCCGCCCTGAAACACTCCCATCAGCTGGAAATCGTCTCCGGAAGCTTGTTCACCAGAATAAAATACTGGTAGAACTCCTCTGCCAGCTGCTGCTTTTCCGGGCTGACCGCATGCTTTTGAATGTCCTTTAAGATTCGCTGCATGGTCCTGTTGGAAAAGTAGGAAATCTCCGCATTTCCCCACCGGCACCCGGAAGCACCTGCCGAGAAATACTTCCAGAATGGAAGCTCCTCCGACTCCTCCAGCCGGATGCGGTACCTGTCATGGCTGTGAATGATGCCGTCCCTGCACTGCCTGCCGTCAAAGTCCTCCCTGACCATGCAGACTCCCAGAATCTTCCGGTTCTCCTCCGGCTCTCCCTCCGGGCACTCCGTCAGCAGACAGGCGGTATTCAGATGCATTCTCTGGGGAATCCGCGGAAGCCCCTTGGAATTTCCGCTGAGATAATATCCGGTGGACAACGTCCAGGTGGAGAACACCTGCTCGGCTGTATTTCTCAAGAATCCGAAAGCCGCCTGAGAATTGGGCGCTATTTTCAGCTTCCAGATCCGCTCATAGTGCCTTCTTCTCCTTGACCGAATCGCTTCCTCCTGCCTGCGCTCCATGGCAAGGGTATCCACCATCCGGTCTACCTGCCGCTGCTTCTTCTCGCTCTTTAAGACCAGATGATTCTCAAAAGCATCCGGAAACAGGAATTTCTTCTTTCCGACAGAAAATGTGACGGTGATCATCCGGTCTGTCTTCTCCGATATGATTCCCTCCCCGAATATTGCATGTGATATGGTCTCTCCAATTACCTGCATGGAATTCTCCTCCCCGTATTGTTGTCTATGCCTCTTCCACAGTCTCCTCTGCCACCGGCGCCGGGCCTGCAGTCTTGTCACTGATGCGCAGCACGATCTCATCCGGATCCACCTTCACCTCAAGCCTGTCGCTCTTCAGCTCCGGAATGTCTCCGACAGTCAGGATCGTCCCCACTGCCATGCCATCCATATCGATGGTGATGGTATCGATCATGTCTCCCGGCAGAGATGCATAGGGAATCTCCATCAGCATCTTCTCCACCGGCTTGGTCAGCTTCTCCGCATTCTCCAGCAGAATGTGGATGACACTGTTGACCTTCTGGTCCGCCTTCAGTGCCTGGAAGCTGATATGAAGAATCTCGCCGTTTAAGGTATTGATGGATTTCTCCTTGATCTGCACCGGCAGAATCTGTCCCTCCAAGTCAAGCTGTAAGCGGCTGCCCTCCCGCAGGTCGCGGAACAGCCTGCTTGCCGTTGCCTCCGGCATCTGCAGTGATACCGGTGTTTCCAGTGTTCCCCCGAACACATTTCCCGGAACAATACCGGAGCGTCTCAGCTGCTTTGGTTTGCGTGTAAAATCCCTTTTGTCTACTTTGATCGTATTCATGATGTTGTTCCTCCTGAAAATAATTTATGCTAAAACCCTCACATTTTCATGTGCCTGTTTTTCGCCGACAGAAATAAAAAAAGAAAAGCTTCTTCATACAACACGGCGACGTGCAATACTAAAAGCCTTTCTTGAAAAGACGGTTCTTTTTTATCTTTTTATAACTTGTATTTATATTTTCTTTTATTAGTATAACACAGATAAATAGCAAAAGCAAGCCTGTATCTAAAACTTTTTTTGAAACACGTCTTATTTCATAATTTTTTTCAGGTATTTTACTCTGCCTTCCCTGCTACGCCGGGTCCTCTGGTCTCTCGTCAATATCCTCCAGCTCATGCCCGTCTGCAACCTCCAGCCGGAACACATCGTCCGGGAACTGGCGCATCACCTTCTTGCCGCCCACATCACCGCTTAAAAGGAACAGCGCCGGTTCGTACTTTCTGGCAAATACCGTAGGATTGCCGTCCTGCCCCTGAAAGCTCACACAGCCCATTCCTTTGTCGCTGGCACTCCAGCCTTCCAGCAGCGCCCTCAAGGTCTCTCCCTTTAAAAATGGCTGATCGCAGACCGCGAAGCAGACTCCGTCCTCCGTCCCGTCCATCTGCTTTAGTGCCAGCTGAATAGAATGGGAGACACCAAGCACGCTCTCTGAGTTCTCTACCGTCTCATACCCCTCCTCCGCCAGCTGCTGCAGGATCTCCGGGTACTGACTGACCGCAATCTTCCTTGCAAACAGGTCCTCCGGCAGCGCCGCAATCTCGTCGATCAGATAGCGATACATGGGCTTTCCCTTAAACTCCGTCAGCAGCTTATTTCCGTGAAACCGGCGGCTGTCTCCCGCCGCCAGAAGTACCAATACAATCTTTTTTTCCATAATAACTCTCTACTTCACCTTTCCTGTTTTCCCTGTTATGATTCCCTGTTTCCCGTACTCCGGCTTTATTTGCTCAACTCAGACTGCAGCAGCAGAATGCTCCTCTCCGGAAAGCGAAGATGCTCCGGCATCCTGCCGCCCAGTTCCCGTTTCCAGCGCTCCTTCGACATCTTCCACCAGATGCCCTCCTGCAGGATTCCCGTAACCTCAAATGGATCCTCCAATAGCTTATCCCAATTGCAGGCGATTACATTCCTCCTGTCTTCTTCCGCTTCCGCTTTTGTTACCGGAATCAGGGCATGGGCGCGGATTCCGATACAGTCCACCCAGTCGGGAATCTCCCGCTCCAGGGTCAGCCGCAGGCTCCAGTCCGGAATCTCCAGCCGGTGCCCGTCCAGCCGCTTCACCGGGACAATATTTTTACATCCGGTCAGCTTTGCCGCCGCCACCGCCCTGGGATTTTCAAATACCTCTCTGGTGGACCCGCCTGCCACGATCCGCCCCTGCTCCAGCACATGAATCCGGCTGCAGAACCGGTACACCTCGTCCCGGCTGTGGCTCACCATCAGCACCACTCCCGGAAATTCCTTCAGCACTTCCAGCAGCTCGATCTGAAGCTGTTCCTTCAAATAATAGTCCAGGGCTGAAAATGGCTCGTCCAGCATCAGCACGTCCGGCTCCGATGCCAGCACCCGCGCCAGCGCCACCCGCTGCTGCTGCCCGCCGGAAAGCTTTGCGGGTTCCCGGTCCGCCAGCTCCTCAATCCGTAGAAGCTTCAGATACTTCCCTGTCAGATGGTCCTTTCTGTCCCGGTCTCCCTGCACGCCGATCCGAATATTTTCCCGCACCGTCATATGTGGAAACAAGGCATAGTTCTGAAAGAGATACCCCACCCGGCGCTTCTGTACCTTCCTGTCGATTCCCTGCTCCGAGTCAAACAGCACCTCCCCATTCAGCAGGATTCGCCCCCGGTCCGGCTTCATGATTCCCGCGATGCATTTGAGGGTCACACTCTTGCCGCAGCCCGATGCCCCCAAAATCCCGGTGATGCCGTCGGAATCTCCGATTTCAAACTTCACCCGCAGCACCATGTCTTTCAGCTTTTTTTCAATATCTACATAGAGTCCTGTCATTTCCGCCATCCTTCTCTATCTCTTCCGCTTTCTGAGTACCGTCAGATTCCACACACCTACAATCAGCAGGGAAATCGCCACGATAATCCACACATACACCCCGGCACGCTCCATACTGCCGGCAGCCACCTCCGAGTAGATGGCAAGAGGCAGTGTCCTGGTCTTTCCTGCAATATTTCCGGCAATCATCGCCGTAGCGCCGAATTCTCCCAGCCCTCTCGCAAATGCCAGCACGCCGCCGGACACAATCCCCGGCCATGCTCCCGGAATCAGAATCTTCCAGAATATGGTCCACTCCGAAAGCCCCAGTGTCCGTCCCGCAAAGATCAGATTCTCGTCCACCTGTTCAAATGCCCCGCGGGCAGACCGGTACATCAGAGGAAATGAGATCACCACCGCCGCCAGCACCGTGGCTCCCCAGGAAAATGCGATCTTCACGCCAAAATATTCCAGAAAGAACCTCCCCAGAGGCCGCTTCACTCCAAACAGATACAGCAGGAAAAATCCCGCCACCGTGGGAGGCAGCACCAGCGGCAGCGTCAAAATCCCGTCCACAAGGATTCTGAACCAGTCCCTGCGAATTGCCAGTACCAGCTTCGCCGCCGCAATCCCCGCGAAAAAGGTGATGATTCCCGCCGCCCCTGCGGTCCTGCACGAGATCAAAATCGGTGTCATATCCATAGCTGCTGTCTCCTTCTTGTCTTCATTTCCTGCATGCTGCCTGCGCTTTGCACGCATGCTATCTGTATATTGCCTGCACTTTGCCGGTTATCTGCTTCCCTGCCCGGCTGCCGTGAATCCACAGGCTTCAAACACTGCAAGCGCCTCGTCACTCTGCAGAAATTCCACGAATTTCTCCGCCTCATCTTTGTGCTCTGATTCTGTCACAATGCCAACCGGATAGAGGACCTTCTTCGCCAGACTTCCCTCGGGGGCCTCAGCGATGACCTTCACCTGGTCATTGGCGGCTGCATCTGTAGCGTAGACGATACCGGCATCGGCACTGCCCTCCGCAACCCAGGTCAGCACCTCCGTCACATTCGTTCCCTTCGTGGATTTTGCCTCCACCGCCTCCCAGAGTCCCAGACTGGTCAGCGTCTCTTTGGCATACTGCCCCGCAGGCACACTCTCCGGATCCCCCACCGCAATGGTATCCGCATTGATAATATCCTCAAATCCGGTCACCTTAGACTCCATACCATCCGGCACAATCAGCACGATCTTGTTCTCCAGCAGGTCGATGACACTGTCCGCATCAATCATATTCTTCTCTTTTAACGCATTCATCTGTTTGACTGCCGCAGACATGAATACATCTGCCTCCAGTCCTTCCTCTATCTGTGTCTGGAGCTTGCCGGAGCTGTCAAAGGTCGCCTCCACCTTCACCCCCGGATTCGACGCCTCAAACATCGGAACCAGCTCCTCGTAGGAATACTTGAGGCTGGCTGCAGCCGCAATTAAAATGGTTGTCTCCTTCTCCGCTTCCTTATCTCCCGCACCGCATGCCGTCAGCGCCATCGCCGCCAGTCCAAATGCCGCTGCTAACACACTCTTTTTCTTCATAATCGTCTTATCCTTCCAACATTACATAACCGTCCACTACCTGAACACGCTTTTATCCTATCTTCGCCTGATGACTCAGAATCCCTTCCAGCACACCGCCGCCAATCGCCGATGCCTTATCCGACACCGTAAAGCAGTGCTTCACCTCGCACCGGGGATCCACATCACCGGATTTCATGCCCTTCGTCACCGGTACGCCGTCCTGAAGCAGGCCCCGCACCACGCCGTCAATCTGCGCAAGTACCGGAATCATCCCATCCGCGCCGCTCACTGCATTCGCTCCGGCAATCCCGCCTGCGCCGCCCACTGCATTCGCTCCGGCAATCCCGCCTGCGCCGCTCACCGCATTCGCTCCGCTTTCTCCGTCACAGCCCTCCGGCTTCACGTAGCCCACCACGTCTCCGGCTTTCACCACCGCGCCAATCTCCACTGCTCCGTAGAACACGCCGTCCGCCGTCGCCCGAATCAGCCGCTCCAGACCATAGCCGCCGATGATGCCCGGCACGCCGGTATTGGGAATCGCCGTTCCCTCCCAGATACAGCGTCCCAGATAATGTCCCCGCTTGGTCTCCACCACCAGGTGGCAGTCCTCGCCAGCCGTAAATCCCGGTCCCACGCCGATCACCGTATCTGCATCGGTGATCCTCGTTCCCAGATTCCGCTTCGCCAGAATGGCATCTACCACCACATCCGGCTTGTATTTCCCGCAAATCTCTGCCTGTTCATCCACAACCACAGCGATTTTCCGTTCTTTCAGCACACGGTTTACCACTTCCATGGAATCGCAGAGAATGCCTTCCACATCCTCCACCACGGTCTTCCCCAGATAAGCCGCCGGAGAAAATGCCACCGTCCTCCGCACGGTAGTGGGCACCGCGATCTCTGTCATCACCACATCAAATCCACTCCGAAACAGCCGCAGAGCAATCCCGCTTGCCAGGTCTCCGGCTCCCTTGATCAACACCTTATTCCGCACGTTCATAGACACCGCTTTTTCCTCCCTCTTTGCGAAGCAGGCACACTTCGCTGATCACCATCCCTTTATCAATCGCCTTGCACATATCATAAACCGTCAGCAGCGCCACCTGTACCCCGGTCAGCGCCTCCATCTCCACGCCGGTCTTTCCGTGGGTCTTGACCGTACAGATTGCCTCCACGGAATGCTCCTCCTCGTGCAGCACAAATTCCACACTGCATTTGGTCAGCATCAGCACGTGGCACAGGGGAATCAGCTCCGAAGTCCTCTTCGCCCCCATGATGCCAGCCACTCTGGCAACCCCCAGCACATCTCCCTTTTTCGAGGTGCCGTCCACGATTGCCTTGTAAACCGCCTCATTCACATATATTTTTCCATGGGCAATGGCAATTCGGTCTGTCTCCGCCTTCTCGCCTACATCCACCATCCACGCCTGCCCGTCCGCATCAAAATGTGTCAATCCACTCATGATGTTATCACCATCCCTTTCCAAATCCGCAGTTCGGCCAGGTACAGGTCTCACACCCCAGACACAGACCACCCCTGCCCAGCTTATTTAACTCCTCCAGCGTCACCGGGTCCTCAGCCAGCAGCCGTGGGAACACCAGATCAAAGATAGAACGGCGGGCATACATCACACACCCCGGCAGTCCCACCACCGGAACGGATTTCTCCCCCTTCTCATAGTAGGACAGCAGGAACATGGCTCCCGGAAGCACCGGCGCACCGTAGGTCACAATCCGCGCCCCGGTATTTTTGATGGCAAGCGGCGTCCGGTCATCCGGATCCACACTCATGCCGCCGCTGCAAAGGACGATCTCCGCCCCCTGATTCAGGAACTCCTCAATCGCCTCCGTGATCATCTCCGGCTTGTCATCGCAAAGGGTCTGCCCCATCACCTCACAGCCATACTCCGCCGCCTTGCCCCGCAGCACCGGACCAAACGCATCCTGAATCCTGCCGTGATACACCTCGCTTCCCGTGGTCACGATACCGATTTTCTTCTGTTTAAATGGAAGCAGCGTAAATATTTTCTGCCCGCCGCAGGCTTCCACCGCCCGCTCCATTTTCTCCTTCTCAATAATCAGCGGAATAATGCGGGTGCCGCAGATCTTGTCTCCCTTTTTCACCGGAATGTTGGGATGGCGGGACGCAATCATCATTTCCCCCAGATTGTTCACCCGGTCCAACAGCTCCACATTGATTTTCAAAAGACCGTCCGTCTCCGCAAACAGCTCGATTTTGCCCTCCTTCGCCCTGCCGCGGCTCATATGGTCATTGAGACACAGGCTGCAGAGCACCTCCGCCGCCTCGTCCTCGTGGTATTTGGTGTCATCCTTCTCCCAGACATACAGATGCTCCTTGCCCAGAGACAGCAGCACCGGAATATCCTCCTCCTTCACCACATGCCCCTTGCGGAACTTCGCGTCCTTCACAACACCCGGAATGATCTGGGTAATATCATGGCAGAGCACCTGCCCTACTGCATCTTCTGTTCTTATCTGTTTCATGGTATCTTCTCCTTTTCACTGTTCTATTGTATGACTTACTTATCCGGCAGACATGGTATCCGCCATATTATCGTTATTCTCATTTGAGAATATCCATATCTAAAATAAATGAGACATTTCAAAATGCTTCTGAAACAGCCTTGCAAGCTCCTGATCTGCCTCTTCCATAAATGCGGTATAGCGCTCAAGCATGTCCTTCCCCTCCCGGGTCAGGACCGTGCTGCCGCCCCGTTCTCCGCCGCGGCTTCCCTCCATCAGGGATATGCCCAGATCCTCCTCCACGCTTTTCACCATCTTCCATGCCTTGGAATAGGAAAGCCCCATCTCCTTGCAGGCCGCGGAGATCGATCCGTCCCGCTCTACCAGCCTCATCAGCTTCGCCACGCCCGGTCCGAATCCCCGATCCTCGTGATAGACCCGAACCTTGGCGTAATATTTCAGTGGATGTTCTTCCATATGCTCTTTGTCCTCGTATATTGATGCCTCTTCAACTCTGCTGTGTCCGCCCTGCTTCCCCGTGTTGCAGCTGCCTGTCGGTATCACTGCTGCATCGGTGTTCCCACCTCGATCAGATGCCCGTCCGGGTCATAAAACCGCACCACCTTCTGCCCCCAGGAATGCTCCATCAGGGGATTGACATACTGAATCGGCTCCCCATAAGCTTCCAGCTTCTTCACAAATCCATCCAGATCCGCCTCCTCAAAATACAGCTCCGAAGCATTGTTCCGCGGGATTATATCCCGCTCCACAAAGCACTTCCAGATTGAGGCATCCTGAAGCACCAGCCCCTCTGTCAGAATCACATTGCCGTCATTGTCCAGAATCACCTCCAGCCCGAACAGTTCCCGGTAAAAGCGCTTTGAACGCTCCATATCACTGACTGTAATCAATACATTTTTTAACTTCATAAGCGATACTCCTCCTTTCCGGCAGCACTTTTATTTGCCGTTTTCCTCTTACTTTTTGCACTTGTCAGCTCAAAGCTCATATCCAGCAGCATTTTCAGTTTGTCATCCGGTACGCTGCCATCTAAGGAAACGGTAATCCAGTGCTCCTTGCTCATGTGGTATGCAGGAAAAATCCCCGGTTCCGATCGTAAACTGCCGATCAAAAGCGGATCGCATTTGAGATTTACCACGTCTGTCATTTCATCCGACGGTAATCCCAGTTTTGCTTTTGAAATATTCATAATCAACGCAAACCATTTTTTGTTATTGCAATGTCGGAACACTTCATAATCCGGGTCGGACTCCCATGGAAAATCCGATACCGCGTTGTAGGTTTCTTCCATGCAGGTTTTCAGTTCTGCTCTGTTCATCTGATGTTCTCCCTCAAGGAATCCCGTTTCATATACAAAAGCGGGTAGGGATTGCCCTGCTCATCTTCATCCGTTCTCTTATAAACCTCAAAGCCAATATGCTCATAAAATGCCCTGGCGAGAGGATTTTGTTCGTTGACCGCCACTTCGTTGATACAGTAATTCTTTACCGCGATTTGTATCAGCTTCTTTCCAATTCCTCTTCCTCTCAAATCAGCCGCGACAAACAACATTTCCAGCTTCTGTCCATCTATCCCCATAAAAGCCAACGGATTTCCGTCTTCATTCTTTGCAACAAACAAGTGCGGAACACCTGCTATCGCCTGCGGGACATATTGTTTAATCTGCTCAATCTCTTTGTCTGATAAAAATAAATGCGTCTCCTTCACCGTGTGTTCCCACACCGACACAAGCTTTTCAATCAAATCCTGTGTCCTGTTTTCAACTTCCATGATTTCCATAAATGATTCCTCACCTCTGTATTAATTTTAAGAATCTCTTATCATTCATCTGTTCATTTGTCAAGAACTCGCCATTGTAAAACAGTGCATAAGACGTGCAGGGCGTTGGCGCCGCCTGCGCCTGTTCTTTTGTTTCCAGGCGGATTGCCTTGAACGGGATATTGTTTTCAGCTGCTGTCTGTTCCACAATCGGAACATACTTGCCGTTGAACGGACACTGATTTGTATAATACAACACATACCCCTGTGTTTCAATATGCGGATGCTTCGCTTCTTCTGTAAATCTCGGAATGACCGCTTTTTCGTCAAAAGGCAGATACATAAGATTGATTCCGGCATCGGAAGTATCCGCCACCCGGAAACCCTTATAGGTCAAATGCTTCGGGTCCGAAAGGAAGGGCTTCTTCTTCGCAGAGGAAAGAATACAAAGTCCTGATTTTCCTTTTGCCTTACTGTCCTCCATGCACTGATGCAGCAAGTCATTGGAATAGCCATGCCCTTTGAACGACCCCGATACCCAGAAACAGTCAATATACATATAATTTTCTGCAACGATGGGAACCCACGCATGCTCGGCAGGAATGTACTCAATAAAGCATTTCCCCCGTTCTGCACGTTTCAGAAACACAAGTCCGTCATCAAAGCACTTCCTCATCCAGTCTTTTTTGGAAGATACCTGAATATCTTTGTTGCTGGAAATCGCACAGCAAATATGTTCCTGTTCGATATTATCTTTTGTCACCTGTGTATATTCCATTTGCTTTTCCCCTTTGTCCTGTGGCCTTTTCAGGCGCTTTTGCTTTGTAACTATTAAGTTTCTATGTTCTTCACATGAATTTTTGCCTCTTCAATCAGCAAACTGGAAGTTGTATTATTCACTATACTTTTTTGCTTGCTCTTTCCAGTAAGCCATAATCATTTCAATCATAGCAATACAGTCATTTTGAGCTGTATCTTTATTATATGGCTGTCTGTCGCTAAATGCATGTCCGCAAGGTTCTAAATCATCACCTTCAAAACCACCGCATACACCAACGAGCCATTTGCCAAATACATTTATTTTATATTTAAAAATGTAATAATGCATATCATTATAATCAAAAGTTCCCGCACATTCTATTTTGTTAGGAGCTTTGCCCAACTCGTGTTCGTCGGCTAACCAATTTATCATATTCTGCATTGCAACATTTAATTGATTGTTTTCCATAAAAATTCCTCCACAATTCAAATTTCTCAGCTCGACAAGCTGGAATTTGCTATCATATATTTTTCACTCAATTTTTAAAAAGGTCCAAAACCTTTTCCTTATATGCATCATCAATTTCATATAAATAACTTGAATAAGGTTGAGCAATAGGAATAACAATAATGCTGTTTTCTTCAACGCCTATTTCATTAAGTATCGCTTTTGTCTCTTCGACAGAAAGAGATTTTTCTTGTAATCCCCATATTTCTTCATCAGTTTTATTACGATTAGTGCCACTCATCATTCCGCAACGATATGAATTTTCCGCCATTTGCCATACATAAACTTCAATACCCTTAAAATCTCCAAGCTCAAAATACTCTGGGTACTTTTCTCGTAATTCTTTCATATCGACTGAATTGTTCGTCTCAAGTTTCATGTTACTTGATTGATTAGTCGTACAACCAACTAACATAAACACACAGAAAAAACTTAGTGTTAACATAATAATTCTTTTCATAAGACATTACCTCCACAAATTCAAGTTTAACGCCTGTTCCCTCTCTTATCAAAAGTTCTTTTAAGCGCAATTTCTGTTGGCAATATTGCCCCTATGAGCGGAATCATCTGCACGCCGCAAAGTGTTCCACCTACAGTTCCGATCACGTCTTTTGTCTTTCCAATAACCGATATCATTACAATAACAGATATTGGGAATAGGATTAGCCCGCCAAAATACCATATCTTTCCACAGTAATGATGCGCAAATGTCCAGGTATCTCTGTTTTTCATAGACATAGATGTTCTATAACCAAATACAGCATTTATCTCTTTGGGAGCATTCCTCATAAAGTGCTTTCCATAACCGATCATTGTAAATGGAATAAGTAAATTCATGATGAGCATAAAAATCCAGAATCCCATACCGTATCCCTCTTCTCTGAAATGTCTGATTTTCCAGCCTTACAAGCCGGAAGTTACGCTATTGAAGCCCCCTAATAAAGAATATCAATGCTATGATCATCAGAAAAATCCAGCTAAAATATCTTTCTGCAATCTCCAAGTCAGACGGCTCTGCATGGTCTGCATTACGGACTCGTAATGCCAGATTCCAGCGAAGCAACTCATCCGCAAACAAAATAGAAAGTGCATTGAGCGCACAAACAAACACCGCACAAAACCATGCCGCCCACGCTCCTTTAACATGCATTTTTGATAGCGGTTCAGCCTTTTGGTTTTTTCCATAGTCTCGGCTCCATTTCCATATTCTTCTTCTCTGTCATTCACCCCGAACAACCGTAAACAGTCATTCTCTTACAGACATTGTACCGGTATCAAACGTATCATAATAAACTGTTTGTTCCGATCCATTTTCCTGCGTGTAAGTAAACGTCACACCATACTCGCCCTGCTCCGATAATGCTGGCTTGGAATCACCATATGTCCAGGTATAATCATCAAAATAATTCCAGTTACTTTCACCGTCGATGATATTATCAATCAGAATACCTGTCTGGCCGTATTCCGGACTGATAAATCCATATGCCGTGTATTTCCCGCTTTCTGATTGGCACAATAAAACAATAGTATCCTTCGACCTGTCTTCTATCTCGTTTTGATAGCCTTGAGCATTGTTTAAACCGTAGTTCTCAACAATTCTATCCATAACTTCCCAGCGTGACAGCTGTTCCGTTTCCGCCTGTAACATGCTCGTCTGGTCATTTTCAACAAGCGCGTCTATAGGACCGGCATTGGTCGGTTTACTGCACCCCATAATAAAAAGAGAGAGCAGCAAAATCCATATTCTCGTATATACTTGTTTTTTCAATGTAAGTTTCCTCCAAAAATCGTGCTTTTCAGTTCCAGCAACTGGAAGTTGTCGATTATATAGTTAAAACAAAATTTAGTATGACAAGTCCCAAAACAACAATCGTCCAAAGCCAAAAACGAGATTTCTTCTGTAACGTAGTGTTTAACATTCCCATTCCTATGAGGATCAAAATAGCACCAACAACCGCAGGGTAGTGAGTTCCACTCGTCCCGCTTGTCCAGGCGGGTAATCCCAATGCAACGAACACACGGTCTCCAATGCAGATTTTCTTGCTGCTCCAGGTAACGCCAAGCACGAGACCAAGAGCAATGATAAATATTGAAATAATTCTTTTTTTCCACTTCTTATCTGGACTTTTGAATAATGCCATACCTGCGTCACCTCTCCAAATTCATCCTGATGGTCTGTAATCATTCTACACATATTATTCTTCCGGCATATATTCTTCTTCAATCAATTTCCTTCATTTTATAATTCGCCTCCGCCATTAGCTGCTTCGCTTGCAATTGATTTCTTTACCGTTATTACCTCTGCTATTTGCAATATCAGCAACACGATGTGCCCCAAAAGAGCAGAACCCGATATTTTAATACATATATTTGAAAACAAATTACTATGTATCAGTCCAAAGAATACATACATTTCTCCCACATCTCCTCCGTCAGGCAATAATATGTAAAATAGCAAATATGTTAAACAGAAAAAAATGTTGATGTTTCTTAATTTTTTCGATTTATGTATATAACCTGCCGTAATAAGATTTATCAAAAAGAAAATTATTGCATGAATGAATGGTATGAGCATAAACGTCATGATAAACCTTATCCATCCCATATTCAAAATCCACGAAAATCCTGCAATAGCAATGCAAAATAATGATGCAAGGATGGCATTCCGTTTACCATGATTCCCCTGTTTATGTGATTTTACAATTGCCATTGTAGTTCCTCCAAGTATAACTAATACAGCAATCGTTATAATTGCTATTAGTGAATACAATAATATATCTCGATTTACATTCGCTGACATAGTTTGTCACCTCAACAACTTCCTATTGCATTCTCGTTCTCAGTTTTACAGCCGGATCGCTGCATCATATACCAAATGCCTTATCATATTCGATAATTCCATTTAATTTCTTTTGATTTCCACTGAGACTCACTGCCATAAAGTTTTCGTCTTCAACCTCAAAAGGTGCCCGAATCCCATATTGACTCGCAGGGATATAACCTGCTTTGGGATAATATTTTGAATGTCCTAACACAACGGAATATTCATATCCTAATCTGTATGCAATCCTGTGCCCTTGTTTGATCAAGGCTAATCCAATCCCCCTGTTTTGATATTCCGGCAATACCGCGAGGGGTGCAAGCGCCAGAACTTCAACACCATTCACATACGCTTTTGTAAAAAGAATATGCCCCACGACTTTTTCATCTTCAACAGCAACAAGAGATAACTCTGGAATAAAAGAGTTACTTTTTCTCAACTCATTAACTAAGTTCTGTTCATTTCCATCTGTATATTCTGCAGCTGCGAAAGCATCTTTTATGACATGATATACTGCATCATAATCTTCAGTTTTTTCTTGTCTGATCATCAAAATATTCCCTCCAAATTTCATATTTTCCAGTTTGTCAAACCGAAGGTTATACAAGAACTCATTTCATTTGCACCCATTACTCATGAGTCTCTTTTACGCCTGCCTGACAGGATGTCTAATAACCGTTTTCCACTTTTCAGGAGCAACTTTTCTTGCATCAGACATATAGATTTCGTGATGGAATCTGTGCTCATTTATATCATTGATGTATCCATTTTCCTGCAAGTAATGATCCATTAGAGCAACCGTTTCCGGTTCATCATCAAATGGTCCCATGTGCATCATTTGGACGCACAGTCCCTCATCAATCGTCAGGAACTCCGCAGAGGAACAGTCCAGTTTTTTCTTCCTGGTTGCAGTTTCCACTGCCCAGTCAAAATCCTGTTTGCTAACAAAATCCGGCAGGCGAATGACAGAAATCCAGTGAAACGCATCTTTATTACTGTAATCGACGCCTTTTCCATCATTTTGCCACCAAAATCCCTCAAGCGGCGGTACTACATACTCAAAAAAGCCTTCGATCTTGTATTCGGTCTTATAGCTCATTTTCAGTGTATAAGCAACTGCATATAATACACCGATTGCCTGTTGATAGGCCCCGCCTTCTTCATTGGGATTACCTGTTCCACGGACAGCAATATAATTCATTTTCGGAACATTTACGATCTGCGGTTTATTTTGAGGTATATAAAGTTCTTTATATTCTTTCTTGAAATCAAATGCCATAGTTCAGACCTCCCTGTGAGCAAAATGATTTGTATTATAGCCCCGGATTCATCTTCTGGTAACTGTTACAGCTACCTCATCGCCTTCTGACTTTCCAAGCTGTTCTCTGATACTTTTAAGCATTCCAATGATGTAACATATACTGCCATCCTCATGCTTTATCCCCATATTTACGATACTTCCACCATACGGAATTCCATCAAACGTCACATGGACTTTCACTCTCCCGCAGCCAAATTCTTTTCTGATATCATATGGAAATTCAACATATGCTCCCCCTTTATCTGGAACAAGATGAATTTGAGCAGTATAGTTATAAACCATGTTTGAATGCTCCTTTCCAAAATCAAACCTCTCTATTCAGTAAACAGTTGAGGGACTCCAGTCCATGCTAGCTGTGGCATTTTTTCTAAGCAATTTAAAAAAACATAGATATCCTGATTATCCCCCCCTTGATTTTGGCTTTTTTGTTAATACTGTTACATGATAATATCCATTTGGTAATTCAACGCATTGTTCTGGCGGACACTCATTATACCATTCCATCAGCCAAAACAGATCGATAAAACAAATTTGCTCATCTTTTACCTCTATGCCTAATCGAATCGAAACGGGGTTTCCTTTTTCGATTTCTGTTGATGGATATCCACTTCTTATTTTTAAATTGTAGCACCCTCCTGAACCCGTACAAAACCCAATTACATCACCTTGCCTCAGATGTTCTGCAACTTGGTTCGGAAGGCTATATTCATTTTTCAAATAATCATAACCCTCTGGTATATTCTCCATGTTTTTAGGTGAATACATAACAATTCCCATACCTTCTATTTCAAGACGAATATCTTTTTCACATAAATCCATCATAAGTTTTTCCCCACAAATTTCAATCCTGCTTACGTCTTTTTATAACAACAATTCCACTATCAGCAGCAAGGACAAAATAATTTCCATTATAATTGAAACCACATGTATAAGCGCTATAATTATCTGCTCCCCCTTTTCCGATGACAACGGAAGTTGACCACCATATTGCCCAACTATCGTAATCTGTTCGTTTGCTAATTCATCGCAAATTGCTATGAGTTCTTGTTCATCATAAACGACATTACATTCTGAAATTTCTCCACTGTCACAATTTAAAATAGTAGTTTTCTGTGAAGAAATGCATATCATTTTATTGGGGTTCTCTTTGGAAAAGCCAAGCCATTCAAAACCGCCTGCGGAAAAAGAAATTACTAATTCCCAGCCCTTTATTTTTTTATATGCCTCAATACATTCTATATCATTCATCATAATGTATATTTTATCCCTGCAAATTCATGGTTTCTCGAATATCTGAAAGCTGTGCTACCGGACAAACAGTATTTCCGTATCTCCATCAACAAATCCAATCCCCACGCCTTGATATTTTTTTAATATGCTGTTAAGAGCAACAACCTCTTCTGGAATTATCTGTTCTAAAATACCATCTAACCATTTTTCAACAACTGTGTACATATTCCCCATCTTCCGCCCCTCTTTCCAGCATCCGTACTGTATTCATATCCCTTTTCCCGCCATAGAATTTGTCCAGCACCTTTCCAAATACCGGCTCCTCTGGTGCTGCCAGCAGAAACAGGGTCATGGAAGATTTCAGCTTCATGTCATCTGGCCAGCCCATCACTTCCGACGGGTCGCTGCTTTCCAACTCCAAAAGCGCCTCCGATATCTCGATCAGCCTCTGTCCAAGCTCCGGATGCTTCCAGTATTCCACTGCTTCCGCCATATCCCGAATTCCAAAATACTCCGCCATCTCACTTCTCCCCAAACCTTTCAGCTGGGGGAAGATATACCAGATCCAGTGGCTGCGCTTATGACCGGAGCGAATCTCCGCCAGCGCCGTCTCATAATCCCGTTCCTGCGCTTTCAGGAACCTGTCCAGTGACTTTTCCATGGATGATGTCCTCCTTCTGTATCATTCTTTTTCCAGATATTCTGCCGGTACATATTTTACCAGCCACACACCATTGACCGAGCGAAAAAATACCAATCCATCCCGGTACATTTCTCCGCTTTTCACCCGGTATACCACCGGCTTTCCATGCCTTATCCCCACCTTCACAGCCGTTTCATGGTCGCCTGACAGATGGACGTAGAGGCGGCTTTTCGGGATAAGTCCCTGCCGGTCAATGTCGTCCACATACTTCTTTCCGGTGCCATGCCACAGGTATTCCGGTGGCACTGCCTCCGGAAGTTCCACGTCCACCGGAATAGAGTGCCCCTGATTCGCCCGAATCAATGTATGGTCCTCATTGAAGGAATATCGCTGCTTACTATCTGTCTGCACAATTTCCTCCAATATATCCTGATCAAATTCCCTTGTTTGGCTAATCCCGGCAATAAGCTGTTCCACATCAGCCCATCCATGCTCATCCAGTGTAATTCCGATTACTTCCGGTTTGTGCCGGAGAATCAGACTCAAAAATCGGCTTGTTTCAGTCAAATTCATCACTTCACCTCCTGGTTCTCGATTCAGTCGATTGCCTTTATTCCCTGTTCAGCTAATCTTTTCAGATTTTCCAGCATAGTATTCAATATCTCAGGGGAATGTCCTTCCCACTTGACTACCTCAGCCACAATCTTTAGCGGGTATTTTGATCTATATGATTTTGTTGGATTTCCCGGAAATTTCTTGTCGGTGACATTCGGATCATCTTCAAAATCTCCCGTCGGCTCAACAACATAGATCCTTTCCTTGCCCTCCCCTTCTGCCAGTTCCGCTCCCCAGATTGCCGCATCCAGAGTTCCTGCAAAATAAACATATTCCGATTTTCTATCATCATTATAATTCTTTTTCTTTCCTGTAACAATCGAGTCGCCTGTTTTCAGATCTGCTTTTGTGCCATGAAAAAAGGAACCCCGGCTAAATACTGTTTTTTCACTCATCTGTTTTCCCCACTTTACCTCTTCCACTACATCTGTGTTTATTTCATAACTTATATTTACATATGGCGCATTTTCTCTTAAATAATTCACGGCTGTTGTTTTTCCTATTGCCATATAAATTCATGTATGCCAGCCCGACAACCTGAAACTTGTTCAATCGTTGCCGTTCCATCAAATCGTCTGGATGGTATCCTTCCGTGCTAAAGTTCATCATCCAGTAATTGAATTTGTTTAACTTGTGTTATCTGCATCGGATATGTTTCCATAACCTCGCCCGCAAAGGTAATTGCTATCTTATCGCCTATATCCAAATCACGAAATGTAATCTCTGTGTACCTCCAAATAATTCTGGTTTCTTTTTCAATACGGAAAACAAATTCCCCTCTAAAGTTTATATCATTTATTTCCATTCCCTTTACTTCCACGGTATCATCCCTAATATCCGAAATAGCAGCATAGAATGTCTGAGTATTAAGGGCATTTTCGACATTTTTATAGCGGCTGCAGGCTGTCTTATAGCCAATACAGAAAAATATACCCGCACTTATCACACCCACAGTAATCAAGGATATCATGTGTGTCATTTTACCTTTTTCCATGAAACGTCCCATCCTCTCTCTATTTTTGAACTGTCGCAAATTTTGCGACTGTTGACGAATCCAATTCTTCCCGTAATGCATTGCCAATATGCTTGTCTATAGTCTTCACATCTCAATCAAACAGTTCTGCCATCTGGTTCCGGTTCAGCCAAACGGTTTCCTGTTCTGGAGTGAAGGGAACTTCTAATTTTAATTCATTATCTTCAAAAAATGATTTCGTTTTTCATTTTCTCACCTTGCTCCATACCTATGCAACTCCATCTCATCATTCATTTTTACAAACCCGGCCTTTTCATACAAAGGGCGTCCCATATCCGTTGCTTCCAAAGAAATAGCGGTAACACCTCTGCTTTTGCTCTCTTTAATCAGCATATCCAACGTCTGATTAGCAATGCCCCTTCTTCTGTAATCCGGTCTGGTATACATATTCATGATGTAAGCTTTGTTTCCACTTGGGTTGTGATAAGTCGGCATTACCTGAAAAAAGCTAACCCCGCCAGTTCCCACAAACCGGTTTCCATCAAAAACCAGATACGCAATATGAGAACCATCACCGAGAGCCTTTTGATAATAGCGGTAAGACTGCCTTTCCACTTCACTCATATCCGTATCGTCAGAAAGTTTATTGGCTGCCCGTAATACCTCCACTCTCGTTTCCGTCAATATTTCTATATCCTCAAGTGTTGCTCTTTTATACGTTAGATTCATATGGTGTTCTCTCCTGCAGCTTCATATTTTTCTTCTACGCCTTTTCTCTTCTCAACCAAAATTTTTATTGAGTTTTCCCGGAATACATACGAAACGCATGCTTTCTTCGATTTCGTCTGTAAATTTTCAACCAACTCCTCGTAAAAATTCCCGATATTACAGACTGGATTCAACTTTTCGCGATTTTCATCTGAATTATCGGTAACTCAAATAACTGAAATTTGCATGACTCAGTGGCTTGGTAAATCTTGATGATGGAAATTTTAGTCATCTTCTGAAAAAGTATTTATTCTTTCTCGGTATGTTTTATTTTTATCTGCATTTGACTTTAGTATAATCACAAAGTCTGAAAGTGCGTTTGGATTGATTTCTCCGTTTTCTAAATATGCTCCCGGTTCATCATCCCAGCTAAGCAGATAAATTGTTACACTATAATACCCTTCTGGCAAATCAAATATAATTGCTTCGTTTGGTGTAATTGCAACGTCAATACTATCAATTCCCGAAAGGACAGCTTTTCCTTTTGAGTAGAATAAATATTCCTCCGATTTCACACAGATATATTTTTGTTCCCTGCTACTTAATTCCTCATCTACTTTTAATGTAAAAGAACGACATCCATCTTCAAATATATAGGCTGGCACAAAGGCCTTTTTCCCTATTTGCCTTGCTATATCCTCATCTTCACAAAAAAGAAGTTCCCATTTATCATATTCATCAACATTTTTATATGTTTCATAATCCCATAAAGCCCACATTCCACTGTTAGTAATTAAATCTTGCTTGTACATTATCTGATACCTCCCCAAATTCAAATTAGCCTGAATCATTTTTCACACACGGAAACTCTTCCGCTTCGCCTTTTCCATGTATATAGATCACTGCTTTTTGCATGTTTGCGTTCCCCACAAAATATCCTTTTTCCTCTTCAACGCAGCCAATTTCTCTGAACTGGTATGCTTTCTACTGCCCTTTACTCACTTATGCTCCTTGCAGCTCAGCTCCTTCACAACAAGCTTAAACACCGCTACCGAATCCAACATTTTCGCTGGAAATTCCCATTCCTCTTTTCCAGTATTGTGCAGCATGATTCGTGATAGTGCATACTCCTTCTCTTTATGATCTGTCAGAATCTGAATATGGCCCGTTCCGATAATACTCTGAAATCTTGAAGAATACCCGCATGGTGTTTCTGCTTCGTTCAACATATAATTGGTATCCATTTCAAATCCAACAGCATTTCCTTTCTGAATGAGTTCCATTTTTCTGCCTTCCGTTGCACCATGAAAATAAAACACAAATTGCTTTCCATCCTGCTCATATCCAAAATTCATTGGAACAATATAGGGTGCATCAACATCATGGAATGCCAGTCTGCAGCAATAGCATCTGGATATCATCTCAGCGATTCGTTTATCGTCTGTAATCTCTCTGTCTTTGCGTCTCACAATCATTTCTCCCCTCTGAAAAGTCCAAATTATCTAACAGCCCGTCTTCTCCATAACAAAATTTGTCAAAAAGATTCCCTGCCGTTCCACCTGCTGTTCCTTCATCACCTGATAGCCTCTTTTTTCAAAAAATGGTCTTGCAGTAATCGAGGCATGTGTGACGATATTCCCCCGAACAGCCTGCTCTAACCGGTCGCAAATGGCCGTGGCTACTCCTTTTCCCTGGTAATCTGCATGGACAAACAGGCGGTCAAGATAGCCGGTTTGATCGATGTCCCCAAAGCCTGCAATGATGTCATTTTCAACTGCAACGACACTGAAATGTTCCTGTAATGACCGATTCCATTTTTCCAAATCCACCTGTCCATCAGCCCACACATTTAACTGTTCTTCTGTATAATCTTTTGCGTTGACTCTGTGAACCGTATCATAAAACAGCCTCGCCAGATCTTCACAATCTGATGGCTGGTATCTTCTAATTTCCATAGTCCAGCTCCTTCTCAAAATACACCATATCCACAAGCTGTACCCCACCCTCAAATATAGGATGGTCATAATGATCCGTAAAGAAATTTTTCACCCGATAACGTTCTTCAAAACCACATTTCCTGTAAAACGGCACAGTCAAAGGACTGTCTCCCGTACCGACGCGAAGAATCTTATACTTTCCCCTGTACTTCTGTTCAACAAAAGACACTAATTTCTTCGCATACCCTCTGTTTTGGAATGCCGGACAGGTCGCAAGATTCTTAATTTCAAGAACACCGTTTCCCTCATCCGTCACAACACATTCCGCTTTCACACCATCATCATCGAGCACAAACATGATGCCTCTGTCGATGTACCTGTCGATCATATCTTCCTGCTCATCGGCTAGAAACAGAAGGTCCATATATGCTTTTTTGTTATTTTTAACTTCTGATATTTTCATTGCAACAACGCCTTTTCCAAGTCAGAAACATATAATGCCTGCTGCTTTTTCAAATAAGATTTTACAAAGGGCTTCATATACCATTTCCTGGCAACTACATCTTCTGTAAAATCAATTTCCGTCTGTTTTCCTCTCTGTGTGAATATGCCAGCCCAATGACCTTTCATGTTGCCATTCTCCATATCAAATTCCCAACGTCTGCATGGTTCAACAGCCGTAATCGTAAAAGTCGTGGCGTATCCCCCTTTTGTATACTCAACAAACTGCTTTTCATTTAATATTTCAATCTTGCTCAGATCACTGCGCCATGCATATTTTTCAAGAGAAGTAACCGTGTCCCACACCTTCTGTATATCCTGTTGAAATACAGCTTTTATATTAGAAACTGCCATACCGTAATCCCTCCAGATTCCAATTTTCAGTTTGAAATTAAAGATTTCCAGCTTGAAACCACTGGACTTATTTACTTCTTTCTATATTTCTTTTCAATCGCCAAGCTGTAAACAACCATCATGATAATGGTTTCTATCATCACTCCTATGATTGAAAATAGAATGAATGGAGAATTTTGTCCCATAAGTAAAGGGGTACCCAGCAACATGAAAAACACTCCATACAAAACAAATAATTTCCCTACAGCGCAATTATACTTCTTAATATCACTCACAGGTTCTACTTCCATATTTGCCCAAAATCCCACTGCTTTCTTCTTGAAAAAAGCAGCAACTCCAGTGCCAATCAAAAAGCAGCCGACGATAACCCAGGCCACAAAACCTATTACATTTTCATCCATATCACTAACCTCGACAACTCCGGCTCAGACATCTGGGAGCCTTTCAATATCTACTGCCCCTCGATCCTGACAATGACATTTCCCTGTATTCTGTTTAAATAAATGTATCCGATTCTAACGTACTGACCATCCCCACGGATCACCCCTCCATGAGAACGCGCTCTATGGTAGCCCGGAGAATAGTTATAATCTGAATACGCAAAATGCACCTCACCAACATCAAAGCTTTCATTTTTGTGTCCATTGAATGGCATCGGATCAAAATTCTCCACATAACCTTCTACCGTAAGATAGTCCCCTTCTTGATATGCACTGGCTATTTTATACTCACGGTACTCCCTAAAACAAATCGGCACGGTATAAAGTAATATGAAGGCAGTACCGATACCAGAAAAAAGTCCAATAAATCTCATGTTTATATTTCCGGTTTTATCTTTCGGTGCATGTACCATTTCAGGCAACGCTTTTTTTAAGATTACCGGAAATGCACACCACAAGAGCATTATCACCAACACAGACCAAATAGAGGAGTCAAAGATGTAACCTGCTTCATATAAAACTCGAAACGCCATAATTTCCCCACTCTTCCTTTACCAATTCATCAAATAAAATAGTACAATCCCCTGCATAAGCACCATCATCGGGATTCCGACTGTAAAGCAGGCTTTCCTCGTCTTGTGATGAAACAGGTACATGGCAATCCAGCCACCTGCCGCGCCGCCTATCAATGCAAGCCGCAGCAGCGTTGCCACTCTTATTCGGGAACGCTTTTTTATCGCACGATATTTATCCAGTCCAAATATAAAAAAGGTAATCACATTGATTGCAATCAGATAAAGTACCAACCACGTCTTCATCGATAGTACCCCGTCACCACGCAATCCCTCTGCATCGTCACCGGAAGCATCCGGATCACCTGCTCTGCCAGCTTCTGCTCTTTCTCCCCGTCTGCCTGATTCAGCACGATTCGGTAAAAACGACCGTCCAAGTTCTTCCGGCTTCCCCGCTCATCCATCAGGATCAGCGCCAGGTCCGCCGCTTCTATCCTGTCTGTGCCGTTTCGTCTCAGCCACCGTCCCTGCTCTTCAAACCGAAAGCAGGCTTCATCAAATGTCTTCCCGACTGCACGAAGTCCGGCGCAGGCAATGACAAGCCCGGTCTGCGGAATCAACACCGGCTCTCCTTCACGCGGCACCTTGACTGGCAGCCACTTTGCTCCGTCCGCCTCAATCAGAATCACATCTGCCAGTTCCAGAAGGCGCTCCATCTCAGCCGATTCTCCCAGACCTTCTGGCTGGGCGAGTTTTTTCATCGGCATAAGGGGTACGATTCCTGCTGCATGCACTGGTTCCTCCACCGGCGTTCCTGTCTCTGCATCCGCCAGTGCCTCCACCGGTGTTCCGGCAATCAGAATATTTCCATCCCATGCCACATCCTGTAATTCCCGTACATGACGAATCTCCGCCACCTGTCCGGTCTGCGGCTTCATAATGTGAGTGCTCGTTGTCACCAGCACCTTCCGGCCACGCTCCGCCAGTTCATCAGCAAGCTGGTACATGGTCGTAGTCTTGCCGCCACCGCCTACCAGTGAAATGATTCTGGGAATCTCATCCAGATTCGCAAAGCCAAGGGCAGTCAGCAGAGAGGGCTGCACGGAAATCGCCGGTTTCTCCTGACGATGCTGCTGTTCAAGCTGCTGTTTTACGGATTCTGCGGATTCTGTGGGTTCTGTGGGTTCTGCTGTCCCTGACTCCCTGTTCTCTTTCAGCCTTTCCATCTGGCAAAGGGGAATGCTCTCCCCGGTCCAACTCTGAACCTGCTTTATCCGGCTACTTCGATTCCAGACTCTGGAGCAGGCTCCGCTGCCCGCTTCTCCGAACATCAGCGCATACATGTGTCGCAGCTGATCTGCCACTTCCGGCACACCGGCATCCCTTTCGCACTCTGCGGCATCCCCTAGCGCCAGATACAAAATATCAAACTCCACACCAAACAGACAGGAGCGGGTCAGGGTGCGCGCACAGCCATTTTTCTCATAAAATGCCATTCTTCTGCGCCGCACCGTCAACTCCTTGTCATCTGCCGCCGTCTGCTCGCTCTCGCACTCAATCAGAATTCCCCGGCAGGAGGCATAATAGGCTCCCATCACCTTAAGAAAACTGCCGCCATAGCCGCCGCACCGGTACGCCGGACAGACTGCCAGAAAGTCCAGCAGCACGGTCCGGGCTGCCTCGTCCTTCACAAAATACCCGTAAGCACGCAGCTCTCCCTCTTCATACAGTCCCAGACACTCATAGATTCCCCGGTCGATGCGTTCCATAAATTCCTCCAGCGGGCGAAGCTCATCCGGCGGGAAATCCGTTTCCATATAAGTGTGATAAATGTCTGTAATCTGCTGTCTGTTCAGCTTCTGAAGTGTTGTACGTTTCATTTGATTTTGTGTAACCTTTCTTGTTCTTTCTTTCCGGTGGTGCTAAAATAGGCGTATGAATAATACGAAAAATACTACGCTATTAAATAAATGTGCCTCTGCTGCGGCGCACTTTGGTCAGCTTTCTGACCGGACCGCAGACAAACTGCTCTTCTGCTGCGGACTGCTTCTGGCAGCCAGTGAGCTGTATAAACAGATTTTCTTATATGTTGTCATCAACGGCGGACATTATGACTGGTGGTTTTTCCCCTTCCAGCTCTGCAGTCTGCCGATGTATCTGTGCCTGCTGATTCCATTTCTGAAGGACCGGAAGGTACGGGTTTCTTTGTGTACCTTTATGCAGGATTACGGTCTGCTTGGCGGCATCGCCGCGCTCATGGTGCCGGATGGATTTTCCAACATTCACTGGACCCTGACCCTGCACGGCTACCTGTGGCATCTGCTTCTGATTGTGATTGGATGCTTTCTCGGGCTGTCCGGGCGCACGGACACCAGCCGCATGGGCTTTGTCCGCACGATTCCGGTCTTTCTGTCATCCTGCTTCGTTGCCACTCTGATCAACCTGCTTGCTCCGGGGCACGGGCGGGCGGATATGTTCTACATTTCCCCCTATTATCCGAACACGCAGCTTCTGTTTCACAGCCTGTCCCTGCGACTCGGTATCCTGCCCGGCAACCTGCTGTATATCGGTGCTGTCTGCCTCGGTGGATATCTGGTGCATCAGTTGTTCCGGTGGCTTTTGCATAAGCTTTCCTGTAGCATGTAAGCCACAGCCGGTCGTCAAAACTTCTTCAACCGTCAGAACTTCTGATAGGTCCCCCGTCTGGTGTACTGTCCGGCATCTTCCTTCACGACCTCACCGCGCTCTGCCACCTTCTGGCCGCGCAGATACACCGTCTCCGGCATGCCTTCCACCGCCATTCCTTCCAGCGGGCAGTAATCGGTGGCTGCCTTCTGGTTGTCCACAGACAGGGTCCACCTGGTCTCCGGGTCCCACACCACCAGATCGGCGTCGCTTCCCTCTGCAATGCAGCCCTTCTGCGGGTAGATTCCATACAGCTTCGCCGGGTTCTCCGCCAGCAGTCTGCACATCTGCTCCAGCGTCAGTCTGCCCTGTCTCACTCCATAAGTATACATCAAAACCGGTCTGGTTTCCACCCCCGGCATGCCATTGGGAATCTTGCTGAAATCATCAATTCCGGCACGCTTCTGCTCCATGGTGAAGCTGCAGTGATCGGTGGAAATGGTCTGAATCTGGTCTGCTGCCAGTGCTTTCCACAGACATTCCTGATCTGCAGCCTTGCGAAGGGGCGGGGAGCACACATACTTTGCACCGTCAAATCCGTCCTCCGAGTAGCGGCTGTCGTCCATCACCAGATACTGCGGGCAGGTTTCCAGATAAACCTCCTGCTCCGGCTCTGCTTTCCCTCCATTTCTCGCATACACCACTTCCTGATACCCGGCCTCTGAGCTCAAATGCACCACAATCACCGGCGCATCTGCCGCCTTCGCCAGCTTCAGCAGACGGTCCACTGCCTCTGCCTCCGCCAGATCCGGTCTGGTCAACGGGTGTGCATCCGGGGTCAGATGACCTGCCTGCTTCTCCTCTGCCACGCGGGCTGCGATCAGTCCCATATTTTCACAGTGGACTCCGGCGATTCCGTTTAACTCCTTCAAGCGCTTCAGCACCTGATAGATTGCCTCGTCCGGCAGCACCATGGCATCGTATGTCATATAAAGCTTGAAGGAGGTCACGCCTTCCGCAAACATATGCTCCAGCTGACGGCTCACATCCTCATTCCAGTCGGAGATTGCCATGTGGAATCCGTAGTCGCAGGAGCACCTGCCGTCTGCCTTTTTATGCCAGTTCTCCAGAGCCTCGTCCAGGGTCTCTCCCTTGTTCTGGGTGGCAAAGTCGATGATCAGCGTGGTTCCGCCGCTGACTGCCGCTTTGGTTCCGGTGGCAAAGTCATCCGCCGTCACCGTGCCGGATACCTCCAGGTCAAAGTGGGTGTGGGCGTCGATAAAGCCCGGGAAGAGCAGCTTCCCGCTGACATCAATGACCTCCACCGCTTCCTGTTCCACCTCAATATGCTCCGCCACCTGGCAGATTTTTCCGCTTTCTTCATCCATCAGCACATCCATGACGCTGCATCCGGAACCGCTTACCACCATACCGCCTTTTAATAATCGTTTCATCTGTTACACCCCAGCTTTCTTCCTTTTTATCTCCTGCAAGCTATGGGATTTGCCGGAATCTCCTGGCGTTTTGGACAATTAATGGCTTTTTCGCGAAAAATTGTCCAAAACAGTGTAGATTTCCATCCAAAGCCGGCGAAAATACGCGTTTTTGGACAATAAACGGCACTTTCGACCCTGAATTGTCCAAAATTCTGGAATTCTTGGACAATAAATGGCTTTTTCCGCTAAAATTGTCCAAACGCCCGCAAATCCCACTCTCACAGTCTTGCTTAGAACGTGGAATTGGACAAATACATGGAATTTCTCCCGTATTTGTCCAAAACCTGATTTTCATGAAACTGCAGCCGCGGTTTTCATCTAATTCCATATTAAATTATAACCACCAGCCAACGCTTCCTCAATTATACCAGATAACTGTAATCCTTGCAAACCGTCTCCATCACCTTGCACAGCATCTCCGGGATCTCGGTCTTCTCGCCGGCCTTCCAGGTCAGGATGTTGCCAAGATAACGCACCTTGAAGCTCAATGCCTCCCGGTCCAGAACGGTGAAGCCCTGGTTCTTGCTGTTCTCCATGTCTGCTTCGTTGGCAAACAGGGTGAACTTATCCAGATACGGTGCGCTGTCGTAAGGACAGAAGCTCTTACAGTTGCCGCACTCATTACACATATAGTCTACATGGATGATCTGGTGCTTGGCAGCGCCCGGCACGCGGATAGCCACGTTTGCACGGTTCGGACAAGCCTCTGCACAGTTCTCACAGACTGCGGAACAGGAGAGACATCTTCCGGTCTCCACACGTCCCTCAAGCTGCTCTAACAGACCGCCGCGGCGTGCATAAATGTCCTCTGCCTCAGCCTTCAGCTCCGTATCAGCGCCAATGCCCTGACCAACGATTGCCTCTGCTGCCTTCTTCGCATCGCGGATGCCTTCTACTACAGTTGCCGGGCCGTTCAGACCGTCGCCCACTACATATACGCCCTTCACGCTGCTCTCCAGGGTATCCTGATTTACCAGAACCTTGCCCCGCTCGCTGACATTCAGGCCGTTCTTCTCATAGAATCCGGTGGGAACACGCTCACCGACTGCTGCGATCACGGTATCCGCATCAACGGTAACCTGCTCACCGGTTGCTTCCACGCCGCGTCTGCCGGATGCATCGATCTCGCCAAGGCGCATCACATCACACAGCAGCTTGCCGTCTGCAAGGCTCTTCGGAGCCAGCAGCTCCTTGAACTCTACGCCATCTTCTACTGCCATCTCCAGCTCTTCTGCATCTGCCGGCATGTAGCGTTTGGTTCTTCTGTATACCAGATATACGTGCTCCACGCCCTCGGTGCGCTTTGCTGCACGTGCAGTATCCATAGCCGTGTTGCCGCCGCCGATGACAACCACATTCTTGCCGATGTTCAGCCTGCCGTCGTTCTTCTTAAAGTCAGCCAGGAACTCCAGTGCATTTACCGTCTCGCCGCTCTCTAACTTCAGCACGCCCGGCTCAGAAGCACCTGCTGCCAGGATCACTGCGTCGTAATGCTTCTTCAGCTCATCAATGCTCTCCACGCGGGTGTTCAGCTTCACCTCTGCGCCATATGCAGTCACCAGACGTGCATCCTTGGCAATCGTCTCATCTGCGATACGGAAGCCCGGAATCACGTGCTTCACCACGCCGCCCAGACTGTCCTTCGCCTCGAACAGGGTTACTTTTACGCCTGCACGGCTTAAGAAGAATGCTGCTGCCATACCAGCCGGGCCGCCGCCCACGATAGCTGCCGTCTTGCCGGTGTCTGCTGCCGCTGCCGGAAGTGCGCCGATCACTGCATCAAAGCCGCCCTCTGCTGCCACCAGCTTGCTCTGGCGGATATGTACCGGACTCTCGTAGAAGTTACGGGTACATTTGCCCATACAGTTGTGTGCACAGATGGTACCGGTGATGAACGGAAGCGGGTTCTTCTCGGTGATCACACGGAGCGCTTCCTCATATTTTCCTTCGCCCACCAGCTTTAAGTATGCCGGAATATCCTGATGAATCGGGCATCCTTCTTCACAGGGAGCCACGAAGCAGTCTACCAGCGGAACCTGTTTCTTCATCTTTCTGGACGGAAGCGGCTTCACAGCCTTCACATGATGTCTGTCGGTGATAGCTTCCGTTGCCAGTGCACGCACTGCCTTCGGATCTACGCCGGTGAAGGTCACTCCGGCTGCCTCAGTCTCGAAGGACAGCTGCTCCAGTCTCTGGTATCCGCCCGGCTTCAGCAGGGTGGTTGCCACGGTCACCGGCCAGATGCCTGCTGCCACGATTTTCTTGATGTTGAATGCATCTGCACCGCCGGAGTAGGAGATCCGCAGCTTGCCGTCAAACTCTTCGGTCAGTCTTGCTGCCAGAGAGATGGATAACGGATACAGGGACTTACCGGACATGTACATCTCTTCGCTGGGAAGCTCATTCTGCTTTACATCCACCGGGAAGGTGTTGGTGATCTTCACACCGAACTCCAGACCCTTCTCGTCGCACAGTGCCATCAGGCGCTTGAACATCGGAATGGCATCCTCGTACTGCAAGTCATCCTTAAAATGGAAATCGCCGAATGCCACGTAGTCATATCCCATCTCATCCATGGTCTTTCTTGCAAATTCGTAGCCCAGCAGAGTCGGGTTGCACTTGATAAAGGTGTTCAGACCCTTTTCTTTAATCAAATAGGTTGCAATCCGCTCAATCTCCTGGGGCGGGCAGCCATGCAGGGTGGACAGGGTTGCGGAATTACAGATCTGCGGGCTGATTGCCTCCACGTCTTCCCTCGTCACATGCTCGAACAGATTCAGGTTGTCCAGCAGATACTGCTTACACTCCTTAAATTCCTTCGTATTGGAAGCGTCCATCATGGAGTCGATAAAGGTGTTGACCTTCTCAGACTTGATGCCCTCTAAGTCATATCCTACGCTCATGTTGAACTGGAAGCCGTCCGGATCGCCCAGACCGAACTCCTTCGCCATCATCTTCAGCAGGAACCAGCCCTTGATGTACTCCGCCTGTGCCTGGGGAACATACAGCTCCGTGGACCACTCACAGTTGTAGCACTCGTCATCTGCCTTGATACACGGCTTGCTGACCGGAAGGTCCTCACCGTCTAAAATCTGCACGGTCTTCAGCTCAAAGAAGCGGCTGCCGCCATAGTACGCTGCTGCCAGGTTCTGGGTCAGCTGGGTGTGGGGACCTGCTGCCGGTCCGATGGGGGTCTCTAAGTTTCTTCCGAAAATGCTCCGGTTGTTGGCTGCCTTCGCCTTGTAGGGACGGTATACGCCAAATACAGCTCCGGTTCTCTTCTGTTCTGCTAATACCCACTGCACCATCTGTGCAAATGGCATTGGTGTCATTCTGTCGCTCATATTTATCTACTCCTTCTTATTCTGTGTGACACAGAGCCGCTTTTGCGGCTCCATGGAATGTACCCTGCTGCTTTTATCAGCCGTTGATGGACTTCGCCAGCTCTGCCGCTGCCTGTCTGCAGTCTGCCATCACCTTCTCCTCATCGATGGAGGTCAGGATGCGGTCTTTCATCAGCATCTTGCCGTTTGCCACGGTGGTGGTCACGCTGCGGCCGGTCATGCCGAATAAAATGTGGCTGTTTACATTGCCTGCATGCATCGGAGTCAGCGGAATGTAGTCGGTCACGATCACATCCGCAGCCGCGCCTGCCTTCAGCACGCCAAGCTCCTTCTTAAAGTAACGGTTGGCAATCTTTGCGTTGCCGTTAAATAACATCTCCGGCACCTCGCCCCAGGCTGCATTGGCGTCGCACAGATGATGCTTGTGCAGCACATTTGCCACCTTGTAGGACTCCAGGATGTCGTGGGTGTAGCCGTCGGAACCAAGTCCCGTCAGCACGCCGGTGTGGAAGATCTCCATGGTAGGCGGGCATCCGCAGGCATTGCCCATGTTGGATTCCGGATTGTGAACCACCATGGTGTTGGTGTCCCGCAGCAGCTCCATCTCGTGCCTGTTCACGTAGATGCAGTGTGCGGTCAGGGTCTTCTCACCCAGCACATCGAAGTCATACAGACGGTCGATGATGCGCTTGCCGTGTGCCTTCAGACACTGGTGCAGGTCCTCGATGCCCTCTGCCACGTGGATGTGGTAGCCAACGCCTTCCGGCTTCTCTGCAGCGCAGCGCTCCATGGTCTCATCTGAGATGGTGAAGGATGCGTGCATACCCATCATACCTGCGATCATGTCGCTGTCATCCGCCTGTGCGTGTTTGATGAAGTCCACATTTTCCTTAATAGACGCTCTGGACTTGTCCATGCCGTCACGGTCGGAGATCTCGTAGCAGAGGCAGGAGCGGACGCCGGTCTCTCTTGCAGCCTCTTCTATCTTAAATAAAGAACCTTCGATGGAGCCGAAGCTTGCATGGTGGTCGAAGATGGTGGTCACACCATTCTTGATGCAGTCAACATAGGTAGCCATGGCGCTGAGCCGGGTCTGCTCCAGGGTCAGGTGCCGGTCAATGGTCCACCACATGCCGTCCAGGATATCCAAAAATCCTTTTGGGTTGTAGCCATTGATGGAAAGACCTCTTGCAAATGCGCTGTAGATGTGCTCATGCACATTAATGAAGGCCGGCATGATCACTCCGCCTTTGGCATCAACGAATTCCGCATCCGGAAAAGCTGCCTTTACTTCCTCTAAAGAGCCAACCATTTTGATCTCGGTGCCCTCGTAGGCAACCGCTCCATTCTCATAAAATGGATGCTCCGGGTCTCTGGTAACCATTCTTCCATTTCCGATAATCGTCATAAATATACTCTCCTTTTTTGGTAACTATTAACGATGAACCGCTTTCATAGTAACAGTCTAACACCTAAAATCCACAAATGCAAGAGGGAAATCAAAAAATTTTAAGATTGCCTAAAAATTTTTTAGGAAAGGTATTGATTTTTGATTTTTTTGTGATATGATGGAACTATCAAAAAGATTTTTAGGTACCTGGCCAGGGAAATACTTAACGATCTACTTTCGCGAAAGGACTTGATGCTAATATGAAGAAAACACTCGATTTTTTGATTCAGATCGCACATGGAGTTGCATGTGAATTCGGGAACTCCTGCGAGGTTGTCATCCATGACCTGACAAAGGAATCCATTGAAAGTTCCATTGTCTATATTGAAAACGGACATGTCAGCAGCCGTAAGCAGGGAGACGGACCATCCGGTATCGTGCTGGAGACCCTGAATAAAGGAACTCACATTCCCGACGATCAGCTTGCTTACTTAACCAAGACCGATGACGGACGGATTCTTAAGTCCAGCACCATGTATATCCGGGGAGAGAATGACAAAGTCGCTTATATCTTTTCCTTAAATTATGATATCACCGGTCTCATCACCATGGACAACGCTCTCCGCTCTCTCATCGAGACAAAGAGCAGCAACGATCAGAAGCCGAAGCGGATCACACACAATGTCAATGATCTGTTGGACACCCTGATTGACCAGTCCGTTGAGCTGGTGGGCAAGCCTGTAGCTCTCATGAGCAAGGATGACAAGATTGAAGCCATCCAGTTCCTGAACAACTCAGGAGCCTTCCTGATCACCAAGTCAGGAGACAAGATATCGAACTTCTTTGGTATTTCCAAGTTCACCCTTTACAGCTACATCGATGCTGCAAAGCAGAACAACGGAAATGAAGCATCATAACAAAGCTTACCTTATTATAAGAACAGAAAACATTTAGGAGGTTTTTCAAATGAACGCTATTGAATGGGCACTCAACACCATGCCGAAGACCGACGACAAACAGCTGCCGGTCATGGCACTCACAGAGATTAAGAAAGCCAGAACTTTCCACGAAAGCTTTCCGCAGTACACCACGACTCCGCTGGCAAAGTTAGACAAGATGGCTGAATATCTGGGTCTTGGTCAGGTTTACGTGAAGGACGAGTCTTACCGGTTTGGTCTGAATGCCTTCAAGGTACTGGGCGGCTCCTTCGCCATGGCTCGCTACATCGCTAAAGAGACCGGAAGAGACGTATCCGAGCTTCCGTACAGTGTACTGACCTCTGACGCACTCCGCGAAGAGTTCGGTCAGGCAACCTTCTTCACCGCTACCGACGGAAACCACGGACGCGGCGTTGCATGGGCAGCCAACAAGCTGAGACAGAAGGCAGTGGTACATATGCCGATCGGCACCACCCAGACCCGTCTGGAAAACATCCGCAAGGAAGGCGCACAGGTTGACATCACCGATATGAACTACGATGACTGTGTTCGCCTGGCAGCAAAGGAAGCAGCTGAGACTCCGAGAGGCGTTGTGGTACAGGATACCGCATGGGACGGCTACGAGGAGATTCCGGCATGGATCATGCAGGGCTACGGCACCATGGCTTCTGAGGCTGCTGAGCAGTTAAATGCTAACGGCTGCGAGCGTCCGACTCACGTATTCGTACAGGCAGGCGTTGGTTCCCTGGCAGGTGCTGTGGTAGGCTACTTCACCAACTTATTCCCGGAGAACCCGCCGAAGTTCGTAGTTGTGGAGGCTGACGTTGCAGCTTGTCTCTACAAGGGCGCCAAGGCAGGCGACGGCGATATCCGCATCGTGGACGGCGATATGCAGACCATCATGGCAGGTCTTGCATGCGGCGAGCCGAACACCATCTCCTGGGATATCTTAAAGAACCACGTAGACACCTTCGTATCCGCTCCTGACTGGGCAGCTGCAAAGGGCATGAGAATGCTCTCCGCTCCGATCAAGGGTGATCCGCAGGTAACCTCCGGTGAGTCCGGTGCTGCTCCCTTCGGTATCCTGGCATGCATCATGCTGATGGATGAGTACAAGGAGCTGCGCGAGCATCTGGGTCTTGACAAGGATTCCAGGGTACTGCTCTTCTCCACCGAGGGCGACACGGATCCGGAACGCTACAAAAACATCGTGTGGGACGGCAAGGAGAGATAATCCTCCTGCCTCACCAACTGACAGGAATATAAGTTCCGCATCACTGCGGACTTGATATAAAACAATACAACAACATTTTAAAAATATTTGGAGGGTAAATATTATGGATTTCAACGCAATCAAAGAAGCAGCAAAAAACTACGAAGCTGACATGACCAAGTTCCTGCGGGATCTGGTTAAGATTCCGGGCGAAAGCTGCGGTGAGAAGGGTCATATCGACCGTATCGCAGAAGAGATGAGAAAGTTAGACTTCACCAAGGTTGAGATCGATCCGATGGGCAACGTACTGGGCTACATGGGAACCGGCGCTACTCTGATCGGCTTCGACGCTCACATCGATACCGTTGGTATCGGCAACCGTGCTAACTGGCAGTTCGATCCGTATGATGGCTTCGAGACCGAGACCGAGATCGGCGGACGCGGAACCTCCGACCAGATGGGCGGTATCGTATCTGCAGTTTACGGCGCTAAGATCATGAAAGATCTGAACATGCTGAATGACAAGTACACCGTACTGGTAACCGGTACTGTTCAGGAAGAGGACTGTGACGGTCTGTGCTGGCAGTACATCATCAACGAAGACAAGGTTCGTCCGGAATTCGTAGTATCCACCGAGCCGACTGACGGCGGTATCTACCGTGGACAGCGCGGACGTATGGAGATCCGTGTTGACGTGAAGGGCGTTTCCTGTCATGGTTCTGCTCCGGAGCGTGGTGACAACGCAATCTACAAGATGGCTGACATCCTGCAGGATATCCGTTCCCTGAACGAGAACGATGCTGCTGACGAGACCGAGATCAAGGGTCTGGTTAAGATGCTGGATCAGAAATACAACCCTGACTTCGAGGAGGCTAACTTCTTAGGACGCGGTACTGTTACCGTATCTGAGGTATTCTTCACCTCTCCGAGCCGCTGTGCAGTAGCCGACTCCTGTTCCGTATCTCTGGACCGTCGTATGACCTTCGGCGAGACCTGGGAGAGCTGCTTAGACGAGATCCGCAACCTGCCGAGCGTTAAGAAATACGGCGAAGACGTTGTAGTTTCCATGTACAACTACGAGAGACCGTCCTACACCGGTCTGGTATACCCGATCGAGTGCTACTTCCCGACCTGGGCGATTCCGAAGGATCACAAGGTTACCAAGGCATTGGAGGAAGCTTACGAGGGTCTGTACGGCACCGAGAGAATCGGCGTAGCTGAGAACGAGGCTATGAGAAAAGCTCGTCCGCTGACCGATAAGTGGACCTTCTCCACCAACGGCGTGTCCATCATGGGACGTAACGGTATTCCGTGTATCGGTTTTGGACCGGGCGCTGAGGCTCAGGCTCATGCACCGAACGAGAAGACCTGGAAGCAGGATCTGGTTACCTGTGCAGCTGTATACGCTGCTCTTCCGCAGGCTTACTGCAAGTAATAAAGCAATATCGTTTCAACACATTTTTGTGCCATACCGGTCTGCGGGTCCAACACCCCAACACCCAACCGGAACCGCAGACCGTTTTTCCTCAAAATATAAATTGGCAGCTATCAATCAAAACTATTAAAAATCAAATGGAGGATTTACACAATGGATGCTAAATTACAGGGCTATATCGACAAACTGAACAAACTGAACTTCAAAGAGATGTACGAAGGCGACTTCTTCCTGACCTGGGAGAAAACCGACGACGAGTTAGAGGCTGTATGGACCGTTGCTGACGCTCTGCGCTACATGAGAGAGAACAACATCTCCACCAAGGTATTTGAGAGTGGCTTAGGCATCTCCTTATTCCGCGACAACTCCACCAGAACCCGTTTCTCCTTCGCTTCCGCATGTAACCTGTTAGGTCTGGAAGTTCAGGACTTAGACGAGGGCAAGTCCCAGATCGCTCACGGCGAGACTGTTCGTGAGACCGCTAACATGATCTCCTTCATGGCTGACGTTATCGGTATCCGTGATGATATGTACATCGGCAAGGGCAACAAGTACATGCACGACGTTGTTGACGCTGTAACCGAGGGACACAAGGACGGTATCCTGGAGCAGAAACCGACTCTGGTGAACTTACAGTGTGATATCGACCATCCGACCCAGTGTATGGCTGATATGCTGCACATCATCCACGAGTTCGGCGGCGTTGAGAACCTGAAAGGCAAAAAGCTGGCTATGACCTGGGCTTACTCTCCGTCTTACGGCAAACCGCTGTCCGTTCCGCAGGGCGTGATCGGTCTGATGACCCGTATGGGTATGGAAGTTGTTCTGGCTCATCCGGAAGGCTACGAGGTAATGCCGGAGGTTGAGGAAGTTGCGAAGAAGAATGCTGAGAAGTCCGGCGGTTCCTTCAGAAGAACCAACGATATGGCTGATGCATTCAAGGATGCTGATATCGTATACCCGAAGAGCTGGGCTCCGTTCGCTGCTATGGAGAAGAGAACCAACCTGTACGCTGAGGGCGATTCCGAGGGCATCAAGGCTCTGGAGAAAGAGCTGCTTGCACAGAACGCTAACCACAAAGACTGGGCTTGTACCGAAGAGCTGATGAAGACCACCAAGGACGGCAAGGCTCTGTACCTGCACTGCTTACCGGCTGATATCACCGGCGTAAGCTGTGAGACCGGTGAGGTTGACGCTTCCGTATTCGACCGCTACCGCGAGCCGCTGTACAAAGAAGCAAGCTTCAAGCCGTATGTAATCGCTGCTATGATCTTCCTGGCTAAGTTCGAGAACCCGGCAGAGATCTTAAAGAAGCTGGATGAGCGCGCAGAAGCACGTAAGTTCAACTGATTATTTGACAGTTTGCATCAATATTTCCGGCTTAATGAGCTATCGGCCACCTGCTTAACCGGTAGGTGGCCCTTTTTGTCCCAAAATTTGATATTTTTACAAAAATAAAGGAGAATCTGATATTATGGGTAAGAAAAAAAGAATTGTCATCGCCCTGGGGGGAAATGCGCTTGGCAATACCCTTCCGGAGCAGATGGCTGCTGTTAAGATCACTGCAAAGGCAATCGTAGACCTGATCGAGGAAGGCTGTGAGGTGGTAGTCGCTCACGGCAACGGTCCGCAGGTAGGCATGATCAACAATGCCATGGCTGCTCTCTCCCGCGAGAATCCCAACCAGCCCAACACTCCCCTCTCCGTCTGTGTTGCCATGAGCCAGGCTTACATCGGCTATGACCTGCAGAACGCACTGAGAGAGGAACTGCTGAACCGCAACATCACCGACATCCCGGTTGCTACCATGGTAACCCAGATCCGTGTAGATGAAAATGACCCGGCATTCCAGAACCCGTCCAAGCCGATCGGCCACTTCATGACCGAGGAGCAGGCAAAGCACGCAGAGGAAGCTTACGGCTACCAGATGAAAGAGGATTCCGGTCGTGGCTGGAGACGTGTGGTTGCATCTCCGAAGCCGGCTGAGATCGTGGAGATCGGTGCAATCCGCTCTCTGGTCAATGACGGACAGCTTGTCATCGCCTGCGGCGGCGGCGGTATCCCGGTAGTTCGTCAGGGCAACCACTTAAAGGGTGCCAGCGCAGTCATCGATAAGGACTTTGCAAGCCGTCTCCTGGCAGAGGATCTGGATGCAGATTTCCTGATCATCCTGACTGCTGTAGAAAAAGTAGCAATCAACTTCGGCAAGCCGGAAGAAAAATGGCTGGATGATCTCTCTGTAGATCAGGCAAAACAGTACATTGGCGAAGGACATTTCGCACCAGGTTCCATGCTTCCGAAGGTAGAAGCCGCTGTTGCATTTGCAGAATCCAAACCTGGTAGAACCGCCCTCATTACATTGCTTGAGAAGGCAAAGGATGGTATACTGGGTGTAACCGGTACAAGAATTCACCAGTAATTCATCCGAAGCAGGCAGCAGACCGCATAAACTTCTGCTGCCTGACAATACAAGCAAGGGGGAACATACATATGTCCGAAAGAGCAATGACCAAACGTAACTCACAAAAAGCATCTATTTTTGAACTGGATGGCATTCCTTCCTTTGGGCAGGCATTTCCTCTGGCGCTTCAGCACGTTGTCGCTATGATTGTTGGCTGCGTAACCCCGGCGATTATTATTTCCGGGGTTTGTGGCATGTCCGACAAAGACAGCGTGATTCTGATTCAGTCAGCGCTGGTGGTGTCTGCTCTTTCCACGTTCCTGCAGCTTTTCCCCATCGGACCGAAGAACGGCTTCCGGCTGGGCGCAGGACTGCCCGTTATTATGGGTATCAGCTTCGCTTACCTGCCTACCATGCAGGCGATTGCAGGGGATTTTAACATCCAGACCATCTTCGGCGCTCAGATCGTCGGAGGCTGCGTCGCCATCATCGTGGGCCTGTTCATCAATAAGATCCGCCGCTTCTTCCCGCCGCTGATTGCCGGTACCGTGGTATTTACCATCGGTCTGTCCCTCTATCCTACCGCGATCAACTACATGGCAGGCGGCGTATCCAGCCCTACCTATGGTTCCTGGGAGAACTGGCTGGTAGCGTTCTTCACCCTAGCGGTGGTAACGCTTCTCAACCACTTCGCAACCGGTATCCTGAAGCTGGCTTCCATCCTGATCGGCATTATCGCAGGCTACATTTTCAGTGCCTTCTTCGGTATGGTGAATTTTGATGCGATCGGAGCTGCCGGACTGGTACAGATGCCGGGACTGCTGCACTTTGGCGTACAGTTCGAGGTCTCCTCCTGTGTGGCGATCGGTATCCTGTTCGCCATCAACTCCATTCAGGCGATCGGTGACTTCTCCGCTACCACCATGGGCGGTCTGGACCGTCAGCCGACCAACCCGGAGCTGCAGGGCGCTATCGTGGGATACGGCGTGTGCAACATCCTGGGTTCCCTGTTTGGCGGACTTCCTACTGCTACCTTCAGCCAGAACGTAGGTATCGTAACCACCACCAAGGTTGTCAACCGCTGTGTGCTGGGTCTGGCTGCCACCATCCTGCTGGTCGCAGGACTGGTTCCCAAGTTCTCCGCTATGCTGACTACCATCCCCCAGTGCGTGCTGGGCGGCGCTACGGTCTCCGTATTCGCTTCCATCGCCATGACCGGTATGAAGTTAGTGACCTCCGCAGAGATGAACTACCGCAACTCCTCCATCGTCGGACTGGCTGCTGCACTTGGCATGGGCGTGTCCCAGGCCTCCGCAGCCCTCTCCACCTTCCCCACCTGGGTAACCACCATCTTCGGTAAGTCCCCGGTGGTGATTGCAACGCTGGTGGCTGTGGTGCTGAACATCATCCTGCCGAGAGATGAACGGAAGAAAAAGAAGGCGTAAGTTTAAGATTGATGAAAAGAGCGGCGCGGGCGCCGCTCTTTTTTGTTGCCTGTGTGGGGGGAGGGATAGTGTTATCTTTTGGCTTTCTTTTTTGTCTTTTGGTTTTAT
>JAUNPU010000045.1:14478-17238 GCA_030536555.1 Eubacteriales bacterium | reverse complement strand
GGGTATCGAACTGGGCAAAGCCCAGGGTATTGAGTTAGGCAAGACCCAGGGTATCGAACTGGGTGGATGGAAACTGCTTGTCAAAAACATCAATGAATTCTCCAAAAACCTGAATATGAGCATTGAGGATGCCTGCCGCGGAGCCGGTGTTACGGTCGAAGAGTACGAGCATGCCAAAGCTATGCTGAACCGCTGATTTTTCATTTCTTTAAAGAAGCAGGGAACCTGCCCCACAACCTTTCGGTTCGGGCAGATTCCCTGCTTTCACTTTATCTCAGTTTCCTGAGCATCATTTTACTGCTTTACTGCTCGTCTTCCTTCTTCCTGCCTGCTACTGCAAATGCCGCCAGCATCACACTGGAAAGAAGTAATACAAGACCATTTGCACTGGTTCTGCCGGTCTTCGGAAGTGCCGCTAACGGTACTTCTTCATCTTCGATCATAACCGGTGCGTCACCCGGCAGATTCGCTAACGGAACCTGTTCCGGTGTGATTACGGTTGCTCCCGGGCCACCGCTCGGGGTGCTGCTGTTGTGGTTCGGACCACTGCTGTTGCCACCTGACGGACCACTTGGGCTTCCGCCGCCGGAATAAGTAAAGTATGCCTTGAACTCAGTGTCCTTTACAAATCCGGTCTGCTTAATTACATCCACATTACCATAATCAGCAGAGCCATCATTCCATTTCGTAAAGTTGTAACGTCCAATCGTGCTTACTGTTACATTTGCCTTCGGATTTACCTCGGCTTCCATATTATAGCTTCCATCTGCATTCTGCGGTCTGGTTACCACTTCAACTAAGTTACCTGCTACAGTTCCCTTATTAACTGCATCCTCGGATACATAGGTAAATGTAATCTGGTACTTATCCGGTATTCCATCCGGCTTCTGCGGATCTTTCTCACCAATCTCATCCTTATCAAAGTGTACAATAAATGTTGTATTATCTGCGTACTTCTCAGCTTTAAGAATATCCATTCCAGTATGGAAATCCTTCTTCGTTCCATCAATTGTCCAGTAGTCAAATGCATATTTCTCAGCCGCATGTACTTCAACATCAGCTATTGGATTGATGGCTGTCTTTTCTACATACTCACCGTCCTTCTCAAAAGTATGAACTTCGTAAGTCGTTCCAGTTACTGTTCCATTGCCAGCCGATACATACTTAAATACAATCTGGTATTTATCCGGAATGGTATCTGGCTTATCCGGAATATCAGGCTTGTCAGGATCAATCGGTTTATCAGGATCTGGCTTACCAATCTCATCCTTATCAAAGTATACGATAAATGTAGTGTTATCCACATACTTCTCAGCCTTCAATTCATCCATACCAATATGGAAATCCTTCTTCGTTCCGTCGATTGTCCAGTAATCAAATGCATACTTCTCAGCTGCGTGTACTTCAACCTCTGCCTTCGGGTTCACAGGAGCCTTATCCACATATTTTCCATTTTCCTTAAAGGTATGTACTTCGTAGATTTGTCCGCTTACGCTTCCATTTCCTGCTGATACATATTTGAAAATGGTCTGGTACATATCTGCTTCACCATCTGGCTTATCCGGGATATCGGGTTTATCGGGATCAACCGGTTTGTCAGGATCAGGATTGCCCTTCTCATCTAATGCATAATAGACATTCACTACATTGTCCTCTGCAATCAGAGAAACCGTCTTATCCTTTGTTGCGAGATAATCTTCCCAATCAGGCAGGAATACATATTGCTGGTTGTCCCTGGTGACTTCTGCTTCCGGTGCAGTTTTCAAAATCTTTTCACCGAAATATGCCTCTTTGCTGCTTTCATAAACCTCAGTTGCAATCTTATTTCCATTGCCATCAAGGAAAATACGGTTAATTACATATTCCAGATCATAACGCTGAGTTACTTCCAGAATACCATCCTGTAATACAATATCATAGTTCTCTGTCGTATCTTTTCCGCCTCCAAGGAAGCTAATACCTAATACTCCAGATGTGACTACATTAACACTTGCTCTGACAACTTTGTTTGCAGAGTTTCCAATCTCAGTCTGGCTGCCCTCGTACTGTAAATCATCTACTACAACTTCCTGTCCATCTGCAACACCTTCGATGTTTTCAACACGATGAGCAATAAGTGCTTTGCCATCATATGGCTTTGTTGCACTTGCTGCCTCGATTGTCAAAGTTGCCTTCTCAATAACCAGCTTTCCATCAGTCTTAGCAATTGCAAACTGATCAGTCACATCATTATTGTATTTATCTCTAACAATCGGGTCTCCAGCCACTTCTACGTTGTATTCACCGACATCAGTTGCTTGGGCTTCTGCCCTCAGACCTTCTACCGTGTAAATACCGCCATCCTCCGTCGTAAATGTTGTAGCTTTAAGACCGGTTACAAGCTGCTCCTTACCATTGTAAGTATAAGTACCACTGTTTGCAACTACCTCAATCGCATATTTCTGATCACGATCTCTGACGATTAACTTTCCTTCCGTTTTCTCAATGATATAGTTTCCTTCTTCAGTATTACTATTCAATTCATAAGTAAATGTATTGAGGCTATCGCCTTTTACTGTCTGAGAACCGGTAAAGTGATAAGTTGCGCCTTCACCATCAGCAAATCCATCACCGCTTACAGTGATAGGCTCATTGCCGTTTGTCAGAGGTTTGCCATCATATGTCTTTGTTAAGGTATTACTGGTCAGCATTACCTTCCGCTTTGCGATCGTCAGCGTGCCGTCTACTGTCTTCACTGCGAACTCTGCGCTTACATCATTT
>JAUNPU010000045.1:0-14378 GCA_030536555.1 Eubacteriales bacterium | reverse complement strand
CATTTCCTGCGAAGCCGTCTACGCTTACCGTTACAGCATCATTCGTCAGCGGGGTCCCGTCATACTCCTTGCTGCCGGAACCACTTGTCAGCGTTACATCTCGCTTCATGATCGTCAGCGTGCCGTCTACTGTCTTCACTGCGAACTCTGCGCTTACATCATTTCCTGATGCGTCCTTCACAACCGGGGTTCCGATCACATTCACCGCACTATCGCCTGCATCTGTTCTCTTCGCCTCTGCCGTCAATCCGCTCACGGTATAGGTCTGGCCGTTCACTGCGAATTCCAGGGTCTTGAAGCCGCTCACGCTCTTCTCGTTTCCATCATACTTCCAGGTACCACTGTTTGCTTCTACCGTGATCTCATACTTCGCGCCCCGGGTCGTTACAGTCAGTGTTCCCTCTGTCTTGGTGATGTTATAGTTCTCTGCCTTCGTTCCTGCACTCAGGGTGTACTCGAAGAAGTTCTTGCTGCTTCCTACCACTGTCTGGCTTCCGGTCACGCTATAGGTCGCTCCCTCATTTCCTGCGAAGCCGTCTACGCTTACCGTTACAGCATCATTCGTCAGCGGGGTTCCGTCATACTCCTTGCTGTCCGTCGCACTCGTCAGCGTTAACTCGCGTTTATCAATTGTCAGACTTCCGTTTATCGTCTCTACTGTAAACTGCTTGGTCACATCTCTTCCAGATGTATCTTTCACAACAAGCTGGTCTTTCCCGCTAATCGTAGTTGTATACTCACCTGCATCTTTCCCCGATGCAGTAGCCGTCAATCCTTGAACATAATAATCCTGACCATTAACTATAACTTTAATTCCATCTGCTGTTTCATTTAGGAATCCACTAACTGTCTGCGTTGTACCATTATAAGTGACAGTATCACTCTTTGCGGTTACTGTAACGTTCCTTTTGTTCTTTAAAACATATTTACCATAGTAGTTAACATTTGAGGTAATTGTACCACGAAAATCAACTTTTCGTGTACAAGCTGAATCATAATACCAACCATCGAATACATACTGCTCATTCTCATATGTTTTATCTGGTGTACTTGGCTTCTGCAAGTCAGCTTCTCTTGCCCCTGATGGTAAAAGTCTGGAATAATTTTCCTGAATCGTAAACGTATTGTCTCCCGGTTCCTGAATTCTAAATGTTACATTAAAAAGATTCTCCTCATTAATAAAAATCTGACCATCCAAATGGAATGTTGGAGTACCAGAACCTACAACCGGATTATAGCCGTTCGCTCCTGCATTAGCTCCGTCTGATTGTACAATACGGATCCACTCAACTGTATAGTATCCTGCTTTTGTAGCATTCGGACTATCCGCTGCTGCATATTGATAGCGTTTTCCATCCACCGTAATATCCGGATAAGAATCAGGATAAACAATAGATTCCCCTTTTCCCATTAAATTAACATTTGCCTGATAATTTCCCGGAGCCTTCAAACCTGAAATAGAACCAACACCCATTCCATTCCAAACACTGTTCGCACTTCCTGCGCTGTTGATTGTTTTGCCTGGAACTAATGTATAACAATACAGAGGATATGATTGTGTTGACGCAACTACGGTCACCGTAAAAGTCTCGCTCTTATTGCCCACACCATATTGCGTCCAAGTGTGAGTAATAGTAACCGGTCCGCCTACATTTACTCCTGTAATCGTTGCTCGACCACTATATCTGCTTTCTTCTACTATAGCTATAGTCTCATCACTGCTTGTCCAGGAATGATTATAGCCTCCACTAGTGCCACTAATTGCCTTGTCTCCGCCAACCTCTACTTCATAACTGGCTATAGCTGCCAGTGGGGCAATTCCATAATAGACATATTCCGAAAACTGCTCTGCCTCAAATTCAACATTTTTCTTATCCGGACTCACCTTGTCTTTGACAATTTCTGCTTTACCTTCATCATCAATATGACAAACCGCGGCTTCTTCACCCTTGGTTTCTACTCCTGAAAATGTAACTTTTACGCTCTGACCTGGCTGGATTTCATTACCATTCGCATCTCTAAAAGTAATATCAAATGCCACCGCATCAACAACTTCTTTTCCATCCTCTACCAGCTGACTATTAATCTTTTCAATTGCTGCTTCTGCAGAAACTGGAACAATTGTCACACTTGTACCTTCCGGCAAAGCCTCAGATGGCGCTGTTATATTAATCCTAACCCCGTCAACTGTCTTGTTGATTATAAATGGTACAGCCAATAAATCTTTCAAATACACCTGAACCTCTACGTCCTCAGTGATATCTACCGCCGGAATCATATACACATCCGTGTATCCTGCATACTCTGTCTCTTCCACTGCTTCAACACTGCCCAGCTCAATTCCATTGGCTGTTACAGCGACAATCTCATATCCCTCCTCAGGAACAACTGCAAAATACAGATCTTCCCCTGCTGCCACCATGTCAGCACCTTCGATTGATGCACCCTCTGCCGGGTTTATATGGTAGGAAATTCCATATTCCACTTCTGTTGCTATATTATCTGTTTCAACTGCCGGAATATCCGCCAACGCCACCTTGTATGCTCTTGCATTCACAGAATCCCAGATTGTAACAGTATTGAATTCCTTACCATCCAGTTCAGCAATCACCTGGATGCTGTCATCCTCCAGCATCTGTCCCTCATCCTCAACCGCCGGAGCCTTACTCTCGTCTGCAATCTCGCCGTCTGCCGGGGCAGTCGTCTCGCCAGCCGCCGTGGTCTCATCGGTCGGAGCTGTTGTTTCATCGGTGCCGCTCTCCGTGGTCGGGTCCGTACTCTCATCTACGATATCTTCCGTGGATTCGGTCGGGTCGGTGGGCTCGCTTTCTTTGGTCTCGTCCGTGGACTCGGTCGGTGCCGGTGCCAGGGTCTCGTCCGGCTTAATCTCGTCGGTCGGATCGGTTGCATCGGTCTCATTCTCTTTGCTGGTCGGCAGAGTCTCTTCTGCTGTGGTGGTCTCTTCGATGGTCTCTGATTTGCTCTCGTCCTCAGCTTCTGCCGTGGTCGTGGTCTCAGATCCCTCTTCGCTTTCTTCCTCATCCTCGATCAGCGCATCACCTTCTGCCGGAATGTCATCGTCCAGAGTTGTAACACCGGTTGCCACTCTTGCTACCTTGTGGAAGGAGAGTGCTGCCAGGCCGCCTTCTGCTGCCGATGCATCCGTATTCTCATCCGGAATCTCTGCTTCCGGTTCTGCCTCAATCTCTTCCTCAGATTCGCTCTGCACTTCATCCGTCTCCGGAGCTGCTTCCGGTGCCGGAGCTTCTGCGGAACTCTCATCGGTGGACTCTGCTGCATCGGTCTCTTCCGTCTTCTCAGTCTCTAATGCCGGGCTGCTCTCTGCAGCGTCGGACTCCTCAGCACCGGACTCTTCGACAGAATCGGTCTCGCCCTCTGAGCCAGTCTCTCCGGTGGAAATACTCTCATCGATGGATTCGCCGTCGGTCTCATCAGTCGGATCAGTGACATCCGGACCAGCTTCGCCGGAAGTCTCAGTCTCATCAGTCGGATCGGTCATGCCCGGGCCGACTTCGCTTTCTGTCGGCACTTCCGCACCGTCGGACGGATTCAGCACGATACCGCCTGCTGTCTCCTTCTCATCGTCGATCATCGTGGAGTTGCTGTAGTCCTCGGTGAACTTCTGATCCGCGTCGCCGTCTTCTACATTGGCACTGTTGGGATTGACTGTCACACGTGCAGTCTCGTAACCGTCCACATTGGCGCGGAAGGTCACTACCATGTCACTCTCATTGGTGAACAGGAATACCACGTCATCGGTGTCCGCATTGTAGAACACCTGCAGTCCCGTATGATCCGGTGCGTAGCTGGCATCTACCGGCACGTCCAGTTCATAGACCTTGCTTCCGTCTCCTCCTAACAGTTTTTTATAGGAATTCAGAAGGGTCGTGGACTTCGCCTTCAGGCTCAGGGACGCAAAGTCGAAGGTCTCACCGGACTCAACTGCTTCCTGAACCGCTTCCTGTAACTCCGCTCCGCTTAACAGGAACAGAGCGCTCTCATCTTCGCCTGCCGCAAATGCCACATTCAGATTCATCCCCACGTTGGTGAATGTCATGGCTACAGTCAGCATAAATGCTACCAGGCGTCTGTAATTCTTGCGTAACTTCTTCAGCATACTCATCTCTCCTTTTCCATTGATATTTATAAGAAATTCCCCATCAAACAGGAATGGTTGTTAAGTGCCTCCCATGGCACCGTCCATTAGTTTCAGCAGTTCCAGTGCGCTTCGGAAACTGACTTTCTCGTTCTTGTCCGCCCACAGCACTTCTCCCTGCCAGGTTGCATTCTGTCGATACTGAACATGTACCACAAAGGTGGCCAGTTCCCCCTTCTGATTCAGGATGTTTCGTTCTCTTGCCATAGGCGTGTCTCCTCTCCGCTGCCTCTGCTGCTTCTTGCTTCCCCGAAATGCTCTCGCTCTGGTGGATGCCTCCGGGAAATTGATCTCGTCAAACAGCTCTTCCATGTCCGCTACCAGCTCCACCACCGATTGAAATGGTATCGCCGCGGCGCTGTTTCCGTGATACAGACGCCCCGCGCTGTTTCCGTACCGGTAGGAATCGATGCAGATGCATACAATCCCGGGTGATGAATGTACCATTCTGACTGTCTCCTGCATCTTCTCACTCCCTGATCTAAAATCTGTATAGCTGGTATTTCACAATACCAGCATAACAAAATGCCAATCACGCTATCTATCACGGATTGGCATTTAACTCGTATTTTTTTAATTTTTTTAAAACTTTTTGTGATTTATGATTAGAAACTATCAGAATTTGATGGCACTGGCTATGGCAAATGACAACTCGTATCCGTCCGTACCGCTGTACTGCCCGAACTTCCTGCGGATGCGCTGGCAGATGACCTCGCTGTCCTCCTGCTTCATACCGGTCAGCAGAATCAGATACTGGCTCTTGCTGTATCGGGTATACATGTCGCCGCGGCGCAAAGCTGCAGTGATCGACTTCTTGAGCCACTCCGCAACGCGGTCGCTGTTCTTCTTCTCCTTCTCAATCTGCATCTGCTTCACCGTGCAGCTCATGAGAAATATGCTTCTTCCGCTTCGATCCGCAACCCGGCACAGTACCCGGTATGTGTCAATAAAGCTGGGGTAATTGCAGTAATATGCACCCTCCGTCGTCTCTTCCTGTATCCGTTCCATAATCTCCTCCAGTGGTTCTTCCTGTAAAAGCAGCTTTCCGCTCATCTCCTGCAGATAATCCAGCATATGCTGAGACTGGGTCAGCCCAAGCTCCTCCGAGTACAGTCTGACCGTCTCCTTGTACAGCTTATAGGCATCTTCATAGCGCTCCATCTGCATCAGACTCTCCGCCTGACCGATCTGCCACTCTCCAAATGGGTAAAATGCCGCCGCTTCGCTGTAAATCTGATAAGCCTGCTGATATTCTCTCCGATTCATCATCATCTCGCCAAGCTTGCGGACACTGGTCTCGTACAGCCCCTTCAGCCGAAGGCTCTCCACGATCACCCAGTCTTCACTGGCAAGCTGAGGCAGCAGTTCTCCCCGGTAAAGTTCGCAAACCTTCTTATAATAATGCAGTTTTTCCGCATCCTGCTCCGCCGCTTCTGCCTGCTTGTAGTTGTGCTCCACTTCCAGCGCATCCACCCACACCGGCATGCTTCCGCACCAGGTGCACTTGCCATTTTTGACCGTCACATAGTCTTCATCCGGAAATCCCGCCGCCACAAGCTGCTTCTTCAGCCGGTAGATCAGGTTGTTCAGGCTGTTATTCTTATTACCCACCTCTGACCAGCCATAAAATGCCTCGATCAGCCGGTCCTTGGCAATCCCGGTATCCTTATACAGCATTAAAAGCTGGAACAGCTGGAGAAACCGGCTCTGATTTCCTTTGCCGAAAGCCACCGGTTTTCCATCATAAACCATGGAAAATCCCCCCAGCATCTGTATATACAGACAGTCTGTTTTCTTCATGTCACCCTCACCTTTTGCAGCACGATATCGCGCTGTTCCTTGCCCCCATCTTAACAGAACAAATACCAAATGTCTACCTTATTTCTGCATTCTTTACACACAATAATACAGGGAACAGCTTACCCGGTGACCGCATGAGAAGGTGTTATTCTGTGGATTTTTCTGCATCCGGCATCGGAGGAACCAGAATCTCCTGACCTGCCGTGATCCGGCTTCCATCCCCCAGACCGTTCCACAGACAGATCGTTTCCATATCCGCCATACTGCCATAATGCTCCATGCAGATGCCGTAAAGGGTCTCGCCGTTTTTCACGATATAGGGAACCGCGCTGGCAGGTGCTTCCACCCGTCTGACCGGCTGGGTCTCGGCGGCTGTGCCGTTGTCCGCGGAAGTTCCGGCGCTGGATGCTCCGGCTGCGGTTCCTTTGCCACCGGACATCCCGCCGTTGGATGCCCCGGCTGCGGTGCCGTTACCGCCGGACATCCCGCCGTTGGACGCTCCGGCTGCGGTTCCTTTGCCACCGGGCGCTCCGGCTTCTGCCGCGTGATCACCATTCGGGTCGATCACGATTTCCGCCAGTGTCGGATACACTTCCCCCGGCACCTCCTCGATTATCAGTTCTCCATCCTCACCTGACAGCTCTGCCCCGGACTTGTCCCGATTTCCGGCTGCCCCTTCCGGTCCCTTGGAAAGCAGGTCCGACCAGTCCCGGCTGCCGCCCGTTCCCTCCGGCACTACCGATGTGATCACGGATTCCATCGCCTTCATCTTGTGGTAATTATTAAACATCACCACACCGCCTGCCAGCACCATCACCGACAGGACCCCGCAGGCGGTTCCCAGCGTGCTGACGGTCGATCTGCGGCGGACTGCCTCCTCCTTTTTGTCCTCCATCCGCTGGCGGAAGTCCCGGATCACCACGTCCCTGGTGCCGGTCTCTACCCGTCTGGCATCCTTGCGCGACACCATATAGTCCTGCATCATCTGATTTCGCTCATAATATATACAGTATCCACGCAGCTTGTAGAACCCGTCCTCAGATGCCACATACAGGGCTTCTTCTCCCTCCAATCCGCTGTTCAGATACATCAGCTGGTTCTTGCCGGAGAAGTACTGTCCATGCTGCTTCCAGTAGTTAAGCGGACTTAAGCTGCTGCCCGGCGCACCGCACAGAAACCATCCCAGCACATTTCGTCGCGGAAAGCTCTGCTCCATGGCCTGATACGCCTGCTTCCACGCCTCCTCCGTAAATACCACCTTTTCCCCGTCCTGAGTCACGCCTTCCATTTCCAGCGCCCCGTCCACGAACAGGTATGGAGTTCCGTCCTGACTGCGGACCTCCCCCAGCAAAATTCCGACCCGCAGATCTTGTCCGCCGGCCGGATACAACCGCTTCAGATATGTATTCACATAATCCTCCACATATAATTTCACAATCTGGTCACGTTCCCCAATCTGCCGGATATTTTTCGGCAGCTTTGGATACGGATTATACAACTCGCCCATCTCTTCACCCCGCTGCTTATATTTTTCTACCGCAACTGCCTGCACCTCACAGTCGCCTGCTATCTGAAAAATAGTACCACAGCCGGGCTGCCGATATTGTCAAACCAGCGCCTTCCGCTCCAAAAACTCTTCGACAAGAAACGCGCTCTTGCAGATATAATCCACCATTTTCATCACCACTGACAGCCGCACGCTCTGCAGCATCAGCGGATCGTAATTGCCGTACCCGCCCACAATGCCCGTAATGAAGATGTCCCCCACCTCCTGCAGCTCCTTGCTCACCCCCAGCCCCGGGCGCAGCGCCCCCTTGCCCAGAGTAATGCAGCCCACATGATCCTGACACCCCACCGATGCGTCCACCGCCACAATCACATGATTGGGATAATGGATCTGCACCATCGCCATGGACTGTTCCAGGTTCATCGCATGCACCGGCCGCTCCAGCGTCCCCACAATCTGAATCCGGCGCACCTGCTGCTCCTTCAGCTTGTAGCCGATCAGCGGTCCCAGACTGTCCCCCGTGGACCGGTCCGTCCCGATGCACAGGAACACCACTCCCTGCTTCCCCTGCTCCCGCTGGACCTCACCGATCATTTCGTGGAGCGTGCGCGCACAGACCCCGGCATTTTCCGCCTGTCCGGAGTCAAAATAATAGATTTCCCGGTTCTTCCGCCTCAACTTCTTCCATCCCGTCTTCATAAGCCCTGCCTGTACCTTCCATTTGTTACTCCTATTATAAGCAAAGGCTGGATATTATATACCGGACTGGTCTCACCCTTTCCAATCGAAACATGCGTCACCGGTGCATTTCCTGATATGCACCGTAAGAACAAAGTGCCTTCGGCACTTCAACTCCCCTAGCCCCTCATTCATGAGGGGAATTAGGGGTTTCTTTTTGTCATGTTTTCCTTCATAATAGTCTTATGAATATACTACAAAAGATTTTTACTGACCATTTTGAAGAAATGATTTATCTCCAACACCCTCGTGACTCTGTCATCGAGAATGTAGAAAAAATGATTAACTGCGGCAATCCTGCCTTTGGTGGTGCCATGTATACCTGTCCTTGCTGTGGAATTTTCAAATTTGTTCCTTTCCGCTGTCATTCCCGCTTCTGTCCTACCTGCGGCAACATGTACTCCATTGACAGGACTACTTCTATGTCTTTTAAACTCCTCGATGTCCAGCACCGCCACTGCGTCTTTACAATTGCAAGAGAACTACGTCCTTTTTTTCTACAGGACCGTTCTCTTTTAAACTGCCTTTTTTCTTCTGTCCACAGCGTTATTATACGCATGTTCCATAAGGAGAATCAGTCGGAACTGTTTACTCCTGGTTTCATTTGTGTCCTTCACACCTTTGGCAGAGATTTAAAATGGAATCCTCATATCCATTGTTTAATCTCCGAAGGCGGCATTGGTAAATCCCTTCGCTGGCGGCACAAAAAGCATTTCAACTACAAACTTTTGCGGGATTCCTTCCAAACTGCTCTTTTAAATGAATTACACAAACGATTAGGTGATTCCTTTAAAAAAGTAAAATCCTCCATCTATGCGGACCACAAAAATGGGTTCTATGTCAGGGCTATGCCCAATAAATGCAATCCCAATCATGTCATTAAGTATATCGGGCGTTACCTGGGCAGACCTGTCATTGCCACTTCACGGATTGATTCTTATGACGGCGATTCCGTCACGTTTCATTACAACAGGCATGAAGATAACAAACTCATTACAGAAACCATTCCGGCTCTTGACTTTATCTCCCGGTTAACCCAACATATCCCGGAAAAACATTTCAAAATGATCCGTTACTACGGGATTTATGCCAGACACCGTGAATCCGACCAGCGGCTGCGCAGAGCTGTCTCTAAAGAAAAACATACTATTTTTCTTTCCTTCAACCGTTGGAGAGAATCCATTCTGCATTCTTTTGGATATGATCCTTTAAAATGCCACAACTGTGGCACTACTATGCTCTTTTTAGAACTCTATTTTAACCACAAACCGGTTCCTTTGCATGAATTATATGAAAAAGTTATGCGTAAATACCGCTGTCGTTCCCCCGCTTGTGTACTTTCACATCCGGCCTTCTCATGATACAATTAGTGTATCTGATATGAAATGGAGGCGGTTACAATCAAACGTATAACGGAAGAAGAACTTGCAAAGGAACTGCGGATACAATATATCCAAAACCCACCGGAAGGGATGACCTCTGATGAAGTCCGCGACATGAGTGATGAGGACCTTTTGGATATGGATTACTTTTTACATGAATTTGATGATATCGACGATGACGATTTTGGAGAAGAAGGTTTTTATATCTTCTAATCTTAATCGTCTGTTTTCTGTGCCCTGCTTTTGCAGGGCTATTTGTTTACATAATTCATGATTTAAAAGGAATTTCCTATAAAGCAAAAAGAGGCATGCCTGCGCACACCTCTCTGAAATACTACATTATATTGACCGGAGCTCTTACGCCCCCTCGCCGTTCCGCCTACGCTTCACTGCTCTTCCGACTCCGGTAAGCGTCAATCGCCTCGCTCACATTAGCTGCCTTGCCTTCCTGCACGATAGTACACAGCTCTGCAATCTTCGCCGGGTCCAGAAATTCCTTGCCCAGATACGTCCCGTAGTGGTCTGTGATATCCAGTCTCCGGTTCTTCACCTCCGCAGATGTCACCCGAAGCTGATCCTTCACCTGTGCATATCCCGCCTGGAGTGTATCCAGCGCCTCCTTATGATTGTGCTCGATCTCATCCTGAAGGATGTTCTTCGTCACCGTCTCAAATGCATTCAGCGCTTCCTTCTTCTTCGCCGCCACATCATTCAGCTCCTGCTGGAACTGGGCGATCTCGTCGTCGTACTTCTCCAGATTGTAAAGTGACTCGTTGCGGTCCTTGCGAATCGTGGAGGTGATCACCCTGATCTTCCTGTCATTGCTGTGGATCTGGTCCAGAATCTTCCTGCCTTCCTTCAGCGTCTCCATGTGCCGCACCTTGGTCACATTGCCGATCTTCAGATAGATTCCGCCGAATACCAGTATGTCCACCACATAGATCACTGCCAGATACCACGGCTGCCGCTCCGGAATCATCATATAGATTCCCCATGGAATCGCCGCAAATACAATCGCCACAAACAGCAGAAATGTGAGGAATTCCTTCATCCACCGCGCAAAATACAGGCTGTAGTACAGGGACGTGTTGCAGTATCCCGGCACGTGATTCTGCCGGAAGCTGGTCTTCATCTGCAGCCGCAGCTCCCGGTTGTAGTTGTGCAGCTCCGATGTCTCGTCAGCGATCCGCTCCTTCACACCCTGATTCTTCGCCTTCTCCCGCTTGGTTCTCGCCTTCTTCAACTGATCCTGCGCTCTGGTAATCTCCTTGTCATAGCTGACATTGATCTCCTCCCGGCGCTTCTTCACGGTCTGCTGAATGGTATCCGTCACCGTCTTCTGTTCCAGCTCCAGTGCCTTGCTGTTTCGCCTCTCCTCCAGCTCCAGCTGCCGCTCCTGCTCCTCCAGCGCGGTTAATTCCTTCAATGCCTCTCTGGCCTTCCCCAAAAATGCCAGACACTCCTCTGACGTCTGCCCCATATAGTCCTCCTTAGCAAGTTTATCCCCTGAAACCAAGTTTGTCGGATGTTTTACTGGTTATAGTTTACTACAGAAATGCTGCCCCGGCAAGGGGCGCAGGTGCCTGCCGGATAAGAAAATCAGTCAAACAGCTCTGGTTCATTTTCAATCAAATCCTGTGCCAGATATTTTTTTCTTTTACGAAATCAGAAATATCCTCTATCAGATAGCGTCCCCCTAACGTATGAAGCGTATCATAACAGGGCAGCACATAACCATCCAGGACATCGGTCTTATCCAGAATCTGATATACCTGCACAGGCGTCTTTTTCCAATTTTCCGCTAAAATATAAATCAAATAAATAATAAACCTCAACTTGTTTTCCTGATTCATATGGCTCACTCCTCTCACGCCATACCAAAAACATCTCTTTCTTTCTATTTTACCCCAAACCACCAAACACTTCCATACCTTTTCGCAAATATTCCCTTTACACCCCCTCATAAATCACGTATACTAAACCCCAGAGCAAACCATTTAAAACGATTCGAGGAGGAGCTGCCTATGTTCCGTATGTGGGGAAAAATCTGGAAGGACAATCACATGCTTCAGGACACCGTCATCTGTATGACCGACTACAGTATGTCCCGGACCGCCATGGTCTTCCAGTCTTTAGATGACATCTGCTATCAGTTCGACTTGAGCAAGCCGATCTGGCTGGATTCCAATATCACGGACTTTAAGCGCCACGATAAGACCCGGTTCGGACAGGATAATTTTATTGAACAGATTGAATTTGATTATCTTGAGATTCAGGTAATCGAAGAGTGATTGACATCCGAACTTAAAAAAGCGCAAATCCCATCATTCCTGGCGGGATCTGCGCTTCTTATTTCATTGCCATGCATATCAGGAAACGCGCAGGTGACGCGTTTTCTGAGTATCTGCCACTGGTTCAGCTCACTTCACTCTGAGCCTTATCTCCCTACAGCCGAAAACCCTTCACTCCGAGCTTCGGTTTCTTACAGTCTCTTCAGCAGCTCTTCTCTCTGAGCCTCATAGCCCGGCTTGCCAAGCAGTGCGAACATGTTCTTCTTGTAGCTCTCAACACCCGGCTGATTGAACGGGTTCACGCCCAGAATGTATCCGCTGATGCCGCATGCGAACTCGAAGAAGTAGAACAGCTCACCTAAATAGAAAGCGTTCTGCTCCGGAATCTTCACCATCAGGTTCGGCACGCTGCCGTCGGTGTGAGCCAGAATGGTTCCGTTCATAGCACTCTTGTTGACAAAATCAACGCTCTTGCCTGCCAGATAGTTCATACCATCGGTATCAACCTCTTCCTCGCCCAGCAGAATCTCAGCCGGAGACTCCTCAATGTTCATAACAGTCTCAAACATAATGCGGGAACCATCCTGAATGAACTGTCCCATGGAGTGCAGATCGGTGGTCAGATCCACAGCTGCCGGAAGGATACCTCTCTGATCCTTGCCTTCGCTCTCGCCGAAAAGCTGCTTCCACCACTCAGATACATAGTGCATGCTCGGCTCATAGTTTGCCACGATCTCAACCATCTTGCCTTTTCTGTGCAGAATGTTCCGGATTGCTGCATACAGCAGTGCATCGTTGGACTCATACGGAGTCTCCAGCGCTTTCTTTCTTCCGGAAGCTGCGCCTTCCATCAGCTTGTCGATATCAAGACCTGCTGCTGCGATCGGCAGTAAACCAACTGCGGTCAGCACGGAGAAACGTCCGCCTACATCATCCGGAACCACGAAGGACTCATAACCTTCCTCGTTCGCCAGCTGCTTCAAAGCGCCTCTTGCCTTGTCGGTGGTAGCGTAGATACGCTTGTTAGCCTCTTCCTTGCCATACTTCTCGATCAGCATCTCCTTGAATACACGGAATGCAATCGCCGGCTCTGTGGTGGTACCAGACTTGGAAATCATATTGATGGAGAAGTCCTTGCCCTTCAGCACGTCCTTCAGGTCGCTCACATACTTGCTGCTGATGCTGTTGCCCACGAAATAAATCTCAGGGGTCTTGCGCTCGCTCTTGTCCAGCACATTGTAGAAGCTGTGGCTTAAGAACTCAATGGCTGCACGCGCGCCCAGATAAGAACCACCAATACCAATCACCAGCAGTACGTCAGAATCGCTCTGAATCTTCGCTGCTGCTTTCTTGATACGCGCAAACTCCTCTTTGTCATAATCTACCGGCAGGTCAATCCAGCCCAGGAAGTCATTACCAGCTCCGGATCTCTCAAGCAGGGTCTCCTTCGCTGCCATCACCGTGCTCTTAAAGTTAGCCAGCTCTTCTGCGGACACGAAACCGGTTGCCTTGGAATAATCAAATGTTACTGTTTTGCTCATGGTTCTCTCTCCTTTTTGTGTGTTTCTCGCAGCAGTTCGGTAACCTCCCGGCTGCGATTTCGTCATACTACTCTGTCTTATTTGCATGACGCAATGCTATGGCTATTATTATACCATAGTCCCACCCAAAATGCGATACAAAATGCGTTCCATATGTTCATTTTTCACACAGTTTCAAGCAGACGCTACTATATTTATCGCAGGGCAGATAGCAGGGCGGCAAGAGCTTTTTGCCTTATGGTTCGGCGCAGGTTCCTTTTTGCTTTGAACCCCGGCGCAGGCTCCTTTTTTGCTTCACATCTCGGCGCAGGCTCTTTCCTTTGGACAATTTCAAGGAATTCTGCCAAAAATTGTCCAGAGTTGCCTCGAAACTATAAGATTTCGGCGGAAAACTGGCGTTTCTCGGTTTACATAAAATCATTTTGGACAATTAATTGGCATTACAGCTGTTCCATGTCCAAAAATACCGGAATTTTGGACATGCAGAGCCTGTTTTGCCATTAAATTATCCAAAACGAGGGAAAATCGCTATAAATCAGCATTTCCAAAATAAAAATTGGACAAGAAAACCTGAAATTCCCCTAAAATTGTCCAAAATAGTTTACATAACTTCTCCATTAAAAAGCGAGGAGTAAAACTGCCCTTACGATTGAACAGAGAACGAAACTTCCTGCAGGCAACCTTTGCTCACACCAGATACTGCTTCAGAATATCTCCGATCAGCTCCACCTCCTCCGGGCCTAAATCCTTCAGCCAGTTTTCATCAGCTGCCCGCGACTTCTCACGGCTGGCGGCAATCTGCTCCAGGCTGTGCTTCAGATAATCCACCTCTCTGAGGCTCTCCTGCGATTGCTCAGCACCTGACCTGACCTCCGCTCCCGACCTGACATCTGCCCCCGGACTGACATCTGTTCCCGACCTGGATTCCACTCCCGGTCTGCC
>JAUNPU010000059.1 GCA_030536555.1 Eubacteriales bacterium | reverse complement strand
TGACCCGGAGACCGGCAAGACCACAGCGAAGCTGGTGCTGGAGGACAAGAAAAAGCCGCCTTCCAAGCTGTCCCATTCCCTGCGGGATACCTCGGCTAATATGGTTGCTGGCAAAATCCATAAGGAAGTCAGGGAGAGCGAACAGGACAATGTGGGCGTGGAAAGCGCCCACAAGTCCGAGGAGGCAGTAGAAACCGGCGCACGACTGGTGCGGGAGGGGTATCACAGTCATAAGCTGAAGCCTTACCGTAAAGCAGCCCAGGCGGAGCGTCAGCTGGAAAAGGCCAATGTCAGCGCCCTGTATCAGAAGTCTTTGCAGGAAAATCCCCAGCTTGCCAGCAATCCCCTTTCCCGCTGGCAGCAGAAGCAGGCCATTAAAAAGCAGTATGCCGCCGCCAAACGTGCCGGTCAAACTGCCGGGAATACTGCAAAATCTGCACAGACCACCGGAAAGGCCGCCCGGACGGTGAAGGAAAAGGCACAGCAGGCAGGCGCATTTGTTGTGCGCCACAAGAGAGGTTTTCTGATTGCGGGTGCAATTTTTCTTATCACCTGTCTGCTGCTCAATACCATGTCCTCCTGTTCCATGATGGCACAGAGCATCGGTTCTGTTGTTTCCGGTACGACTTATCCATCAGATGACCCGGAGATGCTGGCGGTGGAAGCCGGTTATGCTGCCAAAGAAGCGGAATTGCAGGCCGAAATTGATAACATTGAGAGCAGGCACCCCGGATATGACGAATACCGTTATGATCTGGATATGATTGGCCATGACCCGCATGAACTGGCAGCCTACTTGTCCGCTGTTTTGCAGGGCTATACCAGACAAAGCGCCCAGGCGGAGTTGGAGCGGGTATTCTCCATGCAATACCAGCTGACGATTACCGAGGAAGTGGAGATACGCTATCGGACAGAAACGAGGACAGGCACGACCACGGATACTGACCCGGTAACAGGAGACACGACAACGGAGACCTATGAATATGAGGTGGAAGTGCCGTATGAGTATTACATCTTGAATGTGACACTTGTGAGCAGACCCATATCTTCCGTTGCCGCAGAGCTATTGACCCCGGAGCAGATGGAAATGTATCAGGTGTACCGGCAGACGATGGGTAATAAGCCCCTGCTGTTTGGCGGTGGTTCCCCTGATATGGGAAATTCCGAAGATCTGACCGGTGTGGAGTTCGTAAATGGTACACGCCCCGGCAATCCGGCGTTGGTGGAATTGGCGCAGCGTCAGGTAGGAAATGTGGGCGGCTATCCCTATTGGAGCTGGTATGGCTTCAACAGCCGTGTCGAATGGTGCGCCTGCTTTGTATCATGGTGTTATGGGCAGGCAGGCTTATCCGAGCCGCGCTTTGCAGGCTGCCAGTCACAGGGCGTTCCCTGGTTCCAAGCTCATGGACAATGGGGTGGGCGTGGATATGATAACATTGCCCCCGGCGATGCCATTTTCTTTGATTGGGATTTAGATGGAAGTGCGGATCACGTGGGTATTGTCATCGGAACCGATGGCAGCCGGGTCTACACAGTAGAGGGCAATTCCGGTGATGCCTGCAAAATCAAGAGCTATGCCCTGTCCTATGAGTGCATCAAGGGCTATGGGCTGATGAATTGGTAACAAAATCTTAAATAAGGAGTGAATGATTATGGCTAAGAGTAAGATCGAGCGCATCGACCAGGAGATCGAGAAGGTCCGTGAGAAGATCACGGAATATCAAGATAAGCTGAAAACCCTGGAGACGCAGAAAACAGAAGCGGAAAATCTGGAGATTGTCCAGATGGTGCGCGCTATGCGGATGACTCCCGCGCAGCTGAACGCCATGCTGTCCAGCGGCATGGTTCCCGGCAAGGCTGGTGTTTCCGCAAACTATGATGAACAGGAGGATACCGACCATGAGGCCTAAAAATATTTTCAGAACAATGACTGCATTTTGCGCCGCCCTGCTGCTTGCGGGCGGCCTTACTATTTCCGCCTATGCCCAGGGAACGAACCAGCCGCCTGCTGATGATACCAACGACAGTAATGTGGTGGTGGAGAAAACCGAGGATGCGCCGCCTCTGACGCCGGAGGGGAATGCTGCTCTGGTAGACGATTTTGGCGGTAACAAGCAGCTCATCACCGTCACGACCAAGGCAGGCAATTACTTCTACATCCTCATTGACAGGGCCAACGAGGAAAAAGAAACTGCCGTCCATTTCCTGAACCAGGTGGATGATGCCGACCTTGCGGCGCTGACCGAGGACGGAAAACCCAAGGAGGAAGTCCCGGCAGTCTGCAACTGCACGAAACAATGTGAAGCCGGTGTGGTTAACACTGCCTGCCCCGTCTGCGTAACCAATAGGAACGGCTGCACAGGAAAAGCACCGGAACCGGAGCTGCCGGAAGAACCGGAGAAGAAACCCGCCGGAGCAAACCCGGCACTTTTAATGTTGGTGCTTGCACTATTGGGCGGTGGCGGAGCCTTCGCTTACTTCAAGCTCATTAAGGACAAACCCAAAACCAAGGGAAATGATAATCTGGACGATTATGACTACGGTGAGGATGAAGCGAATCCGGAGAACGAGGACTCCTGGGAGATCGAGGATTCCGATGAACCGGATGCTGACAGGGACAGCGATGGAGA
>JAUNPU010000044.1 GCA_030536555.1 Eubacteriales bacterium | reverse complement strand
TACGACCTTGCCAAGGTCGGGGTCGCGGGTTCGAGTCCCGTCTCGCGCTCTTTTTATTTGTAGCGGAAGCCTTGATTTATAAGGACTTCCGCTATTTTTGTGTGTCTGTTTGTCTGTCGACAGTTGTAGACAGCTTACGAAATTTCTTTGTAAAGGAGACTTGACAACCATTCGAAAACGATGCTATTATACAAATGTAAAGAAACCTTGTCAAAGGAGGCATTATTTGGAAAACAGAGTTGAAGAATTAAGAAAACAGTTAGGATTGAACCAAGAAGATTTTGCAAAAGCAATAAGGGTTTCGAGACAAACTGTAAGCTCCATTGAAACGGGGAAATATAACCCATCTTTGGATTTGGCATTTAAAATCGCTGATTTTTTTGGAGAGAGAATTGATGAAATTTTTATCCACGAAAGGGGGAACAAGAATGAAAAAGAGTAGTTGGTTGTGTGGTATAGCGTATGTAGTTGCAGGAGTTATGTTTTTACTTATCGGAATTTTTACTGATACAAAATTAGACCGTGTGATGTTCGGGTTTGCTGGAGCCGGAATTATTCCTGGTATGGTGATGATTTATAAATATCTTTATTGGAATTCTCCAAACAATGCAGAACGCTATAAAGAAAAAATGGAAGCTGAAAACATTGAATTGCACGATGAGCTAAAAGATAAAGTTCGTGGTATGACAGCACGATATGTATATGTTTTTGGACTTTGCGTTATATCTGCATCAATTGTTGTATTTGCCATACTTAATATTTTAGAAATTCTTGAGAACGGAAAAATATTTGTTTTATATCTATGTGCATATATGATGTTTCAAATTATAAGTGGTCATATAATTTACAGGCATATATTAAAAAAATACAAGTAATAAGCAAGAATAACCTCGTTTGCATACTAAAACAGACCGACGTCACGATGTACTCCGCCGTGTATGGGTAAAACCATAGCGGCGGTTTTTTTGCCAAAGGCGGGAACACCATTCCTGCTCCTGTTCTGTCAGGAGAAGGAATTCCACTGTTCACACAGGAGGTAACTTGCACACATTCGGATAAATGGTAAGAAAACGGGAAAAAAGGCAATATTCCTTGCAACATTTCTATCTTTCCGATTGTATATAGGATAGAGAGGCAGAATGCCACTCGAAATCATATACCTGTCAGGAGGACTTAACCATGATACTTAAAAGAATACGTTTCCTTACTTTAGGCGTAATATCAGCGCTCTTTCTTATCGCCTGCGGTAGCAATCACAATCCCGCTTCAGATAATCACAACCAAACTACAGATAATCACAGTCCCACTGCAGACAGCAGCAAATCTGGTGCGGTACAGCTGCCGAATCCATTTCAGCCTTGCGATACACTGGAGGCTGCTGAAGAAATGGCAGGCTTTGATGTGACTTTGCCCCAAAGCGCCGACAGGCTGGAGGTGATTGAGAACGAGATGATCCAGGCGCTCTATGGTGAGGACGGCACTGAGATGCTGATTCGCAAGGCACCCGGCAGTGAGGATATCAGCGGGGACTATCATGAGTATTCGCAGATTACAATTGTGGATGATGTGACGCTGAAGGGCGCAGACGGGCTTTTTTCTCTTGCCCTGTGGACAGACGGCGGGTATACTTATTCCATCAGCGTTGGAAATGCTCGTTCTGAGGCTGATATGATAGCACTTGTAGATAGCGTAAAATAGCGAGTGGAGGAATGATGTGGAATATTGCCTGACAACAGAAAGATATTTGCCGTCTGTCACAGATATATTAAAAAGACTGGTTTCTCTTTTTACAGCGGTACGATTGGAGAGTGATTGCAGACAGACGAATGGTTCCAGGGTGAACAGTCGTGAAAGAATCAACCAGCAGGCAGAACAAATGCTCTGCGAGTATGGCAATGCCGTGCTGCGGCTGGCATACTCTTATCTTCACAATTCATCTGATGCGGAAGAAGTATTGCAGGATACGCTTGTCCAATTTCTCAGAACAGCACCTGTGTTAAATACAAAAGAGCATGAAAAAGCATGGATGCTTCATGTTGCTGCAAATCTGAGTAAAAACCGCATCAGGTACAATGCTGTTCGGCAGACAGATGAGCTTATGGAAGAACTGGCAGCTGAAAGCCGGGATGATCTTTCGTTTGTCTGGGAGGCAGTAAAAACCTTGCCAGACAGGTACCGGGAGGTGATACATCTTTTTTATCATGAAGGGTATCAGACAGCGCAGATTGCTCAAATACTGGATATGAAAGAGGCTACGGTTCGTTCTAACTTATCCAGAGGCAGGGAAAAACTGAAAATCCTATTGAAGGAGGCGTATGACTTTGAGTAGAAAATACGATGCAGTGATGGAACACATCGAAGTTACGCCGGAAATGCGTAATCGGATATTGGGGAATATCGAAAACATGGATTTTGAAGAAAAGAAACCGGCGAAGCTTGTTCATTTTTCGAATCTGAAACGCGTTGCCACCCTTGCGGCCTGCTTCGCCGTCATGCTCGTCGGAGCGTTGATCTTGCCTGATTTACTGCACAACTCTCAAGAACCGCCTGTTATGGGGAACAATGGTATTGTGGAGGTGTCTTCTGTCGAAGAGCTGGCGGAAACAGTAGGCTTTGAAGTGGCTGAACCGGGGAACTTGCCATTTGAACCCAGGAGCGTGATTTATACTGCCTATTGGACGGAGATGGCAGAAATTACCTGTACAGACGGTGAGCAGACGGCAGTTCTTCGCAAAGGAACCGGGGCTGATGATATAAGCGGAGACTACAATTCTTATGAATTGATAAGTGAAATATCGCTGGGTGATATCGATGTCACGCTTAAGGGCAATGGCGGAACGTATGCTCTGGCGATCTGGACAGACGGCGGGTTTGCGTATTCCTTATCTCTGAGTGGAAGCGCAGGAGAAGCAGAGTGGATTGCGATGCTGCAAACGATAAAATGATCGAATTATTGCCTGGGAACCTCCTCCTCAATCATTACGTCCTGCCTGCATTTTTGAACGGATAAAGGAGAGAAAGACAGCTCCCGCTTTGTGAACGCCACAATATTTTTTGCAGGCGGAAGTGGACAGTGCGAACATATGACGCTATAATTGTGGTAACGAAACGCAGAAAATATAAAAAAACATCAGACGCCTGAAATATCAGGGGAACGGAAAACTGGGGACGGGAGGTACCTTATGTATGGAATTAAGCTAAAAGAGGGGCTGTCAGATAAGGAGCTGCTGGAGGCAATTGCTAATGATTGTCAGATGTTCTTTGATAAAAAACTGGAAGAGCGGAACTTTGAGTTTTCTTTTGGATTTGCGTATGGCTCGAAAGAGTGTAAGGATATGCAAAAGTGGATGGCAGATATGAATGGCATAGGGAATCAGGCGAGACCCATCAGCTATACATCCATTCTGGATGGAGAGCTTATGAAGCAGGGGTATTCGTTTTGCGACATTCAGATGTCCACGTTTCTTAACGAGATTAACGGGAAGAGAGAATTTAAGGATCCAGATGGGAACGCATATGAGTTCGCTTCCGGAAGTCTGGAGCCTTCCCCGGAACAGCTTGCCTTGTGGGACGAGATTGCGAGTAAGAAGAAGGCACTTGGTGAAGACTTTGCCAGGCATTACAGGGATCCGAAGCGGATGTGCCGGCATGTAGCGGAAGCATGGAAGGGATGGATGTGCTATACGTTTGGAACGGAACTTGCAAAGCATTCGGGAAAGGACATTACTACGGACAGTTATAACGCTTCGTTGGCGAATTCCGTGGACGCTTTTCAGGCGATGCTGGTTGCTTCTGGAGGAATGAGCGAGTTTCAGCAGTTCATTCAGGCCACCGAACTGATGGGAAAGGTGGAAAAAGAAAGCATGCTTCGGAAATATCCGGTGGCTGACTATGCACATGGAGGGGCTTCTCCTATGCATGAAGAACTGCTGGCGCAGTTTACCAATGAGGAACTGGGAAATTGCGTCTATTTCAATGCGCACTGGACAGAACCTGTGCATGAGATGGTGAGAGACCTGAAGATTATGAATATCTCCAATGTAGTAAGCGAATTGACAAATACCGATGGAAGCGTGAACAGAGAAAATCCGATATTTGCGAAGGCGATGCTTGGCTTAGAGGATATTGCTGAAAATATCAATATACCGGTTTCTGTGGCAGGAATGGTTCATGCTTTTGACAATGAGGGGCAATGCTTTATAAAGGATGATAAGGTCGAGGAAAGGCTGGCGGCGGAGGCACATGCAGAAGCTATGCTGGAACGTACTGTGGAAAGCGGCAGCATGTCTCCGGAGGCACGTCGTTCGATTCGCTGTATCTATATGGGGCGCACCGAACATGCAGATAACTATCTAGATAAAAAGCTGGCAGAGGAAAAAAAGCTTGTAGATGACAGAAAAACGCTTCAGAAAAGCGTCTGGGACATGTCGAAGAAGGAGTGTGAGGATGAATCCTTCTTGGAAAGAACGTTAACGCGAAGATATTCGGATTTGGAAACATGCCGAAAAAAAATAGAACAAATGACAGTAGACGACAGCTTGGAGAACGCAAATAGTCAGGGAAATGTAAACGATGATCCGGAAACTAAATTCAGTTCGGCGGTAAAAGAGCGTCTCCTTAATAATATAGAGCAATCCCGGAAAGCGCTGGATTCTACCTGGCAGCGCCGCCGGGCGATGGTGAGTCGGGCTGTTGGCCGCATAAAAATGGAACAGTTTGTGGAACGGATGGAGGCGGAGATAAGGGATAATCCATCGCGGCAGCCTGGACAGATTCTGGAGAAAGTAACGATGTCGCCTGCCCTGCAAGCTGAACTGGTGCGGTTTGATTCCCAGCAGGATAAGGTTGTGGAAGTGCTTAATAGAAAAATGGCGGAAGAATCCAGGCAGGACCGGGCAACAGCGTGGTTTCGGCAGGATTCAAGAGATTTTATAGAGATTGCTATGCTGGGGATTGAGAGCGGAGATACGGATGATCAGGTCACAAAAAAGGCAGAGCGCTTGTATCAGCGTTATTATAAGGAGGATTGGGACGGGCGACGCCAGGTTCTGGATGATATGTATGATCAGTTTGATTCCTTTGAGATGGGCGAGATGGATCTCTCCTGTCTGATGCAGGCGGCTGATGAGTCATCGAATAACAGACAGGAACTGACCTCCAGCGAAAAAGATTTCATGAAACTTTTTCGTATGATTAGGATTGAGCAGGCGGTGTTGACAAAGAAAGATGAAAACCCGAAGTATTTCAATCATCGTTATCCAACGCCGGAAGATCAGGTCATCTTTCATTTGAAGCAGAATGTATTGGGGGAGTTTTCCTCTTATGTGGCTACGAATTTATTGTTTGCCAATGGGTTCAACACCAGTTTACAAAGGATTCCTCCAATCGACCCGCTGGCAGGGTCGGGCAGCAGAGAGACGATTTCACTTCAGAAGTACGAGATGAATGTGGCGATGGCATTGGGAAAGCCGATTCCGGATGGTCTGCGATTCAAGCTGCCGTTTTTTGGTGGAGCGCTGGGCGGTTATGCGATGGCAGATGGAACGGCGGTAACTCCGAACTGCGAATCAGCACTTAAAGAGACGTTTGATAGGACAGCAGGTCTCCTTCTTGAAAATAGGATTCAGACGGAGAATCGCGAGCTTATGGGGCTTGACAAGTACGATATGCTGCTGGTAGATGGCGTTCCGATCCGGGAAAAATACCAGCAGCAGATTGAACAGGTGCCGGAGCAGAATCAGGGAAAACGGATTTTGGCGCTGGCTGGAGCAGCGATGCTTTCCGGCAAGCACCGGGTCGAGATGATCATGAGCCAGAAAACGATAAACGGCTCCATGAACTTCCGGGTGGTGCCGCTTATGGGAGATATCCATGCGTATAGCCAGAAAGAGTGGGAAAATCGCGGTGTGTTCAGCCACATATTCGGAGAGAAACCAAGAGAGAAGCTGCTTGAGGAACTGTGGCAGAATGATGAACATCGGGAGGAGCGGCAGAATGCGGCGCTTGCTAAGCTAAATGGGAAAATAAGAAAAGCTGCATTGGATCGTGATCTTGCAGAGTGGAAGCAGCAGGGAGATATGCCGGATATATTCGACTCACCGGAGATGGAGGAGTACCGTCAAAAGCGGGAATCGTGGCGGGGGACTCTGGAGGATAAGCAGAAAGTGATTTCGAGATTGGGCATGGAGGTGGAAATCAACCAGAGAGAACACGGCAGAGCGGAAGAGAAAATCAACGAATTGAATGCGCTCATAACGGCCGCGGAGACAATGACCAAGGATGATATTCATAGGAAGCTGGAAGAAGAATGTTCTAAGAAATACCCGGATTCGCTAAAACTTTCCTTTTACAGTCGTCTGTATGTGCAGGACACAAATACAGCGAAGCAGGAATGTCTCCGGGAACTGGCGGGCTTTACGGAACTGAGCGCGGTGAAAACCGCCGCGATTGAGATGAAGCAAGAATATATTAGATTTTTGCAGGAACCGTATCTGAGGATGACGGAACAGGCGCTGACGGAGGAGGCAAAGGGGCGTCTGATGCGGAGAAATTCAGGTATGCGGCCGCAGCTCATGGATGAGGAGTTTTCTGCACCGGCTAAATCGGAGGAAGTGATGAAGGAGACCGTCCGTCTGGACATAGAACTGAGGACGCTTCGTCCTACATTCGAGAAGCTGCGGGAGGCGCGGGCCATGGATCTGTTTCTGCGGGAAGAGAACAATCCGCCATTCTCTATCCGGATGGAGCTGCGGGAATGTCAAACACGAATGGAGAAGTATCAGAACAGCGATGCTCTGAATGAAAGAGATAAAGAGGAACTGAGAAAGACGATGGAGATCGTTGAACGTATCGTGAATGAACCAAGCGATGCAGAAATTGTATTTACTGATAAGAGGCCGGAGCTGCCCCAGTCTCTGAGTGAGCTGCGCGGAGCTATGAGAGCGATGGCAGAGCTGGCAGTTTTGAAGGAGTACGACAAGAGCCGGACGCAGGATATGCCGGATGCGACGAAGGTCTGGGAAACTTATACGCAGGATGTGCGCAAGCGAGAGTTTATGATCGAGACTTATGTGACGATGGAACAAGAAAAGCTTCTGGAGAATCCTCAGAACAAAGTGGATGCCAGGGTCAACAAAGCCAAACAGAAACCGGTCAAAATGAACTTTAGTGAGCTGGAGGAGACAGAACAGAGCGTGAATGGCAACAATAAGAGTTGCAGACCGGCGGAACGCTCCAGAAATGCTTCCGAGGCTGCCAAACCGGAGCGGCAGAGTGAGGCACAGCGAAGCCATTGACATGAATATCAACAGCCAGCCGGGATGAACATTCCGGCTGGATTGATTTTGCAGATATACAGTCAGAACTTTCACGCCGCCTGATAAGTCTTTGGGAGTAATGGCTCCAAAGATGGGGCTTTCTATACTATATTAGGACTGTCGTCTATTCTATCTTTGCCGCCACACTCTGCTGATACTGCTTCGGTGTCATCCCATAGATCTGCTTGAACATCCGGATAAAATAGTTGGGGTCGCTGTAGCCGCAGGAGCTGGCGATCACAGCCATGGGAACGGAGCCGGAGTTGATGAGGAGCATTGCCTGGCGCATGCGGACGCTGTGCAGGTAGTCGGTCAGGGGCACGCCCATTTCCTTCTTGAACAGACCGGACAGGTAGGTGCGGCTCAGATTGGTCTGCTCGGCAAAGAAGCGGAGACTCAGAGGCTCTGCGTAGTGGAAATCGATGTAGGTGACCACGCTTCGGACTGCCGGGCTTAAGCCCTTCATGGAGTGGTTCTGGACCAGCAGGCAGTAGCGATGAATCATGTCGCCGCGCAGGTCGTCAAGCTCTCTGGTGCTCCTTGCCTCGTTGATGCGGATGGAGAAGCGGGAGGACAGATCGTCGATGTACAGGGGCGGCACGCCGCCCTGCTCGGCCGCCTTACGCAGCAGAGTCGCCAGAATGATGGTGAAGTTCTGGTAGTCCCGCAGCCGGTTCTCCGTCCGGGGTGGGATATAGACGGTGTGGTTCCAGCCATCAAAGGTCTTCCTGGCTTCCTGGTAGTTGCCGTTTCGCACAAAGTCCAGAAGGCGGTTTTCATTGCGGTAGCGTTCCTCGATGCTGGTCTCTGAGATCCTGGGATCTTCCCGGAACCGGTGAGGGGCGCTGGAAAGCGGGGCAGGGGTGTCGGCCGGGAATGAGGCTTTCGCGGCGGCAGCAGAGGCAGCCGGGAATGGGGCATCGGAGGAGCCTGTACCGGCAGCTTTATCGGAAAACACCACCTTGTAGTCGCATTCGAAGAATCCGGTCACCAGATTCTCCAGGTAATTGCTGCCGTCAAAAAGCCGGTCCACAACGGGAAGCTGGTTGTAGTGGGCGGACAGGTCCTTGAGAAGCCGGTCCGGCAGATGCTGCTGCTTCATGATACCGCGAATCTCGTCCACAGTCAGGCGCTTTGTGAGAAATGGACCTGACAGAAAGCAGGGAGACTGGTAGTCGGAGAGAAACTTGTCGGGAATCTGTATGGCAAAGCACCAGATCCCGAACCGGTCCTTCGAGACCAGAATCTGCCCGGGCTGCAGGACCTTCTGGAGAAGCTGAAGGAATCCGTCGTAGGAAAAGTCCTCGTACAGATGCATCCGCAGCTCCCGGTCGATCTGGGGCAGGTTGGAGAAATCCTTCAATAATATAAATGGCTGGAGCGTCAGCGCATTCAGTACCTGTTTTAATAATTCCGGTTTCATAATGTTCATAAATGTCATCCCCCATACACTAACACGATATTACAGAAAAATAGCACAATATTATGTATGATTTTATAATATAATAATATTGTGATAAAAGCAATGAAAATCGTCCCTGTTTTTCTTACAAAAATCCGGTATTGTAGAGTCATAAGAACGAAACAACTTACAGATACTACAAATAATCAATTCTATGTGGGAGGTTTGCGACATGCAGCAGGAAACAAGAGCATTTGGTATGAGGGACAAGGTCGGATATATGTTTGGTGACTTCGGTAATGACTTCACCTTTCTGTTTGCAAGTTCCTTTCTGATGGTGTTTTACACCAAGGTAATGGGAATCAGCAGCGCGGCGGTGGGGACGCTGTTTCTGGTAGCCCGGTTTATTGACGCATTTACGGATATCACCATGGGACGTATCGTGGACAAGGTGAAACCGGCGAAGGACGGGCGGTTCCGTCCCTGGCTGCGGTGGGTGGCAGGACCGGTGGCAATCGCCAGCTTCCTGATGTACCAGACATTTTTCATTGACTCGTCCATGACGGTGAAGATCATATACATGTACGTCACCTACATCCTCTGGGGAAGCGTGTGCTACACGGCAATCAACATTCCCTACGGCTCCATGGCATCTGCCATCACCGCCAACCCGGATGAGCGGACGGCGCTGTCCACCTTCCGAAGCGTAGGTGCGACACTGGCAAACATGGTGATCGGTGTGGCGGCTCCCATGATCATTTACACCGCAGATGCCAACGGCGCGCAGGTCATCCGCAACGGCGGACAGATCTTCCCGGTGGTTGCAGGCATCTTTGCAGTATGTGCGGTGGCATGTTACCTGATCTGCTACAAATGCTGTACGGAGCGTGTGAAGATTGAGCCGCAGCAGAATGCAGAGCCGGTCAGCTTCGGAAAAGCGCTGGGCAGCATCATTTCCAACCGGGCGATGCTCGGCATCATCGGGGCAGCACTGTTCCTGCTTCTGAGCCAGCTGCTGATCATGGGACTGAACAACTTTGTGTACGCGGACTACTTTGGAGACATCAAAGCATTATCCACTTTCAACCTGCTGACTACGGTCTGCTCCCTGCTGACGGCAACGGTGGTCGGCAAGATTTCCGCACGGTTTGGCAAGAAGGAAAGTGCTACCGTAGGCGTACTCGCCTCTGCGGCCATCTATGTACTGCTGTTTGTGATCCGCACCCATAACCCCTGGGTATTTATGATTCTGTCCACGGTGGGATTCCTGGGACTGGGATTCTTCAACATGGTAATCTGGGCAAATATCACCGATGTCATCGACGATGCAGAGGTACGCAACGGCAAGCGTGAGGACGGTACGATATATGCGGTATACTCCTTCGCAAGAAAGGTGGGACAGGCGCTGGCAGGCGGTCTCAGCGGCTACGCTCTGGCTATGATCGGCTATCAGGAGACAGCGACGGTTCAGACGGAAGAGGTGCTTGGCGGATTGTACTCCATCGCAACTCTGGCTCCGGCACTGATGTTTGTCTGTGTGGCACTGATGCTGGGCGTGGTATATCCCCTGAGCCGGAAGAAGGTAGCGGAAAATACAGCGATTCTGCAGAAGCGCAGAGAGCAGAAGTAAAGACAATACAGCAGATACACAGCGACAGACAGGCTGGTACCGCAAAGGAAGGTGCAGCCATAACAGGAAAAAGTTCATAAAACCATAAATGAAGGGTCCGCCATGCAGTGCGGAAGAAAGGATAAGAATATGAGATTATTTGAGCAGGTAAATGAGAACTGGAAGTTTGCGAAGCTTGACGGAGCGCTGGATTCCCTGGAGAACCGTGCAGAGATCAGTCATGTGACGGTGAATCTGCCCCACACCTGGAACAACTGGGACGGTCAGGACGGCGGCGGAGACTATTTCCGCGGAAAATGCGAGTACACGAAGCGCATCTGCCGCCCGGACGTACCGGCAGACTATGAGATCTGGCTGGAGTTCGAGGGTGCAAACTCGGTGGCAGAGGTGTATGCAGACGGGGAGAAGCTTGCGGAGCACCGGGGCGGCTATTCCACCTTCCGCGTGAATCTGACGGAGGCGCTGAAGGACGGCAGTACCATGGTCAGCGTGATTGTGGACAACAAGAATCACTCCGATGTGTATCCGCAGATGGCTGACTTTACCTTCTACGGCGGCATTTACCGGAATGTGAACCTGATTGCAGTGCCGAAGACCCACTTCTGCCTGGACTACTACGGCGCACAGGGCGTGGCATTCAGCACGAAGATCGTGGACGGCGGCGCACAGGTGGCCTTAAGTGCCTGGGTGGCAGGCGCAGAGAGCGCAGATCTGCTGCAGTTTGTGATCGAGGACGAAGATGGAAACATTGCGGCAGAGAGCTTTGTGCCTGCATGTGGAGACGGCAGAGCGCAGGCGTGGATTCCCGATGCACATCTGTGGCAGGGTGTGGAGGACCCGTATCTGTACACGGTGACTGCAAGAATCATTCGCCACAACGAGTGTCTGGATGAGGTGGAGAGCTTCCTGGGCGTCCGGGAATTCTACGTGGATCCGGAGAAGGGCTTCTTCTTAAATGGCGTGCAGACTCCGCTGCGCGGCGTGTCCCGCCATCAGGATATGCTGGGCAAGGGCAATGCGCTGACGGCGGACGATCACTGGGATGATGCGGAGATGATTGCAGAGCTGGGGGCAAATACCGTTCGTCTGGCACATTATCAGCACAATCAGGAATTCTACGATGCCTGTGACGCTCTGGGACTTGTGGTGTGGGCGGAGATTCCATTTATCTCCATCATGAACAAGGACCCGAAGGGCCACGAGAACTGCAGAGAGCAGATGAAGGAGCTGATCTACCAGAACTTCAATCATCCGTCCATCTGCTTCTGGGGGATTTCCAATGAGATTACCATCGGCGGTGACCTTCCGGGACTGCAGGAGAACTTAGAGGATCTGAACCGTCTGGTGAAGGAGATTGACAGCACCCGCCTGACCACCATGGCACAGGTATCCATGCTGCCCATGGAGTCCGGACACAATCAGGTGACGGATGTGCTCAGCTACAATCATTACTTTGGATGGTACGGCGGAAGCTATACCCAGAACGAGGAGTGGTTTGATAAGTTCCACGCCATGCATCCGGAGCGTCCGTTCGGTATCTCCGAGTACGGCTGCGAGGGCATCATCAGCTGGCATTCCGATGCGCCGAAATGTCGCGATTACAGCGAGGAGTATCAGGCAGAGTATCACGAGCATCTGGCAAAGATCATCAGCGAGCGTCCGTACCTGTGGGCGACCCACATCTGGAACATGTTCGACTTTGGCTGCGATTCCAGAGACGAGGGCGGCGTAAAGGGACGCAACAACAAGGGTCTGGTGACCCTGGACCGGAAGATCAAGAAGGATTCCTACTTTATCTATAAGGCTTACTGGTCCAAGGAGGCATTTGTCTACATCACCGGCAGACGCTACAGCGACCGTCCTTACAGTGAGATGGATGTGAAGGTTTACTCCAACCAGCCGGAGGTGACGCTGTATGTGGATGGCAAAGCGTTCGAGACGCTGAAGGGGGACAAGGTATTCCTGTTCCACAATGTGCCGCTGGCAGATGGGTTTACCCGTGTGACGGCAGGGGCACCGGGCTGCGCTTCCGATTCCGTGGTGTTCCGCAAGGTGGATGAGCCGAATCCGGGCTATGTGATGCCGCCGGAGGAGGACGCTGAGGAAGGCGACGGCGCAAAGAACTGGTTTGATGATATCAACACCGAGGACGCGGCACCGGAGCTGACCTTCAACGAAGGATACTTCAGCATTCAGGATACGGTGGGCGACATTCTGGACCATGAGCAGGCGGGACAGATTCTGGTGGATGCCATGAACCGTTTCAGCTCCATGAAGGTGAAGCGTTCCATGCTGGGCATGATGGCAGGTCTCAGGTTAGAGGACATGACCGGGATGATGGGCGGTCAGGATCAGTCAGGGGAGATGCTGAAGCGAATCAATGCGGAGCTTCAGAAGGTAGCAAAATAAAATATCGCAGGAACAGGAAAAGGAGCGGTGCAGTCTCATATGGGGGCGGCATCGCTCCTTTTCGAATGGTGTTGGTTACGGGGTCGATTTTTGCTGATTTTCATGGTATACTGAGACAATCAGCATGTTACAGGAGGACTGTGAATATGAAAGAAAAGATGATATTCAGTGATATAGACGGAACCGTGCTGGACAGCAGCCAGCGGATCAGCCCGGGGACCAGAGAGGAGATCCTGCGGCTGGAGCAGAAGGGAATCCCGTTCATTCTGGTATCGGCGCGGATGCCGGAGGGCATATACGTGATCCAGAGACAGATCGGCAACCATGCGCCCATCGTCAGCTACAGCGGCGGTCTGATTCTGGATGAGAAGGGCAAGGTGCTCTACAGCCGGAAGATGGACTTAGGGCTGGCAGAGTCTGTGAAGGCGGACTTGGAGCGGCTGTTTCCGGAGATCTGCTGCAACACCTACGGCGGCAGAATGTGGGTGGTGGACGATGACAGTGATCCCTGGGTACAGCGGGAGGAGCAGATCACCACGCTGAAGGCGTCGGTGGGAACCCTGCGAAGCAGCTTCTGGGGTCTGGGCGGCGTCCACAAGTTCCTGCTGATGGGCGAGCCGGAGGTCATTCTTGCCACGGAGCGCTATCTGTCCGACACCTATCCGGAGCTGATCGTAGCCAGGTCCAACCCCAATTATCTGGAGGTGATGGACCGGCAGGTACACAAGTCTGTGGGGGTTCAGTTCCTCTGCGACCACTATGGAATCACGGCGGAGGAAGCCATTGCCTTTGGGGACGGACACAATGACATCGATATGCTGCAGGCGGTAGGGCGTGGCTACGCTATGGCCAACGCACCGGAGGAGGTGCGGGCGGCAGTTCCCTACCTGGCAGAGGACAATGACCATGAAGGGGTCAGGAAGGTGCTTCAGATGATCTGATTCAGAATTTGACAAAACCGGCTGTGGGACTTAAAATAGGATAGAAGAACATGCGAAATCGGCTGCTCATTGCTATGGGCAGCCGAAATCGGTTATGAGATGCACAAATTGATAAGTGGAGGATAACAGGGTTATGGAACAGATGAAAGGAATCGTGAAAGCAGTGTGTACCAGTGACAGAAAGGGTGTGGAGAAGCACGCTGTTGACGGTGCATATTTTAAGAAGGATTACGGGATTGAGGGGGATGCTCACGCAGGAAAATGGCATCGCCAGGTAAGCCTGCTTTCCTATGACAAGGTAAAAGCCTTCAACGAACGGGGGGCAAATGTGGAGGACGGAGCATTTGGCGAGAACCTGGTGGTGGAGGGAATTGATTTCCGCAATCTTCCGGTAGGTTCTAAGTTCTATGCGGGAACGGTGGAGCTGCGCATGACACAGATTGGAAAGGAATGCCACAGCCACTGTGCCATTTTCAAGAAGATGGGCGAGTGCATCATGCCGCGAGAAGGCGTCTTTGCGGAAGTTCTCAGGGAAGGCGAGATTCACCCGGGGGACGAGATGACTGTGGAGCTTCCGGCTGCGGACAGACCCTTTACGGCTGCGGTGATCACGGTCAGCGACAAGGGCTCTAAGGGAGAGCGGGTGGACGAAAGCGGTCCGGCAGCTGTGGAAATGCTGGAGCAGGCAGGCTATGAGGTGGTGGAAACCCTGATTCTGCCGGACGAGCCCAGTGTATTGAAGACTCAGATGATGCGGCTGGCAGACGGAAGACAGGTGGACCTGGTGTTGACCAGCGGCGGAACCGGATTCTCACTGCGGGATCAGACACCGGAGGCGACGATGGCGGTGGCTGACCGCAATGCGCCGGGAATCGCGGAGTATATCCGCTATCGTTCCATGCAGATCACCAGCCGCGCCATGTTAAGCCGCGGAGTGTCCGTGATCCGGAAGAAGACCCTGATCGTGAATCTGCCGGGAAGCCCGAAGGCGGTGAAGGAAAGCCTGGAGTTCATTCTGGACTCTCTGGACCATGGTCTTAAGATTCTGAGAGGGACAGCTTCTGAGTGCGCGAGACAGTAGGATGCAGAGAAAACCGTTTTTATTTGCAGTCAGCGGCGTGAAGAACTCGGGGAAGACGACCCTGATCACGAAGCTGATTCCGATTCTGTCCGGTTATGGACTGAAGGTTGCCACAATCAGGCATGCCACAATCAGGCATGACGGGCACGAGTTCTGTCCGGATGTCCCGGGCACGGATACCTGCGCACACCTGCAGGCGGGCGCCTGCGGGTCAGCCGTATTTTCCGCCACAAGGTGTATGGTGGTGAAGCAGCAGGAGCAGGTGTCGGAGCAGCAGGTGGTGTTGGAGCAGCAGATGATGTCGGAGCAGCAGCTGGTGCAGTTGTTCCCGGAAGCAGACCTGATTCTGTTGGAAGGTTTTAAGTACAGCAGCTATCCCAAGGTGGAGATCGTGCGCAGGGGCAGCTCCCGGCGCTGTGTGTGCAGCGGGGAGAGCCTGATGGCGGTGGTGTCCGACCTGACGCCGGAGGAGATTGAGTGGGCGGCGGGTGACCGCGGGACAGAGTGCGGCGGCTGCGGGGAGTGTGACCGGGAGATGGTGGACGGTTGCGGGGAGTGTGACCGGGAGATGGTGGACGGTTGCGCGGCGGGTGGACGCGGGGTGGTGCCGCTTCTGGACTTGAATGATGCTGAGAAAATCGCAGCGTTGATTCTGGACCTGTGGTTTGCGAGGACGAAGCTGTCGATGATCGTTCTGGCGGGCGGGCGGAGCAGCCGCATGGGAAGCGACAAGGCAGATCTGCCGTATGAGAGCAGAACCTTTCTTTGGCATCAGATTGAGAAGGGGCGGAAGCTGGGGATCGAGGATATTCTGGTTTCCGGGTATCGGGGAACGCAGGAACTGGGAAGCGGGATGCCGGATTGTGGAATTTCGGAATATGGGGGCTCGGGACGCAGGAACTCGGGAAGCGGAAATCCGGGAAGTCGGATTCTGGAAAATGATGTGCGGGTGATAGCAGATCGCTATAAGGAATGCGGACCTCTTGGTGGGCTGGAAGCTTCTCTTCGCAGTGCGGTACATGATTACTGTCTGGTTCTCGCTGTTGATGTGCCACTGGTTTCGGTGGAAGAATTGGGACGCATGATCCATGAATTTCGGGAAGTTTCCCGGGGCGGCATGGCTCGAGGGCAGAAGGAGAACGGTGGCAACTTGACTCAGGGGCAGAAGGAGAACGGCGGCAACTTAACTTACGGGCAACGGGAGTGCCCGGAAGACGGGAATCAGAAGACCGGGAGACCGTGCAGCTGTATGATTTTGAAACATGGAGATCGGAGGGAGCCGCTGATTGGCATCTATCGGTCTGACCTGGCAGATGATGTGGAGCAGGAGTTGCTTGCAGGCAAAGGCTCTGTGTTTGCGCTGCTGGAGAAGCTTTCTTATCAGACTTATGAGAGCATGGGAGCAGAGCAGAGCTTTCAGAATATCAATAATCGAGAGGAATATGAACGCATAAATCCAAAAGGAGGGGCTTGCTGATGGGGAAACGGTGGCAAAACGTGATATTGATTCCGGCGATGGCGGTCATGGTTGGAACCGGGATGGCAGGACAGGCGCTTGCGACCCCGGTTATTGTTGCCGGGGAGGGGTTGAGGCAGGAGAATGCCGGACCAGGTGTGCAGGAATCTGTGGAGAATGAGCAGCAGGGGGCGGAGCAGACGGCGGTGGAGCAGTCGGCGACGGTAGAGCAGTCAGCCTCGGAACAGGCGACGGCAGAGCAACCGGCAGCAGAACATCCGGCGCAGCGTCATCTCACGCCGGATGAGACATCCAATCACTATGCCGGAACCCACGCTGAGCCGATTTTTCGTGTGAAGACAGACAAGCCCTGGGTGGCGTTATCCTTTGATGCGGGTGCGGACCGGGGACAGGCCGGGGCGATTATGGATGTTCTGGAAAAGTATGATTTGCGGAGCACATTTTTCCTGACAGCAGACTGGATGAACCAGAATCCGGAGGATGCGAAAAGCATTGTAGCCAGAGGGCATGAGATTGGAAACCACAGCGTCAATCACCCGTCATTTCCGAAGATTTCCAGAGCACAGATGGATGCGCAGCTGCAGCAGACCCATCAGGTGGCAAAGAAACTGACGGGAGTGGATATGTGCCTGTTCCGGTTCCCATACGGCGATTACAGCAATGAGGCAGTGGACGCGGTGAAGGCCAATGGCTATTACGGTATTCAGTGGAGCGTGGATTCCATCGACTGGCGCAACGAGGGGCGGGATATCATGGTGAACCGGGTGCTGAATCACAAGAATCTGGGAAATGGCTCCATTGTGCTGATGCACATTGCAGCAACCTACACATCATCGGCATTGGAAGAAATCATTCAGGGCATACAGGCGAAGGGGTATCAGATTGTGCCGGTGTCATGGATAATCTACGAAAATCATTATCACATGGATTACGCGGGAAATCAGATTTCAGATGAGCAGTAAGGTAAATATACTATAAGATTGCAGGAAGCGTATCGGATGGTGAAGGGAAATGACCATATGAAGTGAATAAATGATATGCTTCAAAGGTGACGGGACAAATTTGGACAATAAATCGCTGATATCGAAAAAATTGTCCAATAGCATCTGAAATCCAGGTGATTGGCACGAAAAACAAGGGTGTAATGATCTGTTTTGGACAATTAAGCCCGCAAATGCCCCCTAATTATCCAAAAACCTGAGAATTTTGGATAATTTTGATAGGATTCGGGTCGAAATTGTCCAAAAGCCCTGCGTTAGAGGCTTAAAAGGTACGATTGAGAGTATGGATTGGACAATTTTATCGGTTTTCCGCTTGTAATTGTCCAATCCGACCATGATGAAGCAATTCATAATATAAGCAGCAAGGAAGATGGGGTCTTGGAATGGACTTTTGCATGCTGCTGTGAACGGAATGAACCGTAACACTATCTGTTTTGATCCTGGAAAGCAACCCTGAAAAACTTTTTAAAAAAGTTGTTGACATTTGGCGGCGGGTTTGATATTATATAACTCGCCGCTGAAAACGGCGGCACAAAATCTTAACAACTTCGAAATGAAGTTGAAAAGAAAATTTAAAAAGTTGTTGACAAACGTAAGCGACTGTGATAAGATATAGAGCGTTGCTGCTGAGACGGACAACAACATGAACCTTGAAAATGAAAGATTGAACAGTGTTTAAAACCCTGAAA
>JAUNPU010000018.1:30348-75917 GCA_030536555.1 Eubacteriales bacterium | reverse complement strand
GCCTGATCACGCTCAAAGAGCTTTTTATTGACGGGACCAAGATTGAAGCCAATGCTAACCGTTATACTTTTGTCTGGCGCGGGAGTATCAATTACCATCTTGCCGGTCTTTTGGATACCATAGATAGAGTTTTGCTAATGTTTTGGCGAAATAGATAATGAAGATCGTTAAAGCTTCATCTTGACTGATTTTGCGTTGAATCTGCTCTTTTTAATGCTATAATCAGAAAAGGAAAAGCAGTTGACTATGCCTGATGTAAACGGGAGGAAAGGGAGCTATGGTGGAAACAAGAAAAGATATATTTATTTCATATCGCAACGATGGTGTTGGAAACAATTTTGCTACGAGAATCTCAAATGATTTAAAAGATTCAGGGTACAGTGTATATTTCAATCCTGATGAGGAAAGAAGAGGAGATTTTCCCGAAAGACTCAGACAGGCTATTCGTGTATGCAAGGATTTTGTCTGCATTGTTACGGAGGATTACATCGCTCAATTATTATCGAATAATAAAATATGCTGGACCAGAGATGAATTACTATGTGCAAGGAAGTATGAAAAAAATATAATTCCTTTATTGGTGAATGGAACAACAATGCCAGATGATGCATCCGGGTTTCCGGAAAAACTTCAATTCTTTCCCAATATAGATGCATATGTTTTTCCTGAACAATATATAAAATCGCCGTATTCTGTTCTTTGCGGTATTCTGCTTTCGCGAAATGACGGAAAGAACGGATATCGAGATGTATACAATTCCAGTAAATTGTTTGATGTCGATAAAGTATTGGCTGATACATTGGTTCAGGCGGAAAATGGTGATGTGTCTGCAATGCTGACCGCGGGAATCTATTACTATTATGGCATTTCCGGCGGAAAGGATGAACGGAAAGCGGCATTTTGGCTTAAGAAGGTCTCCGCAACGGAAGGCGAATACGCACCGGTCGCAGATAAATTTATTGCGCGAATGTACTATGCAGGCAGTATGCCGAGAGAAAACCAATCCTACGAGAAAAGCTATGAATATCATGTTAAATCGGCCAGAGGGGATATGTATTCTGCAGGACAGGTCGGGTTTATGAAAACGATCGGAAGTGGGTGCGATTATGATTACGAGCAAACGGAGCAGTATTATTTGTCAATCCTGAATTCACTTGATAATCCAAGAAAAGATACGCTGTGCAGATTCTATATGTCACACGGAGAGTTTGGCAAGGCTGCAAAAATTTACGAAACAATGGCAGAAACATATCCGGAAGCGGCATTTCAAATGGGAATCATGAACAGAACGGGCGTTCTGAGCAGCCCCTTTAAACCAGATTATTTTGAAGCGGCAAGATATTTCCAAATGGCACTTGAAGGGGGATATCCTCAGGCTGCATATGAACTGGGAGCATTGTATTTCAACCCGACCGGAGGCTTAAAAAAAGATTTCGCAAAGGCGCAAAAATATTATCTTATGGCCGCTCAGACAAACAATGTTTATGCCTTGTATATGTTGGGATATATGTATAGCTATGGCCATGTTGAAAAAAATTTACAACTGTCCATAGAATATTTTGAAAAAGCAGCAAAACAGGGGCATATCCTGTCAGCCGCCCAGCTGGCACTTCTATATCAGAAACCGGAATTTCACAACTATGAAAAAGCGTTCAATTATTGTAAATATGCATCAGACTGTGGTGATGCACCTTCTGAATTTGTGCTGGGCACGATGTATCTGTCGGGCAGAGGATGTGAGCCAAATGAGGATAAAGCGTATCTGTGCTTTAAGCATGCAGCCGAAAATGGTGCGCCAGAAGCGTTGATGATGCTTAAACAGATGGATGAATTAGGGATATAATGTAAGAGAGTTAATGGTTTCAGAATTATGGAATTTAAATGATATATTTGGAAGCAGATTCGATTATGAGGTGAGCAATGAGAAATCATCAGTATGCGTTTATAAGTTATAGTACAAAAAATCAGACAGAAGCCGATGCTTTACGAAAGCTTTTGAATGATGAGGGGATTGAAACCTGGATGGCACCAGGAGATATCCCTGCAGGAAGCAAGTATGCACGGGTAATAAATTGCGCTATAAAAGAGTGTGCGTGTTTTGTTTTGATGTTATCGAATGAAGCGCAGAATTCAATTTGGGTTTCAAAGGAAACAGAACGTGCTGTTAATTACAAAAAACCTGTTTTTCCTGTTCAGATAGAGAATGTCACTTTAAATGATGAATTTGAATTGTATATTAGTACGGATCAGATTGTTTCGTTTAAAAAGAATGATAAAAATGTGAAGGAATTAAAGAAATTAATTTCAGGAATAATTGTACATACTGGAAGAAATACAACGATATCATCAAAAGAAGAAAAAACGACAAATGCTTTTACAAATCAAAGTGGTGTTCAATTTGAAGAGGAGGGATTGGTTTCTCAAAATGGAAAAAATGAGTGCATTGGGAGTGGAGAATATCATGCAGCAGAAGCAGTAGTGTTATCGGAGCAGAGTATGCAGCTGGAAACTGAACAGCCGGAGGCAGAGAACGAGGATGATGCGGAAGAAGAGATGGATATTGATGAATTTGCGCAGTATGCCTGCCGGTATGCAGCTGCAATTGACTGCAGCATTACTGGAAAGAATATGCTGGCTCTGTACAAATGTGTTGAAATTCTGGAAGAAAAGGGGATTCCTCTGACCAGGAAGAATGCAGAGGAGCTGATTAAGGAAGCGGCGTACCGAGCAGAGAAGCCATCGTTTGGCAGAATGATTAGGGGATTGCTTCTTTCTAAATATGACAAAGACGGACTTCTGATCTTAAAGGAGGAGCATTTTTCACTTCAGAGGGCACAGCTACGAAAAATGAGAAATCGCCCATTGTACGAACGACTGAGCCGCGACGATGAGTTATAGAGTGAAAGCAATTCCATATCCAACCAGGAGCGGAAGCTAGAGGGCTTGGAGGCAATGCCAGACGATACCCCAATGAATTTTGGGAACCCTACCCTCTGGCAGGGGCCTAATGTACTGCGATGATTACAGCGGCAGTCGGTTTATTTTCCAAATAAGTCGTTGTGTGTTCAGGTGCGGGTCAGCGTTAGCACCAGTACATCGTCCTCAATCCGGTAGACAAGCAGCCAGTCCGGGAGAATGTGGCATTCCCAATGCCCCACCCAATCGCCGGGCATATCGTGGTTATGTTTTTTCGGCAGCGGCTCACTCATCGCCAGCAACGCTATGATTGGTTCCAGCAGCTCGATTTTTAAGCTACGCTTGATAGCGCGCTTGTAGTCTTTCTTGAAACTGGCGTTGTGCTTGCCGGTGAGAACCATTTCCAATTTCTTACCAGGCATTTCGATGTGACATTTGTGATAAACCTGTACGAATTCTTCCTGCAAAAACCTATAAAATCTGACCTGTATATGAGACCTTACCGGGTCTTTTTTTGTTTCCGCATGAAAATAGCTGCTTTCATTTTTCTGGCTATTTTCATCTGCAGTACTTTCAAGGTATATAGCTTTAGGGTAGAGATGAAAATAGCCGGAGGTGGTTTAATTATTTATAGAAAGATTAAGGAGGAAACTGGAAATATGACAAAAGAACAGTGGGACATCTCCCATAAGTATGAAATATCCGTCAGAAATATGAATTCTTCTGGCTGGGCAAAAATGAGTGAAAGTGAAAAAATCGAAAATTTGCAGAGTATTGAAGACTGGTCTGCGATGAAAGCCGGACGGCTGCCGGCGGAGGTCATAGCACAGGAGCTGCCGGAGGGATATATGGGGTATCAGCAGGATAATACCATTGTAATCAGCCAGTCATTACTTGACAGCCCTGACTTTCCAGAAGCACTTGATACTTTATTTCACGAGGGAAGTCATATTCAGGACTGGCAGGCAGAATTCCTGAGTGAAGTTAGAGAGAATTATACTGCAGATGAACTGGAAGCAAGAGCATCGCCGGTTCCGGATTCTGATAAGGACTGGGATGGATACTGGAACCATCCGGCAGAGCGGGAAGCGAGAACAGCGGGCACAGCTGGTGTGAATCAGACAATGGATAATCGAGAACAAATTTTGGAAGCAGACAAAGAATTTCATTTTCATGGGAATCAGATTCTGGAAACCTATGACTATCTGGTACTGGAAGATAGTTCACAGGGGAACCAGGAACTTTCAACGACCGGGATAGAAGAAAATGAACAAACGTCTGCCTCGGCTGAAACAGAAAGTGCCGATACAGATGCCGAAGCCGAAGCTTTGACAGAAGCCGACATTTAAAAGAAAGGAGAACAAAGATTATGAGGGCTGGTACAGGAATTTTGAAATTTCTGATAATTGTTGCGCTGGTGTTGACCATTATACAGAAGGTTACAGGATCTGCAGATACGATAAGTGTATTCCTTGGAAACATACAGTCCGTGGTATATGCTGCAATGCCTGTGCTTATTGTACTGGGAGGAATTTATATTCTGATCCGGAGTTTATTCAAGTAAGAAGGGAGATATAAAATGGCAGGAACGAACACGATTGATGAGAGAACAGGTTCCATTACCTATTCAGGAACCAGTGAGATAACAAAAGGAAATCATAATAATATGCCGTCCAGAACAGATGGATATCTGGATACGGACGAAAGGGGACACATCCAGGCTTCATCCTTATCCGGTTCTAATAACAGGGATAACATTGTTCCGCAATCAGCGGAATTGAATCATCAGGGATATAACAGTATGGAGCAGGCTGAGAGGGCAGCTCTCAAGGACGGAAGTATTGTTAATACAGAAAAAACGGCGTATGTATCAAATCAGCCAGGGAACCGTCCAGATGCATTTATCGTTAATGATACGGTTACCTACAATGACGGGCGGGTACAGGATATTCATTTGTCCTTTTCAAATCTGACCAATGCTGAGCAGGAAGGCATGAACGCTGAGTCCTCTTCCAAAGCATCAGATCTGTTTGATGCGGCACCTAATCCGGGAGACAGTCTGAGAAATTCAATGACTGCGAATGAATACGCTGAACTGATGGAAGAGACGGATGCCGCATTGCCAAATATTGGAGATATGTACGAAGAACATATCTCCGGCAATGCCCAAAGTGCGGAATGGTCCTTTGAAGCTTCTTCAGAGGCAGTACCAGAGTCAACAGCTTCATGGGGATTTGAATCTTCTTCAGGAAGTACTGCTGAAGAATCCGGACCAGACTCAGGAGATGTTTCTGTAGACGCAGGGAATGATGATGGTGCCGACATATCATCAGATGATGAATAGGAGGATGCAGGATGTTTTACGAACAGGTATTTCATACAGAGAAAAAACCAGACTGGCCAGAAACGGCAAGGTATGTCAGGGTCAGTTCACATAATGGAACCCGGGAGGCGAGGATGCCTGTTGAAGCATATAACATGCTGGTGACTGGAACTACTGGTTATGGGAAAACAGTATTTACAAAAGAGTATGTAAGAGAGGTATTACATAATGATCCTATGACCTTTGCCGTGTTCTTTCAGATTAAGCCGGATGATTTTACAGAAGAATTTCTGCGCCGGAACGATAAAATCATCACTTTTAATAAAGGAGTTTGCAACCCGGAAAATCTTTTTAAATGGAATATGATAAGGGAAATTCGTACATATCCCCGGGAAAAATGGGAATCCGCACTCGAAAACATGATGCATGCTCTTTTTGAAGATATTCTGAGTGATTCCAGGAATATTGCCTGGGCAGACAGCGCAAAAGAGGTATTTAAGCGGTTTTTGAAAGTGATTCTTTATATGTACGGAAACAACCCGTCGAATAAAGAGATACTGGGATATCTGGAAGAGAAAAGTTGGGGAGAAGTCCTTGAGTTTCTCTGGAAATATAAGCCGAATCGAAGCTTTCTGGAGGATAATTTTGAGTATTATGGTCCATCAAAAGAAAAATATAAACTTAACAAAAAGGGCGGTGATATAGCATTCTTTCTTAATGAAGTTAAATCAAAATTTGGCGGAACCTTTGTTCTCGCAGATGGGGATGATACGATTTTTGACTATCTGCATGGCCGGTATGGACAAGGTGCCAGATTATTCTTCCTTCATGATTATGAGGCCAGAGATTCTCTGAAGCTTTTTGAAAAAATCTTCCTGAGAAAAATCATTGATTCCATGATGTCCTTATCTTCCGGTCTCAATATCAGGATGTTAATGGTTCTCGATGAGATAGATAAAGTGGGATATGATTTTGGACTGATTGATGCAGCAACATTGGGAAGACAGTTTGGTCTGCAGCTGATTGTTTCGACACAGTCAATCAATGCTTTATATGCTCTGGCACCGGAAAAAGCCGGAAGAGAAAGAGTAGATGCATCGTTTGCCGGTTATCCAATTACGGTAACGTTTCATCCGGGAGATGAGCATACGATTGAAATCATGCAGCGGTTGTATGGAAAGGAGCGTGTACAGACAGTGGTGATGCCATATTCAAGATACGATAAACCAACAGTAACGGTTGATGAAAGATATATTGTCGAAGATCAGGATTTTGCAAGTCTTGATGTTGGAGAATGCTATGTGAAATATCGTTCGGCAAGACCTGCACGCGTAAAAATTTTAATCTGAGGAGGCAGGATGTATGAATTATCTTATGTTTATTAATCAAATTAAAGAGTGTATGCAGCAGCCGCCGCAGGTTCGTTTTCTTGTATCCGGAAGTGATCCTGTTATTCAGAAGGCAGTATTAAAGGATGTGCTTAGCGGATGCAGAAGGAGAGACGAAGCGGTTATTATTGTGGATGATACAGAAAATACGGTAGACCTGGATACTGTTTCTGCGGCCGGGTATCAGATTAAAAATGGTATGTCAGGAGCATATTGCCTGTACAATCCATTTCAGATCACTACAACAAAAGGCATTACTAGGATACGACAGATTCTTAAAACCCTTGAATATGATGAAAAGCAGAAAGGTAAGCTGATATCTTATCTGAATTTTATCCGTCATTTGGAACTCATAGGGAATGAAAACAGGAATTTTGAACTGACACTGGAAAAGCTGGGAGAGTACTGTACTGTGCTGGCCGTAGAAGAAAAGCTGAAGAATTATGTGGAAGAAGGCTTTATCAGTGAACGACAGCGCGATATGCTGCTCAGGAAATACAGTGAGTGTGCAGAGGCGGGAGCTGATCTGGAGGATATGTTTTTCCTGCTTATGCCATATATTCACGGTACGGATTTGATGCGTCACTGTAATCGGGATAAAGCTTTTGTATTCAGAACCGGTGAACTGGGAGAAGATGAAACAGCCAGAAGTCTTGTTATGCAATTGCTTCAGTTTGGCCTTGAAGAAAATTCCGGAAATAATGTCACGGTACTTGTTTTTGATAAAGGGTATGGAAGCAGATCCTGTGTATTTAATCTGTTAAAATCTCTTACTTCAAAAGTGCAGCTGCATGTATTTTCGACGGATATTTTTACTCTCTGCGATGCCCCCTCTCTGTCAATGATCATGAATCGTTTTCCGGCACGTGTATACGGTCACCATCTGGTTATGAGTTCAGCAGAATCAATAGAAAAAATCTGTGGAGAAATTGATGTGCCGAAATTTCAGAAGACGATTGCATATGACAGAAGATTGATGGCAAATACTCCATGGGACATATTGCTGGGCAACAACAAAACGGAGGCATATATGGAAATGGCAGCAGTACGGGAACCTCGTTACCGCAAGGAAATGATTCTAAGCTTCCCGATGGGGAGCGGCATTGTTGAGTTTATGGGCAATACTTCAGTTTTTGCAGTCTGATTATCAGTAAATCAAAGAGAGGAGACAGGGTATGAGAATTGTAGGAGCCGTAAAGATTTCCGGTATCTTGCTGATGGATTTCCTGATTGTATATTATACGATGGGAGTTGAGGCAGCTTTATTCATAACGGGAGGAGTGATGCTGTTCGGGTGGCTGGGAGAGTATCTGACACTTTTGAAAGAAGGTGCTGTTCAACTGAATTGCCTGAATGAATATGAAAAAACAAAACTCAGACGTGTGCATAACTGTCTGAGAGATGCTGTAAAACGTGTATCAGGAGCAGACATTTCCGGGTTAAAACTTCATGTGATTCCATCAGACAATATTAATGCCTACGCTTACGGATTTAATAACGTGGCGATTACACGCGGGATGTTAAACTGCTGCGATGAAACAACATTATGCGCGGTTTTGGGGCATGAAATCTCGCATACATTAAATATGGATGCTGTAGCCGGCAGGATGATTTTTGCCAATATAACATTGGTACTCGCAGGTCTGACAGCAGGTTCTTTCATCACAGTTTCATTTATGTGGATCCTGTTTATTATGCTGTGTGCATTAGGAATATGCGGCGGTTTTATAAGTGTGTTTTTATTCAGCGGAGCAAAGGAACTGGTTAAGGGGATTTTCACGGTGATTCAGTATATTGTACTGTTTGTTTATAAACTTATCATGGGAATAGCCAGCAGAGGAAATGAATTCCGGGCAGACAGATTTAGCTGTCAGCTTGGTTATGGATCGGCGTTGAGCTATTTCCTCACGCGGTTTGTAGAGTCTCAGCAGAATCAGCAGCGCACATTGACTGATATTATTTATGCTTCACACCCGGCAACGTACAGAAGAGTACAGCGGATTGAACAGACCAGAACTACTGCCGGACACGAACTTGAGATACGCAGGATGCAGAAATGATGTCAGTTTCAAAATATGGTTTCAAAGCACTTTCAGATAAAAAAACAGGACAGTATTTGAAACGAAAGGGAGGGAGATGATTGACTTACAAATACAACTGCTGCAGAATGAATCCATCCTCTTTGTGGATTATAATGATTTGAAAATATTTCTAAAAAATCTTACGGTTCTATATCGAGGGTAATTTTATGAGTGAGATGCAAATAGAAATATTATTGATCACAGGCATCATCGTGATGGTAACTATCATCAAAGTCTGCAGATAGAGACAAACGAATCGGCGGGGAGAAATTTATGCAGCCCCGGTTGGTTCGCATCGTACAGGAGCGCGGTTTGGACCGGTTAATTACTATGCAAATGACAGGAATCATATGCCGGACAACTGGTTTCAATTTGAATTTAAAAAGGTTGAAAATGAATGGCGCGTTTACTTACTGAGAATGCCTAGCTTAAACGGCAGAGATCCAAATCTGCACTATGCGCATCGTTATAAAAATAATAACAGATATTGGATATGCTATGATCCTCAGCCGGATAATCTGAAAGATGCTCAGACTATCGCTCGCGGGTGGGCTGACAGAGAATTGGAATATATAGCAACAGGAACATATTTTGAAAATCAGAGATGGTGACGGTTATTCATGCAATAAAAATCTTATACGTGCGGATCCTGCTATTCGTTGAAAGGATCACAAATGCATGATAGAATTAGATGTATAATAATGCACAAAAAGTTCAGGCGGATGAGGAGGTATCAAGTGTCGAAAATCGGAGAATACAGAAGAAAAGCTTATGAATTGCTTTATTCCAGTCCACTTTGTGAGTATGCTGAACGATCGTCAAAAAAGAATGCGATGAATGTTCTTATTCTTGGAAATGGCTGGATGGGAAACGAAATATTTAAGGCGGCTTTCTGGGCGGGGCAGTCTGTCAATACGGAATTAAATATTACAGTTGCCTCACAAAATGCGGAAGAATACGAAAAAGCGGTTTTAGCAGCAGATGAATGTGCACCATTTCCTGCATTAAGGCAGTATATTGAAAAGAAGCATTATGCCAACGTTCGGTTTGTTAATGTAGATGTGGAAGAAGGGATAGACGAATCCGGTCTTACGCCGTTGGGGTTTGAGAAAAATCGTTATAATTATGTGGTTGTATCGCTCGGAGATGCCGAACATAATTGGATTGCAGCTTCTGAGATCGTGTCAGGAATCAGTAAGTCCCAAGCTAACGGTCAGAGATACACCGGAAAAATCATTATCCATGTATTTAATGAGTTTTCAGTGAATATCAGCCGGGAGGATCAGATTTCGTTAATACAATATGGAAGTGAAAACGGAATAGAGATATCCTTCTTTGGAGGTGCGGTCGAAAAGGAGAATGACGAACTGAACCGCATTGCAAGAAATATAAACTTTGCGTATGAAATGAAATACGATCAGCGGGCAAATAAGAATCAGGCAGACCAAAAATTTGCTGAGAGTCTGAAGCGGGAATTCATTGATTCGCCTACAGATTACGGTATTGGTGATACAAGTATTATTTCAAATTTCCTGGGAGCAGATTATGCTGCAGATTCATCATTTGCTGCGGTGGTACATATTCCTGTGAAGCTGGAAGTCTGCAGAATTGCAGTTCCTGATAAGGATCCGATCGATACGCTGAAAGAAGCAATTCGCAAGAAAAACGGTTTGTACAGAAAGCTGATTGCATTAGAACATCGCCGGTGGAATGCATATACCATCATGCGGGGGTTCCGTGCACCGACTGTAGAGGAAGAAACAAAAATACTGTATCATGATGGGAATACTCATCAGGCAAAAAAGGAACGGCTGCACATCTGTCTTTGTGACTGTACGGAAAATATTGCGCTGGAACAGGATTTTGATCGGGTATATCGGGAGTGGCTGGATAGGAAATGTCCGTCCAATTATCCGTCAGAGCTGGATAGAGCAAGTTTGAGAGTGCATCAGCTCACCGGACAGCTGGTCTCAAAAATCAGGATCGATTCGATTACCGGTAAGATAAAGGGAGAAAACGCTGTATATAGCAACCTTCGCCACTCCATTCTGAAGCTTGCAAATGATGAGGATCATTCACTTGCTTTGTATCAGCGGTCTCTGTCTGAGGCAATCGCCTACTCAGAGAGCAGTTCTGATGGAGAGAAAGAGAACCTTGACACTGTGGACAAAGAACTGATGCCATTTAAGGTTTTCAATGCACGCACTGATTTCTTTGGACTGGATCAGCAGCTTGTTGAGATGCTGCCGTTTGCATTGTGGTACAGGGTTAAGAATAAGACAGTTCTTACTGTTCGTGATGGCAGTGTAACAGCTGCTTATGACGTAATTGTTCCTACCTTGTTCTGTGCGGAAAATGCAATATTTATCGGAAAAACAGTTGGCAGTACCCGTTATCAGAAATCGATAGAGTCATATTTTAAAAGCAGAGGGAACAATACGAATGCACGGTTTTTGCGGTTGACATTCATGAGTCTTGATACTGTTTTTGATTCTCTTGATGCTCAGATACAAACGTATGGAGCTGAAAACATCGTAATCAACTGTGTTCCTAATCGAAGTGTTGAAGCGTTTTTGGCAATCGGAAAGCTCATGGGAAAGTATCCGGGAATGCTCAGCGTTGTTCAATATGTGCCCAATAAGGGAATCGTCTCTTTTTCCGATGATAAAAATATCGGGATTGGTCTTGACAATAAGAGCTATTCTTTTTCGGAATATGTACAGCTGATGGGCGGCAAGGTGGTAAATGAGTACTCCATGTTGTACGACAGTACACAATACGATAAGCTTGTCAGTCTGTTCAAAGAATACTGTGATTCCCTTAAGATTCAGGGAGCAGATGGTAAGCAGAAAAGCTTTCATCCATGGGCCGTGATGACCCGCTTGCTGGCATCTGCAGCAAAGGATCATGTTCTTGAAGCGGATTACCAATTCAAGAGCAATCATGTGGTTTTGAATTATCATGGGGATTTCCAGGTGTCATTGTTTACGTCTGCTAAGATTGGAAATACATTGCGCCAGCTGCAGGATTATCAGATTCTTGATGATTACACAGCGCAATTGGCGGGGGATATTGTAAGCGTTACCTTTAGCTGCGTGGACGCAGATATAGTTGAGGTATTGAAGATATTCGAGAAAGACAGAGCAGACGAAGCTGCTGAATATAAAGGCTTAAAATTTATTCCGCTAAATGGTGGTCTGAAGATTACGGATCGATCCGTTCAAGGGATGCGGCTGTATGACCCTCTGGAAGACCAGCTGCAGATTGAAACGAAAATCAGTTTTATGAGGGATCTTTTGAAATTGGGATATATTTCAAATCTGGAAATTGATGATGAGGGTGCGGCATCATTTTGTTTCAAAGATGAAGCTACCATGCATTTGTTCAAAACACAGGGAGCAGTTTTTGAATTGATCGTGTACTATTTTATGAGAGAATCCGGAATGTTTGATGCTGTTGAAACCGGTGTGAAAATTTCCTGGGATGTCGATGAAGAGCTGCAGGAGGATGTCCTGCTTAATGCAATAAAAGATTCGCCGTGCCGGGGCTACGGTCAATATATGGATGCGCGTCGAAAGCTTTTATACAGTTCTAAGAAGAAGCCTCAATCGGTTATGAATGAGGTAGATGTGATTGGAATTACTGGTATGGAAGGGGTAATGGTCTCCTGCAAAACCTCTGACAAGGATTCCATGCAATGGATTTATGAAATCAAATCGGTATCTGACCGGTTCCAGTCAAAGGGAGTCATGGCTATTTCCTCAGATTACAGTCAGGCAGGAAACAATGCATTTCTGGAGAGAGCGAAGCAAATGAATGTCCCGGTCTGGGGAACAGAAACGCTCTGGAATCCGGAGAAGATGCGAAAGGCGTTACAGGATGTGGTGAATGGATTCAGATAAAACGAATAAGGAGTTGAAGAACTGCCCTGTCATTTCAAAAACGAAATAGCAGGGCAGTTCGAGGATAGAAACAGATTTCTCCGGATCATATATGCTTGGTTTATCGATCTGATTCTTTAGCAGGAGATGCTATCCACTCTAAAGAAAGTATACGCTTAGTAGCTTTTACATTGATAAGGTCAGCAGTATAAAAGTCTTTTTTAATATTACATTGTTCGTAAAGAACCTTCTGCAGTTCAGACAAATCTTCATATGAGCAAATGCAGGGATGCAAACGCGCCACAAACAATTGCTGTCGTGGATTACCTTGCTTGAAAGCAAAAACAGCATCATCAAAAGAAGCGGATAACCAACCACGAGAAAGCATCCATCGAACCCAGCGTGCATGTTCCCATTCGGCAATCTTTTTCCAGGCATCTGGTTTCATAAAACGTTCATTGATGCGTTTAGAAAGCAAAGCCAATTGTTCTGCCGTGGAAAAGACAGTTTTGTCACGTATTCCCCATGCAATCGGTGAAACTCTATTTCCGTTCAATTCGTTGAACTGGAAAATTCTGTAAGGAAGACTCAATGCTAAACTATATGAGCTGTCCTGATTATACTGCCGCAGGTAGAAATCTTTTTTTGCATTATAAGCTTTCTCATAAGTACTATCCATTTCGGAATCTGATTCGTTTGATTCAATGTCATTATATTGATAGTGTATACATAAAGCAAGCTGCTGGAAAGTTCCGCCGGTAATCTCGTTCCAGGAATAACGGTTTGAGATTTCGCCAAATGGAATAAGAGACCATGTATTGAACCACTTATTGCCCTGGTTTTCTTTTTCAATCACCATGCTTCGACTGAGCCAGGCTATTTTATCTTCGCGACAAAGAAATGCAATAGGGAACAGATCGCTCAAAGCCGTATCCGCAGCGTTGCGGATGTAAGTTCTTATAGAGGCTTCACGGATTCTCATCGCGATAGATAAATTAACTTCATCGTCAGGTGTTGCTACTGAAAAATAGCAGTAAGGAGATTCAGAGACGATGTTATCTACCTCATCCAGCAATTCACTGGAATCAAAATTGATATTCTTGCCAATGATATCAGGAATCTCTATTCCCTGAATATTAAAATTATCCTTAACCATTCCGGGGTACTTTGTTTTTAGTTTTACAATAAAATCTTCTCCATTTGGAGCTAAAAGAGTGATCTTGTGCTCCACGGCATTATTCTTATCCCCCATCATCCAAAAGGCTTCTCTAATGAGCCATTCTGCTACATCAGAAGTTCCCAAGATAACAAAGTTAAGTATAGGGCGATCCTCATCAGGAGAGACTGGTGTTTCGGATAATTTAACACCCTTCAGCGGATAGAACAGAGGATGTTGGGATAATAATTGCTGAGCCGCACTTTTATCATCGTTAATGATGTAAATGGGAAGTAAAATGTTGCCCATGTGACTGACTGCAGTATCAATTATTGCCCGTGCGGTATCTGAATTGTGACGGATAAAAATCTCGAGCCGACTGCCATTAAAAGAAGGCATGGCATTTTTTATTTCCTGTAACATGGTCAGCAGGTCAGAGAGATTCTTGTCAATATCATCATCGATTAAAAATAGTCTTTGAGGCAGATTCTCGTTAAATATGCAGGAATAACTGTCGTATTCCACAGTCCATGATTCTGGTTTGGTTTTGAGGAACGTTTTGGAATATATGTTGTCAGCATTAAAATAGCATATTCCGGATGTTGTTTCTTCGCCGGGAATAAAAGTAGGTGTTATAGAAAAAGTATTATGCTTTTCCCAGGCGGTTGTTGCCGGAGCGTATCCGCAGTTATGACTGATTTCTAAAAACTGATATGCTGTTTCACCTGAAGGAGATGTATACGCTCCTGTTTCACTGTATTTATATAATATATAGCTTGCTGGGCCCCGATATGTATTTGAAACAGTCGGTGTTAAGCGCAATATATCCTCACAATTTCGACAACACTTTGATATGGAAGTCTGGTCAACAGCAGTTGGATCTTCATAGATCTTAACTACATTTCTTAAAAGCTCCTCTGCTTTTTCATCTTTTTGCCGAAGCATCGCAAGTTCAAATCCTGCAACTGCAGATTTTACAAGATAATCATGATATTTTTGTTTTTCGCCGAATTGAACAGCCTTCATGTAAAGAAGATATTGTGCCTCTGTCTTTTCATTGGAACTTTTCAAAGAATAAGAAAGCATTTCTTTGAATTCCTCCAGATTACATCTGTTGTCATCCAAGAGAGTACGAGCCTTTTCGAGGTTAAAGGATGCTTCTTTGGCTGGGAGTGGCGGCAATACTAATGTATGTAAATCAGAATCTGCATCGGAAATTTTCTTGTTATTCACAGTAAAGTGAAAGAGCGTAGATGCCATAACTGAAAGGATAGCCAGTACCTGGGAATAGTGACCGCTTTCGTATAATGGATAAATTCTTTGAAATATGTCAAGTGGATCGCTGACCTCAGGAATATCGGAAAGCAAGTGGTCAATTGCTGCTATGAGTTCCTGCTTCTGTTCACTATCTCCTTCTGTGAGAATCGGAATGAGTTTTTCCCAATTCTTTTGAAACGCAGTGATTACAGGGCAGGTATCGTAGCGATATTTCTCATAATCCGGTGTACGTAAATTAATTAAATAGTCACGAGATTCCTCGAATCTAGGACGGGCGTCATCGGTTGCCCTGCAGATGAGGGAGGCATATTTACCTTGGAATTTTTTATTTCTTATTAATGAAACCTCTAGAAAATCATTTGGATAAACCGCCTTAAGAAATTCAAATTCAATCAAAGTAAGATTGATATCGGTGAAGCGGCAATATATTTTCTGATATAGATCGTTCCATGTTATGTTAAAAATGCAGGCATCTAAACGCTTATAAGATGGCATAAGGTTTTCCTCCTTAGAGTTATAGTGGAAATATCATAATATTCCATTTGTATTTTATCAAAGCATGAATGTAATTTCAATAAAATTGACAGTTTCGTTACTTTCATTTTGGACTGGCAGGAAACATCAGAAGAGACTCTTTTTGAAAGTATGGCAGGATGGTTCAATATAATTATAACAAACAGAGGAGGGAAAACGCCATGAAGCGTATCTGGAGAGCCATTGATCAGAAGGATGCAATCAGGAGTCAGGTGAAAGAAAATGTTGTGTCTGCCAGAGCTGAAAAGCTCCGTGCGGAACTTGTATCAGAGTTATATGGGGAGGTGATGTAAATGCTGTTTGGAAAAAAGAAAAATAACAGTCTGTTCAGCGAAGTAGATGACGTACGTCATATTGTTTATGATTTCCGCCGCCGAACGAATGAACTTTTTGAGAATTACAGAGCGGTAAGCTATAAGAAATCACCAGTCTGTGATCTGGCCCGGCAGAAGGAAGAAAATGCCAGAATTCTGGAGAAGTTCGTTTCCTCTCAGACGACTGATGCCGGAAATGCAGACTGTCTGCTTGACCAGATTCTCGGACCTGCGAGAGAAGGTATTCGTTATCTGGAGGATCAGTCTCTTGAACATATGGATTTCTATAGCAGACAGGCTGGCAATATGGCTATACACAGCGCGGATCTGGCCAAGATCCTTGAGATGTGCAGAGAGAAGGAAAAGCAAATAGAAGAGGAGCATGAGTTCACGTGCATGCTCTGGAACCGATACCGTGGTTTTGATCAGGAGGTAAAAAAGCATGAGAGATAACGGTTTTGCAGTAAAGATGAATCGAGGCGGGGAACTTCTGCAGGAAGACCTGCACAAGCATACAAAAGCGAAATATCAACCGGACAGTTTATTCCTGAGGAATACGGCTGCTTATCTGCTGATGGCTGTCTGCATTGTAATCGATCTGGCCACTTTCCGCAGTTTGTTTGTCAGGATTTCCTACGATACACCATTCATGATTTTGCTTCAGGTAGCCGGTCTTGCATTTGGCGCAGATGTGGTTGCGGTTTACGCAGGTATTGTTGCCAAGCAGATCAGACAGGGGTTAAGCAGAGAAAAGGAAACCCTTTATATCCTTCTGGGCGTCACCTTTTTTTCTCTGGCAGTAAACGGTATCCTGAGATATGCAACAATGTCTCTTTCTACCGTGGGAGGAGTTGTGGATGCTGAAACAATTGCACAGACGATTTTTGCAGTGGTCATTCCGCTGATTACATCAGTCGGTAACTTTGCAATCAGCTATAAAACTTATGATCCTTTAGGCCAGAAGATGTGCCGTGAGGAAATGGCACTTGAAGAAATCAAAGACTACTGCAGACGTCTGGAGTCCATTCAGGCAGAATGCGAGGATTTCAACGGGGAACGTATCCTTGAGATGGACCGGCAGCATCTGGCCAATGCAAAAAAAGAGGTAGTTAACGATGCTTTGATTCTTTATGCAGATCTCGGCAAATCACGCTACGATGAGCTCTTTGAAAGACTCAGCAGGGAATTGGAGGCACTGGAAAAAACGTGTGGTGAACATAACGAAATCAAACCATTGAATAGTAAGCAGGTAGTAAATATTTCAGAAGCAGCGTAAGGAGGAATGCTATATGAAGAACAGAATGAGCAAAATCACATTTGCAGCAATGGCAGCAGTACTCGTCCTTGGTATGACGGGATGCGGAAAACAAGGAGGTGATACGGTCAGTTCTGCAGAAGCGTGCAAGCCGGCAGTTGCCTACATGATTGCACGTACTGCCAATGCGAAACCTGCAGATTCATCTGCACCGCTTGTACAGGACACCATGATCAACTGTGCCAATAACTATGGATATTCCTATATCGTAAGGGTGGATGGTGAACCTGAACTTGTATCGGCTGAGAATCTTGATATTGATGAGCAGTTCAAGAATGCTTCCGGGGAACGTCTGAAGAGAGATGCCCTGAACAGAGCAACTAATTTGCTGAACGTGATGGATGAGGTATCGGCAGTTTACCCGGAGGTCGATTATATGGAGGGACTCCGCTGTGCAGCAGCATCTCTTCACAGCCTTGATGACAGCTATACATCCCGTTCTATCATCTGTTGTGGAACCGGTCTGGGAACACGGGGATATATGGACTTTCAGAACAACCTGCTGAGTGCAGAACCTGATGTGATTGTGGAGATGCTAAAGGAAAGAGAGGCACTTCCGGATCTGGAAGGTATTATCGTATATTGGCTTGGCATGGGACAGGTTGCAGCCCCACAGGAAAAGCTGACTCCTAAGCAGAGCAAAAACCTGGAAAGCATCTGGAAGGCTGTGATTGAAGCCTCTGGTGGTGAGTTTGTACCGAATGAGTACATTACGGTAAGCACAGATAAAAATTCGGCCGAAGGACTTCCGTCCGTAAGTATTGTGGAAATTCCATCCGAGATTCCGATGGCATTTGAACCGGAAGCTCTCGAAGCACCGGTGAAGCAGGATGCGTCTGCAAGTGCTTTTGAGGAGCCGGTATCGCTTGATGAAAGCCAGGTGGAATTTGTAGGCAATCAGTCAGTGTATCTTCATCCGGAAAATGCTGTGGAAACCATCAGACCAATTGCAGAATATCTGATCGAGCATGATACAGTGCCGCTGTTACTGATTGGATCCACGGCTGGAGACATCACAAGTGAGTCGGACTTACAGCTCTCGAAAGACAGGGCAGAGATGGTAAAAAATACGCTGGTTACACTTGGAGCGGATGCCAGCCGTATAACCGCAATCGGAATGGGTTCTGACGATCCCTGGCATGTGTATAACGCCGGCTACGATGGAACTGCAGCGAGCGGTAACAGAAAGGTCGTATTGATTGACGCACGAACTGAACTTGCAATGAAGCTGATGAATGAAAACTGATTGGAAGTGAAGGAGGCACAGTATAAATGAATGTACTACATAAAACCAGCAGTGGTGTTACCCAGGTATCAATGGATGCAAAACATCTCAGTAAAAGAATCATTACCATTAAGGGAGAAATCACAGAGGAGGCGGCAATTGATTTTGCAGGTAAGCTGTTAGAGCTGAATATGGAATCTGAGGATGAGTGGATTACGATCCTTATCAACAGTTCGGGAGGGGAGGTGAACAGCGGACTTATGATATATGATGCAATTGTAGGATCAAAAGCGCCAGTGAGGGCAGTGGTTATGGGAAAGGCTTATAGCATGGGGGCAGTCGTTTTTGCCTGTGCAAAAGAGCGATTGATGCTTCCTAACAGTGAGCTTATGCTGCACCAGCCGCTGCTGGCTGGCCGGCTGGCCGGTAATAATGCATCGAGTATTCAAAGCATCAGTGACAGTCTTCTTGAAACGAAAGAAAAACTGAATAAGCTTCTTGCATCTCATACAGGAAGAACGTTGGAAGAATTAGATAAGGCCACAGGGTACGATCATTATTTTTCGCCTTCTGAAGCTATTGAGTTTGGTCTGTGTGAAAAGCAGATTGATTTTGCGGATGTAATTGATTATGCAAATGGAATGGAGGGAGAATGAATGGAGAAAAGTAAGACGAGAGCGCAAAATACAAAGAAGTTTGGGGCAAATCCGGACGAACGGGAAGAAACCTGTAAAGCAGATCGGGTCATTCTGGGAGATGGCCCCTCCTGCGAGTTCAGTACAGACTGCAGCCAGACAGGACTTAATAATAATATCCTGGTGGTGGGTGGATCAGGTTCCGGTAAGACGATGTCTGTAGCAGAACCATTTTTTCTGGAATCCTACAGGCGAAGCATCATTGCGACAGTAACAAAGCGCAGAATTGTTAATAAGTATATACCACTGCTGCGAGACCGTGGTTATGAAATCTGGGATCTCGATTTTGTGCATCCGGATCGTGGAACTGTAGCTTATGATCCACTGGATTACATTGGTTCCTATTCAGATATTACTTTTGTTGCCAGAAGCGTCGTTTTCTCCAATCCCAAAAAGGAGATTTCCAATGCCGATCCATATTGGGATCAGGCTGCGACCTCTCTTTTTGCGGCGATTATTGCCTATGTTCTGATGACAGAGGAAAATGCGAACTTTGCTGACTGCCTCGAAATGCTGGATAACCTGATCTTTGAAGAGGCTTCCGGGCAGATCAGAACAAATTATGACAGAAAATTTGAATTTCTGGAGGCAAAAGATCCTTCAAATTTTGCAGTGACTAACTTTAGGAGCTTCCGCAGGCTTCCAATTAAGACAGCCAGCTGCGTGTTTGGAACTTTGAATACAGTCGTTGATTCTGTTTTCAGTCCAGAACTTCGAACCATGTTCCGCATGAAGAAAAAGGTTGATTTTGAACATCTGGCATCGAATAAAACAGCTCTGTTTATTACATCAAGTCCGGTAAATCCTGCACTTAACTGCTTTATTAATATGTTCTATGGTCATGCATTTAAACAGTTGTTTGAGTTCGGAGAGGAGCAGGCAGATGGCAGGCTGCCAGTACCGGTCCATCTTCTGGCGGATGACTTCGCTACAGGCTGCCCGGTTCCGCTCTTTGACCAGTATATCGCTATCTTCCGCGAGAAACAGATTTCAGTCACACTTCTGATTCAGTCGGAGTCACAGCTTTCTTCTATTTATGGTTCGGAGGCGGCGACGACAATCATTAACAACACAGATACCCTGCTGTATATGGGGTCAAATGATCTGGCTACAGCACAGAACATCAGTCTTCGTGTGAACAGACCACTGGAAGACGTTCTTTATATGAAGCTGGGGAATCAGATTCTGTTCAGACGGGGATCTAAACCGAAGATAGGAAAACGCTATAACATTCTGGAAAATGAAACCTACAAAGAGCTCACAAGCGCTTACGAGAAGCGTGTTGCCAAAGCAAAAAGACTGGAGAAGGGAGCGTAGAAGCAAGCAGATATATGAAAAAAGCAGAAAGCAGAAACAGACATCAGGAATTTATTCAGAGCATTTTTATAAACCTTGTGGAGAATCAGAAAAAGGAGACAGAGAAGGAGCGGTCACAGACGCTGGATGAACTGCTGTCCGGGATATTTGATAATCCAGGTATATTGGATTGAAAATATGATTGAAAATTGATTTATCGGTATCTCGATGTTATAATTTAACTTGGAAAATGAGTGGAGAGAAGGTGCAAAAACATGAAATTTTATATAGGTCTGGGAGGAATTGGGTGTCAGGTATTAGCTGACTTTGCAGAAAAAACAAAAGATAGCAGTTTGCACTATTATATTGATGGAGATGAACGCCTGAGAGAACAAAAAAATGGATATTGGATTCCGAAATTGAAAAATGGGGCTACGCTCAGAACCATTGGGCGTAATGCAATAGATTATGAATTATATACAAAATCGTTAGACTCCTTTTTTTCTGCTGTTACGGAACAGGATGAAGTGGAACTGGTGTTTGTTCTGTCTTCTTTTGGCGGATTTGGCGGTGCGGCAGTTTCTCAGCTGGTCAGATATCTGGAAGCGATAGCATGGAAAAAAATAACCGGATGCTCGGTCATTGCATTTAACGAAAATGTGTTTGGAAAAGGTGGTTTCCCGGAAGTGTTGATGAGACAGTTCGAATTAAACACCATTGATTTTGTTGAAGAAATGAGAGTATACGAACAGGCTGGAGATTCCGCAGATTATTTTCAGAGCAGGATATTCAATCCGGAATGCAGGGCCTTTTTGATTGATACACAAAAGCTGAGAACGGACGAATTTTGGAAATGTCTTACCTGTTCGGAGAAACAAATAGAACAGCTGGACTGCAAGGCGAAATACAGGTTGAGCCGGACAAAGAGAGAAGAGCTGCCTGATGTTTTCATCAGCTATTCATCAAAGGATCAAGTGATTGCAGATTTAATTGCAGATGAATTGTCCGGTTCTGGCATATCATCATGGATTGCGACCAGAAACATAAAAGAAGGTTCCTACGCAAAGCAAATCATGCAGGGAATTAAAAATTCAAGGGTATTTTTGGTTTTGATCAGCAAAAATTCTATTTGCTCTGAACAGGTAAAAAATGAAATAGACAGAGCATTTAATCGTTTGAAGGAAGGTATAAAAATAATTCCGTTCATATTAGATGATTCAGAACTGGATGACGAATGTAAGTATTATCTTTGCCGTCAGGAAATGTTTTCGGGGAAAGAACCGCCGGTTAAGGAACGAATAAGAGAACTGGTCAGAGAAATTCAAAAGATGGTCATCTGAATTAAAATCCCTGCGCAGGGTGGTAAAAAACCTTCCAGTGCAGGGATATTTTTGTTTCAAAAAGTACACGTACTTTCATTTTCTGATTTTCATAAGAAGCATTTCAGCTGTCTCCCTGAAAAACGAAATATCGTTAGAATTGATAGTAGATCCCAGTATTTTCTTTTGTAAGAAAGGAGAACTCTGCTATGAATTTCAAAAATCTCAATGATTTCTTTGGTGATGTACAGGAAGTATATGATGCTGCGGACGTGTTTGTTAATACAGAGTTCGCTGATTCCATGCATCGTGAAGCCGCAAAGGCACTGGCATGCTGTGTAAATGCCATGGGGTATGTTCATCTGCCCTGGATGTCCGACAACTCCGGACTTTCCGTTCAGGAGCTTATCGAGGCGCTGGAGGGTGCAATCTATCAGGATCCGGCCGGCTATGATCTGCATCAGTCTGATGAGGAAGACTGGATGCTTCGTGCCCAGTACCTGAATGGCAATATTGCTGACAGACTGGATACCGCAAAACGTATGAACCGTAAATACAACGGCCGTTTTGATGGCAATGTGCTGGTCTTGAAGGAAGCTATGCCGGAAAAGGTCCCTTTTGACGAGATTGGAATCTGTATCGGCAGTTCCTGGGTTCCGCCGGTATATTATGCGCTGTTTGCAAAAGAACTTTTAGGAGTCAAAGAAGCACCGGAAGTCCTGCATTCCGCTGCTCTTGGACAGTGGAAGGTGCGTGCGGCAGACTCTGTGAAGAAATCCTTCTGTAACCAGTATGCCTATGGATGTACCTACAAAAATCAGGGTATAACCAAATGCATTTCCATGCTGCAGATTCTGGAACATACGCTGAACGGCAGTACGATCAAAATCTACGAAGAGGTATCACGGCCTGAACGAAAGTCGGGTGCAGCACGCGTTCTTCTCAAGAATGAGACGATTGCGGCACAGGAGAAGCAGGTACTTCTTCAGAAGGCATTCTCCGAATGGGTCGTAAAAGATCCTGTCAGAGTAAAGCATCTGGAAAACGTCTTTTATGACGCCCTTGCATGCAACGTTGCCAGCCGATATGATGGAAGCTTTCTGACTCTGCCGGACCTTAATTCGGAGTTTGTCCCCTATCGCCATCAGAAGGATGCTGTTTCCCGCATTATTCTTGAGAAGGATGTTCTTCTGAACCATTCAGTCGGCAGCGGAAAAACCAATATCCTGATTATGGGGATTCATGAACGCTATCGTATGGGGCTTTCTGAGAAGAATCTGGTGGTAGTTCCGAATAATGTTCTGGAAGCATTTGAGCGTGCGCATCGTTTCCTTTATCCGGAAGACCGCATTCTGGTCATAAGACCGGAAGCGTTTAAACCTGAGTGTCGGGAAGAAATCATGAAGAAGGTCCGCGATGAACCGCATGCGGCGGTATATATGGCCTTCTCTTCCTTTGACATGGTTAAAATGAGCCGCCAGTATCGTCTTGACCGCAAGGCAGAAGAGATCCGGGACATGAGAGCCAAAGAAGCTGCCGCACAGGATAAATGGGAAAAGAGGATCTGCGAGACAATCATTAAAAAACTGAACGGAGAACTGTCAAAGATGCAGGAAGAACTTCCGGAGGACAAATTCCTGCCGTTTGATCAGCTGGGAATCACAACTCTTGCGGTGGATGAAGTGCACAATTACAAGAATGTTTCCTTAAAAACATCTGCGGATGGTGTCGTGGGCATGCATAAAGCGGGATCCAGGAAAAGTGACGAGATGATGGACAAGGCACAGTATGTGCGAAGCCATGACGGAAGCATCATCTTTTCTACCGGTACACCACTTACCAATTCCATTTCCGATCTGTTCGTGTTACAGATGTTTCTTCAGCCTGAGCAGATGAGCCTTCTGAATCTCGGACATTTTGACGAGTGGGTAGGTACATTTGCAAGCCGCCGTGCCGGTTTCGAGGTGGATGTCGATTCTCAGAATTTCAGAATCATGACCCGCTTTTCCAGTTTTCATAACCTTCCGGAGCTCACGAGCCTGTTTGCGTCTGTGAGTGACTATTATGATGGCAGGGATAGTGGCGTGGGGCTTCCTGAGTGTGACGGGTATATAGATACTGTGGTGCCGAAGTCACCGGAACAGGCAGAGTATATTGAGGAGCTTGTGCTGCGTACAGAAATGATTCGCGCAAAGCTTGTCAGAGGAGATGAGGATAACCTGCTGAAGGTCACGCATGACGGCAGGGCTGCGGCACTCGATATACGCCTGGCTGAGACCGGAAGACAGCCGGATTCCACGACTACCAAAACCTTTGCGTGCGCGAAAAACGTATATGATTGTTATCAATCTCATCCTGGAACAGCGCAGCTGGTATTCTGCGACCAGGGAACACCGAAAAAGGGCTTCAATATCTACGATGAACTGAAAGACCATCTCATTCAGATGGGAATCCCGGAAACGCAGGTCGCCTTTGTGCATGATGCCAAAACAGATGTACAGCGCAGAAGACTCTTTGAAGCGGTAAATAAGGCAGAAATAAGGGTGCTGATCGGCTCCACATCCAAGCTTGGTACCGGGGTGAATGTTCAGGAGCGTCTTGTGGCGGTGCATCATCTCGATGTTCCATGGAAGCCCGCTGATCTCTCACAGAGAGATGGCCGGCTGATCCGACAGGGAAACGGGAATGCAAAGGTATACCGCTACAGATACATTACTGCCGGCACGTTTGATGCGTACTCCTGGCAGATTGTCGAGAACAAACAGAGATTTATCGGCAGGTTTATGAGTGGCTCTCTTGCAGACCGTGAAACCAGAGATATCGATGACGCAGTGCTGACATATGCGGAGATCAAGGCGCTGAGTGTAGGTGACCCGCTGCTCCGGACCCGCATTGAAACCAGTAATGAACTCGAAAGGGTTAAGATCCACAGCTGCAGAAGAGATATGGAACTTCGCCGGATGAAAAATTTTCTCGAAGAAGGTCCGCTTCGCATGGACAGAGCAGGAGAACGAAAGAGACGCCTTGCACAGGATCGAAAGCATTTTGAAAAGAAACGTGAGAGCCTGACAAGACAGACACGCCTTGAGTTTGGCGAAGAACTTCTTTATGCACTGAAGCATAACATCGGAAGAACAGAAGAACGCTTCTTTGATACGCTGCATGGCTTCCGAATTCTTCTCCCGGCTGATATGAATGCAGAGAAGCCGTATGTACTGATTTCCGGTAACAGCGGAAACAGGTACGAGGCAGATATGAGAGAAGCAAAGGAAGCAGGCTGCATTCAGAGAGTGGAGCATCTTCTGCTGCATCTGGATGATCGTATCCGTGCGGCAGAGGAAGAGATTGCCCGCCTGAAGACCGAAGCATCACAGGCGAAAGAAGAACTGGCAAAAGGCAACACCTATGCAGCAGAAGCTGACAGATTAAATCAGAAGCTGCTTGATATCGATCAGGAGCTGAACCGCCGTGCAGAAGAAAAAACGGCGTAACAGGAAAGGAGACAACATGATGTCTGATGCATATAACATTCCATCTGTAACCGCAGGCAAGGCTGCAGCTTATCTGACAGAGCTCTATACGGCTGCCTGCAGCAGCAATATGCTTTCGCTCATTCCATCTGCAGCCCTCTGGGGCTCTATGGGTGTTGGAAAATCTACACTTGTGAAGCAGGTGGCAAAAGAACTCTCAAAGAGAACCGGTAAGGAGGTTAAAGTGACAGATATTCGTCTTTTGAATTTTTCTCCGGTTGACCTCCGGGGTGTTCCTGCTGCGGATATCAATAAGGAGTTTACAGTCTGGCTGAAACCGAAGATTTTCGATCTTTCTGCAGGAGAAGAATGTATCAACATTCTGTTCCTTGATGAGATTTCAGCAGCACCACAGTCTCTTCAGGCAGCGGCCTATCAGATTGCACTCGACAAGCAGATTGGTGAACACAGGCTTCCTGATAACTGCATTGTAATATGTGCGGGAAACCGTACCACGGACCGGTCAGTTGCTTTCCGAATGCCGAAGGCTCTCGCCAACCGTCTCATGCATTTTGAGATAAATGCGGATTTCAGAAGCTGGTATGAATGGGCGCTGGAGAATAATATCGACAAACGTGTGATTGGATATCTTGCATTTGATAACAGCAAGCTGAATCCGGAGGCAGAGCTCGAGGAATTGGCATTTCCGACTCCGCGTTCCTGGGAGTTTGTAAGCAGGCTGTTAACCACTACCGGTAAGGAACCGGAGGAGATCCACGAGCTTCTTTGCGGCTGTATAGGGGTATCCAACGCCGGCGAGTTTGAAGCCTGGTGTCGTGTGTATCAGCACCTGCCAGCTGTTTCTGACATTTTATCCGGAAAATACACTGCTCAGGTAAAAGGCGCAGATGCAACCTATGCAGTTATGTCTTCGCTGCTCAGCTGCATCGCTCAGCGTGGAGAGGAAGTGACAGACAGAGAACTTGAGAATGTGTGCAGATATGCATCACATTTTCCGGCGGACTATTCTGCTCTGTTTTTCCGCGGCCTTCTGAAAATGGAAGGCATGAATCTGAAACTGGTAAAAGCCCCTTCCTTCGCCGAATGGATGAAGAAGAACAGACATTTTTTATAAGGAGTGACTGCAATGGATCAGAAAAAAGTAGCGATAACAACGAAAAGAATGATGGATGCACGTGCAGTCCTGGTAAGAGACAATCCTTTCTTTGGACGTCTGGCACTTGGGCTGCAGCTTGCCTGCGCCTCCTGCGGAACGGCCTGTACAGACGGGGAACGACTCATTTTTGATCCGGAATTTGCGGAGCGATTGAAGACAGAACAGGAAATGCAGTTTGTAATTCTTCACGAAGTACTCCACTGTGTGCTGGAACACTGTACAAGAGTCGGAACGCGTGATTCAGAACAGTATAATATCGCCTGTGATATCGTTGTGAACTCTACCATTTTGGGCATGTGGGGGATGGACTCTTTTCAGGTGGCAGACTTTCAAGTCATGCATCTTGCACCTGATGGAAACGAGGGATGTGAATATCATGCAGAAGAGATCTATCAGATGCTGTTAGCGAGCAGGAAGGATGACCCGGATCAGGACAAACATACCGATACGGATAAATCCCTCGACCGTCATGATGTGTGGAAAGCCATTTCCGATTCATCGGTAATCCGCGATATATGGAATGGCCGGATACGGAATGCGGCCGCTGCATGCAAGGGGGCGGAAAAGCTGCCTCCGCAGATTCGGAAGATTGTTAAGGATCTGAGCCGACGTTCTAACGTGTACTGGAAGCAGCTGCTCCATGATTTTCTGCAGCCGGATGAGTATGACTATAGCTTTTTGCCGCCAGACAGACGGTTCTCTGATGGTGAGTATTACCTGCCTGCATACAATCTGGATGAGGAGCATGGTTCTGCACAAGATATCTGGGTCTGTATGGATACATCCGCTTCGATATCGGAACAAGAGCTGAAAGAAGCCATGCTTGAAGTACAGGATGCTATGCGGCAGGCCGGGCTTAAGGGAGCGGTTTCCTTTTTTGATGGTGATATAACCGACCCCATTCCGTTTACGACGGAAGAAGAGTTTCGCACGATCACACCAAAAGGAGGAGGCGGAACCAGCTATCATCCAATTTTCAGACTCCTGAGGGAACAGCTGTATCCAGAGCTTCCGAAGGCCGTCCTGATCTTTACAGATGGCTATGTGTGCAGTTGGCCGAAGGAGGAGGCTGCCATGGAGGTCCCCGTACTGTGGCTGATCCGTAAAGGCGGAAATACTAACGTTCCGTGGGGAAGAGTGGTTGAATTGGATTAGTACTTTCATTGCCGCTTTCTGTTTACAGGAAGTTCGCCTGTGGCTGAAAGCGGCAGTGAGTGATTAAATAAGTATAACAGATAAATGATTCCAACCAGAGAAGGAGGAATGGCATATGTTAAAAGTAAAAACATTAAAGCCTGTTGAAGACATGGGCGCTCCGGAGATTATTCTTCGAGGAGACATTCAGGAAATCAGGAACAATACTGCCGGCGAGAATGTGACAGGGATTGAGAAGCTGATTGGTAAAAAACAGAATATTGTTATTGAGTCCTACGGAGGTGATGAGGATGTAAGGGATTGTATCACGAGTCTGGCAGAACTTCTTGTAAAAGAAGATCCTCTGATGAAAGGATTTATCCGTAAACTTCGTCAGCATTATTGTGATCAACAGAAACCATTCAGTTTTTCTGTTTCTGCATGGGATGAGAACGATAAGAAAAAACTCCGTGAAATCTTTGAAGAAGAGCTTTGCGGCATTGTTGATTCCGTAGATGTTGACAGTAATCCGGATATTATCACCGGAAACCTTGTATTTTCACCGGCAGCCATGGCGTTCCTTACAGGACGCTATATGGAGATAGGAGTTTATGAGATTGCCAAATCGGTTATGAAGGAAATTGCTGCACGATGCAAGATCAGCTGGAATATTTACCGAAATGTAAAGGTTACCACAAAAAAAGGAATTCCCAAAAATGAATTCGATGTCGTGATTGAATGTGAAGGTATATTCTATGTGATTGAAGTAAAATCCGGAGAAAAATTCAATGCATGGGGAAGCCTTGTGGATTCTGGACGGGAATACAATATTGTTCCGGGACGTCTTCTTCTGGTTGATTCCTGGCTTTCTGATGAAAAAGCAGGTCGAATCGAGGATCACTGCCAGTACTACGTATCAAATCTGGAGCATGACAGTCTGAGAAAGAAAATTCTCACCATGATTACAAATGATTTGCAGGAGGAACATGATGGACAGAGTTCGTAAATTACGAATCAACAGAAAGGTTGCCGTTTTGTCGCTTATCGTTGGTGCTGTTATCTGGTTCCTGAGCAGAGGCTTTTACTCTGCCTGGAACCTGAAGCTTCCCGGATTTCTGATGATTCCGGTATTGTGTACAGGCTTATTTACCGCACTTTTCGCAGCTGTGTGGATTGGCTCCATTCTTACGGGTTCCTTTGACAGAGAAAGTACATTATATTCCGGAATGGGGGGGATGTTTCGATATCTGATCCTGTGTATGATCTGTATTTTTGTTACAAGCATGCTGTTGGAGTATCTGTATGAACGGAATCCCGATAAGAAAACGATAGAACCCACCAGTTATATCTTTGTCATTGACGAGTCAGGATCCATGAGCAGAAATGATCCGAACGGACTCCGCTATGCTGCAGTAACAGAAATTATGAGTTCGCAGGACAAAGCGCTTCCCTATATGGTATATTCCTTTGCTTCAGAACCGCGGGTATTAAGAGATATGCGAACAATGGGAGCGGATGAGGAAGCTCTGCCTGCTGTCAGTGACGGAGAAACAGCTATCTTTGGAACAACGCTTCGCATTTTGCAGGATTATAAAGATGGCAAATGGAGCGGAGGAGATAATCCCAAGATTATATTTCTGACGGATGGTGTGGCTACAGACCTGGACAATGGTTTTCTGTGGTTTAAGGGAAATATTCCCGAGTTCAATGCTGCTCTGGAAGAATACAGTGATCTGGGAATCAATATCAGTACGGTAGGTCTGGGATCCGTAGATAAAAATCTTATGAGAAAAATGGCAGAGACTACCGGCGGTGTGTTCATCCGTGTCGACCAGGCCTCGGATCTTGCATCTGCCATGAAAGTAGCAGCAGCCTCCTATTCAGAGCGAAATCTGCTGTCCGCCCGATACATGAAGCATATGGACAGGCTGTTTGGCTTTCTGAGAGTACTGTTCCTGAGTATTATCGGAGCACTGATCGGCGGAATGATGATGTTTGCCTATATGGAGGATTCAAGTGCTCCTGCCATTATCAGCACCAGCATTGCAGGCTCCGTTATCGGAAGTATTCTTCTTGAAACGGGGGTTCAGCATGGCGTGTACCAGAGCTTCCTGTGGCTGATTTTATGGATGCTGTTCTCACTTACAATCGGCTATATCTATCCGGGAGCCGGGATATCCTGGAACAGAAACAAAAACAAGGTTCGGAATGGTTTTCTGGAAAAGGGACAGGAGATTAAGAATATCAATGCCAGGGTATAGGCCGGTGTGGCTTTATTATTTCAGAACAGGAGGAAATGATCATGAAACAGATTTCTTTTTTTAACAATGCAGAAAACTACAGCAACATGAACGCGGACTGCGGATATAACAGGGACAGATTACCGGAAGAACCGGCATTTGCAGTTCAGGATAATGAGGCTGTTGTAGAACTCAAAGCCTGCGGATACACACCTTACGAAAAGATATGCGCTATGCTGGATGAAAAGGATCTGGTGATTATTGCTGAAACAGCCAGATCCAAATATCTGACGAGCCTTCAGCAGTATCAGTATCTGGGGCTGCGTGGAATCGATATAAAGCGTCAGAATATCACCAAAAGGCTGGAAAAGCTAAAGAATTATCATCTCCTCAGAGCGTTTGAAGTCAGAAGAAGCGGGGCAGAAAACGGAATTCGATTTTATTCGATCGGAAGCCTTGGGATTAAACTTGCACAGGAGCAGGGAGTGATTTTCCATAAGGGAAACCAGATGCCCCGTGATGAGCATGATGATGCAGAAACATCCAAGCGTATTTTCTCTGCAAATATGAGTCTTCTTGGAATGCTCCGAAACGGCGCGGACATAAAGGGCTTTGCTTTCAATGAAACCATTCGCCCGCTTCGGGAGGGCTCTATCACAGACGGCTGTATTCTCAGAACGCCGGGAATGTTCTGGCTGGATGATGAATCGGTTTTCCTGCTTGAGGTTGTGAGATCTGCACCTCACGCATTCAGAAAACTTGCAGATAAGATCCAGAGATATTATACTCTGGTCAACAACCCGGCCTATCTGGAAGCGAATGCACATGGACATAAGGCAATGCCGCAGATGGTAATCTGTGCGGAGACCTTTGAGCAGTCGCTTAAGCTGGACGCATATCTTCGCAGTAGAGGTATCTGGAGTGAAAAGGATACTCTGCTGTATACACACGATTTGCTTTATATGAAAGATACGCTTCGTCTCTTCTATGAGCTGAAGGAGGATGGAACACCGGTATGGTACAGTCTGCCTTCCAGATTTGATAGATCTGAACCGACTGCGGCGTAATTTCATGCAGGCGGCTTCAACACACCTTCCGCCTCCGGACTTCGAGATGGCAGGGAGGAGACGTCGTCAACGAACACCGCAGGGACTGTGGTGAAACGATTCCTGAGAGGAATGTTCACAGAATAATATAACTGTAGTATAATAACAGAAAATATGAAAGCGTAAAGGTAGAGGAGAGAAATAATATGGCAGAGAACACAACGAACTCGAAGTTTTATAGAAAGATTAAGGATTTGCATGCTTATGTGCAGGAGCTCATGGATCATGGAGCAGGGATTATTGATGCCGAGAAGACAGCAAGGATTGCTGCCCGCCCGGGAATAGAAGGGGAACCGGTCATCTCATGGTCTGAAGATGCAGACGGGTATCCGATTGTTGAACGGGATGCAGTGGTATCCGCAGATCCTGTGTCAGGAGTTTCGGATTGGGTCGTGACCAAGGTTGACGCATCCGGCTGTGAACTGATTGATCAGAATGGACATATTAATCAGTGGATTGTTGAGGATTCTGTCTTTAGAAAAAAATATGAGGCAGATCCGGACGATCCGGGGATTTACAGGCCTGCGGGGCGCCTGCAGCAGTTTGTCCGCCTGAATGAAGCGGTTCATATTCTGCAATGGGGAGAAGCAGGGAAGGTGGATGCCGGCGGATATATTAATATCACGAATGAAGAGGATTATTATTGCATTTCCGGCAGGGATTTTAAGGATACTTACCGAATCGCTTCTTAAAGCGTGTTCCTGTTGAAGGATGAATACAGTGCCCGGCTTTTTACGGGGCCAGGAAGGAAAGGAATATGAATGAGAAAGCAGCTGCAATAAAAATAGACACGACAGTACGTAATGTGATCTGCGCTGTGCTGCTGGTGCTGTGCATGATTTGGGTCAACACCCTGCTGCATTTGATCAGCTTTCATGAGAACTATGGGTTTTTTTCTTTTATAAAAACAACTCTTACCGCAGTATTTTGTACGGGTCTGTTTTACGGGCTGTCTTCTGCGGTCTTTATGGAGCCGATTCGGGATACTGCAAAGCTCTGCGCGGCAGGAACCGCTGTTTCTGCAGTGCTGATGCTTTTGGCGCTTCTGCTGGAGCTTGGGATGGACAATTTTTCAATCTACGGAGAAAAAGAACTTGAGCTGATGTTTTTTGATATTCCGAAGAAATATTTCTACGATTTTTGGACGATTGTCTGGTTTCCTTACAACATCAGTGTTATTTTCATGGCTTTGCGCAGGGAATGGTTTAAGCCAATGTCTGTGCTTTACAGCGGCATTGCAGTGATGGGCATGACACTGGGGGGGATTCTGCTTTTTCGGCCGCTGTCTAATATCTATCAGATCGATGCTGTCCTTATGAATTGTATCACGCTCGGTGCTGCGGTGTGGAAGTATGGCCTTTCAGAAAAGATCGTTCATAAAGGGAAGGCTGCCGCCGCCGTTCTGCTATACGGGATCATGAGAATTCTGCTCCTTCCTCTTCAATGCAGTGACTGGGGAGTAAATCCTGCTGCGTTTATGCTGGGAGACAGGTATGCGGATTATGTGGAAGGAATCAGAGTGATTACATCGAATGCATCCTTCCTTGGAACATCAGGATATCTTAGAAATTCGGCATTCGCTCATGAGTACTTAGTTGACTTGAATAAGCCGGTGCTGCAGATGCTCTATTATGGTGGTTGGTCATCTGCAATTTTTCTTATCCTGCTGATGGCGGCCTTTGTCTGGATGGTTATGAAGCTGCTGGGCGGAAAAAACGGAAGAAAGCATAAAGGCTGGCTGATTTTTGCAAGTGCGGCAGCAATGCTTTGTATCCGGGTGTTCTTTGGATTGGCGTATGGCTTTGGCTTCCCATATCCGGTGAACCTTCCGTTTATGTCCAATAACGGGAGTCTGATGGACGGCATGGTATTCACGCTTCTTATCATATGTGCCCTGGAAAACTACAGAATCCAGCAGGCAGAGCATATGAAAGAGACGTTCGTTCGAGCAGAGGAAATCCTGGGAAAGCAGGATTCTTACAGGGTCCTCGACGAAGACGGGGAATCATATGAATGTGACCTGTGGGATTTAGCAGACATATCCGCAGAGGATGGTCATTCTGTCCACTGCCGAACAGAGTGGTATGAAATTGATGACAGGGAATTCTGCGTGTTTACAATAAAGAATTTTCTGTCAGACAGGAAACGGTTTATTCTGGAATATGCGGAACAGAAATGGATTCTGCCGGATGATCCGAAGGGGAATATTCAGGAGGAGATCATGGAGGAACATAAGAGCTGCTACAGTCCGTATTGTATGGAAGAAGAGGTGACATATTCTGATGATGACGAAGATTTTGAAGATTTTGACTAATCATGTATGGCTTTGCGCAGGACTGGCGATTGTTTTAATTGCAGCTGCAGCAACAGGGTGGAGGTGGAGCCTGATTGCAGCACAGAAAAGTCTGGCAGAAGATTCTATAAAGGCTCTGTATCAGGCAGGGAATCAGAATACGGAGGCGTCTGATCAGGCCGGAACTACCAGTAGGAACAATACATACAGCGATATGACCGTGAAGATTTGCAGCAATCAGGCTTATCTCTGCAATCAGTCAGGCGAAGCGGTATTCGGACCGTGCAAATTTATTTATGATGATCTTGAGTATTTTAGCAGCAGCCATGTTTTCCGGTATGTAGATCAAAATGGACTGATCGGATTTGGAAAGGTCGAAGAGACGGGGACTGTCACCGTGCTGTACGAAGGTACTTTTACGGAGGCAAGCAGGATGGCGGAAGGCGGCTCCTGTGTGAAAGAAAAGGATGAATATTATTACATCGATGATGAAGGAAAACGCTTTGCAGGAATCTATTCGCAGGCCTGCCCGTTCGCGGAGGGGCAGGGACGGTATGCGCGAATCAGAAAGCAGGATGGAAGCTGGGCTGTGATCAACCGGAAAGGAGAAGAAATACTGACAGGCTTTGACGAGATTCACGAGCTTTCATATCTGACCCCCATGGGGGTTGGGGTAAAAGGCGGAAAGGCGGTTATTTTCACTTTGGAGAACGATGAGGATATACAGCCGGGTATTATCTGTGAATTTGACGGATGCACCGAAATCAGCCGGCCATATTCCGATGCAGATTATGTGATCCTGAAATCGAAGGAAGGAAAACAGGGCGCTGCCTGCGTATGGAACGGAGAAATGGTGGTGCCCGTGGTGTATGAGGATATGCAATGGGGATATTATGACGAGAATTTAGACGACATGGAACAGCAGGTATGGTTTCAATGCAGAAAAGAGGACGGTACTTATGATATCTATTACTGGAGCAACTAGTACAGAAGAGGGGGGGAACGTAATGAAGACCATACAGGATTTGCGGCATTTTAGTTCAGGAATATATGAGCCTTATATATTTATTTCTTATTCCCACGATGACAGGGATACTGTCGAAAAGCTGGTAAACCGGCTGCTGGAAGATGGTTTTTGTGTATGGGTTGACTATGAGAATATCCGTGGACAGTATTTTTCCGATGATATAAAAAACGGAATCAGGGAATGTGCAGTTTTTCTCCAGTGTCTTTCCAGGTCGTATATTACAAAGCCATATTGTGAAAAGGAATATAAATTAGCAGATGATGAGAATAAGGGAATCGTATCGGTTGCCATAGATGATGTCAGAAAGATCGATAATCCCAATCTGTTTCCGTATGGCGGAAATATCCACGGATATGGAACCGGCATGCGGGAAAGCTTTGATGAATATTATTCTCATTTGATGAAGTCTGCGCTTCTTCTTAAGCTGAAGCAAGGCGAAAACCCCGGATACATGTTTGCCGGGGAGCAGATTCTGACGGTATTGAAGGAGCATTGCCGCAGGATTTATGAGCATAGCGGAAACTATATTCTTCACGAAATCCATAAGGAACTGTTTACGGATATCTGGGATGAGGACAGTGACGAAATCTATGGCGGCACAGAGAGCACGGAAGCTTCTCTGTACAACTATTTAAGCAGAAACAAGGAACGAAATCCGGTCCTTCTTCTTGGAGAAGGCGGAACCGGGAAAACGGTTTCCATGATCCATACCTGCAATCAGCTGTTGAGTGAGGGAATTTGTGCGGTTTATGTACCTTTGAATAAAGTCTGGTTTGATGGAACGGAGGATCCTGTAAAAGAATATATACGGAAAAGAATACTTGGAGAAGATGAAACTCTTTTTGGCAGTCTGAAGAATATGCTCAATGCAGAGATTCCGAATAATGTGTTTCTGTTCCTGGATGGAGCCAACGAATTAAAGAAACAGGCATTGGATCGTCTGAAGGAATTCCTTTCAGATGCCAGTATATCGAAGGAGTGGACCGGTACAAGAATTATTATTTCTTCAAGGACGGATATCGATACCAATATTGCTATCAGAGAACTTAAAGTGCTGCCTCTGAGAGAGGAAAATATAGAAAAGTATCTCTGTAAGCTGCGGGTTGCGATTCCGGACAGCAAAAAGGTTCTTGAGCTGATTCAGAATCCTCTTATGCTTGGCTTGTATGCGGACGCTGAAAAATATGCAGAAACATACAAGAAACAAGGAAAAGAATTTAAAATTCAGCTTGATTCCCAGCCGGATACAGCGGCGAAAATTATCAGAAATTTTATGCAGACCCAGCTGTTCCAGATGGCATCCATATCGAATGAAGACAGCAACTTTATTTTGTATCACACGTTGATTGACTATGCACTTCCTGCGGTGGCTTACAGAATGCTTTCAGCAGACGGCCTTCTGACTGAGAGGATGGTCCGGAGGATTCTCATTGATTATCTGGAAGAGGATGAACTGCATTTTAAATGGTATTCAAATGAAATTCTGGAAGACCTTTGGTGGCAGTATGGTGTGGACAACAGTTATATCAGTAAAAACGATATAAGAAGAATCTGTGACTTCGCAATTAAAAATTATAGATTTTTGTATATTAACAATGCAGGAGAAGATGAAGAGGCTACCGTCGAGTTCCTGCACCAGGAGTTTAGAGATTACTTTGCCGGTGTGTTTTTGGCGAATGAGATCCGAATGCTGGATAAAGCACGAAAATATGCGGCACATGGTTATTCCGGATTGGATATCTGCAAGCCGGCGATAAGCAAGGATGCTCTTGAGTATTGCTGCGGGTACTTAAAGGAAGAGGCCGCCTGCCCATATATAACCGGACAAGAATATGTATTTCCGGGAAAACGAGAGCATGAGCCATCTTTATACAGCGTGTCAGAAAAAGTGCTGTATTCGTTAAAGAGAAAAACCGATGAAAGTGATGCAGGGGTTGGAAATCTGATTGCGAATCTTATGCAGATTATGAGATGCGGGAGAAATAATATCCTTGCACAATGTGATTTTTCAGATCTGGATCTGCGCTGCTGCAAAATGAACGGATGCCACTTCTCGGAATATCATATGGGAAAGGTCTACTTTTCGCTGTTTGATCATGCAATTATGAATAAATCCTTTTTCCTGAATGAAGGACATGCGGAGAATGTGTGTGTTGTTGCAGAAGGAACAGACGGCTGGATCTACAGTGCTGACGAAAGCGGCGTGCTGATTCGATGGAACTATCAGACCAGCGAGATGTTTTTCATTAAAAATTATCATGATATTCCCAGGGATATTGTATATGACGAACAGCAGAACCGCCTGTGTATTGCATTTGAAACTCAGATCGTGCTGATGGATTGCAGGAATCACAAGGAACTATACAGCAGATTTAATGAAGCAGGTACGAAATATTATCGCTATGTTAAATTTGAAGCGGATGGTCAGGTCAGATATGCATATGATTTGGAACCCTTTATCTGGTATGACCTGTTTTCCGGTGATGAAGTACCTGATAATCTTCCGTTTTCAGTTGTTTCCGGGTGCGCGCATGAGTATTCTGATGCAGGTAAGATCATCTACTCGCTATTTGGAAGAAATGTATGTGTCCTGAATGTAGAACAATTGGAAAATAACCCCAGATTAGTGGATTACATCTCTGAAAACATGAAGAGACTGGCTGGAGATCTTGATGACAGGAACAGAGAAAGAAAGCCGCGGCTGAATGCGATTACGGCCGATATGGGGCAGGAATGCTTTACTGTTGCAATTGGAAACCAGCTCCTTGAATATAGAATATGTGCGCACTGCAATGCGAAAGATTTTCCTTTGCTGCGGTCTTTCAAATTTGAAGCGAATATTCAGGATGTTAAATATCTGAGAAACGGCGGTGTTGTTCTTGCGGCAGGCAAGTCGGTGAGGGTGATTGATCAAAAAGGCAATTTCATCAATACGCTTTGGAAAAAATCAGCAGCAGATGTGGTTTTGTTTGTTCAGGGGTGCTCAGATGAAAACAGTGATGTTATTTCAGAATCCGGGCAGGCGGCAGATGTTTTTTACCTGGTTTCAAGCGAATGTGTAATAAAGAAACTGGATGACCAGCTGAATGTTACAGGAATTCGCAAAATTGATAAGTCAGCCAGATTTGAATGGGTAAGGGACAGAAAAACAAGAGAAATACAGATGATGTTCGGTCCGACAAAGCAGTTTCCCGACGGGTATAGAATGTCCTTTGAGTCCGGAAAGATTGTACCCAGTGGATGGTGTTTTGAAATGATGGTGACTCCGAATCATCGGCAGATATACGCGATAGGACAAATGGCTGTTGTATATGGGGAAAATGAAGATACACTTGTCTGTGAATATGTTAATTATTCAGGAATATGGATATTTGGCTGTTCCTTCCAGGATGTCAGGGGAGAAATGTCAGGTCAGGATGAACAGTTACTTTTGAAGAAAAACGGAGGTGTTATAAATGGAGCATCATGTTGAGATATATGATATTCAGGAAAATGGAAGAAGCAAGGCAGATCTTAAGATTCCTGATTTGAATTTGTTTATCAGCGGTTTCCGTGTTGTCCCCGGAACAATGGGAAAAGGCGCTATTGTACATATGCCGAAGGGGATGGGAACGGATTGGAAGTATAGCGAGATTGCATGGCCAAAGGTCAGAGAGATGATATCTGCAGTTTATCTTGAAAATTCGCAGATTAAGGAGATTTATGTTAAATTATTTGAGACAGCAGATGCAGCAACTTCATTGCAGGTGGTTAAGCCATCAGAACATCAGCCGTATTCAAGTGCCGAGCTTATTGTTGATTTATATAATTTTGATTACAAAAAAGATACATGCCAGGCAAGCATTATTCTGCCGGGAAGCAGAAGACGAGAGGAAGGATTCTCGGTAAAACAGGCAGGCAATGCTGTTCATGTTTATATGCCAAAGCAATATGGAATGAAATGGAGATTCCGGGAGATAACGTGGAAGGAGGTTCAGAAAGCGATTGCTGAACAATACCGAAAGGAAAATAAATTCATACAATCCGGTAGTTCCATTCCTGTGTGTCAGAGCGGCTTTGCTGCTGAATTTCATCATGTCAGTGAAATATACCGGTACAATCTTCTCATTCAGGACGATATCCAGACAATTGGCACAGCGACTCTTGAAATCAGAAATGAAAGCTATAGCATAAAGATAGACGAAGAAACACTTGAGACTGTGGCAAAGTATGACCTGGATAAAGCGGAATTGGAAGAGCTGAGCAAAACAGCATTCAGCAGTGAACAGTTTATATCTGAGCAAAAGAATTTTCTTCATATAGAGGTGGAATACTGCACGGGCTATTCCTTATGTGCTTTCGTTGATTTTATTCTTCCGGGTAGTACTCACGAATGGAAAAATTTCTATATCAGGGAATTAGAAAGTGGAGAGGTGGTTGTCAAAACTCCGAATACCCTGCATGGCAAATGGTCAAATCCACATTATCCCTGGAAGGTGCTCTGTGAGATGATAGAGAAAGAGTACCGGAGATTTAAGGAAACATCCGGCTTCTCTGACAAGACAGAGGAAGACCTGGAACAATCACATGAGGTGGAAAGCGAAAAGCACGAGAAAACGGAAGCGGAGTTCAACAATGAGGCGGAAAGAAAGTCAGAAGAGCCTGTTATGTCGAAAAAAAAGAAGCAGCTGCTTGATACATGCAACCAGCTGGGAAGAGTACGAAACGCAGAACACAGCGCTTTTTCATTTGTACCCCATTCCATCTTAAAACTGGTTCCGGCTGAATTTGACAGGAAGTATCTGGTGCAGAAGCTGATTGCTGCCCTGAACAGCCCTCAGGGAGGAATCGGTGCTTTTGAAATTGAGATATTAGACTGGATAAGCAGATTAAAATATGTTTCAAAGACAATGCTGCTGGATCTGGTTCTTTCCGGATACATATCGCTGGGAAACAGAGAGAAAATTACAGCAACTAAGGTGACAGATGTAATGAATCGTCTTTACAAATTTGATCTGATTGAGATGAGCAGATTTGTAGCTGTTGATGATAACGGCGAGCCTCTCGAAGAAAGGAAAAAGGCAATTTATCGAATTCATACGTTGGGGGCTACCGGTTATAACCTGCTCAGGGAAATGGGAAGACATCCGGAAAGACGCAACTCATTCGGTGTGCTTGCAGACGGCAATACGGTAAAAAAACACCTTTCGGCAACACAGTGGCTGGTGTATTGGCTGACACATTACTCGAAAGATGAAATCCTTGACTATTCGATCAACACAATACTCAACCAGATGGGGCAAAAATGGAATGGTGCCAAGGTGTATGCAATCATAACGTTTGATGCGGCTGTTATCGTTGCGGAACCGGTACGCCGATGCGAGGATTTTGAAATCGAAATCAACAGAATTGAACTGAAGGAAAAGTTGCTGAGATTCATTGAAATGTTCGATCATGAGGATCAGCTGTATAACGAAACGCGGGATCAGGTTGTATTTTCAACAAGACCAATCGTATCATTTGTTTGTGAGGATGACGAACACATGAAGGAAATTGCAGCATATATGGCAGAAATGACCGGTAAGTATCCACAGCAGGAGATGTGGTTTACGTCTGATCCACGTATGTATAATTATAATTATGCCGGGGAAAGGTTCTACCACCTCTGCGATGGGGAGCTGCGGCAGCTGGTGCTTGAAGATGCAATTGGCTTGCCGGAAAAAACAATGGAAGAGTTGGGTCAGTTGTTATAAGAGGCTGCACAGTAAAACAACTATGGATATCTATGCGAAGGTAAAGGATAATAAACCAGAGGAGCTGTTCAGTGTAGTAAACGGTGCTTTTCATCAGACCGCTGCTGATTGAAAAAACGCCATTTTTCGTGGTTACCACATAGGATAACTGAATAGCGAAAAGTCCGGAAAAGCCCGGAATACCAAGGGATAACGGATCAAAACGGGCGCAGTACGACTTAAAGTCAGCCCGTTGTGCGCCGCAGTTCAGCAAGAAATAACCGGCTGCTTACAAAGCAGGAAATAATCGGAGGTAGAGTATGAAAAAGCACAGAAAACCATATGAAACCGGCATAATCCTGCTGGCATTGGGGCTTTCGCTTTTGATGTCTTCCTGCTTGGGTACACGTGATACCGGCGAATCGAGCAAGACCAGGAAAATGGATACCATCCAGGCGCAGGAGATTCAGCGTGAAGTCTGTGTGAACCACGGAGATGACAAAATTTCATTATATCGGTTAGAGGTATGGAATTACAGCTACGATGAGGGAGTGAAACGCTTTATAAGCGGGGACGGACCGAGACTGCACAATGTGCTTTCCGAAATAGCAGGGGAACTGCCGGTGGTTGTGTGGGATGACACCTGTTCGGTCGGGATACCGGAAGATATGGAACTGGTTTCTGTTGATGTTTTCGGGGGCGATTATCAGAAGATTGACAGTCTGGACCAGGTGGATGATCTGCAGCAGCTGCCGTCAGGGACGTATTACATAGGGATTGAGGTGAAGCGACAGGGGGACTATATTGAAGCGGCAGATGAATATGAAGGAAGCGGGCTGCAATATGCATTTTGCATGGAGAAGCGGGCACCGGTTTCATGAGTGCTTTATTATGAATTAAGATAAAACAGGGAGAGATTGCAGATCAGTCTGCATCTCTCCCTGCTTTCGTGAAGGAGCTTTGCAGTTCCCTCAGTTCTTCTTCCAGTTCTTTTTCCTGCTTTTTCTGTTGATGAATATGTACCAGCATGCAGGCTGCCATGATCACCAGCAGAAGAAGTGTCGGAATGTCCAGATTGCATATGCCAAGATTCATAACTACCTCCTGTGTTTGATGCCGTTTAGACGTGCAATTTCCTTTTTCAGTTCCGCGATATGCTTCTGCCGCTCTCGGATATCAAAGATATAGCACAGTTCCAGAATCAGTGCCAGAACCAGCAGGAAAACGTGCCGCTTACAGCCGGATGAACTGCTTCCTTCGGAGTCTGTCTCCAGCACAGCGGTATCCGGATGGGCTTCCCGGACTGCCTCCGGCGGAGCAGTGGCAAGGAGATAATCGTCAGTTTCCTCTTCATCCCCGGCAGCCTTCCCATTGACGGTTTGATCCAGAAAGGTCAGAAGATAGGTTTCGATGAAGGAAGCCGATGATTCCTGCTGAGGAAGTGTCTCCGGCACCGGAGGAAGCGTCTCGGGTTCCGATTCGATCACGGGAGCTTCCTGCTCCGGCGCATCATAGTCTGCCTCCGCCTCTGCCGGGGCTTCAGGCTCAGAAGGTGCCGGGAGAGCAGGTGCGGTGGTTGGAGCAGTTGTCGGAGCAGTGGTTGGAGCAACTGTGGCAGGAACTTCCGTGGGTGGCTCGCTGTCGTCGCTGTCATCATGATCATAGTTACCGGAGTGACCGCCTCCGCCGCTTCCGCCGCCTCCTGTGTTGGAAGCGGATGTGTTCTCCGGAACAGAAGTGGAAGGTTCTGTCTCCGGCGGGGAGGTTTCCGGTGTGGTTTCGATGGGAGAGGTCTCAGTCGGTTCTGTCTCAGGAGGAGATGTTTCGGTAGGAGAGGTTTCCGGCTCAGAGCTCGATGGTTCCGGACTTTCCGGCTCAGAGCTTGATGGCTCTGGACTTTCCGGTTCGGAGCTTGATGATTCTGAGGATGGCGTGGTTTCCTCCCATTCTGCAAAGAGAAACAGTGTATTTCCCGGCATCCTGAAGTCCTTTGTTATTTTGACGCCTTTTCTGGTATACCATCCGACAAACTGGGCAGAGTCATCCATCCAGAATGGAGGTTCCAGCTCAGATTCGTCTGGCAGGTAATCGATAATGAATTCGCCTTCCGGAACAGAAATCCAATCAAGAAGCCAATCATTATAATAAAGCCATAAACGATGGGTGTTGATGTTCTCGTCGTCGGTTCCAGAACTCTCATTAGAAGAATCCTCGCTGGAACTTTCATCGGTATGCTCAGAGCTTTCCGAACTGCTGCTTTCGTCGGTACGCTCAGCGTTTTCCGAACTGCTGCTTTCGTCATTATCCACGAAATCCGAATTTATGGCATTACTTTTATCCAAATCCACGAAATCCGAGTCTACGTCATCATGTTCTTCAGAAACCGTCAAATCGGATTCTGTGCTGCTGCTTTCGTCGGTATCTCGCAAACCGCCACTTTCCGTCGCTGTCTTGGAGTCGCCCCCTGCGTCGCCACTTTCCGTCGCTGTCTTGGAGTCGTCTCCTTCGCCGCCACTTTCCCTTACCGAGTCGAAATGGGCTCCGCTGTCGGACAGCCGGTTCACCTCCGAGGCGATGGTAGATCTGTATGAAAATATACTCAGGCTGAGAATCAGAATGCCTGTCAGTATTATTTTTAAGTTTCGCACTGCTTTGCCTCCTCCTGCTGCGAAAGAGTTTCTGCAAGGTATATCGGATTCACCTTGCAAGTTGGACCTTCTCATATTATAATCAATGTTACAAGATTTCAGATGAAACAGTTTCTTCCCTGCGATTTAAATCATCTCGCAGAGGGAAACTGTGACAGTCTGTTTCTATTATATCGGGATGTTACAAATAGTTCAAGGCGGTAATTGATATGAACAAGATGAAATATTTAAAATTAATCAATCCGGTCTTTCTGATTTTGATCGTACTCATACCATCCGTTACGGGTTCGATCTTTCACTGGTCACTTCTGGCGGCTGCGGTGGTTGTGGCGCTGGTCAACAGTGTGATGATCTACAAGATGACGGAAAGCTATGAGGCGCTGTATCGATTTTCCTATTTTGACAGTCTTACCAGGATTCCCAACCGGCTGAGCACGGATCTTTACTGCAGTCGTGTTCATTCGGTGGAGCAGCTGAGTGTGGCGGTCATGGATTTGGACAATCTGAAGAAGACCAATGACAGATACGGGCATTTGACCGGAGATGAGCTTCTGATTCAATTTGCGTCGATTCTGGCGCGATGTGCCGGACCGGACGGATTTGCGGCCAGAAATGGCGGCGATGAGTTCATCGTCTTTTTTCACGGCGAGGATGCCTGCCGAATGATGCGGGAGTTCCGGGACAGGCTGGAGGAGGAGATCGGGGCAGCCAGACTGAGTAACGGCAGCGGGATTCGCTATAGTCTGGGAAGTGCCTGCGGACCAAGCGATAAGTGCAGGGATATCCGGGCACTGGTGTCCCTTGCGGACGAGCGGATGTATTGTCAGAAGAGAGAAAAAAAGAGATCATGCTCTTGCGGAAAGGAGGCGGCAGAGAATGATTAGAAGTACGGGAACGGATAAAGACAGATTTTCCAATCATCAGGCAGATCGGATCTTAAGTCAGATCATGACGGACTCCAAGGCAGAGCAAAGCACAGCCACCGGCAGCCGCCGAAACCGCTGGAAGGCGCTGTTTCCCACGGTGCTGATGGTCACAAGTATTCTGGTTGTGCTTATATTTCTCCTGCCTGGAACTGTGGTTCCGGCGCCGATCTCCGGAGTGGCCGCAGCGCCCCAGAAGGATGCCTCTTCCCTGACGGTCAACTTCCAGATCAATTCGCTGGTGCCTCTTAAGGATGTGTCCGCACAGTTGAATGACAATCCGGTGGCGGTAAAGCAGGAGAGCTATCAGGGCTACTCTGTGAAGGTGGAGGAAAATGGCTACCTGCTTCTGGAGGTGGAGACGGTTACGGGCATGAAGTCCTCACAGGATATGATCATTGACAGTCTGGACAGCGATGCACCTGTGGTGCTGAAGCATGAGATGAAGGACGGTACGATCATTCTCTATCTGGATGACGGGGAAGGCAGTGGTGTGGACTATGCGGCCATCCGGTCATATGATCCGGATACATCGGAAGAGTTTCTGCCGGCTTCCTTCAGCGAGAGCGAGGGATATGTGGCATTTGCTTATCCGGAGACGTCTGTGTATATTGAGATACCGGATCTGGCAGGTAATCAGGTCACATTTGTCCTGCAGCCGGTTACAAAACAGAAGGAATAGAGATGGAGAAGCTTATGGAAAGACAGAAATATATGATATTGTGTGTTGCTGGGCAGTCCAATGCTGTAGGATATGATGAATCCTGCGTGCCGGAGGACTATTTGCAGCAGTTTCGGAGAGACCGGATCCGGCAGCTGGGGCTTTACGGGGAGGACAATATGAAGGAAATCGAGCTTGGGGTCTGCGCCCAGAGCTATCAGGACCTGCGCCCGTTTTCCAACCCAGCCAACAAGACGCCGAATCTGGGGACCAAGGGTATTCATCTTCCGCTGGCAGACCGGCTTCTGGATGAAATTCCGGAGGATTACCAGATTCTGGTGCTACCCTGTGCTTATGGCGGCTGCGGCTTCACGGTGGGAGAGAAGGGCACCTATATCAAAGAAGAGATGCGCCCGTCACCGGGGATTCTGCAGTGGGGCGTCCAGTCTCCATTTTATCTTGCCATGAAAGACCGTATCGCCTATGCCCTGGACTTGAATGAGGACAATCGCTTTCTCGGTGTGGTGTGGATTCAGGGAGAGCATGACAACGGGGACGGCAGAGGCCAGATTGCCGGATTCGAGAAGATGACGGAGGATTTCCTGGCTTATTTTAAGGAGCATTATCCGAACCGCGTCTACCGGGGCGGCTGGAACCGGAATCTCTGGTACAATGTGGAGACCGTATCCTACTGGTACGGCGTGGGTGACTGCCCGATGATCTGGGAGCATTACCGGGAGTGGAACCCGGACACCTACGTGGAAGTGCCGCGCACGACGGATTCCAACGAAGTCAACGGCACCGGTATGACCGCATCCATCCGCGGAGCACACTTTGGCAATAACGCCTACATCAAGGTCGTGGCACCGAGGGTGGCGGAGAAGATGACAGAAAACTGGCGGAAGAAGAAATAATAATAGAAGAGACTGGTGCCTTTTTTGGAATATTATATTTTGAGAGAGGTGCCAATTTGTTTGGGGGAGTCCGTGAAATATTGTGTGGGGGAAGGAAGCTGATTCTTGAGGCAGCGCCGGCTGTTTTCTGTTACGATGATTGCGGGAAGCGAGGCAGTATGGACAATAAATGCCAGATTTCAGGGAAAATTATCCAAAGCTCTGCGGGATGGGATGGTTCTTCCATGATGATTGCGGGAAGCGAGGCAGTTTGGACAATAAAAGCCATATTTCAGGGGAAATTGTCCAAAGCTCTGCGGGATAGGATGGTTTCTGCCATGATGATTGTGGGAAGCGAGGCAGTTTGGACAATAAAAGCCATATTTCAGGGGGAATTGTCCAAAATCCTGGCGGGCAGCCTGATTTTTGCCCGATTAGCAGCACAAACCGAGGTGGTTTGGACAATAAATGCCGATTTTAAGGAAAATTATCCAAAATCCTGGCGGGCAACCTGATTTTTGCCCGATTAGCAGCACAAACCGAGGTGGTTTGGACAATAAATGCC